>CAZVED010000001.1:0-132310 GCA_964626205.1 uncultured Gammaproteobacteria bacterium
CGCTGACCGCTGGCTGCTGGTCGCTGGTCACTGGCCGCTGGTCACTGGCCGCTGGCCACCGCTCACCCGCCGCTGCGCAGGCGGCGGATGAGGACCGTCAGCATCTTGCCGACGCTGGTGTTGGTGGCGAGGATGTCCGTCACCTCGTGAATCATCGGGCAAACACTACAAGTGCAAACTTCGTAGCACGGGTGAAGGGTGCTTTCGCTTCGGCGTTCGCCCCTTCGTTCGCTCCGGTTCTCGCGTAACGCCAGAACCCATCCGCGCGCTGACGCCAGATAAGCGCATCACGGGTGCAATATTTCCGGCAGAGTCGAGAGATCGCCTTTCTCTCTCGGCCGACATTGTGAAGGGCTGGGTACCGCGGGTATTGCCCGTTCACATCGCGGTACTGAGAACATAAACGGGATAAGCTTGTACAACGTGTCGTGAGATGTCTCACCAGACAGGAGTTCAACTCTCCTCATCTCCACCAAAGAACGCCATGGGACTTCGGTCCTGCGGCGTTTTTGGTTTCATTACCGTGGAGAGCCATCTTGCCAAAGAGGGCTGCAGACGGCATACTGGCCGCAAACGGTAAGATATCCTGCCGCGTAGCGTCATGGCAGATGAGCCGCACATCCAGATGGAACAGACCACGGACACAACGGCCCGATTCCTTGAAGCGTACGACAGCCTGTCGGATGCCATTTTCAAGCACTGTTATTTTCGCGTGTACGACCGTGAAAAGGCCAAGGACCTTACCCAGGAGTGCTTCTTGCGCGCTTGGGAGTGCCTCGCCGAAGGACAGGACATTCTGAACCTCAAGGCGTTCATTTTCCGCATCGCGCGCAACCTCGTCATCGACCATTCGCGCAAGGCGAAGCCGGTGTCGCTGGACGATTTGCTCGACGTCGGGTTCGCGGTTCCGTCCGCGCTCGGTTCGGAGAGCATTCTTCGCGAGGTGGATGCCACGCTGCTCATGACGCATCTACACCGCATGGAAGAGCCGTACCGCGAGGCGCTGATGTTGCGCTATCTCGAAGGTCTCGGTCCGCAGGAGATCGCCGAGGTTTGCGGAGAGAAGGAGAACGCCGTTTCCGTCCGCATCAACCGCGGACTCAAGAAGCTCCGTGCCGCGTTCGATGCGGCGCCGAGCGCGTGAACCCCTATGTCTATGGAAGACTTGCTCGGACAACTCAAGGGTCACACCGACACGGTTCGCATGACTGCCGACGAGAAATCGGCGATGCGTTCGCGTCTTTCGGAGTACATGGCGCTGCGTCCGGTAAGGAGTGTTGCGCCGATGCGTCATGGTACGGCGAAGACCAGAATGATTTCTAACCTTTTTGCCCGACCTATGCCGATTCTTGCAGCTATCCTTTCCTTGATGCTTGCCGGTGGCGGTGTTTCCTACGCTGCCGAAGGAGCGATGCCTGGAGACACGTTGTACCCCGTGAAGGTCCGCGTGAACGAAGAAGTCCGCGCCGCTTTGACGCTCGATGCCGAAGCGAAGGCACAGTGGGAGACTGCTCGCGCCGAGCGGCGTCTCAACGAAACGCGCGCATTGCTCGAGGCGGATGCCGCCACGCCGGAACTGCTCGACAAGCTGGAGGCGCGTTTCGATGCGCACGAGGAACGCATCGAGTCCGTCATTACGAAGATCGAGGAGAAAAAGGGCCCGGAGGTCGCTGCACGCATCAGCTCGCAGTTGGAGGCCTCGCTTGCGGCGCACAAGGCCATTCTTGAGAAGCTGTCTGCTGGAGTGGATGTCGACGTGAAGGCGGAATTCGACGCAGCATTCGCGGCCGAAGGGATTGTCGCGAAGGTCGGACAAGCTTCTGAGCGCGCCAAGGAGGTACGCGAGCGCACCGAGAAGGATGTTCATGATGAGCAGGCCGCGCGTCGTGCTGCCGCGCTCGCAAACGTGAAGCTTCGTGTCGCAGCGGACATGGAGGCGAAGTTTTTCGCGCGCCTCGGAGGAGAAACCGGAGGCATCGGCGAGCGCGTGCTGTTGGGGCTCCAGGAGTCCATCGCAGCGGCAAAGCGCTTCATCGCCGTGGGTGATGGAGCGATGGAGGATGGAGCGTTCAATGACGCGTTCCGCGCCTACAATGAGGCGATTCGCGAACTGCGCGGCGCGGAGATCTTTGCGGAAGGTGGCCATGTCGTCGCTGCCGTGAAGAAGGAAGTCGTCGTAGAGGATGAGCAAGAAGAGAAAGCTCGTATTGAGGTGAAAGTGAAGGACGGTGATGACCAGGCTGCCGTGAAGTTGCCAGTGAAGCTTCCGGTGAAGGACGTCGTCGTCGATGTTGATGTTGCTGCGCGATACCGTGCTGATGGAAAGCGTGTCGTTGCGGTATCGGAATCGGAGAAACTGCGTGCTCGCATCGATGGGTACGCCCGCGAGGGGCACACATGGACGGCTGGCAAGGATGCGCATACCGCCGCGCTCGGAATCATTGCTCAAGGGGATGCGCAGTTCGCGGCCAAGAAGTTCGATGCCGCTTTCGAGTCGTTCTACCAGGCGTATTCCAAGGCGAACGGAGCGCTTGGCATGTACGTTTACGCCCCGAAGGAGGAATCGGTGAAAGACACGTCGTCTGTTGATGCTGATGCTCGTGCTCGCGCCGAGATGAAGCGTGGATACGCCATGGACGCCATCGCGAACTATGAGAAGACCATCGCGTATAAGATCGACGCAGTCGGCGAGAATCATGAGTTCGTTATCGCGCTCCGTGTCAACTTGGCGAGCGCAGAGGACTTTGTCGCGGAAGGGGACGCGAAGTTCTCCGCAGGCTCGTATGATGCGGCCTATGAGAGCTATCTCGCGGTCTGGTCCGTGCTCAAATAGGGATTTTCGTCCATTCTGCATCGTGAAAACCGGACGGGGTATCCCGTCCGGTTTTCGTATCTGGTCCTGATGACGGCAGCGCGGTGGCCATGCTATACTGCTCCCATATGCGAACCAAGCGACATGATTCCTGGTTGAATGAATTCACGGTTTTCGGCACGTTCATTGCCGTCAGCTTCGTCGGTTTCCTGTACGTCGGCACGATGTTTGTCTTTGGCGGCAAGGGCGGTTTCGATGCGTCGGGGATGGAAATGGTCACCGCTCCGACCGTCGGCGCGTACCATGAAGATGCGCGAAGCGTCATGGAGCCGTTTTTTGGCGTCGCTGGTCAGTTGACCGTCGACGATATTGATGGGGTTCGGGAGGAGCTGCTCACTATCGTTGAAACGACACAAGGACGCCTCATCGACCTGCGCGTCCCGTCGGAGGAGCGCGAAGCGCATCTCGCTCTCGTGCTGCTCATGGAGCAGTGGAAACGCGTCCTTCCGGATGCGGATACTGAGCAGTACGCGGAGGCGTTCGTGCGCACCCAGGATTTCGTCGTCGCGCATCCGTGGATCACTCCGTGAGTGCATAGGATTGTATGACGCGCATCGATCCGCAAGGACCGGGCGTCCCGCTCCGGGATGGCTCTGCCGGAACCACCTCGCGCGCGAGTGGTGTCCGCGTATGGGGGTGTGGCGGATGCGCGCTCCTGTTCTTGTTCGCGAGCGCGTTCGCCGTGTTCGCGGCAGTGTATGTCGTGGCGAAGGTCGGCGCCGTTCGCGTGCCGGTGCTGTCACAGGTGGTATATCGTCCGGTGGACCCCGTTCGGGACGTGGCTGAGCTATCAGGCTATTCCGTGCAGGACGTGCTCGCATCAGTCGGAGCCCGTGCGCGTTTTAACGCCGGAACCGGCGAAATCTCGTCTTTCATCGGCGAGGAAGAGCTGACGACGCTCGTCGCGAAGGGTCTCCGTGAGACAGGGGACGGGACGTCATCCTTGGACGATGTCCAGGTCGCTATCGGTAGGGACGGTCTTGAGTTCTCTGGGACGCTTGCCGCATGGGATGGTGGTACCTTGCCGGTCATCATCCGCGCGACGCCTTCCGTGAAGGATGGCGCGCTCGTGATTGATGTCGCGCGCGTGGCACTCGGGTCGCTCGAATTGCCGCGGTTCGCCGTGTCTGCGCTGTTCGCTGCTGCAGGGGAGTCTTTCGTCCGTGCGATGAATGAGGCGCTGGCGGACGTGGGAAGACTGCGCGGGATCGTTTTGGAGGAGGGGAGGATGAATATACGTCTTTCACCGCACGCACAATGACGCCGATTACTGTCGATAAACGAGGAAAATTTCCGGAATTCGTCCGTTCGGCGATTCCTGGCACGACGGCACTTCTTGTCGTCGCGGGATTCCTGTTCACGGAACGCATTCCCGTGCTGGATGTTGATGTGAAGGAAGCGTTACTGCTTCTTCCTGCTGCGTATGTCGTCGCGGTCATTGCTGCCGCAGTCGTCATCTTGCATCGTCGAGGGACGGGACTTCGGGAGATTGCGCGGGAATCCGCAACGGCCGTCTTGCTCGGTGTTGGTGCGTACGGTCATTTTCTCATTACGGGAAGTCGTTTTGCGCGGCTCGCCATCCTCGCCGTCGTCGCCGTGCTCCTCGTCATGTATCTCCGGGAAATCGCCTATGCGGAACGCGTCGGTCATGACGAGGAGGACGTCCGGGCGTTTGCGGCGTTCAGCGCAGCGCTGCATGCGCTCATCGCGTTCTTCCTTTCCGCGACCGCTTTCGCTTTCGTGAGTCTTTTACAGGCGCCTGCATGGCCGCTCGCGCTTGCCATCGGTGCCGTCACCGTGTTTCTGACGAAAGAGGTCTTGCGCCGTCATGGCGTTACCGCAGGAACGTTGTCGATCAGTATTGTCTGCGGTGTGCTCGCCACTGAGGCGTTTTGGGGCATCGCGGCACTCCCGACTCCGTTCGTGGCGAATGCCGCCGTCTTTACGATTCTTGTCGCCGTCGCGCAGCAAGTCGTCCTTCGCTCCATGCGCCCGACGGAGCCGCAGTCGGCACTTCGACGTCTCGTCGTCGTATCGGCTATACTGATAGTGATACTCTTGGTAACCGCACGTTGGCGGTAACAATGCCCTATGCCGTTTTTCGGGAAGAAGACCGATCATAACGCCCTCATTTCTCCGCTCTTGCTGAGCGTGGTATTCGGGCTTGCTGCCGGCGGTGTCGGGACGTTGCTTGTTACCGCGTCGTTGCCGAATCCTGAGCCCATGCTCTCCATCGTCCGCCCTGTGTACCGCATTCCGGGAGCATCCGGTGACACGATGGCCCCGGAGCAGGCCACCGCAGCGAATCCGTCAGCGCTCGTTTTCCGGGCGAAAGACGGCGCGTCGATCGTCGAGCGCGCGTACGTTCCGGCGCAGGCGCTCGGCTCGGCGATGTTACTCACCTCCGACGGATGGCTAGTGTCCACGGATGCGGTCTTCACTGCCGCCGTCCGTTCGGCACTTCCGTCATATCGCGTCGTTTTCGATCACGTCGCGTATGCCGTCACCGATGCTGTGGTCGACCCGTTCACCGGCATCGTTTTTCTCAAGATTGACGGACGGAACCTTCCGGTCACCGCGTTTCGCGGCGGTCTTGATTTGCAGGCGGGGAGCGCTGTGTTCGGATTTGATGTCGGTGGCAGTCCGCGCAAGTTCGATGTCGTAGGATACGATGCCGTTCCTGCCGCGTCGTCAGCGGAACTCGTTCGAAGTTCGGAGCGCTTGCAGCGTTTGCTCCGCTTGTCCGGTTCTGGCGGAGCTGTTCCGTCGGGATCCGTCGTCGTGGACGCGTCCGGTGAGGCGGTGGCAATTTTCTTGCACGATGACGCGTTCGGCTCCGTCGCTGTTCCTTTCGCAGTGTTCAGCGGGCAAATCGGTTCGGTGTTGCGGGGCCAGAAGACGCATCGTCCGTATCTCGGCGTGAAGTACGTCGATCTTTCCCGTACGCTTGGTGCGGCAACCGTTGGCATGCGGCCGCGTGGTGCGCTCGTGACGGCTGGCACCGACGGTTCGTTGGCTGTGCAGCGCAGGAGTCCAGCGGACGACGCAGGTATTCTCGCGGGCGACCGTATCCTTGCGGTGAATGGGGAGGAGCTCGGAGCGCGGACGGCATTGGCCGATCTCATCGCGGAGTATGCGCCCGGAAGCGTCCTGACGCTGACGGTGCGTCGCGGACCTGACGCAACGCCGACCGATCTCGCCATCCAAGTGACGCTTGGCGTGGCGCCATGATTGACAGAGACCGTTTTTCGTGCTATCATCCGCAGTCATCAATGATTTCCTGAACGACATCGTATGCAAGAAGCCCAATACGTCGGCATGCTCCTGCTCGGATGGAAGCGCATCCTCGCTTTCGCTATCGTTTCCGCGCTCGTTGGCGGCGCGTTGAGCTTCCTGTTCCCGCTGCAGTACAGCTCCACGACACGTCTGCTCATCATTCAGCGCCAACTTTCGGGAGCGGATCCGTATACCGCCATCAAGGCGTCGGAGCGCATTTCGGACAACCTTTCCCAGGCCATCTATACGACCTCGTTCTTCGACAAGGTTCTTGAGACGGACTTCGACATCGACCGCACGGTATTCAAGGCTGACGAGCATAAGCGCCGCAAGCAGTGGGCGCAGATGATCGGTACGCAGGTCATGCGCGGGTCCGGCATGATCGTGCTCACCGTGTATCATGTCGACAAGGAGCAGGCCACGCAGATTGCGCGCGCCGTTGCGTATGTGCTCACGACCGAGGGGTGGCAGTATGTCGGCGGGGGAGACCTCGAGGTAAAGATCGTCGATCAGCCACTCCAGTCCCGCTTCCCGGTGAAGCCGAACATTCCGGCGAACGTGCTCATGGGCTTCGCACTCGGTCTCATTGCCGGTTCCGGGTATGTGCTTATGACGAGTCAAAAGAAGGGGTTGTTCGGCATTCCGACACGCGAGACCTTTTAAGCTCAGTCGAGCTCAAATAAGGAAGAAATAAGCTCAGCCACATCGGCTGAGCTTATTCTGTACCAGCTTTTTGTCATTGCGAGTGGGACTGTACTCAGTCCCCGAAGCAATCTTTATTCATGAGGGGAGGGATTGCTTCGGGGTCGAGTACGACCCACTCGCAATGACAAGTTGAGTGGGTTAAGCTCAGAAGCTTGTCCGGCAGTATTGACAAAACCGTGTGTTCATGCTATAGTCGCAAGTTCATTGAAGCACGGAAACCGTCTGGTGAACCGCGATGTCGCCTCCTCCTAGTCGTCGCGGACTCATCAGCCGGTTTCCGGTGCTGCAAGGCATCGGTGGTGTTTTCATCGGTTCGAGGATAGTCCTCGGCCGACCATGATGTGATTTGCCCGGACGGGCTTTGTTTGCCCGATGAGGGCGGAGGGTACTGAACATGAAGACGAACGTGTTGGTCCTGGTGGTTTCCTGCGTGCTCATGGCGATTGCCGCTCCCGCGATGGCGGACGAGCAAGCGCCTGTCGCGACAAGTCTCGCCGCGGAGTTCACTCCCGAGCAGATCCGCAAGATCTGTCGGGACAATGGCTACGCCGTACGTATCGGCAACGCGCATCTCGAAGGTGGCGAAGCGGGATTCCCCGCAGCGCGCCCCGAGAACATGACGCCGGCTGCGACGGCCACGGCAACTGCGACCGTTTCGACGGGAGCAGAGAACTGCGGCGAGTGCTGCGATCGGCTGCAAAGCCAGATCAACGCGCTCAAGGATGGTCTCGCGCGCTTCCGTGGGGAACGCGAGCGTCTCGAACGCCGTGTCATGCTGCTCGAGCGTAATCCGCGCCATGCGGATGCAGCGGCCTCCGTCCGCGTCGACCTCTCGGAAGTGAATGCTGCGCAAGCCGCATTCGTCGCCGAGGTGAACGCGCGTCTCGAGAGCGAGTTCGGTCGCATCAACGAGCGGTTCGCACGCGTGAAGCGCGTGAACGCTCGGCAGGATAGCGAGCTGCAGGCCTTGCGGGACGTCAATTCCCGTCAGGAGATCGCAATCGGCGTCATTGCCGATAACGATCACGTGCAGGACGCGCTCCTCGATGCGCAACACGACGTCGACCAGATGCAGAACGAGGAGATCTCGGATCTGCGCCGCGAACGAAAGTACGCGGAAGTCGGACTGAACGTCGGTGTCCTGACCCTCGCGGGCTGGGATTACACCAACGTGTCCGGCATGGTCGGCGGTCAGCTCGCGCTTCGTGTGGGCGGACGGTGGTACCTCATGGGTGCTCCGTCGCTGCTCATCACGGGCGGCAACCGTCCGTTCGGTGCCACGTTCCAACTCGGAGTCGGCTACGACCTCGTGGAGGACCGCGACAACAACGGCATCGTGGATTCGTCCTATGCCGCGGCGTCCGTCGAGTTCGGTGGCATGCTGACCTCCACGCTGATGAACAATCAGCTGGAAGGGAAGTACGTGACCGTCGAACCGACAGTCGGACTCGTGGTCCGGTTCGGGAACGGCTTCCGCGCTGGCGGGTACGTGCACGGCGGTCCTCGGACCGATGTGAACGGCAACCTCGCTGCGACGATCGGAGGTATCCTGAACCTCGGCTACGACTTCGGCTCTCGTCACTGAGAGCCGACGGAGGGGCGGTAAGCCCCTCCACACACTTCTTCCGGCAGCCTCTTCGTGAGGCTGCCGTTTGATTTTAAGCTGGATGCGGGTACCAAAATAAGGCGAAAACGAGGAATAAGCGGGAGGAAATAGGCTGGATGCGGGTACCAGCTTAAATATCTAAGCGAGCTTATCTTTTAAGCTCAAAAGTCTGTCTGGCAGTCTTGACAAACACCACGATTTATGCTATAGTCATCCGTTCAGTGAGAGGCCCTTGTCGGGAGTCTCGCAGAACACGAAGTGTGGTCTTTCCAAGTGAATCTCACGATGTCGGCCACGGTGGTCGATGTCTCAGGTTTTGATGCCTTCGGGCTTTTGCAACGGGAGATAGCAATGAACAAGCACTGGGTGATTCTGGGTTTCTTGGTTCTCGGTCTCTCCGCCTGTGTCGAAGACACGGGTGGTAAGGACGGCATGAACGGCATCGACGGCATGAACGGCGACGCCGGCCCGCAAGGCGAGCCTGGCGAAGACGGCACGAACGGCCGCGACGGCACCGACGGTGAAGACGGTCAGAACGGCACGGACGGTACCAACGGTACCGACGGTGTCGATGGTCAGGACGGGCGTGACGGCGAAGACGGCACGGATGGTACCGACGGTACCGACGGTCGCGACGGCACGGACGGTCAGGACGGCCGCGACGGAACGACGACCATCGTCATCTGTGGTGATCACGAATGTGACACGCAGAACGGCGAGAACGTCAGCAACTGCGCCATCGACTGCGCTTCGACTCCGGCTCCGTTCTGCGGCGACAACAGCTGCAACAACGGTGAGACGCACGCGACCTGCTCTGCAGATTGCGATGCGCCTCCGGTCGACCCTCAGGCACCCTACTGCGGCGACGCGTCGTGTAACAACGGCGAGACGCCCAGCAGCTGCCCGGACGACTGCGGCACCTGCGGTGATGGAAGCTGCAACAACGGCGAAGATCACCTCCTGTGCCCGGACGACTGCGAAGCGCCCGTGGTGACCGAGACGTACGCTGGCCCGTTCAAGATGTATCGTGAGCGCCTGACGGACGGTTCGTACCTCTGCTCGATCGGGGTCAACCCGAACTACGCGAGCGGCGCAGCCAACAACCAGATCGTCGGAGAAGGCGCAAGCTTCCTCTCGAACTGGGAGTCGGGCTCATCGAGCCAGATCCTGGCCTACCAGAACGGCGGCATCGAGTCGGACGGATACGTTCGCTTCGAGCTTCCGCGCGATAGCCAGCCAATCGGCACGTCCACGATTCGCTTCTCGTACCGTGGCTGGAATCCCCAGTCGCACAAGTACGAGTACGCGCAGTACGGCGACGCGGACACGCAGCTCGCGCGCATGACGGACGAGAGCCTCTCGATGGTGTACTGCTTCCAGTACGACCCGTCGAAGTCCTCGTACGGCTGCTCGGGTCGCATGACCTACGAGGTGTTCGCCAACCCGAACACCAACAAGAAGGACTGTCGGCTGACCGCAGCCGGTAACGCCCAAGTTGCCAACGACCTCGTCGTCAGCAACTGATCCTTCCTCTCGGACCGCCTCCCAGCGCTTGCTGGTGATGGCGGTCCTTTTCTTTTCTCGCGCGCTCGCAAGGGTGCGCTTTTTGATAGGGGAGACGACCGTGTGCCAGCCACCCTTAAATGAGGTACACTATCCGTATATGCTGCATATCGTACGGAGAATTGAAGCGCATCTTGGCATCGCTCCTGTGGAGACCGAGCGGGAGCAACGCCGTCGTTTCTTGAAGATCGTGCTCGGCACGGCGCTGGCCGTCGGTTTGCTCGTCATTGCGCTCTCGCCCTGGAAGGCGCTGGCGCTCGTCGTGGGCCTCATTTTCGCCGGGTTCGCGGTTGCAAAGCCGGAGCTCGTCATTTTGTTCCTTGTCGCATACACACCGTTCGAACCATTCCTTCTCAAGTTCGTTCCGGACGACATCTACCTCTTTGCGCGGTACTTCTCCGAGGGGCTCATTTACCTCTTGCTCGTCGTGGTTGGCATTCTCGTTGCGCGGCGCAAGCGTAAGATCGTTCCCACGCCGCTCGACCTGCCGTTCGTTTTCCTGCTCATTGTGGCGATGACGTCGCTTGTCGTGAATGTCGTGCCTCCGTTTATTGGTCTTCTCGGGTTGCGTCAGGTCATTAGGTTCATGCTCTTGTTCTTCCTGACGGTGTATCTCGCTCCAGACAACGATTTCGTAAAAACGGTCACGAAGGTGATGTTCGCCATCGTGTTGTTCCAAGGCTTGCTCGGCATCACGCAGTCCGCCGTCGGCGGGCGCTTGGACGAGTTCCTTATTCCGAGCGAGCGTCGGTTCTTCGAGAGCATTCAGCTCACGAGCGGTACGGAGCAGTTCTGGTCGCCGGGCACGCGCGTCTTCGCGACTATGGGGCGCTATGACCAGCTTGGCACATTCCTCGCGTTCTTCCTTCTTGTCGCAATCGGTCTTTGGTATCACGAAAAAGACCGTTCGAAGAAGCGAATGCTGCTCTGGCTCGTCCTGCTCTGCGCGCCAGGGCTCGTCATGACGCTTTCGCGCGCGTCATGGTTCGGGTTCCTTCTCGGGTTCCTGGTTATTGCGGCATGGTTGCGGGAGGACTGGCGCGTGCGCGCCGGCCTCGCCATCTGCGCGGCTGCGGCGATTCTCTATGTTACGTTCACGGGTCTTACAGTGAAGTACCTCACGGACTATGCCGGACAGACGCCGGTCGAACGTTTGTTTGAAGCGTTCTCGTATGAGCGATGGCGCGGGGAATACCTCGGCCTCGGTCGCCTGTACTGGATCGTACAGACGCCGACGGTCGTCGTCCCGTCCTCACCGCTCTTTGGTGTCGGTCCCGGTCAGTATGGCGGGGGAGCGGCAGCCGCGCTCGGCAATTCTCGTGTGTACGAGAAGCTCGGTCTTCCATTCGGTGTGTACGGAACTGAGGGATACATCGACAACAACTGGTTCGCGGTTTGGGGCGAGCTCGGCACGCTCGGTCTCGCATTCTACATTTGGATGGTCACGGCGCTTGGGCGTGTCGCGTATGACGCATGGCGGAACGGACGCGATACATGGACGAGGGGACTCGCACTCGGGTATCTCGGTGCGCTCGTTGCAGTGAGCTTCCAGGCTTTCCTCGGGACGTATCTCGAAGTGCGCACACTCGCCATCTACCTTTGGCTGTATGGGGCGTTCGTCCTCGTGCTGGCACGTCGTGATCGGCGTATCGCTTAACCCGTCGTTCTATGCGTGTCATCATGGCGAACAAGTATTGGTACCTGAAGGGTGGCGCCGAACGCTACCTCTTCGACCTGTCCGCGACGCTCGAGGAACACGGACATCAGGTGTTGCCGTTCGCAATGCGAAGCGCGAAGAATCTCCCGACGCCGTGGGCAAAGCGTTTCGTGAGCGAAGTCATGACAGAGAAGGTCTCGTTCGGCTGGCGAGGTCTTCGTACTGCCGGGCGCATGCTGTACTCCTTGGAGGCTCGTCGGAAGTTCGCTGCGCTCGCAGAGGAGACGCATCCGGACGTCCTCCATGTACACAACATCTATCATCAGATTGGGCCGAGCTTCCTACCGTTGGCTCGTGCTGCAGGAATCCCCGTGGTGCTCACTGCGCATGACTACGCGCTCGTCTCGCCGGACTACAGCCTGTTCCATCATGGACGCATCGATGAACCGAAAACGCCCGGCGATGTTTCTGGCATGATCATGCGTCGCGCGGTGAAGGATTCCGTAGTCGCGACCGCGCTCGCCGTTGCTGCATGGAAGCTGCATGACGCGCTCCGTCTCTATACCGACAACGTGAACCGCATCATCGCGCCAAGCGCGTTCATGAAGGCAATGCTTGTCCGCCACGGTATTTCGGAGGACCGTATCGCGCATGTCCCACATCCGATCGATACGCGTGCATGGACGCCGTCAGATGCTGCTACAGGCACCTACGCGCTGTACGTCGGGCGCCTCGTGGAAGAGAAGGGTGTCGAGACGCTTATCCGCGCTGCCGCGAAGGTGCCAGGGATTCCGGTACGCATCGTTGGCACCGGTCCGGATGAAGCGAGGCTCAAAGCGCTTGCAAAGGAGCTCGGTACCACGAACGTGCGTTTCGATGGCTTCCAAGAAGGTGCTGCGCTCAAGGCGTTGTATGCCGGTGCGCGATTCATCGTTGTGCCGTCGTTGTGGTACGAGGTGTTCGGTCTCATCGTCCTTGAAGCGTACGCGGCGGGAATCCCCGTGGTCGCTTCGCAGATCGGTGCGCTTGGCGAGTTGGTGCAAGATGGCGAGACGGGCGTGCTCGTCTCAGCGGGAGATACGGACGACCTTGCGGAACAGATGTCCGATCTTTGGGCACATCCGGACACGTGCGGAGCCATGGGTCGCGCGGGTCGTGCGTGGGTAGAAAAAGACTTCACGCCGGCGATGCATTACGACCGCATCGTTGAGGTGTACAACGACGCCGCTCGCGATCGCGCAGAAGAAGGCCGCGTATCGGTTCCCGATGACACAACGACACTGACGGAATAATAGGGAAACAAAAAACGGCACCTCAAGGGGTGTCGTTTTACGATAAGCTACTTTGTACTTCGTCGTTGCGGGGCGTTGAGGAGCGAGCTGATGCAGAACGTGAGGCTTGCGGCGAGCAGGCCCATGATGAAGCCGGTGATCGGATGCCAGCCGAAGATGATGGTGCCGCCGAAGAAGTTCCCGATGAATATTCCGAGCGCCAGACCAACGTTAGACATTGAGGTCTCCATGGTAGGAATACGAGGAGTTTTGTATAACGGACGCTTATTGTCAAGATATCCGGCATCCGGTTCGTGGCTGGGATGCATGGATGGTGGTGGTGGGTGGCGGAGTGCCTCGTCACTTACTGCCCACGTATTCCTGGCTCGGCAGAACCAAAAGACCGGCCCCCGTCAGGGAGTCGGTCTTGTCGCTGGTGCGGGTTATGCGTTGGCGGTTGCCGCGGTCGCTTCCTCATTGAGGAGGTGGACGTAGAGCGTTTCGACTTCGGCGACGATGTCGTTCCAGTGGTAGTCGCGGAGGACGAACTCGCGTGCAGCCGCCCCCTTTTCTGCGGCGAACTCGGGGTTCGCGAGGAGGTGACGGAGTTTGCGGGCGAGGTCCTTCACGCTACCACTCGTGAACGCGAGGCCGTGCTGGCGGGTGACTTCCATGATTTCCGGGATGTCGGAAGCAAGGACGGCTTTGCCGTAGCTCATCGCTTCGAGTACTGCGATCGGCAGACCCTCGGATTCCGAAGGGTGCACGATGGCGTACGCGTTGGCGAAGAGCTGGTGCAACCGCTCGCCGTTCTGGTAGCCAGTGAAGACGATGTCCGGATGATCGCCGGCGAGCTTCTTGCACTCCGCGACGTAGTCGTCCGTGAAGGCGGTGTCGCCGACGATGACGAGCTTCTTGCCGTGGGTCGCGCTCATGGCGTGGAGCTGCTGGTAGGCGTCAATGAGGTAGTGAGCGCCCTTGTGCCGCACGAGGCGGGACACCATGGCGATGTACTTTCCTTTCTCCAGGCCAAAGTCGGCAAGGAGGTCATCGTTCGCTTCTTCCGGTGCGCTGATGCCGTTGGGGATGTAGCGCGCGTTCATGGAGAAGCTGTTGTTGCAGTAGGACTGCAGCGTGCGCGAGACCGCGATGGTCTCGTGCGCGAAGGTGCATGCGGCGCGCTCGCCGAGGCTGAGCGCGAGGCGCGCGACGAAGCCCCACTTCTGGTGGTGGCGGTCGATACAGTGGAAGGTCGTCACAACCTTGATGCGCGGCGCGAAAACGCGCGGAATCCATGAGAGGAGGGAAGGGCCGACACCGTGGTAATGGATGATGTCGACGCCGTCCATGATGGCGCGGATGGTGGAGGTAAACGTGTGCACAATCGCATCGAGGTGCTTGGTGGCGATGGTGGGGGTGACGACGACACGCACGCCTGGAGCGAACTCCGTGCGCGCAGGTGCGTACCAGCCGCGAGCGAAGGCGGTGACGGTGTGGCCGGCAGCGCCAAGACGGACGGCAAGTGCTTCCACGTGTCGTTCGATGCCGCCGAAGCGGGTCGGGATACCTTTTTGGCCAATCATGGCGATATGCATACAGTCGATGTTTTTCGCTTATTTCAGCGATGAAACGGTATCTAGGGAACATCGGACTATAGCATAAAAACCACCCTTTGTCAAGGGTGGCGGGGAAACGATTTAAGCTGGACACGGGTACCGAAATAGGGCGGAAATGAAGAATGGGCGGGAGGAAATAGGCTGGATGCGGGTACAGAGCACGTAAATGCTCTTGCGGATATTTTTGCGCGGTGCTAACTCGCTGACATATGGCAAGAAAGCTTCGACAATTACATACGGGAGGGGTGTATCATGTCATTTAT
Source organism: uncultured Gammaproteobacteria bacterium (assembly GCA_964626205.1). Lineage (GTDB taxonomy): Bacteria > Patescibacteriota > Patescibacteriia > SG8-24 > SG8-24 > CAZVED01. Next base: position 14,830 of record CAZVED010000001.1, read on the forward strand.
CGTGGCAATAACCGCGCGGCGATTTTTGCTGATGCGGAAGATTCGGAATATTTTCTTGCGTTATTACGTCGGCTAAAGCGAAGAGATGGTATGCGCGTGTTTCACTATGTGGTCATGACGAATCATGTGCATATGGTGGTGATGCCAGAAGCGACGAAAGAATTGTCGCGAATCATGCAGGGATTGGCGCGGGCATACACGGCGTACTACAAACGCAAGTACGGTTTTGTCGGACAGCTATGGCAGGGGAGATACTTTAGCGCGCTCATCGACACCGATGCGTATCTGTTGACGTGCGGCATCTATATCGAGCTCAATCCGGTCCGTGCGGGAATGGTCGATGATCCGATGCAGTATCCATGGTCCAGCGCGCATGCGTACGCAACTGAGAAGACAGACGCGATTGTTGACGAGAGTCCGTTGTATGCAGGATTAGGCATGACGTATGAAGCGCGGCGGAAGTCATATCGACATTTGTTGAATATGTGGATGAAAAAATAAATAGGCTGGATGCGGGTACCAGCCTATTTCCTCCCGCCTATTCTTCATTTCCGCCCTATTTCGGTACCCGTGTCCAGCTTAATTTGGAACCACCACCGACCGAGCGTCATCGTAGTCGAACGGAAGCCGTGTCGTGACGTCACCGATATGGTGCGTAACTCGGGTTCCCGTCGCGACGTCCGTGCCGGTCACAGAGATGCCGGTAAGCAGCGCGGGGAGGGTGCCGATGTCGGTGTCGGTCGGGGTGAACGCCAGCTCGAAGCTTGCGCCAGGAGAACTTGCGCGTTCCTGCGTGAACGCGGAAACCGCAGGGATCTTCCAGGTCACGCGTCGCGTAGACGGGAAGTAGTCGAGCGCCTCGCCTTGCGTGACGCTGAACCGTCCGGTCCACTCCGTACCCGGTGCAAGGAACGCTTCCACGACCGCGTCCTCGATGACATGTTGCGCGTTGTCGAGTTGGAGGACGATGCGATAGCGCGTCGTTTCGTTAACGGTCGGTGGCAGCGGACCGCGGCCAATCTGGTCGCCGCTGCGCGTGTAGTAGATGCCCGCGGCTTGCAGGCGGAGCTCTGTCGCGACCGGCACATCGACGGTCGGAGTGTCGATGACGACTTGTTCGCCTCCAGCGGCTTCTTCGTGTACGGCGGTAAGCAGCGCGGAGAATGCCGCAGATGCTGTTTCTGTGCCGAGCGCGTCCATGACAGACGGCGTAATTTCGCGACGCACGGTGAGTGTTGTCGTGACTGAGATGGTGTCACCGGGTGCGATGCTGGCGAGCGATGGCGTGTCTTCTGCGGTCCAGGTGAGGATCGGAGTAGCATCGCCATCCATGACAAAGAGGCTGTCGGTCACGGAAAGCTGAATAACGCCGTTCGTAAAGGTGCGATCGCCATCGTTGCGCGCGTTGAGGTGCACGGTGACAGTGTCGCCTGGGCGAAGGAATCGCGTTTCTGCGCTTCCAAGGTCCTGCGTGAGCGTGAGGCCGGAGGAGAGCGAGTTCGCATTCACGCGCGTCGTTGAGGCAGTCACGGCTGTTCGTGCAGATGCGTTGGCGACGAGGTCGGCAGCGAACGACGTGGACGATGCTTGTCCCGGTGTCGCGCGGAGATAACCGTAGACGACAATCGTCCCGCGCGCATCCGAAGCAAGGTCGCCTAAGCGCCACAAGCCGGAGCTCGTCGCACGAGGTGCGCTTCCGGTGGTCACGAAGTCCGCTGGGGGCGTGAAGCGTACTGCCGCGTCGGGGACGGCGCGGTTGGAGGTGTTGGCGTAGGAGAGCGTGACGGCGGTCGTTGCTCCGCGGAGGATGGTTTCCGGAACGGAGATGTCGACGCCGACTGCGGAAGAACCGATGGGGAGGCGAATGTGGAACGGAGTAACGACGGGTTCTGTGCTCCCTTCAGTCCAATAGGAGATAGATGCCGGGATCTCCACGACTGAGCCGATAGGGCCGTAGGGGACGCCAGTCAGGGTTGCGCCACGCTTTGCGCCAGGCATGAGCGGCGGAAGCGGAACGGCGATGGAGGTCGCAGCGACCGCTGGAGGGACGCAGGAGCGAAGCTCGGTTTCGCTTAGTGCGCCGCCGTGCAGGGAAATGCCTGCATGCGCCATGGACGGCGGGAGATCGACGGTGAGGATAGTGCAAGGGAGTGCCACGGTAGTAGAGAAGTTCGTGTAATCGATGGTCGCGACCGAGGATTCGCCGCTCACGGATGCCACGGGAGCGTGGACCGTGACGGTGAGCACGTTCGGGTTCGCGCTCGGCAGGAAATACGGCGAATAGACGCCGGCGACGATAAGTGCGGCGATGACGACAGCGAGCACGAGGTCGATAGCGACGAGCTTGTGTGCGTGCTTCGGGTACTTTGCCTTGTACTTCCGTTCCCAGTGCCCCTTGAGCGGCTCGTAGCAGATTTTATGGATGGGATCCGAGACGAGGACAGCATGCTTATGCGCATGTTTATGCATGCTCGCGAGCGGCGGATAGCAGACACGCTTTACCGGATCCATGAGCTCGCCTGCCTTGTCGCGCAAAAGGCTCAGTGTCTCAATGGCCGCGCTCATGCCTTTCGCCATAGGCGAAGCTGCCGCGGCGCGGAGCTTTTCCTCGTCGGTCATCACCTTCGGTTGTTTTGGAGTCTTTGCTTTCATATATATGCCGATAGTGTAGCAGAGTGCATTTAAGCTGGTACCCGCATCCAGCCTATTTCCTCCCGCCTATTCTTCATTTCCGCCTTATTCCGGTACCCGTGTCCAGCTTAAACCGTCACTGCCCAACGGACGAGAGCGTGAAGACGTCCGTGGTAAGCGTCACGACTTCGTCTTTTCCGTCGCCGTCGATGTCTGCCGAGGAGACGCGCACGCCAGTCCGACTTCGTGCGTCTCCGGCAAAGAAGCCGAGGCTGAGTGCGCGTCCGTACTTGTCGAAGACGCGCACGTGCGGACCGCCGCCCGGCCCAGCTCCCGTGACGATTTCGTCTTTACCATCGCCGTCCAGGTCGCCGGCTGCCACATGGACGCCGCCGCGGAAGGCCGGGTCGTAGGCGAAGAAACCAGGATTGAGGAGCCGCCCGTTCTTGTCGAAGATGCGCACGTGCGGACCGCCGCCAACACCAGCACCGGCAATAATCTCGTGCGCGCCATTGCCGTCGATATCGCCCAGGGCGATGTTGACGCCGCCACGGAAGCGGGGGTCGTAGGCGAAGAAGCCGGGGTTGATGAGCACGCCATCCATATTAAAGACGCGGATCTGCGGGCCGGCACCAGAGCCGGTACCGGTGACGATTTCCATCTTACCGTCGCCCTCAAGATCGCCGACCGCGAAGTTGATGCCGAGGCGATAGTTTTCGCCGTACGGCTTGAAGGACGTCTTGAGCCGGCCGTCTGCCCAGTAGATGCGAATCTCCGAGTTCGTCGCAACGACCTTCTCGAGTGTCCCGGAGACGCCGTCGATATCCGTCACGACCACGTTCGTACCACCGTCAAACGGACCTTCATAGGCAAAGAAGCCGTTTCGGACTTGTGCGCCAGCCCCGGAATAGACGCGCGCAAAGGCGCCGTTCACGAACGTTCCGCCGACAATGCGCTCTACCGGGCGGGTGAGGACGATGCCGTCGAGGCCGGAGAGCGTCACCGAGGTGACGATGCTGCCGTCGTTGACGCGCGGGTCTTGTGTGCCGCTGAGCTTTTCCATTTCGATGCCGAGGTCGACGGTTTGCGCACGGTCCGTGGAGTTCACAAGAACGGTCCCGTTCGTGAAGTCGCGTCGGTACACGCCGCGCTGGAGGTTCCGAGCGTTGGGGGAGAGGAGGTTCACCGGGCCCGAGAGCGGACGTCCGAGATGGACGCTGTACTCATCGTAGTGCCAGAGCTGGCCGTGGTTCTGGTCGCCGAAGTCGTAGCTGAAGAAGCCTTGGCCGAGGAGTGCGGTCGTGAGCGTGTAGCGGACATTCGCGTAGTCGGCGTTATTGCCGGAGTTGGACGTATTGCCGTTCACGACGAAGACCGGCGTGTAGCCCACACGATCGTGGAGGTCGAGGTAGTTTTGCGTGACACCCTCCCACGTACCGCCCGCTTCCCACGGGGTAGGGTAGGTTTCGAACATGCGTCCGTTCACGTGTGGCTGGAGCTCGCCGGTGGAATCGCCGTTCGTCACGATGACGGCGCTCGCACCCAAAAGGTCGCGGGTGTTCTTGAGCAGGTTCACGGTCGCGCGCTTCCATGCCGTGTCCGCGAGGTGCGCGTCCGTCCGTGCGCCGGAGCGGTGGATGTCGATGTTGCCGCCGTTCACCCAAGAGATGTTCGCGGAGAGCTCATCGTAGAAGACACCGTCCCAGAGTCCGGTCGCCATGATCTCGTCTTTCACGAACTGCGGGAGGACGGTCTGCCAGCTCCCGACGGTGTTGATGACCGTCGTTCCCGGCCAGACGGAGACTGCGCGACCGGACGGGTCGCGGAGCCACATGTCGTCGGTGATGTGCGTGCGGAGTTTCTGGTGGAGCGGATCGACCCAGATGCTGTTCCATGACTTCGATGGGACGTAGGCGAGGATGAGGACGTTCGGATTCAGGCGGCGGAGTTCGTCGAACATCGCACGGTTGTACACCTGCGCTTCAGCCGGGAAGATGAGGAGGTCGTAGCGCGCGAGCTGCGGGTAGAGCGCCGGGGTGATGTCCGTTCCAGCACGGAGATAGTAGTTCGCCGTCCGCACGAACTTGTCGTCCGGCGTTTTGATGGCGGCATCTGCCGACTGTGCGCCGAAGAGCCCCATCGCGATGAGGGGGGCCATGAGCAGTGTCATTGCGAGGGTCGACGTACTCGTCGGCCCGAAGCAATCCCGTTGTGGCATGGTGCGCGTCATACAGCTTCCTTTTCACGCTCTCGCTCCAACGCCTTCGGGTTGGGGGAGTAGAGTCGGTTCTTGATCTTCCACTGGCTCACGAACTGACCGATACCATCCTTGGCGACCTTGGTGCGGACCTTGGGGCGTTCTTGTGACCAGCGCACGAGGCTCTCGAAATTGATCTTGTACCGACCGCGCACGACGACGTACGTCAAAGCGCCGTCCGCGATGGCGCGGCGGACGGTCTTGGTGGAAACACCGAAGAGCCTCGATGCTTCAGAGACGGAGACACGGATGAGTGAGGACATGTGAGAGGTGTGTCATTGCGAGGCCTGAAAGGCCGAAGCAACCCCGTTGAATCAGGAGAAGTATATCACGTTAAACTGAATGCTTCATACCACGAAGATCCTTATTTGTCAAGAATAGTGTAGACAAATATCTTGAAATTGGACGGGATTGCTTCGGGCCTAAAGGCCCTCGCAATGACACGGTGGGCACCCGCGTTACCATTTCCACCCCACCAACGTAGAAGCATGGTCGCCGCAAAACCGTCACGGTGACTTCATGTCAGGAGAAGAACTGCAGCGGAACATCATTGCCGACACCTGCCTTAATCGCGCTCAAAAGCACCCCTGTCCACTTCACAGTTTCATCGCGCGCGCCTATACTAGGTTGGATTCACGGGCATCTGACTCCGCAAAAGAGTACGGCTGATCCCGCTCCTCTAGGCTAAAGCGAAACTGTAACACTTCACCACGTCCCAACGTCTAAGTGCATGCAGAGTCGTTTAAAAGAAAAGTTCCTGCTCTTCCGCATCCGCGCGAAGAAAGACCCGGACGCATTCGGGGAGGTGTACGACATGTACGTCACCCGCATCTACCGGTTCATCTACTTCAAAGTGGCATCGGCTGAGCAGGCCGAGGATCTCACTTCCGAGACCTTCCTCAAAGCGTGGCAGTACCTCATGGAGCGCCGCGACGTGCAGAGCCTTCAAGCGCTCTTGTACACGGTCGCGAAGAACGTCGTCATCGACCATTACCGGCACACGGCGCGCGAGCGCGGCGACACCGGATTGGACGGCATCGTGGAAACGATGGGCGATGCGCACAGTGAGAAGCTGCTCAAGGACATCGAGACTCACTTCGATGCCACGCAAGTGCTGGAGAAACTCCGCGGACTCAAAGACGAGTACCGCGACGTCATCGTCATGAAATACTTTGACGAGCTCAGCACGGGAGAGATCGCAAGCATCCTCGGAAAATCCGCAGCCAACGTCAGGGTCATCCTTCATCGGGCGACCAAGATGCTCGGCGATGCGGTCCGAGAACATGACCAACAAGAAGCTCGACACAATCCTGGGTCAGATAAAGAATGAACGGCGAGGCGGTGCCCCGCACGCTGATTGGGTTTCGCGCAACAAAGAAGTGTTGATGATGCAGGTCCGCAATACGACGGACGCATCCGCGAAGAATCCGATGGGCGTGGTAGCGAGGCACCTTTTTGCTACCTTCTTCCCGTCCGAGCAACTTTCCATGGCCGCACGCGCGTTCGGCGTGTTTGTGCTTGCCGGTGGCATCGTGCTCTCCGGCGGTGTCGCGACTGCGCAGCTTTACGGCGACGCGGTCCCGGGCGACCTCGCCTACGGCATGAAGACCGCCATCGAAAAGACGCAGCTTGTTCTCGCACCGAACGACTCTTATAAGATGCACCTCCTCACGGACTTCTCCGACCGCCGCATGGACGAGATCGCGCGGCTCGCCGAAGGCTCCGGTTCCCAGCAGGCGCTCATCCCGGGTGTACTCACGTCGTTCGAGAAGAACGTCATCGCCATGCAGACGAGCATCGAGGGTATGCGCGCCTCCGACCCGGAGAACGTCATCGAGACGGCCAAGCTCATGGAGCGCAAGATGGTCGTCTACCACAACGCCCTTCGTAAGGCGTCTGCGTCGGTACCATCGGATATCCGCATCCACCTCGCGCTCACGGGTAACCTCGTCGACGACGGCATGGTCACGGCGCTTGCGATGATCGTCGAAGCGCACTTGGCGGGGAACGAAAGGGCTCCGGGCTCAGTGCTCACTTCCAAGTTCGAGTCTCGCATCCGGCAGGCCGAAGAAGCGCTTGCCACGGTCGAAGAAGCCGCCGCAGCGCCGGCAACGGCCGCGAACAAACAGAAAGCGCAGCAAGCCATCGCCGCTGCCAAGGAGCTGGTGCAAAAGGAGGAATACCAGGCCGCGCTCCTCAAGATTGAAGAAATCGCCCAGCTCACAAAAGAAGAGCCGCCGGTCGAGGAAGAGGTTGTAACGCCCGAAGAACCGGTAACGGAAGCACCGCCCGAAACGTCTACTATAGAAGAGCCCCCCGAGAGTCCACCAGCGGAGTAGTGTCATTGCGAGCGGGCCGTACCCGGCCCCGAAGCAATCCCGAACATGAACGGGATTGCCGCGGGCCGACGAGTACGTCGACCCTCGCAATGACAAAGTAGGGAAGCCGTCGCCACGCCCACAGTGCCACAGAGTAGGAAAGGTTCCTTCACAATCGAGTCCAGCCCCCACACCGTTTCCCGAGTGATGTGTCATTGCGAGGCCCGAAGGGCCGAAGCAATCCCGTCGAAGACTCGGAGAACGATGCGGGGTCTGGCGCCCGTATAAAGGACCGATGATGCTTTCGGTCCTCATATGGTCGCTATGGCCTGTATATCCAGACTCTCCGCATGCCCACCGAAAGGTCGAATCCACGCAAGTGGATGTGGCATGTTCACACCAAAGGGTTTCCGCAATTTAAGCGGACCTCCTACTACTAGAAAAGGAAAATAAGATATGACAGACGTAATGAAAATGAGCCGGAAGGCCTTTTCGATCGGTGTCGTCGCTCTGACGGTTGCCTGGTCGATCGGTCTCTCCGCCCTCCTCGCTCCGCTCGCTTCGAGCGCTGCAGTGTCGGGTTCGCTCATCAAGGCTTCCATGCCGGCCGTGTACTACATGGGCTCGGATGGCAAGCGCTATGTGTTCCCGAACGAAAAGACCTACTTCTCTTGGTACGCGGATTTCTCCGCTGTCCAGGTCATCACGGATTCGGAGCTCGCCTCCCTTCCGATCGGTGGCAACGTCACGTACCGCCCGGGTGTTCGCATGGTGAAGATCCAGACTGATCCGAAGGTGTACGCAGTTGACTCTCATGGTGTCCTTCGCTGGATCACCTCTGAGGCGGCAGCTGTCGCTCTCTACGGTTCCGCTTGGAACACCATGGTTCACGATGTCTCGGATGCGTTCTTCACCAACTACACGGTTGGCGCAGACGTCTCCGGTCCGTCGGACTTCAACCCGGGTGCCGCAACGGCAGCCGCAACATCCATCAACCAGGACAAGAACCTCTCAACGGGTTCTGCCGCTGGCCTCAGCGTCTCCAAGGCGTCTGACTCCCCGATGGGTGCCACCCTTCCGCTCGGCGCGATGGGTGTCAACTTCGTCAAGTTCAACGTCATGAACGGCGGTTCTTCCGCTGCTATGCTCTCCTCGCTCACGGTCATGCGTTCCGGCCCTGGCTATGCCAGCGACTTCGACGCGGTGTACGTGTACCGCGGCTCCGAGCGTTTGACGACCGGCCGCTCGATCAACTCCTCGTCCAACGAGGCGACGTTCAGCGGTTTGAACCTCTCGATCCCGGCGGGCGGCTCCGTCTCCCTCTGGATCGCGGGTGACATCTCCACGTCCGCTTTCGCAGGCAACGTGAACGCGCTCTCCGTGAGCAGCGTCATGGTTGGCAGCAGCTCCGTGTCCGGCACGCCGGTCATGGGCTCTTCCTTCAGCCTCGCAGGTGCAACGGTCGGTGAAATTGACATCGAGCGCACTGGCGGCTCCACCCTTGCCAACATCAAGGCAGGTGGTCTCGCGCAGCGCGTCGCATCGTTCCGTCTCACGGCCGGCAATCAGGAGGACCTCGATGTCCACTCTGTCGCGCTCACCTTCGGTGGTAACCTGAACCGTGCTCACCTCTCCAACTTCGTGCTCAAGCAGAGTGGCTCCACGCTCGCGTCGATCCCGTCCATCTCGGACAAGGACCTCGTGACGTTCGCCTTCTCGAGCCCGATGTTCATGGAGAAGGGCGCTCAGCGCACCTTCGATGTGTTCGCGGATGTGAACGCAGGCGCTCGCTCCGGCGATGAGGTTGCGTTCTATGTCGATGTCAACGCGGATGTCCGCGCCATGGGCCGCACCTACGGCTTCGGTGTGATGACGACCATTGACGCCACGTTCGACGCGTCCACCGATCAGGTGGCAACGGTCGAAGCAGGCAAGCTCACCACCACCTTCAATGGCCCGGCCTCCAAGGACGTGCTCGCGAACGGCAAGGATGTCGAGCTCTTCAACTTCACGGTCGCGGCTCAGGCCAACCTGGAGTTCCGCGAGGTCACGCTCGCACTTGACACCAACGGTGGCGACCCTCTCAACACCGTAGTCAGCGACATCAAGATCGTTGACACGGCCAATGGTGCTATCGTTGCTGGTCCGACGGATGGCGGCGCAAGCTGCGTCCTCACGGCCAACACGGGTACGTGCGCCTTCTCGGAGACTTGGAACCTCGCGAGCGGCCAGTCGCGCACCTTCAAGGTGACGGCTGACATCAACTCCGCTGCGAATGGTGATGAAATTCGCGTGACGCTCGGCTCCGGCCAGTTGTTCGCGAACAGCAAGGTCCGCAACTTGGACAACAACACCTACCTCGGCGCGTCCGACATGGTTCCGTCCACGGTGCTTGGAGGTAACATCCACACGGTGACCGACTCCGGTCTCACGGTTGGTAACGCCTCGACACCGGTTGCTCAGACCTACATCAAGGGCTCCTCGGACATCGCGCTCGCAGGCTGGTCCTTCACGGCAGCTGACGCTGCCCCGGTTCGCTTGAACTCGATCACGGTAGACTGTACCGCTGACGATGACAGCACGGTGAACGAGAAGGACGAGCTGTGCAACAGCGTTGTGCAGACAGTGAGGCTCATGAACGGTGCGACCCAGGTCGGCGTCACTGCCAGCCCGGATTCGTCCGACAGCATCCGCTTCGACAACCTCAATCTCACCATCAATGGTGGACAGAGCATGACGCTTGTGCTCATGGGCACGCTCTCCAGCTCTGCTCCGACCACGACCTACCTCGGGTTCGAGATTGAAGATGTTGATGTCACTGATGCTGACGGTGGTACGGTAAGCGACTCTGGCGTTCCTACGGCCATGAGCGCACTTATGACCGTCGCCGCGCAGGGCTCCGTCACGCTCGTCAACGCCCCAGTTGATATTGAGTCTGAGCCGAGCCTCGTTATCGGTGGCTCGTCGAACGTCGTGCTCGGTAAGTACCGCATGACCGCTCAGGACGAAGAGCTTCGCCTGTCGAAGGTGCAGTTCAGCGTCGCTACCCCGGCTGGTATTTCAACGGTGTCGCTCCACGATGGCGCAACGCTCGTTGGCGGTCCGGTCAGTGTGGTTGGCGGCCTCGCCACCTTCTCTTCGGTGAACTTCGTTGTTCCGAAGGACACGTCCAAGACCCTCACGGTCAAGGCGAACCTCAACACCGTCTCGCCGACCACTTCCGGTCCGCAGCCGATGGACCCGGTGACCATCACGATGCTTGATGCCAACCTCGAGATCCGCGGAACGTCCGCTGGTTCGGGCACGACCATCGTCTCCGCTGGTACGGGCGACCCACTGGCCGGCAACCTCGCGGCCTACGGTAAGTTCATCGTGAAGTCCAAGCCGACGGTTGAAGTCGTGAGCGGTGACAAGGTGCTGGTCAACAGCGCTGCCGCGAACGTCCTCACCCTTACGGTCTCGGCCGACACGGCTGGTCCGGTGGCGTTCCAGACCCTCGAGTTCACGGTGAACGACGACACGAACCTCGGTGTCCTCGCCTGCTCGGGCACTGAGTCCAGCGTCTTCACGGCCAGCAACAACCAGGTTGTTGTCGGTAACTGTGACCTCACTGGCTCGTCTCTCACCATCGACTTCACCGACGAACAGGTGGTCAACGCAGGAACCGCGAAGTCCTACTACCTCATGCTCAACATCTCGGGCACGGCAGATGGCGACTCGGTCAGCGTTGTTCTCGAGAGCACTGGCTTCGGCTGGTCTGATTACTCGGCTGTCGGTCACGACACGACGGGTATGACGGGTGCTGACTGGTTCACGGATGGTGACTACGTCAAGTACCTTCCGTCCACGGCTCGCACGCTCTCCCGCTAATTCCTTTCTCGCCTTGGAGCTCAGGTTCGCCTGAGCTCCGGGCAGAACGGTTTTCCGGAACGTGCTCCCGCTCGTGTACGAACCGGACAGCAGGAAAGCAAAACAAACACCCCGCCTTTACTGGCGGGGTTTTGTTTTTTGGGGTCTTGTAGGTTTTTCGCGCATCACCTAGGTTCCGCATCGCCTCGACATCCAATCTTATTCTTCTGTACACTAACGTCATCTATGAATGAAGATCTCATCATCCAAAAGCTCATTGAGCTCGACCATAAGGTCGGCACGCTTGCCACGCAGGGGAGCGTTGACGCGAGGTTTGACGATGTCATGGCGACTCTCGACTCGCACACCGCCATGTTACAGCGCCTCGACCACGAGCGCGTGTTCACGTTTGAGCGGGTGAAGCGCATCGAAGACGACGTGCGCGGGCTGAAGACGCATTTGGGGGTGGTATGACAAAACCCCGCAGGTGCGCTATGCTGTCTCTATCATGTTTTCTATGTGGAAAACCGACGCCTTTCTCGAGACGAGCCTTTCGGTGCTCCAAACGCTCAAGCAGCAGCTCATCGAGAAGCTGATCATCCTTGCTATCGTCGGTGTCGCCCTCTTCGCGACGCTGGCCTCGGCTGCCGCTGGCGCCCGTTTCGCGTCCGCGGCCTCTCCGGCGTACGCAGAAGACGCCTCGTTCATGGTTTTGGATAAGACCGTCACAGTCCTCGCTGGGTCCTCGGTCGCTTCGCTCGAAACGTTTGGCGACCGTTTTACGGTCACACTCGACGAAGGCGACGTGGTGTCATTCCGTATGCCGTCGAACGGCCATTTCGTCAGTCATGGCGCGGCAATCGACACCTGCGAATACCGCGAAGGGTCCAACTACCTCACGCTTTCTGAGCCGGGAACGTACACGCTTTCCGTTGACGGACGCATCTGCAACAGCACATACGGCGACGCCGAGGTCGTCAGCGTTTCCCGTCCGCAGGCAGGTGCGACAGTCACGGCAGGGGAGGAGGTGCTTGTCGTTTGGAGCGCTGCTGGATCGGTCTTCGGTGCGCGTCTCTCGTTGTCGTTGGACGGCGGCCTGACGTATCCGACGGTCCTTGTCGCCAACACGTTCAGCGCCGACGTGTTCGTATGGACGGTTCCACAGGTGCTCTCGACGGACATGGCACGTATCCGTGTCGAAGCGCTCGGCTCGAGCACGGCCGTCGTCGCGGTCGGTGTCAGCGCACCATTCTCCATCGACGGTATCGCACCGCCACCGGAACCGGAGCCGCAGCCGGCAACCTGGTACGACGCCGAAGAAGCCACACGCGCCGCGCTTACCATCGGCCATGACCGCGGTATCGTTCCTGGGCAGCTTCCGTCCGGAACCGTCACCTGCGCTGCGAATGCCCGCATCAAAGGCACGTCATCGAGCGCGGTGTATTACTGCGGCGCGGACGGCAAGCGGTACGCGTTCCCGAACCAGCGCGTCCATGACTCGTGGTACCTCGGCTTCGAAGGCGTCATCACGCTCACAGATGCAGAGCTTGCCGCTGCCCCGCTTGGTGGAACGGTCACGTATCGCCCGGGTGTGCGTTTGGTGAAGATCACGACCGACCCCAAGGTCTACGCCGTTGCCGCGAACGGGGAACTGCGCTGGGTCACGTCGGAAGCGGTCGCTGTCGCGCTCTATGGAGCAGACTGGGCGACGAAGGTCGACGACATCCCTGACGCATTCTTCACGGACTACCGCATCGGCATACCGATCGAATAGCAAGGAGCGGCCCGGCCGCTCCTTTTGCTTTTGGGAGCGACACACCAGGCGGGTTTAAGCTGGTACCCGTGTCCAGCCTATTTCCTCCCGCTTATTTCTCGTTTCCGCCTTATTTCGGTACCCGCATCCAGCTTTAGTGGTTGCCATACTGAGCGTTTTTCGGCATGCTGGAGGTCATATAACCCCACGTCGTATGCACGCGTTTCGTTTTGTCTCGACAACCGCCATCGCCCCGTTCCTTGCCGCAGTCGCGCTCGTCGTCGCTCCGTCGGTACATGCGTTTCCGGTCCTTGTCGAGCAGACGCTCGCGCAACAGCCGTCAGAGACGCATCTTTTTGCTGGTATCTCGATCGGCGACCTCGTGAAGCTGCCCGACGACAACGACCCGACGACGACGCAGGATTCCGTCGTGTACTACTTCGATCGTGACTGGAAGCGTCGGCCGTTCCCGAACCGGCACGTGTTCGATTCATGGTACGCGGACTTCTCGTCCGTGCGAGAGGTCACGCCGGAGCAAATGGCAGGGATGCGCCTCGGTCCACCCATCCTGTACCGCCCGGGAACACGCCTCGTGAAGATTCCGTCCATTCCGAAGGTGTACGCCGTGGAACCCGGCGGTGTGCTGCGCTGGATCACGACAGAGGACGTTGCCATCGCGCTGTATGGCACAGAGTGGTCGAAGCGCGTGGATGACCTTCCGGAAGCGTTCTTTACCGCGTACACGGAAGGTCCGGCACTGTACGCCGATGCATATCCGACGAGAACGCTTTTGCGTCTCGGCGGCGGCGCCTCGTTCTATGTGGTGGACGGCGGGACCATTCGGTTCGTCGCACCGCAGGACATGGCGCGATTCCGTTTCCAGACGCGCCACGCCGTTGACACGACCGCGTTGCCGGAAGGGTATCCGCTCCTCGGCACGCTCACGGAAAACGGCGAGAACCTGACAGATACGTCGCAGCTGTCGCGTTCCGAAACGCTGCCGGCGGCACAGATCGATTTTCCGGTCCGTTCGACATCTGTCGAGGCCGGAGCTAATCGCACACTCGCATCGTTCCGTTTGACCGTCGGTGCTACGGTGACGCTTCGCAGGATGGACGTCACGCTTGCCGGTGCATGGAGCGATGCGACGCCGCTTGTGCGCGGCGTGAGGCTTGTCGACCGCGCGACAGGGGAGACGCTGTTCGGGACGCGCGAATTAGAGTCGGTCGGTGCTGAGCGTGAGACGGTTCCGTTCACGGGCGCGTTCGGCATTCCGGACGACATGGTCGTGGAAGTCGATCTGCGCGCGGATATCGCCGACGGATACGATGGTCGCACGCTGACCGTGCTCTTTGAGCAATCGTCCGCAGAGGTCGTCGATGGGTTGAACGTCGATCGGAAGATGCCGCTTTTGCCGATGCGAGCGTATCCGGCGCTTACGGTGACGATTGGGGAGTAGGCGAGCAATCACGCACGCGAATCAAAACATCGAATCTTCAGGCGTTTTCGTTTTAAGCTGGTACCCGTGTCCAGCCTATTTCCTCCCGCCCATTTCTCGCTTCCGCCTTATTTCGGTACCCGCATCCAGCTTAAAACCGTGGTATACTGCATGAACGATTCAGTGTTTTTGTCGTACCCATGCCTATGCCCTCACGCGGCGTTATCGGCCTTGCTACGGTCTTCCTATGGGCCTTTTTCGCGCTTCCTGCCGTTGCTGCGCCGGTGCCGGGCGACCTCGTGAAGCTATCGGGTGACACCGCCGTCTATTACGTCGGCACGGACGGCAAACGGTACGTCTTTCCGAACGCGGCCACGTATGCCACATGGTATGCGGATTTCTCCGCCGTGAAGACCGTGAGCGCTTCGGAACTTGCAGCGCTACCCATCGGCGGGACGATTGCGTACCGCGCGGGGACGCGCATGGTGAAGATCGTGAGCGACCCGACGGTGTACATCGTGGAACCTGGCGGCGCGTTGCGTCCGGTACCATCCGAGTCTGTGGCGCGGTCGTTATATGGTGCGAACTGGGCGCGACGCGTGGATGATCTTTCGGATGCGTTCTTTTTCGCGTACGAGGTCCGTGAACCGTTCGAGTCCGGCACTTTTCCGAGCGGTACTATCGCGCGCCGTTCGTCGGACGGCGTGTTGTTTTTCATCGACGGATTGCAGAAGCGGCGTATTACGTCGGACACGGCGCGTACGACCTTGCGCGTGCAAGACGCTTTCGTGCTGACGGTCTCCGCGACGTCCCTTGAGAAATACGTCGACGGTCCGAACATCACCGGTATCGAGCCGTCATACATCGACACGGCGCAGCGAACGGCTCGGCCGGATGCACCGGTGTCGCTTCGTCTCGTGCCACCTGTTGGCAACGCGATTCCGTTCCCGGGCGATGCCACGCTCGCCACGCTCCGTATTTCCTCCGGGCGCGCGGTAACGGTTCGCCGCCTCACCGTGCGACTTACCGCGCTGAAGAATGATCCGTTGAGCCGCGGTATCGCTGACATCGACGACGATGCTGGCGGCATCGTCTACGGCGACGCGGAGAGCCTGAATCTTTCGGAGCTCCGTTTCGCCTACGCCGACGGTCGCGATGCTACGACGCGTCGGTCGCCGGTGCTCGACACGACGCTCGACCAGGCACAGGAGTTCACGTTCACGGATGCGATCTTCGTGCCAGCCGGCGGGAGCGTCGCAGTGCGGCTCATGGCGCGCATGGGACGGCTCCTGCCGGTGGGGGAGACGTATACGGTTACTATTGTTGCCGCGCAGACGGAGTTTGCGGATGTCGAAAGTGGCGTCAGCGTTCCGGTATTGCCTACAACCGATCTCGTGACGCCGACGCTCACCACGGTGCGCGGTGGGCTTGAGGTAACGGCAGCTCCGGTTCCCGGAGGCACGACCGTGGTTCGCGGGGCGTCGCAAGCGTCGATTGCCGCGTTCGCGCTTCGGGCACCTGCGGGGTCCGATGCCGTGCTGACGCGTCTTACTGTCGTGGGGTACATCAACGAAGGCGAGGGCGGGAATCGCGACTTCCGTGCCGGTGAGGATACCGACAATACGACGCCGACGACGGTCAATCAGATGGTCCGCGAAGTGTCGCTGTATGACGGTGCAGGAACGCGTCTTGCTGGGCCTGTGCCAGTGGCGTTCAACGGACGCGCTGAGTTTTCCGGACTCGCATTTCGTGTTGCAGCCGGTCAGTCGGGAACGGTCGTCGTGCGCGGGGACATGGATGGCAGTGTCGATTTTGAAGAGCGCCCGAACGGCCTTACATTCGATGTCGCAGACGCGGAAACAGATGCGGCGGCCGTCGATGCCGAGGGTGCCGCGCTACCGGTCATCGGTAAGCTTCCGAACGGTGGCGAACGCCCACGGTATTCCGTCACTGTGTACGAGCAAGGCCGCCTCACGTTCTCTTGGGAGGGGGAGGAAGACGGTGTCGTGCTCGTCGGTACGGACGCTGATCTTGGCGAACTGACTGTCGCGGCTGAGTACGATTCCTTCCGCCTCACGTCAATGAGTTTCCGTCTGCAGGATGGCCTCGCAGCACCGCTTCCTTCCGCGCGTCTGACATATACGACGTCTTCCGGCCAGAGCGCGGAAGCTGTGGCCGCGTTCACGGGGTCGGTCGTGTGGTTCACTGGTTTGGATATCGTCGTGATACCTGGGTCACCACGCACGTTCCGTCTCTTCGCGTCGGTACCGCTTCCGGGCGGGGGAATCGTGACCGGCGATCGTTTGTCGGTGCTGTTCGAACCGGCGGGACCGATGGCGTTCTCGTCCATCACGACCGGCGATACGTTCGGCCCGACGGACGCGCCGAGCGGAATCTTCCGTGTCGGGACGAACGAGGTAAGCGATGTCGTCGTTCGTTTCACGACGCTCACGCTTCGTGTCGGCTCCGGGTCCCCGAGCGGTATCATTCCGCGCTCGGATGCCGCGGAGGTCTTGCGGTTTACGGCGACGGCGGGGCCAACCGGAAACGCGCGCATTTTACAGATGGCCTTCCTCTTGCGTCCGGGAGACGCCGGCTACGTCTATGAGTTTGGTTATGAGGAGCAGTATGAAGCTGAAGATAACGATGCGCTCGAGCGGTGGGCTGCAAAGAGCGACGGATTCCTCGATGATGACGACATCGCGAACCTGTACATGTGGGAGGGGGTGAATCCTACGTTGATAGGGGAAGGGCGCGACGGCCGGACGATATTCACTATCGGTGGAGATACCGATCTTTCCGCGTATACCGTTTCGCGCCCGAACCAGACCGCGACACTCACGTACGAGTTTCCGCTCTCGCAAGCGCTCGTCATTCCGGCAGGAGCGACACGGACGTTCTCATTCGAGGTGGACACGACCGGATTTGCGAACTGGAACGAATGGCCATTCGGCGTCGAGCTTTTGGGTGCAGAAGCGTTCGTTTGGACGGATGTCGCGGATGGCGCACCGTCGTTGCTCGATGGTCGCGACGCGCCAGCGCTGCCGCTTCGTCGATCGGTCCGTGTCGCGCGTTGATATTCACGATGAACAAAAAAAGTGTTACTCGGGTCTTTTCAAGCTGTCGAAAAAATGGTATGATGACGGTATCGATATGCAGTTTGGCGACACCAATTCTTTCGACGGCAACGGCATGACTCCTCCCGGCGGCGATGAAGCGCCATGGGACGGTTTCCTTGAGTACGACGCGTTCATTCCGACGCGAGCCAAGGCGCGGCCGAACAAGTTCCTCGCCATCGGATTGCACTTCTTCGCGGAAATCCAGGAGTCGCGAAAATGACGAAAAGACCTTCTTACGAGGGTCTTTTTTCGTATTGATTTCCCGCGTCAGGAACGGTACGCTTCCTCCATTATGGAAGGCGTTGAATCCAAAGGAAGGATTGCGGTGATGGGCGTCGGCTACGTCGGGGGAGCGCTTGCGCGGTACCTCGACGAAGCCGGTCATTCGCCGCTCCGGTACGACCCGGCGAAGGGGCTCGACGACGCTGGCGTGCTTACGCTCGCGGACGTGGTATTCGTCTGCGTTCCCACGCCGTATCTCGCGGACGGCACAGGCTTCGATTTGTCGTTCGTTCGCGCGGCCGTCGGCGCGCTTCCGGGGGAGAAGACTGTCGTCATCAAGTCGACGGTGTTGCCGGGTACGACAGAGATGCTGCAACAGGAGTTTCCGCAGCACCGAATGCTCTTCAATCCGGAGTTCCTCCGGCAGGTGACGGCAGACGAGGACATGCGTCACCCGGATCGCCAGCTCATGGGGTATACGGAACGCTCGAAGGACGTTGCGCCGTTCATTCTGCGCTTGTTGCCGAGCGCGCCGTTCATGCGGACGCTCACTGCGACGGAAGCCGAGACGGTGAAGTACTTCGGCAACTGCTTCCTCGCCATGAAGGTCGTCTTTGCGAACCAGATGTTCGACCTGTGCAAGGCTATCGGTGCCGACTACGACGCGGTGAAGGATTGCGCTGCGGCCGACCCACGCATCGGTACAAGCCACCTGCAAGTCTTGCAGGACGGTTTCCGTGGCTACGGCGGTTCGTGTTTCCCGAAGGATGTGAAGTCGTTTGTCCAGTTTGCGGAGTCGCTCGGGACAGACATGACCCTGCTTGCGACTGCCGATCGTATTAACGATGAGCTCGTAAAAGATCGGCAACCCGCATGAGTCGCATGAGCTTTCGTATCAGGACGGGTATCGTTCTCGCGGCGCTCGCCATTCCCGGCGGGCAGGCTTTTGCCGCACCACGTGCCACGAACGACCCGTTTTTCGAGGAGCAGACCTACCTGCACCACATTGGCGCGCCGGAGGCATGGAATCACAGCCTTGGCTTCGAGGGCGTTATCGTGGCGGTCATCGATTCGGGCGTCGACATCCGCCACCCCGACCTTCGTGACAACATCTGGCGCAACGTCCGTGAGATTCCCGGCGATGGTATCGACAACGACGGTAACGGCTACATCGACGACGTGCATGGGTGGGACTTCGTGGACAGTGACAACGATCCGCGCCCGACTCCGTCACCGGGGGACCTTGTCGGCACGAATCACGGCACAGTGAGCGCCGGTATCATTGCGGCACGCGGCGACAACGGCATTGGAATCTCTGGCGTGACGTGGCAGACGACCATCATGCCGTTGCGTGCGCTCGGCTCCGACGGTTCTGGCGACCCGACGGCGGTGGTACGCGCCATCGAGTATGCCATGAACAACGGCGCAAAGGTCATCAACCTGAGTTTCACGGGGCCGGTAGAAGGCGAGACGCTGCGCATCGCCGTACGTCGTGCATACGAGCGCGGCGTGTTCGTTGTTGCGGCAGCGGGGAACGCGCCGGAGGGCGGCGTCGCTCAGGATCTCGATGCGCGGCCGCTTTTCCCGGTCTGTCTTGATGCGGGCGAGTCGGAGAACTTCATCTATGGCGTTGCGGCCGTGGATGCGGAAGATCGCAAAGCATCGTTCTCCAACTATGGCGCGGGATGTGTCGACGGCGCTGCGCCAGGAACACGTTTCATTGGCACGCAGTACTATGATGCCTCTTCGCCCGCCTTCGCGGATCCGTACGGTGGGTACTACAACGGCACGTCCGTCGCCGCGCCGGTCGTTTCTGGCGTTGCTGCGCTTTTGCTTGCGCTCGACTCGAAGCTCACGCCAAAACAGATCACGAATATCCTCACGCAATCCGCCGTCGCTATTGATGAGAAGAACCCGGCATATTTCGGCAAGCTTGGTCGTGGGCGTATCGACGCGGCAAAGGCGGTCGCGCTTCTCAGGGAGGGGATGCGTGTCATTCCTGCAACTCCGACAGTCCCGACTCAGACGCTCGTTTCGCCGGACGTAGGCGTATCGCTCGTCGCAACAGCTCCCGGCCCCGGACGCGCTCCAGAGGTGCAGCTCTTCACTGAGGATGGTCTCTACGTGCGCGGATTCTCGGCGTATCCTGCAGCGTTTCGCGGCGGCGTTTCCTTGGCCGTCGCGCGTTTTGACGGCCCGCTTCGCCAGACTATCGTCACGGGTGCCGGACCGGGCGGTGGTCCGCACGTCCGTATTTTCAACGTAAACACGCAGGCTATTGGCGGCTTCATGGCATACGATGAAGCATTCCGTGGTGGCGTCACCGTCGCGACAGCGGATGTCATGAACGATGCCGGCGACGAAATCGTTACGGGTGCAGGCCCTGGCGGCGGTCCGCACGTCCGCATTTTCGACGACCATGGTACGCCACTTCGAGGATTCTTCGCGTTCGAAGAGGCCTTCCGCGGTGGTATCCACGTAGCGGCGGGCGACGTGGATGGCGACGGTGTTGGTGAAGTCATCGTGGCGAGCGGTCGGGGACGAACGACTGCGGTACGTGTTTTCCGCGCGGACGGTACGCTGGTGCGCGAGATGCTTCCGTTCGGCGAGCGCGACGTATTTGGCGCGACGGTCGAAGTCGCTGATCTCGATGGCGATGGCGATAGGGACCTCATTGTGCGTTCGCTTGCGTCTACAGGAACGGTCCGTTTCCTCCGCGGTGATGGTACTACCATCGATACTGCATCCGCTCCGTATCTGCTCGGCAGCCAAGCCGGCTCTCAGCCGCTCGTTGCGTCTTTCAGCGCGCGCGGCATCAGGATCGATTTCGCCGCATACGAACTGCGGTTCATGGGTGGTGTTCGCGCGGCTCGCGTTTGGCTCGAATAAGCTAGGATGAGCCTCTAGCTACTTTCTCCATGGACATAGCGCTCATCGCCTTGCTGACTGCCGTTGCAACGGCCATCGGAACGACCTCCGGTTTCGGGACGTCGACGGTTATGATTCCCGTGCTCGTCATGGTGCTGCCGCCGGTTGAGGCGATTTATCTCGTCTCCATCATTCATTGGTTCGGTAATGTTTGGAAGGTCGCGTTGTATCGGAGCGGATTCAGCTGGCGTCTTGTGGGGCTGTTCGGTGTTCCGGGCGTCGTTGCCGCGCTTGCGGGCGCGTTCTTGACGCTCGCGATCGATCCCGTGCATCTCATGCGCACGCTCGGCGTCATCCTCATCGCCTATGCAACTTTTACGTTGATGCGTCCGCATCTTCGCGTCCGCGCATCGATAGCGAATGCTGTCGCTGGTGGCGCATTCTCCGGATTCGCGGCAGGCATGTTCGGATTCGGCGGCATCCTGCGCGGGATGTTCCTTTCCGCGTTCAATCTTCCGGCGCCCGTGTATCTCGCTACCGCGGGAGCCATCGGACTGTTCGTCGATAGTGCGCGCGTTTTTGCCTACGCGATCGGAGGAGCGCATATTGACGGACGTCTCTGGGCCGGCCTCCTGCTCTTCATTCCGGTTTCCTATGCGAGCGCCGTCGTTGCCAAGCGGTTCGTCGATCGGTTGTCACAGGCAACGTATCGCATCGTGCTCATGTCCTGCTTTCTACTCATCGGCCTCAAGCTGGCAGTGTTTCCTTAAAACATCCTTTTTTCCAACAGGGCGTCCAAAAGTAGGTAGACGATGGGTTTGGGTTATGAGCGGCACGGGCTTGCGGAGGTAGGTGGCGGGCACGACGGGTACACTTTTTTGCGAGACTGTGGCTCGCAAAAAAGTGGTACCCCGAGATGCCCGCCATCCCGACCTTCGAATGACCCGTTCCGTTTATCTCGAGCCCATTGTATACTTAGCGCCATCAGCTTCTTTAAGGCTGCATTTTCTGCCCGAGCACCCCTATGGACGCCCAAGACAAGAAGAACGTGGTCGTGACCGGAGGCGCCGGATTCGTCGGGTCGTTCCTCTGCGAACGTCTCCTGCACGACGGCTATCGTGTCATTTGCATCGACAACCTCGTCACGTCCAGCACGCAGAACATTGACCATCTCCTTAAGAACTCGGACTTCGAGTTCCTGCGCGCGGACATCACCGAACCTATCGACCTCGAGGTATACCCCGAGCTCGAGCGATTCAAGGTGCGTTTTCAGGGTATCCAGTCCATTTACCACCTCGCGTGCCCGACGAGCATCAAGCGGTTCGATGCGCTGCGCAAGCAGACGCTGCTCGCCAACTCGGTCGGCATGCGGAACGTGCTGGAGCTCGCCGTGAAGTACAAGGCGAAGTTCTTCCACTCGTCTACATCGATCATCTACGGGTTCCGTCCGGACGATGGGCATCTGTTCGAGGAGTCGGAGTACGGACTCGTTCCGCATCTCACGCCGCGCAGCTGCTACGACACCGGAAAGTTCTGGGCCGAGACCATGGCCATGACGTACGCCGACATCCACGGCTTGGATGTCCGTATCGCCCGCGTCTTCCGCACGTACGGGCCACGCATGCCGCTCGACGACGGCCACATGATCCCGGATTTCGTCATCGCTGCGCTCGACAACAAGGACATGGTCATCTATGGCGATGAGACGCTTCGTACGTCGTTCGTGTATGTCACCGATGTCGTTGACGGCATCGCCCGTCTCATGGACCTTCCGACGAATCCGGGCCCGGTGAACCTTGGCAGCGACTACGAGATGAAGGTCGTCGATGTCGCGACGCGCATCAAGGAACTCGTCGGATCGACGTCTGGTATCACGTACCAGCCGCGACTCCCGTTCTTGCGCGACCTTGGTCTCCCGAACCTCACGAAGGCGAAGGCCGACCTCGGCTGGATTCCGCTCGTGAGCCTGGAGCAGGGCCTCAAGAAGACCATCGAGTACACGCAGGGACACCGCGGCCTGCTCTCGTCGTTCGGCGGCTAATCATCGGATATGAAGACCGTCGTCGTCATCCCGGCATATAACGAAGAACGGCACGTCGGCGACGTGGTCCGTTCTTTGCGTTCCGTCGCGGATGCGGTCGTGGTGGTGAATGACGGCTCGACTGACCGGACGGGGGAGGTGGCTGCCGCGGCCGGTGCCACAGTCGTGCGACATGCCGTGAACCGCGGCTACGGCGCAGGTACCGCGACCGGCATCGCCGCCGCGCTTCGCATGGGCGCGGACGCCATCGTCACTTTCGACGCGGACGGGCAGCATGCGGCTTCCGATGTTCCACGCATCGTGGCTCCGCTCGTCGATGGAGGAGCGGACATCGTCATCGGCGTGCGCACGGTGGAGCGCGATCGCATTCCGGTGACGCGCCGTGCCGCGCACTGGTGCGCCAACGCGCTCACCTACGCGCTCTTCGGTCTCTGGGTGACAGACTCCCACTCCGGTCTTCGCGCGTTCTCGCGCCGGATGAGTGAGGGCATGGAGCTGAAGTGCGACCGCATGGAAGTCGCTTCGGAAATCATCAAGGAAATCAAGCGTGGTGGGTGGAAGCTCGCGGAGGTTCCCATCGTGCCTATTTATACCGAATACTCTCTTTCGAAAGGTCAGAGCTTCACGGTCGGTCTCAAGACCGCCTGGCGTCTCATCGTGAGCAAGGTCCTTCATTAGTATGCCGCTCATCCAAATCATCATCGTCGCTTTCGCCGCGTATGCGCTTTCCCGCGCGGTCGTTCGGTTCCGCTCCGGCGAACTGCACCTTGGCCAGATGGCGCTGTGGTCGCTGTTTTGGGTCGTCGTCGCAACCGTTGCGCTGCTCCCGCAGACGACATCGTGGGTCGCCGCCGCCGTCGGTGTCGGGCGCGGCGCGGATCTTGTCATCTACTGCTCCATCATCGCGCTTTTCTATGCAGTGTTCCGCCTCTTCGTGCGTATCGAGCGTATGGAGCGGAACATCACGACGCTCGTGCGCGAGGTCGGGCTTCGTGAAGCCGGACTCGATGAGAAAGAGCCGTCCGACGCCGCATGAGCACGCCAGTCGCCGCAAAGAAGATCACGGTCATTGTGCTCGCCTATAACGGTGAGCGTTTTCTCGAAACGTGTCTCGCGAGCGTCCAGGCGCTCAATTATAGTCCGCATGACGTCCGGGTCATCGTTGTCGACAATGCTTCCACCGACCGAAGTGCGGATATTGTTGTGGAGAAGTTCCCGTCCGTGACGCTTATCCGGAACCCGAAAAACGATGGGTTCGCAGGTGGTAACAACATCGCCATTCGTCGCGCGCTCGAGGATGGCGCAGACTACGTCTATCTGCTCAATCAAGATGCCTCACTCGCGCCGGACGCGCTCACGGAGGCGGTGCGTGTCGCGGAAGCGGACGAGCGTATCGGGTCCGTGCAGTCCATGCTGCTTTTGGCGAAGGAGCCGGAACGCATCAACTCCGCCGGAAATGCCATTCATTTCCTCGGGCTTGGGTATGCCACGGGATATCGCGTACCGCTCGCGGAGTGGCCGCACCACGGCATCCCGGAGATCGCGTACGCCTCGGGCGCATGCGTGCTGTATCGTGCGGACGCTTTGCACGCCGCTGGCCTCTTCGACGAGGAGCTGTTCCTGTATCACGAAGACCTCGATCTTGGCTGGCGTATCCGTCTCGCAGGCTTCGGCAACGTGCTCGCGCCGCATTCGTTCGCGTATCACGACTACGAGTTCTCGCGCAGCATCACGAAGTACTACTTCATGGAGCGCAACCGTTTCATCGTGCTGCTCAAGAACTTCCGCGTCTGGACGCTCGTCCTGCTGTCACCGTTTTTGCTTGCGGCCGAAGTCGCGCTGTTCCTCGCGGCGTTCGCGGGAGGTTGGTGGAAGGAGAAGCTCCAGGTGTACCGGTATTTCTTCGACGCACGCGTTTGGCGGCATATCGCGCGGGAACGCGCGAAGGTCATCTTGCTACGCACGGTCGGTGACCGGGAAATCGTCCGTCTGTTCACTCCGATCATCGCGTTCCAGGACGTGACGGGACCCTTTACGACGTACGTCGCGAACCCGCTCATGCGTGTCGTGTGGGCCGTCATCCGCATCTTCATCATATGAGCTCATCGAAACCTCGCATCGCTATCGTCACTGCGACCTTTCCGCCCTATCGCGGCGGCATGGGTCGCGTCGCCCAGCTCGACGCCGAACAGCTCGCGTCGGCCGGATTCGACGTGCATGTCTACGCACCGCACGTCTACGAGCGTTCTACGGACGGGTATACGACGCACGCGCTGCGCTCATGGTTCCGATACGGGAACGCGTCCTTCGTGCCGGGTGTACGCGCGCTGTTGCGGCGGTATCCGCTCGTCCTCTTGCACTACCCGTTCTTCGGAGGGGCTGAGCCGCTCGCGCTCTTTCGGAAACCGGGCGAGGGCAAGCTCGCGGTGACGTACCACATGGACGTCGTCGGCAAGGGCATGCTTCGGCCGGTGTTCGCGTTCCATACACGCGCGGTGATGCCGCGTATCGTCCGTGCGGCGGATCGCGTCATTGTCACAAGTCGGGACTACATTGAACACTCCGCGGCTGCGCCGCTTTTCCGCGAACGCCCGGATGCTTTCGCTGTCGTGCCGCCGTCCGTCGACACGGAACGGTTTGCGCCGGGCGCGCCGAACTCCGCGGTCTGTGAACGGTTCAGTATCGACGCGAAGATGCCTGTCGTCATGTTCACTGGCGGCCTCGACCGCGCACACTACTTCAAAGGCCTCTCGCATCTTATCCGCGCGGTGGCATCGAAGCCGCTCCGGGGCGCGCAGCTCATCGTTGCGGGGGACGGGGACCTTCGCAAGCGGTATGAGCAGGAAGCGGAAGCGGCCGGTATCGCCGAACGTGCGAATTTTCTTGGTGCGGTCTCGGATGACGATCTGCCGTGCCTTTTGCAGCGTGCCGATGTTTTTGCGTTTCCATCGGTCGATCGCTCGGAAGCGTTCGGTATCGCCGCGCTTGAGGCGCTCTCGAGTGGTGTCCCTGTGGTCGCGAGCGATCTTCCGGGCGTGCGCACCGTGGTGCGCGATGGCGTGAACGGTTTCACGGTCCCGCCGGGAGACGTCTCCGCGCTTGCCGCACGATTAGCAGAGGTACTCGGAGACGCCGCGCTTCGTGCGCGCATGAGCGGGGCTGCCCGCGCAATCGCGGTCGCGGAGTATGCTCCCGCGCCGCGCAAAGAGGCGTTGCTTGCGGCGCTTTCGCCGCTGCTGCCGTGACACGCATGAAGATCTGCATTGTTTCCAACTTGTATGGGGAGCTCGCGCGCGGGGGAGCGGAGCGTATCGCGGAAGCCCAGGCGCGCGCGTTGGTTGGGGCCGGGCATGTGGTAACCGTCATCACCGCAAAGCCGGTGGATTCGGCGGCGCCGGACACGGAAACCATCGATGGTGTCACCGTGCATCGCATCATGCCTCGCAACCTTTTCTTTTACACCGACGCACACCGCCATTCGCTCGTCGCACGGTTCGCTTGGCACCTCATTGATACGTTCAACGGTGGCGCGGCGGAAGCGGTCGGCGACATTCTTCGTAAAGATCCGCCAGACATCGTGCATACGCACAACCTCATGGGTCTGAGTTTTCTCGTGCCAGCGACGGTGCGCCGCATGCGATTCCGTCATGTTCATACGTTGCACGACGTGCAGCTGCTGCACCCGTCGGGACTCATTGGTGTCGGGGAAGAACATCCGCCGTTTTTCGTACGACTCGCGCGCCGTGCGTATGGTGCGCTCATGCGATGGCTCATGGGGTCACCGGACGTCGTCATTTCGCCATCGCGATTCCTGGCCGATAAGCACGTGCACACCGGGTTCTTCCGGCGGTCTGATGTGCGTATCGTGCCGAATC
This sequence comes from uncultured Gammaproteobacteria bacterium, assembly GCA_964626205.1. Taxonomy (GTDB): domain Bacteria; phylum Patescibacteriota; class Patescibacteriia; order SG8-24; family SG8-24; genus CAZVED01. The sequence goes on from CAZVED010000001.1 coordinate 41,201, forward strand.
CGGTACCGGACGCGCTCGTCGAACCGGTCAAAAAGGAGGGTCGAAACCGCTTCTTGTTCGTGGGGCAGATGGAGGCGCATAAGGGCGCTGTAGGCCTCTTGGAGGCCTGGGAGAGGCTCCAGGGCCTCGATGGGGGTACGTTGGAGCTGGCAGGGGACGGGACGCTGGCGGAGGAGGTCGCGCGGCGTTGTGCCGGGCTTTCGGGCTGCCGCATGCTCGGCAAAGTTACAGGAGAGACGCTTTCCGCAGCGTATGACCGCGCGGCATTCGTGGTGCTGCCGTCCGTCGTCATCGAGAACGCGCCGACCGTCATCGGCGAGGCGTTCGCGCGCGGTGTGCCGGTGATCGCTTCCGCGATCGGTGGTATTCCGGAGATCGTCCGTAACGACGTGAACGGCTTCCTTGCGATTCCGGGCGACGCGGCATCTTTGGACGGAGCGTTGCTCCGTGCTACGCGTCACGGTGATTGGGACGCGCTCTCCGCGAACGCGCTCGTCTCCGCGCGCGGGCGTTCCATGGAACGGCACCTTGCGGGGTTGCTGGAGGCATACGCGGGCGACGATTGACGCGGGTCGGGCGAAGCGCTATCCTTTTCCACGCTTCCTAGGAGGTCTGCATGAACACGAGAATCGCGATGGGCTTTTCCCTGCTATTCGTTTTCATCCCGATCGTTATCGGGGTATTCGCTTCGGCACCGGCCGTCCTCGTCATGGGAGTCGTCTATCTGCTTGCGGGAGCACTTCCCGTCCTTCCGGTCGGCAGGAACGTCGGCGGGGACCCACTCGCCGCGGAGATCAATCCGCCGATCATCGCGCTCATCATTCTCGGCCTGCTTGGCACAGCTCGCTTCGTCCTGCACGTGCTTCCGTGAAAAAGCTACCGCCTTCCGGGCGGTATTTTTAAAACATCAGCTAAAGGAGAGTACGAATGCAGATGAGGTGCGAGAGAGGTGACTTTGGAACAGATGCAAGTCTTGGCAAAGCACGGGTGACGCCGGGAGAGGTCTCCACAAGCCGCGCGCTTCAGCGCGCGGAGCAGTGGAGAAACCCGGCGGCAGGACCCGTGCCGTCATGAATGGAATACATGGTCCAAGACCCTGCTCGTACCATCATCAGCGTTCATACCGGAAGATCCATACGCGATCCTCCACGACCCACGACTCCGCCGCGTCACGTCGCGCGCCGACGAGGATGTTCTGCGCGCCGTGCCAGTAGTGGTTCACTACGAAGAACGCCTGGTCTACGCCGGCGAGGTCCATCGCCGCGAGTGCTTCATCGGCACAGCCTGCACAGTCGTTCATAGCGAGGAAGCGCGCATAGAGCGGTCCGCCGGTTGGGACGGGGTAGAAGAAGATGTCACCGCGTTCACCGAAGTACGTGCGGAACCCGGATTCCTTGATTGCCGCGGCGGACACCGATTGGTTCGCGAGGACGACGTACGGTTTTCCTTTTGCCGCTTCTTCGATGCGCTGGACGGCTGTGACGTCGTGCGCGCTCGTAGACCATCCACGGCTGCTTTCGTACGTGTCGCGGCGTGGGTAGGCGAGGTAGAAGGACGCGGTCACAAGGATCGCGATGAGCGCCGCTGTGCCGACACGGAGACTCGGCATGCCGTTCCGTGCGCGTCGGAGCATTTCGCCGAACGCGACGACGGCGGTTGGGGCGAGGAGGAACACCGTCAGGTCGAGAAGGCGATCGGCGTAGTTGGATTGTTCGTAGTCGATGAGGAATGGGAAGTCGATGAACGACTTGAGGAGCACGTAGTTGCCGAGGAAGACGATGGCACCGACGGCGTAGGCATCCGCTGCTTCGCGGCGTTTGCGGAGGAGGACGATGCCAGCGAGGCCTGCAAGGAGCAGGAGCGGTATGCGCCAGGTCCGCCAAGCGTAGACGAGGTCGAGTCCGGCGCGGAACTGCCGCGTGGCGATGTCTGGCGCGGCGTTGAGCTCACGGACGATGGCAGCAGGACTCTTGAGCGTGTCCGTGTCGAGGTGGACGGATGCGCCTGAGAGCGCGGCGTTCAGCATGAAGACTGCAGGTAGCGCGAGGGAGCCGAGGATGGCGACGGCGACGAGTGCACGACGACGTGCGGTCACGGCAAGGCGACCGTAGCCTTCGATAGCGACGACGATAATGACAACGCCGACGAAGAGGAGCGCGGGGATGCCGGCGAGCGGATGCACGAGCGCGGTCGCGATGCCTAAGAGGACGAGCAGCGGCTTCGGGAACGCTGATGGCAGATGCACGGCCACGAGCGCGAGGAACGCAGTCATGAGTAGGAGCGCGTTCGCGACTCCTTGCGGCGTGGTCGCCACGAACGATGAGAGCGGGAGGAGGAACAGGCCGGCGCTTGCAGCTGCGGCTAACGGAGCATCCCACCGAAACGCGCGGCGAAGGCTCCAGAATGCAATCGGAACGGCGAGCGCGGCAAGAGCATGGACGAGGGAGAGGTCGATGGCGCCGACTGCGGAACCGGTGAGCCGTGCCAGCACGACGACAATCGCGTACTGACCGACGTAGTAGAACGGTTTTGGTGAAATCATTCCGTCGCGGAAGATGGCTTCTTCCGTGGCGCGGTGAATGAACGGGTCGAAGCCGTAGCCGATCGCGTAGACGAGCGTTGCGACGGAGGTCAATGTGGCCATGAGGAGCATCATGGGGAGTACGGCGGTGCGTCCTATGACACCGGATGCGGAAAGCATGAAGATGCCGCCTGCCGTGAGGAAGACGAGCGGAAAGACTGCGGAAGGGACTGCGTCCCATGGTGTACGGATAGCCGCGTCTGTGGCGGATCCTGCGACGAGCGTTATCACGTACCAGAGGACGGCGACATAGGCCATGAGAAGCACGCTCGCAATGATGCGCGCAGGCAGGGGTGGTGTTGATGGAGTACTGTCGGCGTCATCAGTATTCGCGTTGAAGATGCCGTTACTGCTCGCCTGACGTCGTGGGATGGCCGTGACAATGAGCGGAGTACTAATGACAACGAACATGGTCGCCATCGTTCCGAGGTTTGCCGCATAGTACATTGCGCTTCCGGCAATCATGAGGATGCAGAGGAAGAGCGTGCCGCCGAGCGTGATGCGCCAGATACCACGTTCGGCAGGGAGGAGGCGTTCGCCGCAGAGCCAGGATCCGAGGATGAGGTAGATTGCTCCAAGGAAGGGTTTGAGCGGCACGGTGGCGGGAAGCAGAAGCGCGAGTGCGCCACATGCTGTCAGGATAAGCGGGAAAAGGGTATACTTTTTCAGTGAAATGCTTCCCATAGAGTTCTCGTAGTGTACCACAGTCTTGCCTATGTTCAGCGCCAAATGGAATGAGAATATCCGCCTGACTCGGATGGACCACGTCCTCGCTGCGACTTTTCTCAGGCTCCTCCCGTCACGCGTCACCCCGAACCACCTCACCGTGCTTCGGATGTTGCTTATCGTCCCGACGGTCACCTTGTTAGTGCGGGAACGGTATGGGTGGGGTATAGCATTGTTTTTATTCGCAGGACTTACTGATGCGCTTGATGGTGCGCTCGCGCGGACGCGGAAACAGATTACGGAATGGGGGATTCTGTACGATCCGGTTGCGGATAAACTGCTCATCGGCACGGTGCTCGTCGTTATCGTGCTGCGGCACGTGAACGCGGTCATCGGTATCGCGCTGCTGTTCGTAGAGGCGGTACTCGTGGTCGGCGGATGGCTCCGGAAGCGTCGAGGTGTCGTTGTCCCTGCCGGGCCGTGGGGAAAAGCGAAGATGTTCTTCGAGGTCGCCGCCGTCCTCTTCTTGCTTATCGCGCTGGCATCCGGCGTCGACCTTTTTGTCGACCTCTCGCAAGGAACGCTTGTTGTCGCTCTCATCACGGCAATCGTCAGCGTGTTCGCTAAGCTGCACTGATGTCTATGTACGCTGCACTCCGTCGCGCAGTCGTTTTTCTGCCCGCCATCATCGCGCTTGTCATCACCTATGCTTTCTTGCCGCTTACTGTTCCCGGTATCGATAATTCTCCGGATGAAGCCGCTAACCGTACGTTTGCGACGGAGTTTGCGGAGCATCAGCGACTTTGGCGTCCGGAACCGCTCGATGTCGTAGCACCCGACCTCGTGCACCCACGCAGCGTCCGCTTCGCGCAGGGCGTACAAGTTCCGGTCGGATTCCTGGGTTTACCGGTTCTCTACGGAGGCATTGCCATGTTCGCAGGAGTTTGGAGCATTCCATTTTTCACGCCGCTCCTCGCTGCACTCGCCGCACTTGCTTGGGGTGGCATCGTGGCGCAGGCGTCTGATCGCCGCACGGGTGTCATCGCTGGTACGCTGCTCGCAGCACATCCGGCGTGGTGGTATGTGGCGAGCAGGACGCTCCAACCGAACCTCCTCTTCATGGCGTTGCTCATCGGCGCGTTATGGTTCTTCACCGCATCACCGCTCAAAGAGGTGCGTCGTGCGATTCCCGCCGGCATGCTGCTTGGTCTCGCACTTGCCGTCCGTCCGTCCGAAGCGTATTGGATCGCGCTCGTCATCGGTGCGATGCTCGTCATCCTGCGTGATCGTCGTGCGTGGATCGATGCCATGATTGCTGCGGCCTGCGCCGGAGTGATGCTGGTACCGTTTGTCATCACGCAGGTTGGCTTGTATGGCGGCATTTTCGCGACCGGGTACGGCAGCGCCATCGGTTCGGACGTGGTCGGTGCGGCAACAGGCGGCAACGCGGCGAAGCTACTCGGTCCGCTGCAACCGTACCTGTTTCCGCTCGGCTTCGCGCCACGTCTCGCCATTGAGACATTCAAAACGTATGGCATCGTGTTTTTCGGATGGTGGTCTGCGCTCGTCGGCGTGGCAGCGCTCGTTGCCGTCGTGCTCGCCGCCCGACGTCGGCTGACGGTGACGCGCCCTGTCGTCGCCATGCTCGTCGCAGGGATAGTGCTCACGATGTGGCTTGCCGTGTTTTACGGTTCCTGGAGCATTCAGGATAATCCCGACCCCAACGCCGTCACTATCGGCGCGTCGTACATCCGATACTGGCTCCCGGTGTTTGCTGCTTCGACGCTTCCGGTTGCCTGGCTCATTTCCCGCATCGTGTCCGCTCTTCCGCGCCGACGTATCGGCACGCTCATCGCTGCTATCGCCGTCATCGGTATCGTGGTGACATCCGGGTATCAGATATTCACGTCGCATGAAGAGGGGTTGCTCACGGTCCGTGCAAACCTGGAGCGATACATGGAAGAGCGCGATACCGTTCTCACACTCACCGAAGAAGACGCCCTTATCGTCGTGGACCGTTCCGACAAGGTGCTCTACCCGCATCGTAGCGTCGTCACACCGCTTCGTTCCGATCGCACCTATGCTGCGCTGCCGGCACTCGCCGCGGAAGTGCCCGTGTACTACTTCGGTATCACGTTGCCAGCGTCGGACCTTGCCTGGCTGAACACGGTGAAGCTTCCTCCACTGGGGTTGTCTATCGAGCCGATCCGACCGTTCGTAGATCAGACGTTATACCGATTCATCCGTAACGAGGAGTCGCAATGATGCCAAGTCGTCACATCAGCAGGTTCGTTCGTTTCGTGGCAACGCTGGTCGTCATCGGGGTGGCGTGCGCGGTCGTTTTGCGCATCACGGTTCCGTCCGGCGTCTTACACGCAGAGACGGGGTTCCTCCGACCGACGCCGCTTCTCTCCGCCCCGAAGCCGTCAGAGCGAGTCATGGGACCAACAGGAGCAGGCGCGCGAAATGCCACTGGCGTGACGGCAGTCGCCACGCCGGTCTACGTCGATATGACCCCGCCGGATGCCTACGATCGCGCCATCGTCACGTTGCGCTACCGCAGCGAAGGGCAGCCGGTCATCGAAATCGGCGCGCTCACGTCGCCGCTCGATGAATCGTTCCTTATGCGCCCCGCCGGAAATCGTTTGCTCGACCTGCTTTCTTGGTCTCGGATCACGAGCGGGACGCTGACGCTCTTGCAGCGCGATGCACGGTATCCGTCCATCGATGCGTTCCTGCAGGACCCGCCATCTCCGGAGGAAATCGCCGTCTACCACGCATCCGTCGATGCGCCGTTCCGCATTCCAGGGTACGTCCCATCATCCGATATGACCTCGACGGACGTTTCGTTGCGCGGCGGACATACGATGCTGACGTACGTGGAGGGCGAGGACTTGCAGTTCACGTTTTCCGTGCAGGATATGAACCGGCAGCTTGGCGGTGATCCGGTGACGGTTTCCGTCTACAAGGCGGGGGACTCCTCGCGCGCACTGGCTCGAGCGGTGCTTGCTGACGACGGGAACGTTTCCGACGATCAGCGCTCGGAGGGCCTGCGCTCCGTCTCCGTGACGCTCACGGATCCGCCGACGGGCGCATACCGCATTGTCGTGACCGTCTCCGACGACGTGTTCATTCGTTCCATTCGCACACCGCAGCGTAAGCTCGTTGTTGACGGGCGCATCTACCTCGGTGATCACGTTGGGTATAGCAATCGCACCGACCCGATCGCGGTCATCGCGAGCGGCACGCGTCTCGTCGCACGAACGCCGCATGCAGAGGCGCTTCAGACGCTCGATGTCGATGGCCGCCCACTGGTTATCGATGCCATGCATGCCGCCGTGCACGCCCGGCTCGGAGAGGTTCGCGGACGCCGTACTGTTACGTCCCCGAAACGCTCCGTGACGCTTGAAACGGACGGCGTCTTTGCGCTCTCGGACGCGCAATTTTTCGATCCGCTTCCGCTCACGATACGGTGGCACACCGATGAAGCGGCGCTTTCCGCTGCAGGTATTCGGTACGTACTCACGTCATACGTGTCGCCAGTGTACGATGGGGACGTATCCGTCGCGACCGCGGAGTTTCCGACGTCGATGCTTGCGCTGACACCGGACGGGGCGTACCGTTTTACCATCTCCGCACCAGGACTCGGCGAGAACGGTCATGCCGTGCATGTGGAGTCGTTGGGCGTCACGCTGCGACGGCCGGCGTCGTCCTTTGCGGAGGCGATGAGCCGTCTCGTGCGCGGTTTGGAGCCACCATCCGCATCGTCCTTCATTCCTTCCGTCGTGGCGGATACCGTCACGTTCGGTGAACGTATCCCGTGATCGATACCTATGCGACGAGACGAACTGCGCACTTTTCTTCCCATCATCGCCGATGTCGCATCGGTGACGTTCGTCGCGAGCTGCCTTCTTGTGCTCATTGCGGCAGCAGGCGAGCTACGAAGCCCTGGTCTTGCCGCGAGTTTCCTTTCCCTGCAGGTGCTTGTCGTTCTTGCCGTGACAGCAGGGTTGGTGTCGTTGTCTGTGCCGAGGGCATCCCCGATGTCACGTGCTGCGCGCGTCGGGTATGTTGTGACAGGCACCATTGCGACGGCTGCCGTCGCGGCGCTTGCATGGGAGTACTTCGCGCCGTTTCCTGATATGCGCTTCCCGCTCACCGCACTCACGACGCTCACTGTTGCGACAGCTTTCATTTTTTTCCGCCGGCCGTCCGTAGCCGCATGACCATACGCCTATGACCGACTGCATCTTCTGCAAGATCGTCCGCAAGGAAATTCCCGCCAGCATCGTCCATGAAGACGATGTCAGTCTCGCATTCCTCGACATTCGCCCCACGAGTGAGGGGCACGTGCTCGTCATCCCCAAGGCGCACTTCGACGGATTCGCCACGACGCCGCCAGATGTCCTCTCCGCACTCATGCCCATCGTGCAGCGCGTTGCCGTTGCGGCGACCGCGGCTGTCGGTGCGCCAGCGTTCAATATCGGCGTGAATACGGGCAAGGAGGCAGGTCAGGTCGTTTTCCATACGCACATCCACGTCATCCCACGGAAGACGGACGATGGTCTCGAGATGTGGCATGGTAAGGAGCTTCCGAAGGAGCGCATGGAAGAGATTCTCGCTGCCGTCCAGACACGCATGGTATGAGGACGCTCTTGGTCACTGGCGGCGCCGGATTCATCGGCTCCGCGTTCATCCGTCACCAGCTCACCGCGCATGACGACGTCCACATCGTCAATTTCGACGCGCTCACGTATGCCGGGAACTTGGAGAATCTCGCGAGCGTGCAGGACGATCCACGGTACCGGTTCGTGAAAGGTGACATCTTGGACGCTGACGCCGTCGTTGCCGCGCTGCAAGGAGTGGATGCCCTCGTGCATTTCGCCGCTGAGTCGCACAATGACCGCGGAGTGTTGGACCCGTCCGTTTTCGTACGTACCAACGTCCTCGGCACACAGACGCTGCTCGAGGCATGCCGCCGTAACGGCAATGTCCGCTTCCATCACATTTCCACGGACGAGGTGTACGGGCACCTCGGTCTCGACGACGACCGTTCCTGGACGGAAGAGGAACCAAAGAAACCACGGTCACCCTACAGCGCCTCTAAGGCCGCAAGCGATCATCTCGTGATGGCGTACTTCCACACGTTCGGCCTGCCGGTCACTATCAGCAATTGCGTGAACAACTACGGGCCGTACCAGTTTCCGGAAAAGCTCATTCCGCTCTTCACGACGAATGCATTGGAGGACAAGCCGCTACCGTTGTTCAAGAGCAGTCTCAACCGTCGCGAGTGGATCGATGCCGCGGACCACAGCTCCGCGGTGGACCTTATCTTGCGGAATGGCAGGTTGGGGGAGACGTACCATATCGGTACCGGCGAGGAGCGTTCCGTGGAGCAGGTGACGGACATCATCCTGCGGACATTGGGCAAGCCGGATTCGCTCAAGACCTACGTCCCGGACCGGCCGGGCCACGACGCACGCTACGCCCTCGACTCCACCAAGCTCCGTACAGAGCTCGGTTGGAAGCCGTCCAAGACAGTCGACGAAGGCATTGCCGAGACCGTACGCTGGTATCGGGACAATCCAGAATGGTGGAAGCGGGTGAAGTCCGGCGACTATCAACGCCACTACGACGCGTACTACAAAGGAGCGCTCGGCGCTGACGTCTGACCTATGCGAAAGATCGATACGCATATCCCCGGTCTCTGCGTCATCGAACCGCAGGTCTTCCAAGATGACCGCGGACATTTCTTCGAGCTGTACAGCGCGGAGAAGCTCGCCGCGTTCGGCATCGATCCGATCGTGAAACAGATCAACCAGAGTTCGTCCAAGAAGGGTGTACTCCGCGGCCTGCATTTTCAGGCGCCACCGCATGACCAGACCAAGCTTGTCCGTTGCGCGCGCGGACGGATCTTCGATGTCACGGTCGACATTCGTAAGGGCTCGCCAACGTACGGTGCGTGGTTCGGCATCGAACTCTCGGAGGAGAACAAGAAGATGCTCTACGTGCCGACAGGTTTCGCGCACGGATTCATTGCGCTCACCGATGGTGCGGAGTTGCAGTACATGGTCGGCAACGCGCCGTATGTAAAGGATGCCGAGGGCGGTCTCCGTTTCGACGATCCTGTGCTCGGCATCGAATGGCCGCTGGAAGGCGCACCGCTCGTGAACGAGCGCGATCGTACGTTCCCGGATTTTGCGACATTTGTAACGCCGTTCCCATGAAGGTCCTCATTCTTGGCGCAAAAGGAAATCTCGGCAGCGAGCTCGTGCGCGCCTTTACCGCTGCCGAGCATGAGGTCGAGGGTACGGACCGGGAGGAGCTCGACGTCACGGACGTCGAGGCCTTGCATTCGCGTATCGTGCACGGCGGCTATGGGGCGGTCGTGAACGCGGTCGCGTGGAATGACGTCGATGGCGCGGAAGATGTGGCGAAGCAGCCGGCGGTGATCGCGCTGAATGCGGTCGCGCCGGGCGTCATGGCGGCGGCCTGCGCGGAGGCAGGTGCGGCGTTCGTGCACTATTCCACCGACTACGTGTTCGATGGCACCAAGCCGGAAGGCTATGTCGAAGCCGATGAGCCGACGCCGGTTTCTTTCTACGGCGTATCGAAAGCGGCAGGGGAGCGTGCGGCGCTTGTCGCTGGTGGCAAGGTCTACGTGGTGCGGACGAGTAAGATTTTCGGCCCACAGGGACCGTCGCCGGCAGCGAAGCCGAGCTTCGTGAGCGTGATGCTCCGCCTCGCCATGGAGAAGTCGGAGCTCTCCATCGTGGACGAGGAGACCGGCATGCCCACCTTCACGTGCGATATCGCCGAGGCGACAGTCCGTCTGCTCGTCGAAGGGTTCGCCCCTGGCATTTATCATTTCGTGAACGAGGGCCCGGCAGTGACCTGGTACGGATTCGCCGAAGAGTTCTTTGGCCTCATGGGTGTCACGACCCCACGCAAGCCGGTTCCGATGTCGGCGTTCCCGCGTCCGGCGAAGCGCCCGCTTTTTGCTCCGCTCCGCAACACCACGTTTCCGCCGTTAAGGCCGCGCAGCGAGGCGCTCGCCGCCTTCCTTTTGTCTTTTCTGCCTGCCGTGCGGTAGGCTTGAACGTACCTATGAAAGCGCTCATCACCGCCGGAGGACGCGCCACGCGCTTGCGTCCCATCACCACGACCATCAACAAGCACCTCATCCCGTTGGCCAACAAGCCGATGCTCTTCAACGCGATCGAGAAGATCACGGAAGCCGGCATCACGGAGATCGGCATCAACGTGAATCCGGGGGAGACGGAGATCCAGGCGGTGCTGGGTGACGGCAGCCGTTGGGGAGCGCACATCACCTACATCGAGCAGGTCGGCGGACCACTCGGTCTGGCGCACATCGTGAAGAACGCGCGTCCGTTCATCGGGAACGAGCCGTTCCTGTTCTATCTCGGCGACAACATCATTCTCGGCAGCATCAAGGGCTTCGTGAAGCAGTTTCAAGAAGAGAAGCGCGATGCGCTCCTTGCACTTTCCAAAGTGCGCGATCCGCAGCGTTTCGGGGTGCCGGTCATCGAGGATGGTCGCATCGTACGCGTGGATGAGAAGCCAATGAACCCCAAGAGCGATTTCGCGGTCACGGGCATTTACCTGTACGGTCCGAGCATCTTCGACGCCTGCGACGCCATTCCGCCGTCCGCGCGCGGCGAGTATGAGATCTCTGACGCGCATACCTGGCTCATCGAGAATGGCGGGTCGGTCGGCTATCAGGAAATCACTGGATGGTGGAAGGATACCGGTAAGCCGGCGGATCTCCTCGAAGGCAACCAGCTCCTTCTCGCGGAGATGAAGCCGGAGCACGCCACGCAGGAGGGGGTGGTCAACGAATCCGCCGTCATTCACGGCAAGGTGCAGATCGGAAAGGGGACAGTCATCGGTCCTGACACGATCATTCGTGGCCCCGTTGCAATCGGGGAGAACTGCACGATCACTCGGAGCTATATCGGTCCGTCCACCTCCATTGGCAACGGCGTCACCATCTCGGATGCGGAAATCGAGCACTCCGTCATCTTCGAAGGCGTGAGCATCGTCGGTATCAAGCGCCGTCTCGTCGATTGCCTCATCGGTCGCAACGCGCAGATCGTTTCCGCGGAGTCTTCACTTCCGCGTGGGCATCAGCTTCTCGTCGGCGATAACTCGCTCGTGCAGGTGTAGGAATGGTCGGCTGGCGGAACCGGGTGGCCCCGCGCCAGCCGAGCGTTCCTGATTTTCGCAAAAAGCCGCCCAGGAAAGGCGGTTTCTGTTCAAGGCGATGTCACAGCCCTCGAGCGTAGATGCCGTGCTGGTTGCCAATCGCGCCGAGGAAGAGGATACGTGTGCCTTGTAGATCGAAGCCGACTCCGCCGACGGTTTCGAATCGGACAAGATCGTAAGTGGCGCGCCCACCGATGTCATCGCGTTCGATGAGCGTGATACCGGCATCCGTGGCATAGGCGATGAGCGGGAGTCCGGAAAGCGCATGGACGTCGCGAATGGTCGATCCGATACGGGTGATGAGCGTTCGGCTTCCCGACACAGCATCGACCGATATGATTTCATAGTCGTTCCAGAGCAACAGGTCGCGCCAGCCGGTTTCCTGCGCCGGTAGCGTAAGGCGGTCGGCGTCATACGTGCCGATGACCTTTTTCGCAGCGAGGTCCACCAGCAGCATTGTTTCACGCGAGGTTGCGGCGAGGAGCGCGCGGTCGCCCGCGACGCGCAGGATGCGGTCCGCAGGAATCGGCAGCTCCAGGAGCGTATCATCGGCGAAGCCGAGCTGGCGGATGCCGTCGACGGTGACGATGGCCAGTCCAGCGTCTTCATTCGCGTCGAAGATTTCCGTTTCTTCGAACGAGAGACCCAGGCCGACCCCGGGCGGATACCCCTCTCCGGGAGATTGTGCCAGCGGATCGATGCTCAGGAGCAGACCCGAGTCGAAGCCCGGGAGGTCATTGAAGACGACGATGGCGCGTTCATCGTTCGCCCAATGGAACCACGACGATCGCAACCATGGCAGTACGTCGTGAATCGCGATGGCATCATGCGGCGGCGACGTCCGGTACAGGGTCAATGTTGGCGCACCATCGCGCATTGCGGCGACGGAAACGTAGGAACCGCTCGGTGACCACTGTACGACGATGTCCTTGTAGGCGTCTTTGCCGAAGCGTGCAAGGAGCGAGGTGCCGCCGGTTGCCACGTCCGCGATGCCGAGCTCTTTCCATTCCCCGGCGTCACGCGTGAACGCGAAGCGAGCGCCGTTCTCGTCGAAGACTGCCGTATCGGCGTTGAACGGCGTTTGCAAAATCGGAAGCCTGTCGCTCACGAGATGGATGCCTGACGCGAACGTCGTTTCACCGCTCCGCACATCCAAGGCTCTTTCCCATGGGAGGGTTCCCGGTCGTTCGAGCCGGATGAGATATCGTTCGGGCAGCAACCGGAAGAGCGAGGCCGGGGTGGTTTGGCCTGTTGGAGCGTCGTTCAGGAAAATCATCGCGCCGGACGGAGAGGTCTCAATGCGAAGGATTCCTGTCTTTTCCAGTTTCGCCTTCTGCCAATCGTACCGATAGCCCTGCGTATACAGGACGATGGCTGGCGCGGTCATCGCGAAGGCGATGAAAAAGAGGGTGACGAGGATTGTTCTGGCGCGTTTCGACATTTCCGTCTATCGTTAGGAGATACGCATATGGGAAAAGGTACATCCACGTTCAGAATCCACGGGGGGAAGCCGCTTGACGGCGTCATTCCGGTCAAGGGTATGAAGAACGCCGCGACACCCATCATCGCGGCGACGTTGCTCGTTCGGGAGCCGGTGACGCTCACGAACATGCCGCGCTTGTCGGACGTTGAGCGGATGTTCGACATCCTGCGCTCCGTCGGCACGGAGGTGGAATGGATCGGCGACGACGAGGTGCGCATCGACGCGTCGAAAGCTGATATCGGCACCATCGACGAGAAGGCGGTGAAGGCAATGCGATCATCCATTCTGGTCCTCGGCGCACTGCTTTCGCGTTTTCATCATGTCCGTCTTCCGGAGCCGGGAGGGTGCATCATCGGTAACCGGCCAATCGACGCCCATCTTGTCGGCCTCGAGCAGCTCGGCGCGAAGGTCGTGCGTGAGGACGACATGCTCGATCTCTCGACCGACGGCCTCGTCGGTTCGACGGTCATCTTACCACAATTCTCGGTCACAGCAACGGAGAATCTTATCATCGCGGCCGTGCTCGCGAAGGGTGTGACGACGATCCATATGGCGGCTGCGGAGCCACATGTGCAGGACCTCATCGATTTCCTCACTGCTGCCGGCGCCTCCATTCGCTGGGCCGGTCAGCACATCCTCGAAATCACGGGCGTCGAGAAGCTCCACGGCACCACGCATCGCATCATCGCAGACCAAATCGAGGCGGGCACGTTCGCCGTGCTCGGCGCGCTCACCAAGGGGACGCTTCACGTCACCGGCGTCGATCATCGCCACATGCATATCATCACGCTGTTGTTGCGCACTGCGGGCGTGGATTTCGACGTCGAGGACGATGCCTACGTGATGCGTTCAGGCGGCACACTCAAGGCGTTGCCGGCACATTGGCTCAAGGCGTTGCCGTATCCGGGATTCCCCACAGACCTCCAAGCTCCGTTCGGCGTACTTGCCACGCAATGCCAAGGCACCACGCTCATCCAGGATCCGCTCTATGAAGGCCGTTTGGGGTACATCAACGAACTCACGAAGATGGGTGCCAACGCGACCATTTGCGACCCGCATCGTGTGCTCGTCTCCGGCCCGACACCCTTGTACGGCCAGGAGATCCAGAGCCTCGATCTCCGCGCCGGCGCAACGCTCGTTATCGCTGGACTCGTCGCACAGGGTGTGACAACGCTCAAGGATGCACAGGTTCTTGACCGGGGGTACGACCGCTTCGACGAGCGTCTCCGTGCGGTCGGTGCAGACATTCAACGTATCGAGGGATAAACGAAAACGCCTTGAAAAGGGCGTTTTTCCGTACATTGACCAGCCTTGCTCGGACTGGTACACTTGCGTCATATACGGCTCCCACAGGGCGCCGAGCCTCCTCGCGGGGCTTTTCTCAAGGGCTATGGACAATCAAGAATCGCGACAGACCACACCGAAGTCCGAGGATTCGGTCATGAAAGGCTATACCTACGGCGTCGTCATGGCGCTGGCAGTGACTTTGAGTTTCATCGCTGGTGTCTTCATGGGTGATCTCCGCCCGGCATCCGGATCGCCGGGAGCGCAGGCGCGCCTTACCGGTATCGGCTCCATGGCACCGAAGGAGTTCAGCGATGTCGATTTCTCCGCATTTTGGGAAGTCTGGTCCATGATCAAGGAGCGTTCCGTCGAGGAAGAGGTCTCCGATCTCGATCTGTTCTATGGCGCAGTATCCGGCATGGTCGGAGCGTTAGACGACCCGTATTCGGTGTTCTTCGATCCGGCGCTCGCCACCGAATTCGCCAACGGACTCGAAGGGGAATTCGAGGGTATTGGTGCTGAGATCGGCATCAAGCGCAATCAGCTCATCGTTATTGCTCCGTTGCCGGAGACTCCTGCTGAGCGTGCGGGTCTGAAGCCGGGTGATGCCATCCTCGCTATCGACGACGAGGACACGTTCGGCATGTTCCTCGATGAGGCGGTTCGCCGCATTCGTGGCACAGGAGGCACCGATGTACGCTTGCTCATTTATCGCGACGGTATGACGGAACCGGAAGAGGTTGTCATCACTCGTGCACGCATCACGGTCGACTCCGTGAAGTTCAGCGTTATTGAGCGCGACGGAAAGAAGGTCGCACATCTCGTCATCTCGAGTTTCAACGAAACGACCGCCGCAGGATTCTCGGACGCGGTCCGTAAGTCGCTTTTGGAGGACGTTGACGGTGTTGTGCTCGATATGCGGAGCAATCCGGGAGGGTACCTCGATACCGCAGTGAAGGTCGCGGGGGAGTGGGTTCCGCGCGATGTCGTTCTCATCGAGCAGTTCACCGAGGGTGACAGCCGTACGTACTCGTCCGAAGGGAATGCGCGATTAACGCGCATGCCGACGGTCGTGCTGGTGAACGGGGGGTCCGCATCCGCATCGGAGATCGTGGCGGGCGCGTTGCAGGACCACGATAAGGCGTATGTCATCGGCGAACAGACGTTTGGCAAAGGCTCGGTACAGGACTACGTCGAGTTCGAGGACGGTTCCGCGCTCAAGCTCACCATCGCGCGCTGGCTCACGCCTGACGGCAGGTCCATCGACAAGGAGGGTATCCGACCCGACGAAATCGTCGCTTTAACAGACGAAGATTACGATGCCGACCGCGACCCGCAGCTCGACCGCGCGGTCGAGGCGGTGCTGTACCCGGATCGTCGCACGCCGACACCGCTTCCGGAAGAGGAATCCGTAACGCCATGACGACGCCTATGCCTCCACGGGAAACCCAAGACGGGCGGCACCAGCGACGGCAAGCGCCGCGCCGTCGCCGTATTGAACGGAAGGAGGGTGAGCCGGTGCTCGTCGAGCAGTGCGCCGGCGGCATCGTTTTCAAGCGCACGCCGAAGGGCGTGATGGTCGCGTTGCTCACCGATCCGTACGGATGGTGGTCGTTCGCGAAGGGTCATGTGGAGAAAGGTGAGACGCTCGAGCAGGCAGCGTTGCGCGAGACACGCGAGGAAATGGGTCTCGGTCGGCTCCGTGTCATCATGAAGCTCGGCACCATCGATCTCTGGTTCCGCGACCGCTACCGCGAGGCGTCGCGTGGCGCGCTCATCCACAAGTACGTCACGTATTTCCTGATGGAAGCGCCGCCGAGCGCCAAGGGCATGCCGCAGAAGAAAGAGCGCATCCGCCGGCTTACGTGGGTCCCGCTCCGCCAGGTGAAGTACAAGTCCGGCTACCGCGACATGCAGCCGTTGCTCGCGAAAATGCGCGCCTATTTCGGCTCGGAATTTGGCGTTCGCCGTGCTCCGCACCAGCATCCGCCGAAGCCACCGCAGTCACCTGCAGCGCCTCAGCAACGACCACCACAAGCCCCGTCGAAGGACTTCATTATCTGATTGAAGGGCTGTCGGTGGCGTGCTAGACTGCGGGAGGAGTAACCCCCACCCCCATGGCAAAAGCCAAATACATCTTCATCGTCGGTGGCGTCATGTCCGGAGTGGGCAAGGGCGCGGCATGCGCCTCCATCGGGCGTATTTTGCAAGGTGCGGGATACCGCGTGACGGCCATCAAGATCGACCCGTACATCAACGTCGATGCGGGAACCATGAATCCGGTGGAGCATGGGGAGGTCTTCGTTACTGCCGACGGCGACGAGACGGACCAGGACATCGGCAACTACGAGCGCTTCCTCGATCAGGACATCACGTCGGTCAACTACATGACGACCGGGCGCGTGTATCAGGAGGTCATCCGTAAGGAGCGCAACCTCGAGTACGGCGGCAAGACGGTGGAGGTGGTGCCGCATGTTCCGGAAGAAGTCATCCGCCGCATCAAGGCCGCGCAGCGCAAGGCGAAGGCCGACTTCGTCATGATCGAGATCGGTGGGACGGTGGGCGAGTACCAGAACGTGCTCTTCTTGGAGGCTGCGCGCATGATGAAGCTCGAGTCGCCGAAGGACGTCATGACCATTCTCGTGAGCTACCTGCCGATCCCGTCAAAGACGGGGGAGATGAAGACCAAGCCGACACAGTACGCGGTTCGCACGCTCAACTCCGCAGGCATCCAGCCGGATTTCATTCTCGCGCGCGCCGAACGCGAAGTGGACGAACCACGGCGGAAGAAGCTTTCGGTGTTCTGCGGCATCGGACCGGATGACGTCATCTCCGCTCCAGACGTGGATTCCATCTACGAGATCCCGCTCAATTTCGCCAAACAAGGTCTCGACCGCAACATCCTCCGGAAGTTCGGTATGCGTCAACGCAAACAGGACCTCAAGGAGTGGAAGAAGCTTGTGCGCAACATCCATACCGCCGAGAAGCCGGTCCGCATCGGTATCGTCGGGAAATACTTCACGACCGGCTCGTTCACGCTTGTTGACTCGTATCTTTCGGTACTGGAGGCGCTGAAGCACGCCGCCTGGAGCCGTCATGCCAAGCCGCAGCTCGAATGGCTCAACGCCGAGGAATTTGAACAGGGTGGCGCATCGCTGAAGAAGCTCTCGCAGTACGACGGTATCGTCATTCCGGGCGGCTTCGGCGCACGCGGTGTGGAAGGCAAGATCAACGTCATCAAGTACTGTCGCGAGAAGAAGATTCCGTACTTCGGGCTTTGCTACGGCATGCAGCTCGCGGTCGTTGAGTTCGCGAGACATGTCGGGAAACTCAAGGGTGCCAACACCGCCGAGGTGGACCCGAAGTCGCCGCACCAGGTCGTCCACATCATGCCGGAGCAGGAGGCTATCCTGAAAGCGAAGAACTTCGGCGGATCCATGCGTCTCGGTGAGTACGACTGTGTCCTCGCGGAGGGCACCTCGTCCCGCCGTGCGTACGGAGCAGGGAAGATTGTCGAGCGCCACCGCCATCGCTACGAGGTCAACAACGCGTACCGCGAACGGCTGCGCGACGCCGGCCTCGTCATCGCCGGCACTTCGCCGGACGGCCTGCTCGTGGAGATTATCGAGCATAAAGACCACCCGTTCTTTGTCGGCGTGCAGTTCCATCCGGAACTCCTCTCGCGTCCATTGCGACCACATCCGTTGTTCAGCGCTTTCGTGAAGGCGTGCATGGGGAAAAAGAAACGCTGAGAACGAAAAAAACGCCCGTGAGGGCGTTTTCGTTTTGCGTCGGAGGCTTACGCCTTCTTCGCGATCTTCTTTGCCTTCTTCACTTCAGCGGCGGCTGGAGCTTCGGCTTCCGGGACGACGGACACGAAGTTGGCGTCTTCCAATTTGCCGTGGAATTTGCGGACCTTGCGCTTGGCGAAGTGCACGATGCCCGGCATCGTCGCGAACAAGGTGTCATCGCCTCCACGCTCGACATTCTTTCCGGCGCGGAATTTGGAGCCACGCTGGCGGATAAGAATGGCGCCCTGCTTGGCGTACTGACCCTCATACAGCTTCACGCCGAGGCGCTTGGCGATGGAATCGCGTCCTAATTGTGTTGAGCCGCCGGCTTTTTTACTTGCCATAGGGTCTGGTGGATAAGAGGATTTCGGATAGGGGCAGTATAAGGGAAGGGCTGGGGGCCGTCAAGAGGTGGTAGGCAGGGCAGGATTGAGCCTATGACGGCACGGGTCCTGCCGCTGGGTTTCTCCACTTCACCGTGCGCCAGAGGCGCACGGCTTGTGGAGGCCTCTCCCAGCGTCACCCGTGCTTTGCCAAGACTTTGGCCTATCCCATCCTCCCACCCGTGCTCCATCCCGCTTACTGCCCCTGGGAGGTGGTCTAAGGGCAAGGTCGCCCCTAGACCACCAAGAATTGGCGTGATAGGCTCGGCACACTATGGAGTCCGCTTCTCGCGCTTATCTGGATCATGCTGCCTCGACCCCGCTGTGCGCGGAGGCGGCTTCGGCGATGGCTGCCGTTCCGACCGTCGGCAACCCATCGTCCGTTCATGCCGAGGGGCTGGCGCTTCGTCGGCTCGTTGATGACGCTCGCGCCAAGGTCGCGCGGCTCCTGGAGGTTCCTGCGGATCGGTGTGTCTTCACGTCTGGCGCCACCGAGGCGAACCTGCTCGGCGTCATGGGGTACATCCGTGCGGTCCGCGAGCTCATCCCGGACGGTGTCTTGCATGCGGTCACGACGCCGATCGAGCACGCATCCATGAGTCAGGCGCTCGCATTGGCGGCAGAGGAATACGGCATCGTCGTCGATACGGTTCCGGTCGACGAGCGCGGCGTCGTTCGTGCGGAGGACATCCGTGCGGCCATGACGGACCGGACGATTCTCGTTTCCTGCATGTGGGCGAACAACGTCTTCGGTTCCGTGCAACCGATGAAAGCCATCGGTGATGTCGTGGCCTCGACACGTGCGGCACGGGAGGCGGCCGCGCTCCCGCTCGCGTTCATGACGGATGCAGTGCAAGCGGTACGGACGTTGCCGGTGGCACCGCATGCGGTCGGCGCGGATATCCTGACGGCCTCGTCACATAAAATCTACGGTCCCAAGGGCGTCGGGCTTCTCATGGTTCGTGCAGGCACCCCATTCCGTCCGCTCGCGGCTGGTGGCGGGCAGGAGCGCGGCCTGCGTGGCGGAACGGAGAACGTCGCAGGCATCGTCGGGTTCGGCGCTGCGGCGGAGGTACTACGCGAACGTCGGAAGGAGGATCGCGTACATGCGGAGTCGCTTCGAAGAGCATTTGTCGCCACGCTTCAAGATCGTCTTGGCGCCAAGGTCGCCGTGCTTGGCGATACGTCCGGCGAGGA
Organism: uncultured Gammaproteobacteria bacterium; assembly: GCA_964626205.1. GTDB lineage: Bacteria > Patescibacteriota > Patescibacteriia > SG8-24 > SG8-24 > CAZVED01. The sequence continues at coordinate 60,812 of CAZVED010000001.1, forward strand.
TGCGCTTCCCGACGTCGTGTTCCTGCAAGCATACGGTGCAGACGCGGAAACGCTCATCGTGAAGCTCGATGTCGCGGGGTTCGCGGTCTCGGCAGGTTCGGCATGCGACTCCGGGAAACGCCGCTCCGCTTCCGCCGTGCGCGCGGCGTACGGCGATCGTGTGGCCAGGGACGGCGGTATCCGTATCTCTTTCGGACGCGAGACGCGCGTCGAGGATCTTCTCCGATTCACCGACGCATTGGAGCGCGTCATTCGGAACTGAAACACCCACCTCTTGATGAGGTGGGTGTTTTGCATATCAGCTACCCGTGGCGTCCGCGGAGGGTTCTTCAGGAGGAGGTGGGGGAGGCGGAGGAACGACGATGGGAGCGAACGGGTTCCGGAGGTCTGATGGAATGGGTTCGACAGATGCGCGCAGGCGCTCTTGTTCCGAACGCAGGCGATCGATGAGCTCCGGCGCAAGCAATGCATCATCGCGACGCGTCGCACCGACGGCCGCTTCGGGAACGGTGAATGCGTCGTTCAGCACGTTCATGACGAACGCGACGGCGAAAGCGATGCCAACACCCCCCACGATGATCGCGGCGGCAACAAGGACCTTTGCGAGCGTGCGCCCATCCTTCCAGAAGGCGAGTGAGAAACGTTTTGGCATGACCGGCATGGCTAGTTTTCCCATACGAATGCAGGTGAAGAGTTCGCCAACCAATGAATCCGTCCGACCATGCGGACGTCGACCGTTCCTGGAGCGACGCTCGAGGTCTGTGCTTCGCTGATACGGATATCGTGGATACTGATGCGATACGGGAGAGCTTCCGTGTTGCGGAGGTATCGCAGGATGTCGGGGAACGGTCCTCGCAAGGTGACCGTCAACGGGATGCTCTTCTCCCAGTCGGAGACGGTCTGCTGGTTCGCGGTATCCAGATTGATGGTCTGCACGAGGCCGATGTCTTCCGCGACACTCTCCAGCGCTTGGATGAAACGCAGCTCCTCGCCTTCGCGGATGGCATAGCTGTTAACCTCGCTGGTGATTTCGCGGGTCGCCTGCAGGTTCGCCGCGAGATCGCGGAGCGCCTGTTGTTGCCGGTACTGTTGGTCCATCGCGATTTGCGCCGCGTCGATGTCTTCGCGGATAGCCTTGATGGAGAGCAGCGTCGGAAGGATGATGCCGAAACTGACCAGGAGGATGCCTCCGGACAACGAGAGCGTCGCTTTGAGCTTGGAGAGCATCATAGACCGAGGTCGACAAGCGGTTGATAGGTCGCCTCGAACGTGAATTGCACGTCGGTGCGCTGCAGGATGTTGGAGAGCGGTGAAGAGATGGAGGAGAACAAGCCGGATGCTTCCAGTGCGTCATTGTAGCGCAGGACGTGGTCACGCGTCGGTGCCATGCCGCGGACAGACACCTTTCCTTTCGGTGTCACGTCGATACCGGCAAGCCGGATACCGGAGGGTGTGGCTTCCGCAAGTCCGACAAAAACGTCCGACCAGGCAATGGCCTGTCGCTGTACGGCATCGACACGCTTGAGGTAGGCATCGATGTTCCGGATCTCGGCGCGCGTTGAACCGGATTCCGTGGAGATTTCGTCGGCGCGTCCGGCGAGATCGTCGTGGAATCCGCGTAGCACGAAACGGAGGGAGACGAGCGTTACGGCGAAGATGCAGGCGAGAATGAGGAAGGAGAGCAGGATGTTCTCTACGTACGTGATGACGAGCCCGGCACGGAGCGCCTGCTGTTTCTCGCTGGGGAGGAGATTGATGGTGAAGCGCATAGGGCCTTGGTGTCAGTGTGTCGGTTCTCCTGCCTCCTCGATCGCGCGCAGGGCCAGACCGATGGCAGTCGCGTAGGACAGGCCGTTCGCGGTCGGGAATCGTTTCGGCAGTTTCTCGTTCAGATTCACAAACGCGTTGCCGCGGCGCACCTTGATGCCGAGCTTACGTGAGAGGACGGTGTCGATCTCCTTGAAGTAGGCGCCGCCGCCGCACAGGTAGACACGGTCGATGCGCTTTCCGGATTCGAAACCGATGCGGTAGAAGCGCAGCGCGTTCCGGATGCGCTCACTCATCTCGTCGATGAATGGCAGGAGGATGTTCCACATGCGGTCTTCGCAGAGCTGCACATCGAGGCCGCATTCGATCTTCATGCGTTCGGCTTCTTCTGATTCCACGCCGAGCTTCTCGGCGACGACCTGGGTGATCTGGTTGCCGGAAATCGGAATGCCGATGGAAATCTGCAGCGTGTTCTCGTCGTAGATGATGAGGCTAGACCGTGTCGCGCCGATGTCGAGCATGGCGAGACGAACCTTGTCCATCTTCGCGTCAGGCACGATGGCACGCGTGACGGCCATGCCTTCGATCTCCATGGCCGCAGGGATAAGGCCAGCCCCTTCGATGAGTGCCGCATATTTGTCCACGAGATCGCGCGGAGCAGCGGCAATGAGTACACCGTGACGTGTATCCGTCGTGGCATCCGTGGCGATGGTGGCGTCTGCGGCGTCGTCGCCGTATTCCGGGGCCTGCGTCGCGATTGCTGGCGCATGTCCGTCATCGACGTCGTCATCATCAGATATCGTGACATCAGCACTGGTCGATGCGGTCGGTGCGAGGATGCGTTGCCAGTCGAAATAGAGTTCTTCGAGGGGGAGTGGAATGTTTTGCCGTACTTCCTCGGCGACCGCTTTCCGTAGCGCGTCGTCGTCCATATCTGCGGAGACACGGATGACCTTCACGAACGTCTTTGCTTCGGGAAGGCTCGCGACGACAGTCTTGCCGCGCAGACGGCCTTGGGATTCCTTGAGGAGGCGCTTGAGGAGCGCGATCGCGGCATCCATCTGCAAGATATCGCCGTTGTCCATGACTTCGGCGGGTACGTCAACAGAGCCCCATGCGGAGAGGAAGAACGGGGAGGTCTTGGATCGCTTCCGCGTGATTTGGATGAGCTTGAACGAACGGTCGCCGAGGTCAAGCCCGAACGCGTGCGAAAGAGGGTTGAAGAACATGCTCATAGGAGAGGTCCGATGAGCCTAAGTATACCGTATTAACGGACGATGCGCCACGTTCCCGGGCTCACGGCCCAGATGCCGCCCGGGCTGTTCGAGAAGCTCATGTCGGAGAGCTCGGATTCGACGTAGCTGACGATCGCATTCTGGTCGATGAAGAGGCGGTAGGCAGCAAGGGATTTCGCGCCGGCATTGTTCTGCAGGCGCAGCGTTCCGTTCAGTGCATAGAACACCGCGCCAGACGCGTTGTTGGAGACGCTGATGGCCGGATCCGCGTCGTTGACAGAGGAGTTCGTGGCGATGACGACAATGTGGCTCTTGGAGTTTCCGCTGCCGAAGAGGCCGGTGTTCGGAACCGCGGAGAATTTTCCTTTCGTCGCGAGGTTCGCCTGGTCGTCCGCGAGGAGTGCTGTGCCGTTCGCGCCGAAGGATGGGTGGACGGTGAAGGTGGAGTTGTTACTCATCGTGATATTCCCTACGACCCAGACCGGACCCATGAGCGTCACGTCGACATTGTTGCCGAGCGTGAGGTCGCCGATGATCTTCACGGGGCCGAGCGTGCTGTTGTCCGCAGGTGCGTGGTTACCCACGATGAGACCGCCGGATTCCGCGGCATCGCGCCAGAAGTCGAGGTCGACCTCCGGGAGCGGAATCGGGACAGGGCGCGTGCTGCCGGAGTACTTCGTGCCTGCAACGGTCGTTCCGCTGACGCCAGACGGGTCGATGGCGTAATAGGCGTCGCCGTCGATTTGAGAATTGAGGACACTGTCCGCGTGAGCGTGGTAGAAGATGCGGCAGGAGTCGATGAAGCCGTTCGTTTTGGTCACGTAGGCGTCGCCGGTGACGCGGGAGTTCGTGGACTGGCATTCGATGTCGCCGTCGGCATAGATGGTGCCGGTGATTTCCGCGTTGTTCTCGAGGCGCGCGCCGCCGGCTCCGGCTTGGAGCGCATAGGAGAACGCCATGGCATCATCGGCGGGAACGGTCGTGACATCCGTGACGATCGTCGTCGTTGCGCCCTGCAGCGTTCCGACAGAGGTGATCGTGCGGGTATTGCCTGTCCCAATGACCATGGTCGTGAAGGTGCCGTCGCCGGTGGGTACATCCGTTTCTCCCGCATAGGAACTGCCGTAGGAGCCGCCACAGTTCGTTCCGACAGCCGCATTCAGGCAGTAGATGGCTTTGTCGATACCGGCGCTCGCGATACCTGTCGCTTCGAAGCTCTGCTCCAGGGATTTTCCGGCCTGCCGACCGCTCAGAATGGAGTCTGCCAGGATGAGCGTGAACGTGAGCGTGATGCCCAGCAGGATGGCGACGGAAACGAGAGCAAACCCGCGAGAGGGTTCCGGGAGGTGTGCGGTCATAGGCTAGTCGTTACGGAGGGTAAGGGAGGTCCACGCAGGACTGTCGTAGGTCTGTCCGCGGACAGTGACGTCGTTGATAAGGAGCAAGGAGACGCGCGATGCCTGTGTCGGATCAGGGTCATCGTAGCGGAAGACGAGCGCGGCGTTGTTCCTCGTGACGACGCGCGTTCCGGCGAATCGTGCCGACCCGGGAGCGGGGTCCGTGGCGGAGATGACGACATCCGACTCTGACGGATGTCGGGCGAAAGCGATGCGGTCATAGGATGCGGGGATGAGCGCGCCATCGACGTCCGCTGCCGGAAGTTCCAGCACCAGCGTCGTCGCAGAGGTCTCATAGAGCGTGCCGTCGATGGTCGCCGAAGCGAGAATGGCGTTCGCGCCGCGCGCGAGGTCGGAAATGCTCCGTGCCGCGAAGACGGTGCCAGTGTCGGCTTCGATGCGCGCGACCTGCTTGGCGTAGACATCGAACGTCGAGAGGAAGATCTGCGAGATGAGCAACATGATGGTCGTCATCACGGCAAGGACGACGAGCGTTTCCATGAGGGTGACGCCGCGTTCGTCGATGTGTCGTTGTGGTGCCTGGAATCCGCGCATATCAGCGGGTGATGAGGGTCGATGCCGACCGCGACTTGGTGAAGAGACCGTCCCGCCAGGTCATGGTTGCGGTCACGGATTTGAGGTAGGCGTCGCCCCCGACGTCCGTGATGGTGAGCGTGCCAGTACCGAGCGGGAGGTCGGCGTAGCTGCGCCGCATCCAGTCCGCCGGGACGGTCCCGACATCGTCGGTATCGAAATTCCATACCGTCGTCACCCCGCCTTCTGTCACGACGACGTCGTCGAATGCCATGAGCGCGCCGTTCAGCGCGATGATGCCGATATCGCCGGACGCGAACGATCCGTCCGCGACCGTCGTGAGCGTGACGCCATCGCGCCGGAGCGTGAAGGAGTTGCTGGACGCGATGATTTGGAGCTCGTACCACGTGCCCGTAGAATGAGCGACGCTTTGGGACCACAACGTCGTCCGGACACCACCAAGGACGCGGTCCATCGCGATACCGCCGGACGTATACCGGAAGCGGTAGTGGTTCTCTGCATCACGATAACCGAAGACCACACCCGCACCCCATCCTGCGGGAGAAGAGGAGTCCGCGCGGATGTCTGCCGTGAAAGTGACATTCTCACGGTAATTGCCAGGGGCAATCATGAGACCTGTTTCCTCGACTGTTGCGGTTTGTGCGGTGCCGATGCGCATCGCCTGCTGTCCTGCGACATCTTGCACCGCCCACCCGCCGCGCTGGACAGGGGTTCCAAGGAACCGTCCGTCCGTGCGTACGGCTAGTGTTCCGAGCGGGAGGTTCCGTAGCGCTTCAAGTTGTTCCTGCAGAAAAGCCGCCGCTTGGACCTCATACTGCGTGCGGCGCAGGAAAATGAGACCGGAGATGACGGAGAAATACGTTGCCAAAAGCATCGCGGCGAGGCCGAGGGTAACGAGGGTTTCGGCGAGCGTGAAACCGTCTTCGTCGTGGATGGTGCGTCGTATCTGCGGCATATTACTGGCTGGCCACGCTCTCGGTGAGCGAGTACATCGGCATCATGACGGCGAGCGCGATGCCGCCGACCATGCCGCCGAGGATGAGGATGAGGACCGGTTCGATGATGGAGGACAAGTTTGCGAGCGTCTGGTCGACCTGTTCCTCGTAGAAGCCGGCGACGTCGGCCAGAAGACCGTCGATGTTGCCGGATCGTTCGCCGACGAGCGTCATTTGTACGACGAGCGGGGGATAGAGTTTCGGATACTCCTTCAGTGTGTCGGAAATGTTGTCACCCTTCTTGATACGCTCCGATGCTTTGAGGACAGAGTCGCGGTAGTGGACGTTGCCGAGCACGGCTGCCGTGATGACGAGCGATTGCACGACCGGGACATCCGTGCGAAGCAGACTGGAGAACGTGCGCGAGAACCGCGCAAGGTTGACCTTGCGTGCGACCGGACCAATGAGCGGACCGCGGATGATGCCGTAATGGAAGATCGCGCGGCCACGGACGGTGTTGCCGAACGCGACAAGCGCGCCGGCGAACGCGAGCGCGGCGAACGCCACGAGCAGGCCGTTTTCTTGGACATAGTCGCTCAGGAAGATGAGGATGCGTGTGGGAAGCGGAAGCTGGATATCGCCGAACTCCTTGAAGATGCCGAGGAGCTTCGGTAGGACGAAGGTGAGGAGGCCGATCGTGATGCCGGACATCGCGACCAAGATGACGATGGGGTAGGTCATCGCACCTTTCACCTTGGAACGAAGGTTGTGATCCTTCTTGATCTGGTTCGTGAGTTCCTGAAGGGTGTCTTCGAGCGTACCAGATACCTCGCCGACCTCGATCATCTTGATGAAGATGTCCGGAAACGCCTTCGGAAACTTCGCGAGTTCGGCGGAGAGCAGCTTGCCTTGATTCACGCCGTCGCGGACTTCGGTGAGAATAACGCGGAAGGTCTTTGATTCGGTCTGCATGGCGAGCGTCGCGAGGCCTTCGGAGAGCGACAAGCCTGCATGCACCATGACACGGAGGTTCTCCGTGAAGAACATCTTCTCGGTCAGTGGGACGCCGGAGTTCCGGATGAGCCAGCGATCGATTTTAGCGAATACTGACGGCATCACTCTTTGGTTACGCGAAGGATTTCCTCGATGGTCGTGACCCCCTTGATTGCCTTGATGAAGCCGTCCTCGACCATGAGGAGCATGCCTTGTTCGACTGCCTTGTCTTGGATTTCCGCAGTGGTCGCCTTATGCGCGATAAGGTCGGCGATCTCCGCGGTGACCTCGAGCGCCTCATGGATGCCGGCGCGGCCTTTGTAGCCGGTGTCGCCGCACTCGTTGCAGCCGGACCCGCTCCAGAACATCGTCTCCTCGACGGTTTGCTCTGCCTTCACGACACCTTCGCGCTTGAGGTTCTTCCAGATCCGTTCAAGGTCGACCTGTTCGCGAAGCTGCTCCAGCACGTGCGTGGGAATCCGGAAAGAACGCAGACAGTCTTGGCAGACTTTGCGGACGAGGCGTTGGGCGACGATGACGTTGGTCGTGGCGGCGATGAGGAAAGGTGGGACGTTCATGTCCGTGAGGCGGGGGATGCTCGCAGCGGCGGTGTTGGTGTGGAGCGTGCCAAGCACGAGGTGGCCGGTCATGGCCGCCTGGACGGCGATGCCGGCGGTCTCTTCATCGCGGATTTCACCGACCATGATGACGTTCGGGTCTTGGCGGAGGAGTGCGCGGAGGCCTGCAGCGAACGTGAGACCGATCTTCGCATTCACCTGGGTCTGGTTCACGCCAGGCATGCGGTATTCGATTGGATCTTCGACGGTCGAAAGGTTTACTCCTGGTGTGTTGAGGAGGCCAAGGACGGAATAGAGCGTCGTTGTTTTTCCGGAGCCTGTCGGACCTGTCACGAGCAGGAGGCCGTGCGGTTTTGCCGCGTTGCGTTCGAGTATCGCTTTGAGCTTCGGACGGAAGCCGAGCTGGTCGAGCGTGAGCGCCCCGCCGGATTCCTTGAGAAGACGCATGACGATTTTCTCGCCGTCGTAGACCGGAAGGATGCTGACGCGGAACGCGTACTTGTACTGTGGTGTCTCGATCTTGAAGCGGCCGTCCTGCGGAAGGCGGTGCTCGTCGAGCTTGAGGTTGGAGAGGATCTTGATACGCGCGACGATGCCGCTCGCGACCTGTTGCGGGAATGTCATGACTGCGCGAAGCACGCCATCGATGCGGTAGCGCACCGTGATCTCTTTTTCCGCTGGTTCGATATGGATGTCGGACGCGCCTTCGAGGATGGCGTGTTCGAGGATGGAGTCGACGACGCGCACGATGGGGATGTCCTCCGCCATCTGCGCGAGCTTCTTGCGTTCTTCGTCGGATCCGCCTTCCTTTTCCGGAGCGTGCGTGAGTGCGCCGAGTTCGGCGCTGAGACTCTTCTTGTATTGGCTGAGAGCGGTCTCGAGCGACGCGGGATTGGTGTAGTACACCTTCACCTTGGAGCTCGTCTTTCGCTTGATGAATTCGAATGTCTGGAGGTTTGTCGGGTCGAGCGTCGCGACGCGGAGTTCGTCGTCTACCTGATCGAACGCGACAATGCCGTGCGATTTCGCGATGGGCTCGGGAATGAGGAAGAGGATATCCTGGCGGATCGGCTGGTCGCGGAGGTTCACGAACGGCAGCTTGTAGAACTGCGCCACGATGCGATAGAGCATCTCCTCGGGCATCTTCTTCTCCTTGAGGAGGAACTGTTCCAGCGTCGTATCCTTTCCTGAGGCGTCCTTTTCCGTAAGCAAATCAGCGAGGCCTTTCGGCGTGAAAGTCCCGGTCTTCCGCAGGATTTTCTTCAGGAGTTCGTCATTGAGCATAGGCGGCGAGGTTCCCTTCATTTTAGCACAGTTGAGGAAGGCTGGGTATTGGGCGTATACTTCGGGAATGACTGACCTTCTTCGTTACCGCTCATTCCTGCTCGGCGCCATGGACCGTGCAGGCGTGAGTCTTGCTGTCGCCGCCTTCACGGTGCTGTTGGGGCACTGGCTTGCCGTTCTCTGGTTCGTCGTTCCCCGTTTAGGGACGCTCGACTTCCTCCGGCTGCATTATACCGCCGGTCTTGGCATCGACCGTATCGGCGTTTGGTGGCACATCTTCCTCTATCCCGCGGCAGGATTCATCGTATTCATCGTGAACGTCCTTTTGTCGGCGGTTGCAGGGAGGAAGCATCGTCTGCTGGGGACGCTTGTGCTTTCCGCGACGGTCGTGGTACAGGTCCTTCTCGCGGCGGGTGGTATCATTGCCGTCTCATTGAACCGATGACCGTATGGACACCTTTGGCATCATCAAGATTTTCTTCCTCAGCGCGCTGTCGTTCATCGTCGCCATGATGGTGACGCCGGCGGTCACGCATTTTCTTTATAAGTACCGGATGGGCAAGCAGATCCGCGACGCGGCATCCGCGCCGATCGTGGCGAAACTCCATGCAGCGAAGGCGGGGACGCCCACCATGGGCGGCATCATCGTCTGGGGGACGGTACTGCTCGTCATGCTCGTTTTCCATTATGGTGCCGTCCTCACGGGGTGGGCGTTCTTTATGGATTTTACCTTCCTCTCGCGCCCGCAGACGCTCTTGCCGCTCGGGGCATTGGTCGCCAGCGCGCTCGTCGGTCTCGTCGATGATTATTGGAACGTGAAGAAGATCGGTCCGTTCGGCGGTGGTCTGCGGTTCCGGCACCGGTTCATGGTCTACTTCGGCATCGCCGCAGTCGGTGCATGGTGGTTCGCCACGAAGCTGCAGTGGGATCTCTTGCATGTGCCGTTCGTCGGCGACTTCAACATCGGTGCGTGGTACATCCCGGTCTTCATCCTCGTCATCGTCGCGACGTCGTTCTCGGTGAACCAGGCCGACGGTTTGGACGGGCTTGCCGGCGGGTTGCTGCTCACCGCGTTCGCCACGTATGCCGCCATCGCGTTCGCGCAGGGCAAGACCGACCTTGCCGCATTCTGCGGAGCCATCGCAGGCGCGCTTCTCGCGTTCCTCTGGTTCAACATCACGCCCGCGCGGTTTTTCATGGGGGATACCGGATCCATGTCGCTCGGCGTGACGCTCGGCATCGTCGCAATGCTCACGAACACGGCACTCCTTCTGCCGATTATCGGCAGCATGTTCGTTCTGGAGGCCGTGTCGACCATCGTGCAGATTGGTTCCAAGAAGCTCCGTGGAGGGAAGAAGGTGTTCCTGTCCGCACCGATCCACCACCATTTCGAAGCCATCGGATGGCCGGAAGCGAAGGTCGTCATGCGGTTCTGGATCATCGGTGCGGTCTCCGCGGTCGTCGGACTCATTCTCGCGCTCATGGACATCGGGACCATCCGTTAAGTCGCATAGCATCACAGACCTCCTATGGGACAGGCTGAGAACACGTTCGCGAAGGATTTCTTCGCCGGCAAGGATGAGAAGGCCGTACCGTTCGTGCCGTTGCGCGACGCGGTCGTCTTTCCGAAGATCGCGCTCCCGCTCGTCATCCGTCGACCATCGTCGCTTGCCGCACTCGATGAGGCGATGAAGCTCGGGCGCGTCATCGCGTTCGGTACGCAGAAAGACGCCGATGCCGAGATGCCCGACTTTTCCGGTATCTACGGCGTCGGTACGCTCGCCAAGGTGCGCGAGGTCGCGAAGCAGCCGGACGGCAGCGTCCGCGTGCTCGCCGAGGGTGTTTCGCGTGTGCGCATCCACGGCCTCGTCGAGGAGAAGGGTGTTCCGCGCGCCGTGTGCGCCTTGCTGCCGGATCCCGTCATCAAGAAGAACGAGCGCATCGAAGCGCTCATGTACAGCGTCCTCAACCAGTTCCGCCGCGTCGTGAACATGGGCGCGTCGGTACCATTCGATGTGCTGCTCGTCATCCTGAACGTCACGGACCCGTGGATGCTCGGCGATCTCGTTGCTGCGAACGTCGAGCTGAAGACCGACGAGAAGCAGACCGTCCTTGAGGCAGAGGCCATCGAGCAGAAGCTCGATGCGGTATCGGCCGCACTCGGTCGCCAGATCAAGGTGTTGCAGATGGCATCCAAGATCCAGGCAGACACCGGCAAGGAACTCGACAAAATGCAGCGCGAGATGTTCCTCCGCGAACAGATGAAGTCCATCGAGAAGGAGCTCGACATCATGGGGGCGCAACCGGACGCGGACGACCTCAAGGCAAAACTCGACAAGGCGCAGCTGCCAAAGGACGTACGCGAGCGCGCGCTCAAGGAGTACGACCGCCTCAAGGCGATGCCGTCGTTCAGCCCCGAGGCGTCATATCTGCGCACGTATCTCGAATGGATCGCGGAGCTTCCGTGGACAATCGCTGATGCGTCCGTCATCGACATGGCGGCGGCGAAACGCGTGCTCGACGCGGACCACTTCGGTCTCGCGAAGGTGAAGGATCGCATCCTGGAATATCTCGCCGTGCAGAAACTTGTCGGCAAGATGCGCGGCCCCATCCTGTGTTTCGTCGGTCCTCCGGGAACAGGCAAAACGTCGCTCGGCAAGTCCATCGCCAAGGCGCTCAACCGCCGGTTCCACCGCATCAGTCTCGGTGGCGTCCGTGATGAGGCGGAAATCCGCGGTCATCGTCGTACGTACGTCGGTGCGTTGCCGGGGCGCATCATTCAAGGTATCGCGGCGGCGAAGACGAAGAACCCGGTTTTCATGCTCGATGAGATCGACAAGATCGGTGCGGATTTCCGGGGCGATCCCGCAGCTGCGCTCCTCGAGGCGCTCGACCCGGAGCAGAATGCGACGTTCTCCGACCACTACCTCGAAGTCCCGTTCGACCTGTCGGACGTCATGTTCGTGACGACCGCTAACCAGCTCGATACTATCCCGCCCGCGCTCCTGGACCGCATGGAGGTCATCGAGTTCGCGGGGTACACCGAAGACGAGAAGCTGCGCATCGCGACAGGGCATCTCCTGCCAAAGCTCACGAAAGAGCACGGTATCTCCGCAGGCGCGGCGACTTTCGATGAGGCGGCGTTGCGCGCGATCATCCGTTCGTATACGCGCGAGGCCGGCGTCCGTAATCTTGAACGTGAGCTGTCTGCGGTGTTCCGCAAGCTTGCTCGCGCGGCGGCTGAAGGAAAGATGAAGAAGCGTGTCGTTCGCCAGAAGGAGCTGAAGGAGCTCCTTGGTCCGGAGAAGTTCGAGCACGCATCCGCAGAGAAGCTGGATCAGGCCGGTGTCGTGACCGGTCTCGCGTGGACAGAAGCTGGTGGCGAGATTCTCCAGATCGAGGCGACGCGCATGCCGGGCAAGGGCGCGCTCATCCTTACGGGGCAACTCGGCAAAGTCATGCAGGAGTCCGCGACTGCTGCGGTGTCGTTCGTGCGGTCCGAAGCCAAGCGGCTCCACATCCCGGACGATTTCAATGCTGTCGACGTGCATATCCATGTTCCGTCCGGCGCGATTCCCAAGGACGGACCATCCGCAGGTCTCGCGATGGCGACAGCCGTCGTTTCGCTGCTTTCCGGCCGCAAGGCATTCCGCGACGTCGCTATGACCGGCGAGATCACGCTGCGCGGCCGCGCGCTCGAGATCGGCGGCGTGAAGGAGAAGGTCCTCGCGGCGCATCGCGCGGGTATGAGAACGGTCATTTTGCCGCGACGTAACGAGAAGGACCTCGTGGACGTTCCCAAGGACGTACGCAAGCGCCTGACGTTCGTCTTCGCAGACTCCATGGATGACGTACTCCGCGTCGCGTTGGCGGGCGACACTGGCGCCGCGAAGGCTCCGGCAAAGCGGTCTGCGAAGAAAAAGAAACGCTGACCTATGCGGGGCGGGCGGCATGACCTCGTGTTCCTCGCATTGTTGGGCGCGATCATCGTGCTCGGCTTGGTGATGCTCACGTCCGCGTCGGGTCCGGTCGCGTACCAGCGGTTCGGTGACGCGTTCTGGTTCCTGAAGCATCAGTTGTTCTTCGGCATCCTTCCCGGAGTCGTCGCGTTCGCGGTCCTGTCGCGCATCGACTATCGGTTTTGGCGCACGATGGCGTTGCAACTGCTCGTCGCTTCCGTCGTCCTGCTCTTGCTCGTATTCGTTCCCGGTCTCGGCGCGGAATGGGGAACGTCCCGCAGCTGGATCAATGTTTTCGGCTTTTCCCTGCAGCCTGCGGAAATCGTGAAGCTGACATTCCTCTTGTACCTCGCCGCATTGCTCGAAGGGAAAGGGGAGGAGGGTGTTCGCGACCTGTCTGCCGGCCTCGCCCCATTCCTGATTGCGCTCGGCACCATAGCACTCCTCATCATCCTGCAGCCGGACCTTGGGAGCCTCATGGTCATCGCCGCAATCGCGGTATCCATGTATTTCTTGGCGGGCGCGCCGTGGGTGTACCTGCTCGGCATGGGTGGTGCAGGCGTCGTGGCGCTGGCGCTCCTCATCAAGAGCGCACCATACCGCGCCGCGCGCCTCATGACGTTCCTGCATCCGGAGCTCGATCCGCAGGGTACCGGGTATCACATCAACCAGGCATTTCTCGCCATCGGCTCCGGCGGTCTGTTCGGTCTCGGTCTCGGGCACTCCCGGCAGAAGTATCTCTATCTTCCTGAGGTCGTCGGTGATTCCATCTTCGCGGTGATGGCCGAGGAGTTTGGTTTCATCCTGATGCTTGGCGTGCTTGCGCTCATTTTGGCGTTCCTGCTTCGCGGTCTCCGTATCGCGCAGGAAGCTCCAGACGCGTTCGGACGTTTTATCGCGTCGGGTATCGTCGCGTGGGTGTTTTTCCAGACGCTGTTCAACGTCGGGTCTATGGTCGGTGTCATGCCGATGACCGGTCTGCCGATGCCGTTCGTGAGCTATGGCGGTACGGCGATGCTGGTGATCATGGCGGCAATGGGCATCATGGCGAATATCGCGAAGCAGTCAGGTACAAGCGCTTCGCGCACACGACGCTCCTGATATGCGGCGCATTCTTTTCACTGGTGGAGGGACACTTGGCCCCGTGACTCCGCTGCTCGCGGTCGCGGAGGCGGTTCGTGTCCACGTTCCGGATGCGGAGCTTTCATGGATCGGCACGATGACCGGCCCGGAGCGGGCATTGGTGGAGTCTGCCGGCATTCCGTTCTTCGTCGTTCGGTCGGGGAAGCTGCGGCGGTATTTTTCGTTGCGCAACATCTCCGATATTTTCAACATCAAGATCGGATTTTTCCAATCGCTGCGGCTCCTGCGGCGTCTGCGTCCGGATGCGGTTATCTCGGCAGGCGGATTCGTCGCGGTACCGGTCATTTGGGCGGCATGGTTCCTGAGGATTCCCGTGCACATACACGCGCAGGACATCCGCCCAGGGCTTGCTAACCTGTTATCGCTTCCAGTCGCGAGGTCGGTTTCCGTTGCGTTCGCTCCGTCGCTCAAGGATTTTGAGCGACATCGTCCGGTTTTGACGGGGAATCCGGTCCGCCGAACGGTGCTGTCCGGGTCGCGTGATACAGCCCGCGAGCTTTTCGGTCTCGAGCATGACGTCCCGACGTTGCTCGTGCTTGGTGGTGGCACAGGGGCGGCGGGCCTCAATGCGCTCGTTCGCGCCGCAACGCCAGAGCTCGGCGTGTCGATGCAAGTGCTGCATATCACCGGGAAAGGGAAGGGGGATACGACATTCTCGCATCCGCGGTACCACGCGGTCGAGTTCCTCACGGATGCCATGGCGCATGCCTATGCCGCTGCCGACCTCGTCGTGACGCGCGCGGGCATCGGGACGCTGTCCGAGCTTGCCGCGCTCGCCAAGCCTGCCGTCATCGTGCCGATGCCGCGTTCGCATCAGGAAGAGAATGCCGCACACTTTTCCGCTGCCGGAGCGGCAATCACGCTTGATGAGATCACCGTGACGCCGGCATCATTCGCGGAAACAGTCCTTGCATTGCATGCCGACGCGGCACGTTTACAGGAACTTCGGAGCGGCATGCAGGCACTCGCTGCTCCTGCTGGTGAGCAAGCGGACGCCGCCGAGGTTGTCGCGGAGCTCGTGTTGCGGATCGCAAGCAAGGGCGGTTGACGCCACGTCGGCACCGACGTACGGTGCATGCACGGTCATTGGAAAGGAGGTTCTTCATGTCCGACCAGCTTGCGTGGGGTCTCGTCATTTTCGTATTCGGCGCCTTCGCGCTCATCATGCTGGCGTTCGCGCTCCACGAGCGGCGGCGGTCGAAGGCGTTGCGCGCATACGCCGATGCGCTGGCCGAGCAGAACGAGGAGCTCCGACGCATCATCGCGGGGCGAAGCCGTGCTGCGGACGGCACATTGGAGGACGTCCTTGAGGAGATGGCCGATCGCCCTGGACCAAGAGACACCATCCATTAGCTTCCATCACCCCTCCGCAAGGGGTGTTTTTTGTCTTGACAGAACCGTTGGGTGGCGGTAGGGTCACGCGTTGTCCTTTTTCGAGGAGGAAGCATGGATACCGCCCCTATGGTCATGGAGCAGATTGCCTCGTTGTGGAGGTTCATCGGCCTGCTGGCGATCGCGCTCGCTGCGGCGCTCGCGGTCTGCGCGCACGTATGGTTCCGCCTCAATCGTTTCGAGCGGAGGGAATCGCGCATTATCGCGAATCTCAAGGGTGAGATCGACGCGATGTCGGATACCATCCGCAGGGCATCTGGCATTGCCAAGCCGAAAGGTGAGGCGATGTACGCCGACGATGCGGAGCCGAACGCGGACGAGCTCGACGCCGAGGTGGATGAGTTTCTCTCGCATCCGTTGCCGGAAGGTCGGCCACGCACCATGCTGCCGCCGCCGATGGATGGCATCGCGACGGTCACCTCCATCGAGGCCGGTCGGATAAAGCGGAGCGCCGTATCCCGGCTCGATCGCTCCGGCTTGCGACCACGTGCGCCGGGCCCGTTCTCCACGACGACGGACGAGACCCCGTTCGATGACAGTTGACCGATGACGGCACGCTTGTGCCGTCTTTTTTCTTTCCGTGGTATGCTGCCGGAAACAGCCACCATCATCATTATTATGGATAATCTTGCATTCACGGTCGACGATCTGTACGAGGAGGTCAAAGAGAAGGCACGCGAAGAAGGCGCGATGAGCCGCGAAGACTGGCATGAGATGGTCGACGAGGTGCTCGACGACAAGTTCGAGTTTCAGGAGATCCATGACGACGAAGATGTCGCGCAGTTGAAGGAGGCTTTGCAGGCGCGGTACGACGACTTCATGGTGGAGACGGAAGTGATGTAAAAAGAAACGCCCTCACGTGAGTGGGGGCGTTTCTTTGGTGCGCCGGCCGGGGATCGAACCCGGGACCATCAGCTTAAAAGGCTGTTGCTCTACCGGCTGAGCTACCGGCGCGGAGTCCATTTTTGAGCAGGACAACAATAGCATGGCATGACGGTACAGGCAACGGTCGGATAGCGGTTGCGATTGAGCCTATTTTTTGCTATACTTTCCTCATACTATTCGCGTAACTGCACGGTCATGACCGATCAGGAATTCGACCTTAAGGAGAACGTCATCGCCCAGCTTGGCCTGCAGGAGCTCCCTGAGAACAAGCGGGCGGAACTGCTCGACCAGATGGCGCAGCTCGTGGAGCGACGCGTGATGTTGCGTCTTATTGATGCGTTGTCCGAAGATGATGTCATCGCGATTGCCGAGCTCGAAGAGAAGCCGGAGGAATTGTTGGCGTACATGGCAACGAAGGTCCCGGACATCACCGCGATCATCGCCGAGGAGACAGAGAAAGTGAAAGCCGAATTGGCCGACGCAGCGAAGGATGAAGACGTGCTTTGACGCGCTATGGCGGATGCAGTGCCGAAAGCAACATTGATTCAGCGGCTGAGCGATGCGCACGTGGTCGTTATGGAGGCTTTGCGGAAGCGGCAAGATGCGTTGCTGGTGCGTGTTATCGGTCGTATGGATCGTGAACGGGCGGAACGGATTGCAGACGATATCAAGAAAACGATGTAAGGTGAACGCCTATGAAAGCACCTGAACGATCGGGAGCGCCGCAGTCACCGGAGCTTTCCGGTGACGAGACACCGTCGGAAAAATTGCAAAATGAGCAGGATACCGCACAGGGGAGCGGTCTTGAATTGGCGTTGACGCCGGAGCAGATTGCCGCGGAGAAGAAGGAACGGGCTGCGAAGGCTGCGCGGGCGGTCGAGTTTTCGCTGGCTGACAATAAGGGACGCGAGCGGATGTCTGCTGACGCTGCGCGAGAGCGTGAAGATCGTGCCGAGCAGGAGGCGAAAGAAGCGGCGTTCGCCTTGGCGCGAAAATGGCAGGAGCGTGTTCATGCAGGAAAGAAGCGTATCGAAGAGAAGGCTGCGGAGGACGGGGGGTCGCTGGCACCAGATGAGCAGAAGGAGAACGATGCGATCGTTACGGAAGCAGAACGAGAGTTTGATGCGTTCAAGGATTCCATGGACGAGTTTGTCATCACCGACAAGGCTGGTATGGAAGAGGCGTTGGTTGCAGATTCCGGAAAGTGGGCGCGTCCTGCAGAGGGGGAAGGTATTGCTGCTACGGCGTCTGCTGGAGAGGCCGAAGTTGTGCATTCCGCGACACGCATCGAGGACCTCCGTACCTACGCCAAGGAGATGCGCACAAAACGTGAGACAGTCGCGACGTTGCGCGCCAAACTGACGAAGTACGACGGCATTGGCGGTATCCGTGCATTGCTGCCTGGCGGCGCTTCCGAGAAGTCCATGCTTGCCGCAGAGCTCGTGGAAGCCGAGAAGGACTACGAGGCCATGCGTGCGGAGTACGTCGGTGAGAAGGCCTACCGCAAGAACAAGGAAGAAATGCTCCTCGCGGATGCTGCAGGTGCCGCTTTGACGAAGGAAAAAGGCGTGAGCGGAAAAGTCTACGACGCATACAAGTGGCTCGGCGATCAGAACCTCACCAAGCTCGGTTGGAAGCCGACGGGCAAGATCGGTGGTATGGTCGCGCGCGGTGTGAGCTTGCGTTCCGGCGTGAACATCGCCTTGATGGGCGGAGGTTTCGCGCTCGGTGGCGCTGTTGGGGTGGCCGCGACCATTCCCGCAAGGCGCGTCCTCGGAGGCATTTTCGGATCGGCAAGTTCCTTCGATGGCATGCGGCATTTCTTCGATCGGCAGAAGAGTCTGTCCCAGGCGGAAGTGAAGAAAATGGATTACGCGGAGCTGCTGTCACGCATGGATGCATTGCGTGCACAGGCGGCGACTGGAGGCCGTGCGGTTTCCAAGGATGCGGAATTTTTGCGCCTTAAGGCCGAGCTCGGCACGCGCGAGAAGTCGGCGCTGGAGCGCGGACTTCTCACGACGGAGTATCTCGGAGAGGCAATGGATGCCGCGAATGATCGTCTCAAGAAGGTCGCGAAAAAGCGGGGTATTCGTGATGCTGCGCTTAAGGGAGTCGCGGTAGGGGTCGGAACCCTCGTCGGAACCGGAGTGCTCGCGGAGGCTGTCGGCGGCGTGGCGAAAGCCGCGACGAAGGTTGGAGCGGAGGCTGGTAAAATCGGGCTCGAGATGGCGGACAGCTTTTTCGGTACGAACACGACACCTGTCTTTACGGAGCCTGTCATCACGGAAGCTGTAACGCTACCATCTGCGGCGGAAGGCGTTGTCGATGCTCCGCCAGACATCATTCATGAAGCGCCTTCCGATGCGGTGTCGTCAGACATCCTTCCTGATGCGCCGCCTGAGGAGATTGCTGAGCCTGCATCGTCGGAGGTACCTAATGGAGACACGGAGCCTGCTGCTGAGGGTCCAGTATCGTTGGATGACGCGCTGCTGAAGCCGGGTGAAGAGGTCGGTGTGTCCGACGAGGCGCGCGATGCGGTTATTGCGAAGATCAAGGCCACACAGGGCGGCTTGCGTACGGGCGGCGATGTCGTTTCAGAGGTGCCGGTTCAGGATATCGCAGAGACAGCGAAGACGACGCTTGAGAGCGGACGGTTTACGTTCGATGGGGGTCGTGCGATGTTCGAGACGGACGATGGTGGGCGTGTCATCAGCGTTGCTGTCGAGGGTAGGGCCTCTGGAATCCCGGGCGTACTGCGGAACGGATATGAGTTCGATATCGGGAAGCAATCAGACTATTACGGCATGGATGAGTCGTTTGCCGTGAACATTGGGGAAGGAGAGGCGAGAGACCTGACATTGCAGATGAATGCCTACAAAGCGATGCTGGATGCGGGAAAGCAGGATACGCCGGAAGGGCGCTTCCTGGTACAGACCATCCGCGCAGGCGCCAATGATCTTCGGAGGAATTTCGGTGCGAAGATGCTGAAGCCGGGCGTCTTCACGACTATCGCGAAATGGACCGGCGGCGCATAGGTCCTGATGAAAAAACACCCCCGGTCAGCCGGGGGTGTTTTGTTGTAGGAAGCGGTACACGGCGCGAAACGTCTGGACGTAATGGACGGTGGGCTTGAGCAGGCCTGGACGCTTGCGGTCGATGCGCCAGGAGTGTTCTTGCGCCCACGTGTCACCATGACGGAGGAGTGCGCGATGCGAGTATTTCGGACCGCCGTTGTAGGTAGCCGCGATGAATGCGCCGAGTTCTTCGTCGCCTGCCGCGATGAAGCGCGTGAGGCGCTTCTTCGGGAGGTCGGCGAGGATAGCGTCCGCGAGGCAGGTCTCCGCCATAGCGGCGTTCTCGTGATCGCGCATACCGCGGATGAAGTTCGGGTCGAGTCGCGCGCGACGGTAGGTCTGACGCATGCCACGATACGTCTTCGGCATGAACTGGTATGCGCCACGCGCGCCGACCGGGGAGACGGCGTAGTCGAACGCGTCCCCGCGGTTCACGGCGAATCCGGTGAACGCACGGCGTATTGCCGTTTCTGGCGCAATGCCGGCAGCGATCTCTGGCGCTACGCGCTCCACGATGGGGAGCGCCATGAGCGTCAGGTTAGACACGAGCGTTCCGACCGTTTCTTTCGCATGGCCTGGGATCGTCGAGCGGACGCGGCGCTGGGCGAGTATGCTTCGTGCGGAGGACGTTACGTCTGCGAGGTAGGCGATGCCATCCTCGACGCGGACGTCGTCCGCGAGCTCGTCCGTTGCCGTGATGGTCGTCACGGCCTTGAACCATGGGCGCCCGGAATGATCGCGGACGTTCATGCGGAAGGCGAGCGTGACGTAGCCAGGCGGGTCGGTGACCTCGTAGACGGTTCCGACGCCGCCACCGCGCGCGGCACGGAGCGAGAACGCTGGGTCCGTGGATGCGCCCTTCCAGACATTGATTGCTCGGACTGGTTCATTGGAACCGAGGAGCCATACCGCAACGACTCCGTGGGTCGCGCCGATGTATCGCGTACCGATGGGTGCACCATCGAGTAGGGTCACCGCTTCGGTCACCCGCGCGCCCGGAATGGACTGTGCCGTGGCTGGCAAGGTAGCGAGGAGGAGCAAGGCGCAGGACAGAATCAGGTGGCGCATGAGGCTCTCCGTATGATGGGAAATGAGCGGAATCGCAGGATATCCCTATCAAGGAAACGCCAACATGTCAATCCGTCTCCATGCTATACTTTTCTCATATGCGCATCGTCATGATCGGACAAAAAGGCCTTCCGGTGCGGAAGGATGCTGGGGGCGTTGAGCGACACGTCGAGGAACTCTCGACGCGTCTTGCTGCGCGCGGCCATGAGGTTATCCTGTATGTTCGTGAGCGGTACGCGCCCGTTCCCGGCGCCATGACGCCGGACCGCGTAGAGATCCGCGTGGCGCCATCCATCCCCACGAAACACCTCGATGCCGTCACGTATTCCTTTACCGCAACGGTGCTTGCGCTGTTCGCTGGCGCGGACGTTTTTCATTATCACGGCATAGGACCGGCGACGCTCGCATGGATTCCCCGCATCTTCGCTCCGTTCGCGCGTGTGGTCGTGACGTTCCACAGCGTCGATCGGCGGCACGGGAAGTGGGGAGCGTTCGCCCGTGCGTACCTTGCGTATGCGGAATGGGCGGCACTCGTGTTTCCGCACGCGACCATCGCGGTTTCCAAGACCATTCAGGAGTATTGCAAACGTGTGCATCGAAAGGATGCCATCTATATTCCGAACGGCGCGAACATTGTCGCGTCGCGCGGAAACGACCGTCTCGCTCGATGGGGACTTACGCCGGAGCGGTACATTCTGACGGTCGCGCGACTCGTGCCGCAGAAAGGCATCCACCACCTCATCGCCGCATATGGCGGCCTTGAGACCGACATGCCGCTCGTCGTGGTCGGGGACGGGGGCGGAACGGAACCCTATGTCGCTGGGCTGCAGGATCAGGCGTCCGGATCAAGCTCGGTCATCTTCACCGGCTTCCAGTCCGGTGAGGCGTTGCGGCAGCTGTACGCGAACGCGTATCTCTATGTGCATCCGTCCGAAGCGGAGGGGTTGTCCATCTCCATTCTGGAAGCCATGGGCGCGGGCAGGTGTGTTCTTGTGTCCGATATTCCGGAGAACGTGGAGTCCATCGACCATAGCGGGCTCTCTTTTGCCAATGCGAACGTGGATGATCTCCGTGAGGCCATGGGGGAATTACTGCACCATCCGGAGATCGTCCGGGAGCGCGGTGAGCGTGCTCAGAGGTGGGTGCGCGAGGAGTACGACTGGGGCGTCATCACGACGCGCGTCCTTGCCGTCTATGGTCTCCGGCAGGCTTGACCGGAGGCGCATCGTATGATAGGAGGAAGTGGGGGAAACCCCGTACATGAAGGAGGTCGTATGGAAGATCTCACGGTCACCGGACTGCGCCGAAAAGCGCGCTATGTCTCGGTGAGTGACCAGCATCTCTCCGAGGGCGCCTTCATCATGGAGGAGGAGCGCCTGTCGTCGTGGGAGCGTCTTCGTCGCCGGATGCGCGGCGAAGAGATTCCCGTCGCCCGCGTGGCGAATCCGTTGGAGGACTTCCCGCACGACGAGGAGTTTTCCGCGTTCATGGACCGTCTCTGCGAAGAGGCGTCCGGGTACGATCGGACCACGCTCGTTCTGAATGGTGACAACTACGATTTCCTCGCGGTCCGCTGGAACGGTCGTTTCAAGGCGTCGGAGATCGAGTACGAGTACGAAGGTGTCGAGAAGATGCGTGTCATCATCGAGGGGCACCCCGTCTACTTCGACGCGCTGGCGCGGTTTCTCGCACGGCCGGACACGGAAATCGTGTTCCTGCCGGGCAACCACGATCAGCAGCTCATCTGGCCGGAAGTGCAACGGCTTATCGCTTGGCGCATCGGGGGTATCGACCCTGGTCGTCGCGCGCGCGTCGTCTTCGTGGATGAGGACGAGCGCGAGCATGGAGTGTTCCGGTTCGAGCGTGACGGCTTGCTCTTCGAGCATGGTAACAACGCCGACCCGATCAACTCCACGCCGCCCAAATGCATCCGGCATCCGCGCTTCGGGCGCGGCAAGGGGCTTCCGTACATGGAGATGAACTTCGGCGCCCGCTGGTCCGAAGCCGTCAACCAGATGAAGCTCCGTAACGAGAAGATCGGACGGAACCACTACGCGGAAGGGTCGCACGTCTGGATCCACGCGTTGCTGTACTCGTGGGGCTGGTGCCGTACTGCGGCATACTGGTTCCTCGTGACAGTGTTCCGGCTCATCCTTCCGTTCTGGACCGAAGGTTGGCTGCGCCGCATGGGTCTCGTCTCGGCCGTGCTCGTAAGCACGATCTGGGAGGACAAGGGCGCGATGGACCGGTGGTTGGAGCGTATCCGACGTGCGAAGCCGGGCGTGAAAGTCATTGTCCATGGGCATACGCATGCCGCAGGGCGCAGGACGGAGGTGGTCGACGACGGATCCAAGCGGACCGTCACGGACATCAACACGGGCACGTGGATCAGCATGATCCGAGTGACCTGGCCGTCGTTCCCGCTCATGTGGGCGCGCTTCCGGTGGCTGGAGTTCCTGTTACGCGCCTTCGGTCGCTTCCTGCGGACCGGCAAGATCAGCAACGCAAGCAAGATCATCCGGATCGCATGGATGGTCACGGTCGCTGCCGCGCTCGTCCTGTTCCTGCTTGCGAACTTTCCGGAGGCAGGGAACGACCTGTTCTGGAATATCAGCCCGAACGACATTCGATGGCCTATCGGCATCGTGCTGACGTTCGTCCTGTTCGCCGCCGGCATCCGCATCTTCGCGGAGCGTCCGGACGAGCAGGTGTTCCGCAAGCTGACGTTCGCGGACATCTCCTACGGTGTCACTGAGACACCGGGGGAGGACGGAAAGACGCTCCGGACGTTTGATAGCCTCCGCGCGGATTGCATGGAGTGGATCCCGCAGGAATCGGCGACGCGGGAATGCGTCTGATGTTGCCCGCACTCATCTTGAGTGCGGGCTTTTTTGTTGCCGATGGCACCTTGCCAATCGGGGAGGAAGAGGGGATACTGGGTGCACACTAACCACCACCTTATGTCCAAGAAACCGTCGTTCTCGAAGTCCGTCCGCAAGCATATTCGCGTCCAGAAGGGCCTTATCCGTTCGACCGGAACGTCTGCCGAGCAGGCAAAGCGTATCACGGACCTCTACGCGAAGTTCGCACCGGCCGGTACGCCGCCGTATGCTCGATAAGGCGTACCTTGCCAGCATCCGCGAGCGCAAGGCTGCGACGTCTGAAGGGCGTCGGGAGATTATTAAATGCTCCGGCGACGCACTCAATGCCTCCAAGCGCGCGATTTTTTCGTTGCACCGTGGTGATACAGAGGGAGCTGATACGTTGCTCAAAGAGGCGGATACGCTTTTTGCGCAGGCGCGCGAGCGCATTAAGGACATTCCGTCGCTCGACGGCGTCGGTGCCTATCGTGCTGGGTTGGAAGAATTTGTGGAAGCCACGCTGTACCGTCAGTTTGCCAAGGATGGTTCGGTCGGTACGGTGGAGTATCCGGATGTCGACGACGATATCTATCTTTCCGGACTCTGCGATCTGGTCGGCGAATTGCAGCGGCGTCAGGTGAAGGCGGCAACGGACGGCGACATGGATGCGGTGGTGAAGATCAAGGACGTCATGGACGATATCATCGCATCGCTGCTTGCCATCGACCTCGAAGGTACCCTTCGCACCAAGTTCGACCAGGCAAAGAACGCGATGCGTCGCGCGGAAGACGTCCTCTACGACGTGAAACTGCGGACGATGTGAAGAAGGAGGCTGTCGCCACCACATCGGACTGGTTCCGAAACAAGCGTGTCACCGTCATGGGGCTGGGGCTCAACGGCGGCGGTTCCGGTATGGCACTGTGGCTCCTGCGTCACGGCGCAAAGGTGACGGTCACGGATCTTAAGGATCAGCATGCGTTGGCGTCATCGATCGCGACGCTCGAACGGGCATTCATCCGCGCGACCCATCGCGGGGACAAGCGCCTGTTCCATCGTTTCACCTACGTCCTTGGCAGGCATCGCGAGGAGGATTTCCGCGATGCGGACATCGTCATCAAGGGGCCAGGCGTACCGAACGGCAATCCGTTCATTGTCGTTGCGGAAAAAGCCGGAGTTCCCGTCGAGACCGACGTGAGCTTGTTCTTCCTGCTCTGCCCGTTTCCGGTCATCGGTATCACGGGGACGCGCGGAAAATCCACCACGACCTCGCTTGTGGCGGACATGTGTCGCCGTCACGATCGCCGTGCCGTCGTGGGCGGCAACATCCGTATTTCGGTCATGGATGGTTTGGACAAGCTTCTCGCCATCTCGAAGCGTCGTGGCGCCAAGGCGCCGCCTATCGCGTTCGAACTGTCATCATGGATGCTCGAGGGTCTGGAACCGCATCATCGTAGTCCGCATATCGCGGCGATTACGAACATCCTTCCGGATCATCTCAATCGGTATCGGAACATGGCGCACTATGCGACGACCAAGGTCGGCATCATCCGGTATCAAGACAAGGGTGATGTCGCGGTGCTCAACGCCGATGATGCGCGCGTCGTCGCTGCGGCAAAACGCACGAAGGCGCAGGTGCGCTGGTGCTCCGCCAAGCCGCTCGCGAAGGGTCGCGACGGGGGATTCCTCAAGAACGGCAACCTGATGCTCCGCGACGACGGTCGCGACATCCTGCTCGTTCCACGGAACGCCTTGCGCGTTCCAGGCAGCCACAATGCGATGAACGCCGTCATGGCCGCGGTCATCGCGCATGCCGCAGGGGTTCCGTTGCAGCACATCCGTGGCGCCATTCGCGCGTTCAAGGGTATTCCCGGACGCATTGAGACGGTCGCAATCAAGGGTGGGGTTACGTTCGTGAACGACACGACCGCCACGTCGCCGGATGGCGTCATCGCGGCACTCGACGCGCTCGCTGAGGGCGGAAATAGGGGTCGCATCATCCTTATCGGTGGCGGCACAGACAAGAACCTCGTATTCGGGGAGTGGGCAAAGGAGGTTCGTAAACGCGTTGCGCATCTCGTACTTTTCGATGGTACGGCGACGGTCAAGATGGAAGCCGCACTTCGTAAGGCTGGAGGATTCGCGGCTACAGTCGGCGCTCGCGACATGGGCGAGGCTGTGCGTATCGCGGCAGGACTTGCGCAGAAAGGCGATACTGTTCTTCTTTCGCCGGGCTGTGCGAGCTTCGGACTGTTCATCAACGAGTTCGATCGCGGTGACCGGTTCGTGCGGGCTGTCCGGCGGATGCGGTGAGGGTCCTAGAAAAGAAAAACGCCCCGCACCAGTGATGGTGCGGGGCTTTCGTTGTCAGTGAGTACGCTTGCGACGGTCGCCGTACGGGCGTTCCGAACGGCGTCGTTCGCGCTTTTGTTGCGACCGCTTCGTCGTCCGCTTGAGGAAGCGGAACGAGGGGACTGTGCGGAGGATCTCGTCGCAGGGGACGATATCCGGGAGCCACGCGGCGGGAACCGCGTGCAGGCCGCGCGCGTACGTTTCCGATGACTCGATGACGCCGGACGCCACGAGGTACTCCGGTGAGACGCGTCCGCGCAGCGACGATCCGCGGAACATCTTGATGCCCTTGAGGCGGCGTCCACGGTACGTCTTGCCGGTCTCGTCCTTCATGAGCAGGTTCGCGATGAGCCCCTTGGCGATGGCTTTGCCCACCGCTTCGGCACCGTGCGTGTGCGTCACTGGCACGCCGTCCTCTTCGAGGATGGCGATAATCTGCGCTTCCACGTCGAGGATCTCCTCGAGCGCGGTCTGGTGCAGGTAGTTCGCCTTGGCGAACGCCATGCGGTCGCGGCTGAGCCGCCATGCGGTGACGGCCTTGAGCGTCGTGAGGAAGTCGGAGAAGTCGACGCGGAACCGCTCGTGAGCGGCGTCTGCGTCTTCCTCCTCGCCCTGCGGACGCACGAAGACCGGTCGCGTGGCGAACGTCGCGGCGATGGTGGCGACCGAACGGACGCATCGGAGGTCGGTCGCGGCGAGCACCATCCGTGTCACCGCTGGTGGCAACGGGATGTCGCTCATGCGTTCGCCGTCCTTGGTAAGGTGTCCGTCCGGCGTGAGGCCGCGGAGCAGGATGAGGCGGTCGCGAGCGTCGTCCCAGAGCGCCGCCGAAGGCGGGTTCAGGAACGGCAGCTCGCGGAGCTCGTCACTGTCCAGGCCGATGCCTTTCAGCGCAAGCAGGACGGGTTCGAGCGACGAACGCAGGATCTCTGGGACGGTGTACGCCGGACGCTGGCGGAACTCGGCCTCGCTATACAAGCGATAGCAGATTCCCGGTTGCGTGCGGCCCGCGCGTCCGGCTCGCTGGTCGCAGCCGGCCCGCGCGTGCGGCACGACGCGGAACGTCGATGCCGCCCATGCGGGGTCGTACGACATCTCCTTGATGAGTCCCGAGTCCACGACCGCCGTGAGGCCGTCGAGGGTCAGGGACGTCTCGGCGATGTTCGTCGCGACGATGACTGAGCGCCTAGTACGGTCCAGCACCGCTCGTTGTTCATCGGGCGACTGGTTGCCGTAGAGCGCGTAGATGCCGATGTCCGCATGTCGCTGCTCCAGGAGCGAGACGGTCAGGCGGATGTGCCGTTCGTCCGGCATGAACACCAGGACGTCGCCGTGGGTCTTCTTGAGCGCGCGCGCGGTGAAGTCCGCCGCGTGGCGGATGACGTCGGGCGAGCTGCCGACATATTCGATGTGCACCGGATGTGTACGTCCTTTGACGTGGATCACCGGGGCATCGAACGCCTGCGCAAAACGCTGTTCGTCGAGTGTCGCGCTCATGAGCACGAGCTTCAGCTCCGGACGCGCCGCGAGGACGGCCGGCATCAGCGCCATGAGGACGTCCTGGTTGATGCCGCGCTCATGCACCTCGTCCAAGATGATCACGGCGTATTTGCTGAGCAGCGGATCCGAACGCATTTCCCGGAGGAGGATGCCCTCGGTCGCGTACTTCACGCGCGTGGTCGAGTCCGTCACGTTCTTGTGGCGGATCTGGTAGCCGATCTCGGTGCCGAGTTCGGTACCATGGAGCGAGGACGCATACGCGCTCACTGCCATGGCGGCGATGCGGCGCGGTTGCGTGCAGACGATCTGGCCGGCGTTGCCGGACCAATCGTCCAGGAGCATAAGCGGGACCCGCGAGGTCTTTCCGCAACCGGTCTCGCCGGCGATGACCGTGACCTGATGGCGTCGGACGGTATCCGTGATTTCGGCAACGTGAGCATCGATGGGCAGGCGTGCTTGCACGGGTAGCTCCTTGGTAAAAGGACCACGCTCCGGGGACGACCCGCGGAACAAGCGACCATAGCGGAGAAACGCCTTTTCGTCAATCAGAAAACCCGCTTATCTTCACGACGGTTTTTTGCTCGCAATATCCTATTTTAGGCGGCCCGTCCGACAGCCCGTCCTGACGCACGATTGCCCGGGCGGGTCTAAAGAAATACCCGCCCTTTGCTCGGTGATCTTCGTGCGTCAGGCCGTCCTGCCGGACGGGCCGCCAGAGCACCCGCGTGGAATGTGTCATTGCGAGCGGGCTGTACTCAGCCCCGAAGGCCGGGCTATCATCCTGATTCAATGTAGCCCGGCATCCCGCCCTTAGGTGGGTCAATCCCGAGCAGGAATAGGAGTGCGTCATGGCGCGTTCAGGGTTTGTCGTTCCGCGACCCACCCGCTCCGCGTCAGCCGTTGGAGGCAGGGGAGAGCGTGTTCGTGAAGCTCTGCAGGCGGCCGTCCGAAGAGAGGCTGATGCGTACGTGCGGTGGTTCGTCATCGTCCGCGCTTGGCGACGCGTAGTCGTCCCAGCGGAAATGATAGAGTTCGCCGCCCTCGTTTCCTTCGAACGGGTGCAGGCGGGTATAGCGATCCTCGAAATCCGGGACAAGGCGCCTCAGAAGAGAAACGGCCTTTTCTCGGATCGGTGCGACGCTCGTCCGTTCTTTTCGAGCGCGAGCCGTCCGTGTTGCCGGATAGTGATCCTTCGTTGGAAAAGACTGCAGGACGGAGAGGGAGCGGGGTTCGATCCAGTAGTGGAAACCGTTTTCGTCGACATAGACGTCTATGAAAGTGTCGTTATGGGGGAGCGGATGGCGTCGGGAGGCGCTGTACCAGACACGCAAGTCGGGTTGTTCACGGAGCTCGCGAATGAGGTCTACCGCGGCTCGGTGGGCGGCATACGTCGCGCGAGCATCGAGACGGAGGTCCTGACGGATATCGTGATCGGTGCATCCGTACAGGAGCTCGCGTTCCAACGCGCGTTCGATGTGGGCGAGATAGTCGTCATGCATGGCATTCGAGCGACAGGTGAATGAGTTTTCCCCAGGGCTCAAGGACCGTATGCAAAAGGAATAAAAGTGTCAAGAAGCTGACACTTTTACACCATTGAGCTTATTTTAAACTGAAAAGGGAGCTTGTGGATAACTTCAGAAAAGAAAATCCCGACCGTGCATGACATGCAGGTCGGGATCGGATGTCATCGCGCTACGGCGATGATACGGATGTTCAGGCGTGCTTGGTTGAGCGGCTGATGACGCCGTCGCGGAGACGGCGGGCGCGGTGCGGGAGCGGATCGGGCTTCACGTCGAGCGCGGTCGCGCTGCCACTCTTCGCGATGCTCGCGAGGAGCTTGCTACCGAGTGTGTTGGTCACGGCATCGCGACGGTCGGTCCGAATGTCGATCGTCACGCGACGTGTGCCCGTCACCTTGCGACCTTTGCGGCTGGTGGGGCAGCTGCCATCGGCGCGGAAGACGTCGATGGGGAACGGTGCGCCGTTCTGCTCCAGGTATTCCTCGAGCTCAGCGGCGTGAGATTCGAGATCTTGCTCGAGCGTGTGGATGCGGTGATCGAGCACCGATTCCAGGAACCGCTCCTCGGCGTCGAACGGGCTGCACGAACCGGGCTCGTACGCGCTGCCGTCATCATCACCGTCGGCATCGAGCAGGCGGAAGCCGTCGATCAGCGCGCCGGCGCAGTAGCGAGTGCAGCCGGCGAGCTCGGTCGCGGCGTCCACATGACTGCTGCCGCGAGTGGTGCTTGCACGCAATGCGTCGAACACGCGCTGCGACGTATCGAAAGCTTCTTCCCGACGGTCCAGATCCTTGCGGAGCGGGGTCGTGTTGGCGGGGCGAGCGGTTTTCCGGCCAGCGGCGTGGAAACGTGCCATGAGAACCTCCAAATGTAGAGAACGGGTTGGACAAGGGAAAATCCCTCATCTATCGACAACGATGAGCATAGCATAAATACGTCTTTTTGTCAATAATAGCTGACAAAAAAGCCCGTACACGCATGGTGTACGGGCCGGAGAAGCCGTCAGCTGGAGAGGGAGGCGATGTCCTCGATGTCCTCGCGGTCGAAGCGCCGAAGGGGATCGCGCTCCGCAGGCTCCTCTTCGCCGCGCATGTGGCGGTACAGCGCCTCGCTCTCTTCGCCATCGACTTCGTCGAACAAGATACCTTCGCTACCACGACGCTTGGCCATGAAAACCTCCACAAAGGACGAAAGTGTCCGACCGGAACGTAGCATGGTTCTGCACTTTTGTCAATGCGTCGAGGACGCCACTCCCGCTTTCCCGGACGCTTGCTATACTTCGCTCACCTATGAAGATCGACGCCACACAATGCATCGTTACAGAGCACCCAATCATCGGCCATGGTGCCGCGGTCGGTCTGCTGTCGCGTGCTTTTGAGAGCGGCCGATTGGCGCATGGCTACCTTTTCGTCGGGCCGGCGCATGTCGGGAAAGGCGTCGTCGCCCGTGCGCTTGCGGAGGCGCTCCTCGAGACGCATCAGCTTTCCGCGCACCCGGATTTTTTCCACGTGGAACGCGGCGTGGACGAGAAGACTGGCGCTGTGGCAAGCGGTATCGGCATCGAGCAGATTCGTGACGTGCGCAGCAGGCTTTCGCTCGGCGCGATGATGCGTGGCTGGAAAGTTGTACTGATTGAGGATGCGCATCTGTTGAGCGAAGATGCGGCTTCCGCGCTGCTGAAGCATTTGGAAGAACCGCACCCGAAGACCGTCCTTATCCTGCTCGCGGACGATGCGGAGAATGTCTTGCCGACCATTCGATCGCGTTGCCAGATGCTGAGGTTCCCGCGTGTCGCGATCGAGGACGTCCGTGATGGGCTGGTGGCGCGAGGTGTCGCGCAGGGCGATGCCGACCTGTATGCGCGATTGTCTGCAGGGAGACCCGGTCTGGCGTTGCGGTTCGCGGAGCGACCGGAAGAGCTCGACGCCGTGCGGACCATGCGTGACGCCATTATCGACTTGCCCGTATTGTCGGTCGCGGAACGATGGAAGGCACTTGGTGCGTTTTTCCCGGCAAAGGCGACATTCATCGAACTCGGCATCGTCGCTGACGCGTTTCTTGACCTCGCAGCCGAGTTGTTGCGGGATGTCTTGTTGCTCCAACATGACGCCGATGCCGCGCTGACGCACGCCGACGAGCGCGCACGACTCGTGCAATGGGCTGCCACTATGCGTCAAGGTGGCGCGGAGGCGGCGCTTCATGAGCTTGAGGATGCTCGTGAGCGTGTCGCACGGAACGTCAATCCGCGCTCCGCGCTGGAGCATTTTGTCCTCGCGCTTTGAGGCGGCGGCGTGCTATGCTTGTCCGTGAAGCCTTACCATCATCACGTATGTCATCACGCAGCATGTTTTCCTTGCTCCTCGCCGCCATCGTCTTCGTTGGCGCGGGATGCATCACCATCGAGACCGGAGAGGGCGGTGCCGGAAACGGTGGTATCTTCAAGACCGTGGATAAGGGCGATGCTTGGACGCAGCGGGTCGCGATTCCGACGACGGACGGCTCGGCGCGCGGTATCGGCGCGTATTCCGTCGTGACCATCGCGCAGGACCCGCAAGATCCGAACGCTATCTATGTCGGCACATCCGAGAACGGTATGTGGTTTTCCTATGACGGTGGAATTGCCTGGTACCAACCGGCGCAACTTCGTCGCGGCCGCATCAACGCCATCGCCGTAGATCCGAAGAACAAGTGCGTCGTGTACGTCACATCCGAGAACCGCATCCTCAAGTCCACCGACTGTTCCCGAACGTACGAAGCGACGTATCTCGACACCCGCACGGCTCGTGTCATGACGGCAATCGTGGTCGATGCGTTCAATCCAAACATTGTCTGGATCGGAAACGATGGCGGCGACGTGCTCAAGTCCGAAGACAGTGGCGTGTCATGGAAGCCGGTCACCTCCTTCCGGAGCGGGGTGAAGCGCATGGTTGCTTCCGCGGACGATAGCCGTCGTGTCTATGCGGGTACGGAGAAGAACGGTATTTGGCGCACGGACGATGCTGGCGCGAACTGGCTCGATCTACGCGAGAACTACAAGGAGATTCGTGACACCGCAGACCTGTACGACATGGCGCTCGGAGTGAGCGATCCGCAGGTAGTCGTCGCGGCGGTCAAGCAAGGGCTCATCGTGTCGAGGGATCGCGGCACGACGTGGACTGCGATGGAGTTGCTCACGCCGGCATCGAGCGCGGTCATCCATGCTGTGGCCGTGGATCCGAAGGATGCGAACAGCATCTACTACGGCACGTCAACGACGTTCTATCGCAGCCCGAACGGAGGCGTAAACTGGGTGCCAAAGAAACTCCCGACGACTCGTGCCGCGACAGCGCTCCTCGTTGACAGGTCGAATCCGAGCGTGTTGTATATGGGCGTCACGCAATTCAAGTAATCATGTATGAAACAGGAGATCGCGCAGTACAAGGACCTTTTCGAAAAACCCATCGCCTTCCTTCATTCCGAGCTGTCCGTGCTTCGTACGGGTCGTGCCACGCCGGCGCTCGTGGAGCATATCCATGTTGAAGCGTACGGGACGCGCCAGGAACTGATGACGCTCGCGTCCATTTCCACCCCGGATTCTCGTACCATCGTTATCGAGCCGTGGGACAAATCCGTGACGAAAGACATCGAGCGCGGCATCACGGAAGCCGGAATTGGTCTGAATCCTACCGTGCAGGGAACCGTCATTCGCATCGTATTGCCTATTCTCACGGAAGAGACGCGCAAGAATCTTATCAAGGTCATGCACGAGAAGGTCGAAGAAGCCCGTGTGGGCGTCCGCGGTGCGCGCGACGAGGTGAAGGCGGTCATCGTGAAGGCGGAGAAAGACAAGGAAATTCCTGAGGACGACAAGTACAAGTTCCTCGAGGAGCTCGACAAGTTCGCCGCGATGTACAACGAGAAGATCAAAAAGATCGCGGAGGACAAGGAAACGGAGATTATGACGATGTAGTATGACGAACGACGACCACGCCCTGCGCCGTGCTCACGAGCAGGCGTCTGGGCGTGTCTGGGCGTCGTGCGTCGACATGAAAGACGTCGGCAGCTTCGAGGAGTTCATGGAAACATGGCCGATGTACTGGATGCCACGGAAGGTCGAGGTTGCGCGCATCCTTGCGATCGGGAAACAGATGCAGGCCGCCCGGGGAACGGGCGGTCCTTTGCGTATTCTCGAGGTCGGCGGAGCGAACGCGGCCCTTGCGGACCTGCTTGTCGGTCTTGCCGAGGAGAACGGTCTCGATGTCGCGTACACCATCGTTGATCCAGAGGCGGAGACCATGACAGAAGCCGCTATGGCGCATGTCGGCGACCGTCGTTTTTCATTCCATGCTGAAACCGTGGAGCACTTCGTGGCGAAGCGAGGCCGTGGCGATAGCGAGGATGTGCTTATGGAGGAGTCGCCGGCGTACGACCTCGTCATCAATGCTTGGATGCCGCCGGAGATGGATTTCACCAAGGATGTCCGTGCTGCGAACGGTGCGGCGATCGTTTATGTCATCGAGACGTGGGGTGGCACCGGAAGCAAAGAGAGCTACGACGGCGGACGGATGTATCGGACCGTGGCAGGGTGGGTCGGTCATTCGTTGCCGGAATTGCAACGACAGGACGGTCGAGTAATCGAAGGGGAGCGCAGAGCAGAGTTTTGTAACGCGGTTCTCATACAGTATCGTCGTGATATCGATGGGGGCGGGCTTCTACCGGACCTGGAGCGCGCGGGCATCGACATGGGGGAGCCGTATCCGTGGGAGGCGGAGCTCACGAAGCGACAAGGGGATGTTGCACCAGTGATTCCGCTTGGGGATCGGGAGTATCATGACGACCTGATGGATCTCGTGGAGAGAATGCTCGAACAGCGGAAAGAAAAGAGGTGATGTAGATAAAAAGAAAAGCGGCTCATGCAGAGCCGCTTTTTGCGAAGTCGGTTTGACCTCTACTCCCACGGATAGCTTTGGAGAGCTTCGGGGACATTCGGTAAGTCGCGGACGATGATTTCTTGCTGGAACATCATGCCCGCGACCATACCGAGGAGGAAGACGACGGTGACGGTGCGCATCAGAACAGGACTCGCATCACCACGAAGATGGTGGGGATGGAGCAACTGCCGAGCAGGAGGAAGGTCTTCCAGTCGCTGACCGGTTGATAGTCGGCGCGGGTGGTGCCTTCTTCGAACACGTTCGTGAGATCTGCCATTGAATGAGCTCCTTCTGGTGGAAAATCCACCGGGGTACAACGATGAATGTATCACATTTTGATGCTTTTGTCAATACTGACGAGCAAGCTTATGAAAGGCGAATTTGCCTCATTTAAGGCTGGTATGGCAGGGGATACCCTGAAGTTTCGTGAGTAGTGCCAGAGACTCTTGACAGATTCTCCAATTCGTGCTATAGTCCTTTGTCAGGCTCGGAACGCACCTTTGACGAAAGACTCCTCCTGGGAAACGTTATGGAGGGGGACCCCATCGGACGCATCGCTTCGGCGAAATGTCCATGGTGATGTGGAACGAGGAAGAGCCCGGTTTCGACTGGGGTCTTCCACGAAGAAGCATCGTTGACCAGAGCAGCGCTTCGGCGCCCACCTCCGGTTTCCGTCTCCATAACGTTCCTCATGAGTTCGGGCCACGAAAGCCTGTCGGTTGATGTCTGCCATTTGGCCGCCGTCATTTGGACTTATGAGGATTATTTTTCCACCGCGCCCTGCCACCCACCCCGCTCCCTCATCCTCTCGAAGGCTCTCATGATGGCGGTGCTGACCCCACCGCGTACCGTGAGATCCTCATCGCTTAGCTGCCGGCCAGGTAGCATCCCCTCCGTTGTCTAGACGGGGGGTGATTTTTTATATGGTGTTTTTTGCTCTCGTCAGCGGTCTGTCAGAGAGGGCTTTCGGCAAGGCGGCTCCAACTTTAGCCTCGCCGAAAGCCCTCTCCGACAGACCACACGAGGCCGCGTCAACTTGATGTCTCATCCCGTTCCGGTCAGATACAGAGCGAGGATTTTTGCGGACTGCCGTCCCTACTGTGTCATTGCGAGGGTCGACGTACTCGTCGGCCCGAAGCAATCCCGTTTCGAGATTGCTCGGGATTGCTTCGGGGTCTGAGTACAGACCCACTCGCAATGACACAATAAAATAGGCTTGAAGGTATCTTTTAAGCGTGTTACTGTTCGTGAACTATGCCAGCCTCCTCAATGGATCAGATTATCACTTTGTCGAAGCGCCGCGGCTTCGTTTTCCCTGGCTCCGACATCTACGGTGGCCTTGCGAACTCGTGGGACTACGGCCCACTCGGTGTCGAGCTCAAGAACAATCTCCGCGACTGGTGGTGGAAGCGGTTCGTGCACGGACGCCGCGACATGGTCGGTATCGATGCCGCGGTCATCATGAACCCCAAGGTTTGGGAAGCGTCCGGTCACGTCGCTGGCTTTAACGATCCGCTCGTCGAGGACTTGAAGACCCACAAACGCTACCGCGCCGACCATCTTCTGGAGCAGGCGCTCAACCGATCCGTGGACGGCTTGTCGACCGCGGACCTCGCGAAGCTTATCGTCGACAACGACGTGAAGTCGCCGGACGGCAATCCGCTTTCCGAGCCGAAGGTGTTCAACCTGCTCATGCAGACCGAGCTCGGCAAGATCGAGGGCGAAAAGACGGCGGTGTACCTCCGCGGCGAAATCGCGCAGGCCATGTTCGTGAACTTCAAGAACATCACGGACACGCAGCGCGTGAAGCTGCCGTTCGGCATCGCGTCGGTCGGCAAGGCCTTCCGCAACGAGATCACGCCCGGTAACTTCATCTTCCGCACACTCGAGTTCGATTTGATGGAGTTCGAGTATTTCATCCGCGAGAAGGACTGGCAGGAACAGTTCGAGTTCTGGCTCGGCGAGATGCGTTCCTGGCTCAAAGAGATGGGTTTCAAAGACGAGAGCACGCGCGTGCGCGAGCATGAACAGGACGAGCTTTCCCACTACAGCAGGCGCACGGTCGACATCGAGTACAAGACGCCGTTCGGTTGGAAGGAGATGTTCGGACTGGCCTACCGTACGGATTTCGACCTCAAGGCGCACATGGAGCATTCCGGACAGGACATGCGGTATTTCGACCAGGAAGCCAACGAGCGCTTCATCCCGCATGTCATCGAGCCGACGTTCGGCTTGTCCCGCC
This sequence comes from uncultured Gammaproteobacteria bacterium, assembly GCA_964626205.1. Classification (GTDB taxonomy): domain Bacteria; phylum Patescibacteriota; class Patescibacteriia; order SG8-24; family SG8-24; genus CAZVED01. The sequence goes on from CAZVED010000001.1 coordinate 96,459, forward strand.
TCGTGCTCATGACTATGATCGAGGCATACGATGAGGAAGAGGTAAGGGATACCGAAGGAAACGTCGAGACGCGCACGGTGATGCGCTTCCATCCGCGCATCGCGCCGTACAAGGCCGCGGTGCTGCCGCTTTTCAAGAAGGAAGGCCAGCCGGAGCGCGCAAAGGAAATCTGGGAGAAGCTCTCGCGCCGTTGGAACGTGGAATACGACGAGACGCAGTCCATTGGCAAGCGCTACCGCCGTCAGGACGAGATCGGCACGCCGTTCTGCATCACGGTCGATTTCGACACGGCGAATGACGACGCGGTCACTGTGCGCCATCGCGACGCCATGACGCAGGAACGCGTGAAGATCACGGAGCTTGAGGCGTACCTCGCTGAACGCATCGAGGCATGAACGCGCCGAAGCAACTCACGCTCGCGAACGGTACGAGGGTCGTTCTCGTCCGCAACGACGAGGCCACGGCAGTGACTCTGCTCGTGATGTTCGCCGTCGGTTCCCGGTATGAGACGCGTGCCGTGAACGGCGCCGCGCATTTCATCGAACACCTGATGTTCAAAGGCACCAAGAAGCGCCCCAACACCATGACGATCTCGCGTGAGCTCGACGGTGTCGGCGCGGACTACAATGCTTTTACGAGCAAGGACTATACCGGCTACTACATCCGTCTCCAGGCCGAAAAATTACCGCTCGCCGCGGACATGCTCTCCGACATGCTGTACGGCTCGTTGTTCCGCGAGAAGGACGTCGATGCCGAACGTCAGGTCATCAACGAGGAGATCCGCATGTACGAGGACAATCCATCCTCCGCAACAGAGGAACGCATGGAAGAGGACCTGTTCCGCACGTCGCCGCTCGGGTGGCGCATCGCCGGCTCCGAGAAGTCGCTCGCCGGCATCACGCGCAAAGAGCTCATGGCGTTCCGTGACCGGTACTATGTTCCGTCGCGCACGGTCATCTCCGTCGCCGGAAGGTTCGACGAGGAACACGTGCTGCGTGTGCTCAATGCCACGTTTGGCGCGCGGAAGAACGGCGCGCATGGCCGCGAAGCCGTGCAGTTCAGCGCGGCGAAGGAGAAATGGGTCGCGCCGCGCATCAGCGTGGTGCATCGCTCAATCGAGCAGGCGAGCCTCGCCATCGGCTTCCCCGCATACGGCTACACCGACCCGCGCCTCCCGGCGCTCAAGGTACTCTCGACGATTCTCGGCGGGACGATGTCGTCGCGGCTCTTCATGTCCGTCCGTGAGAAACACGGGTTGTGTTATTCCATCAGCTCTGGCGTGAGCCCGTTCCACGAGACGGGGTTCTTTTCTGTGCAGTCCGGACTCGCCAAGGATCGCGTGCACAAGGCGCTGACGCTCATCATGAAGGAACTCAAGCGCATCAGGGACGCAAAGGTCACGGTCGAGGAATTGGCGCGTGCACAGGAGAATCTCAAAGGACGCCTCATGCTCTCCATGGAAAGCTCCAACGCCATGGCCGACTGGTACGCTCGGCAGGAGCTGCTCACCGGACGCGTGGAATCCCCGGAGGCGCGCATTGCCAGGTATGCCAAGGTCACGCGTGAGGACATTCAACGCGTAGCCAAGGACGTCCTTCGTCCGTCGAGAATGACGATGACTGTTCTTGGGGCGTATGCTGAGACGGATCACGAAACGTTCAAACGTCATATTACCGCGCTCTAACCTATGCAGTACCTTATCGCCAACTGGAAGATGCAGTTCAACGAAGCCGAGTCCGAGGCTGCCGCACGAGAGACCGTACGCCTGTGGTCTGCGCAAGCCGATCGTTCTCGTTCGGTTGCCGTGGTCCTCTGCCCAGGTGCCGAAGCTTTAGATGAGGTTGCTGCCGTGACACGCGGAACGAACGTCGCGTTGGGAGGACAGGATGCGTTCTGGGAAGAAAAGGGAGCCTACACCGGAGAGATTTCCCCGGTTTCCCTGAAGCAGGTCGGGTGCGAGTACTGCATCGTCGGGCATTCCGAGCGACGGGAGCATCTTGGTGAGACCGACGCGATGGTCGCCAAGAAGGTTGCGGCGCTTTTACGGCACGGCATCGTGCCGGTCGTTTGCGTCGGTGAAACGCGTGAAGACCGCGATGCCGGACGGCACACGTCGACGGTCATTGCGCAGGTCCGCGCGGCGCTTGCAGGGAACGTTCCCGTGGGCGCACAACGGGTCATTGTCGCTTACGAGCCACGGTGGGCAATCGGCACCGGCAAGGCCTGTTCGCCGGATGTTGCTGCAGAGATGACGCACCTCATCCGCGAAACATTGAGCGAGCTCTATTCCGCGGACGTCGTCCAGAACCAGTGTGCTGTCCTGTATGGCGGCTCCACGGATGCCGACAATATCGGCGCCTATGCCGACGTGCATGCCATTGATGGCGCGCTCGTGGGCGGCGCGTCCTTGAAGCCTGCGACGTTCGTGCGGATGGCGGAAGTGCTCGCAGACAAGGCGGTCTGAGTATGTGGTTCTACGTCGTCATCTTCGGCGTCATTGTCGCAGCTGCCGCCTACGCCGCGTTCATTGTCGTGCGGAAGTTTCCGCAGCTTTCGCTTATCGACACAGCATCGCTTCCGCAGGAACGTGAGACGAAGAAAAAGAAGGATATTATCCGTGAGCGCGTCCGGACGGGAATGCTCGCATGGTGGAAGCGTGTCGTAGTGCGTGTCTCGCCGGTTGTGTGGGATATCCGGACGCGGTACCGCAAGGCGTTCGCGCGCGTGCTGCGGCTCGATTACAAGTACCGCCGCCAGCGGCCAAAGCGGCTCGCGCCGGAGAAGGTTATAAAGAAGGTCGCCGCGCTCATGCGGGAAGCGCAGGAGCATGCGGATGCTGAAGACTACCATGAGGCAGAGCGGTCGTTGCTCCACGTGATACGGCTGGACCCAAGGAACGCCGAGGCGTACGGTCTGTTGGGCGATACGTACATGAAGGACCGGCAGTTCGCCCACGCGAAGGAGACCTTCGGATTCCTCGTGACGATGCGGGAAAAAGGCGAGGATATCGCGGACCTTGGGCAGGAGTACGTCCGGTACGGCCTTGCCTGCGAGGAGCTGGGGGAGCTAGCCGGGGCCCTCGAAGCCTATGAGATGGCGGTCTCCCTCGAGCCTTTGAACCCCAGGTACCTTGATTTGTTGTTGGAGGCGTGTATACTGGAAGGCGACCAAATCCGCGCCCGGGAAACCCTGGAGAAGCTCCGTGAGGTGAATCCGTTGAATCAGAAGCTCGATCAGCTTGAGCGGAAGGTCGACGAGATGCGTCCGTGACCCGTCACGCCACCTTAGCTCAGCTGGTAGAGCAACACTTTTGTAAAGTGAAGGTCCCGGGTTCGATCCCCGGAGGTGGCTCCACTCACGTCCGCGATAAGGTCGACGACAATCGAAAACGGCATTTTTCACGTGGGCCGGTACCCAAGCGGTCAAAGGGGGCGGACTGTAAATCCGCTGGCATCGCCTTCGAAGGTTCGAATCCTTCCCGTCCCACCACATGCCGACGTAGCTCAGTTGGTAGAGCATCTCCATGGTAAGGAGAAGGTCACCGGTTCGATTCCGGTCGTCGGCTCCACCCCGTTTCCCGGGGCTGGACACCGTTTTCCGTCTCTGCTAGGCTGCATCCAATCCAACGAACCACCCCTATGTCACAGGACAACCTGATCAAGCTCGAATGCACCAGCTGCAAGCGGGTGAACTACTTCTCCAACAAGAACAAGAAGAAGCTCAAGGAGCGCATGGAGCTGGCGAAGTTCTGCAAGCACTGCAAGAAGCACGAGAACCACAAGGAAACGAAGTAAGCCATCGGACGGGCCTCGCAAGGGTCCGTTTTCGGTATCCATAAGGTGGGGGATTGAACGTTTTCCGGGCGCATGCTAAGCCTGAAGGGTCATCGCTCTTTCGCGACGAGGTGCACCATGATCGTCTTCCGACGTCTGTTCTCGTTCACCATCATCGTCTTCGCCGCACTGGGGTGCGGGCCCGGTCAAGATGCCTCCTGGGAGGATCCGCCATCGTACCGGTACGTTCCGGACGGTGCTGCCTGCACGGTGCTTGGCGTCTGGCTGCAGGACGACCCCGACCTCTCTGTCTCGCTCGCCATCGATGGCTGCGACATGTGGGAGGACGTCGGTATCTGCTGCATGAGCGCTGAGCGCGACGATGCGCATATCCGCATCTACGGGAATCCGCAGCCGTGCCCGCCGTCGCCGGATGACCCCGAGTCGGTCGTTCTCGCGACCGCATACTCCGGACAGGGGACGGTCGTGGTGAACACGATGTGTCTCGGGCGTCCGTTCGGCCTCGTCGGCGAGCCGGATCCCGCGCAGTATCGCGTCATGATTGCGCACGAGATCGGGCACGTGCTCGGGGTATGGGACCATGTGCCGGCGACGTGCACGGAGCCGGGGATACCACTCCATCCCTCCGGCGCACCGGTCTGCGGACCGGCCGTCATGAATCCCATGAATACCCCGTCGCTTCGCGGCCTCACCGGACCGGACATCCTGCAGTACGATCGCAGGAGCTCGTATGACTCCGTCATTCCGGTGCCACCGGCATCATCCGTGATGCCGACCGGAGCGTCGTCCTGCGACCTGCTCGGTCCACCACCTGAGGAATGACGCACATAAGAAAAGACCCGTCTCACATCGTGAGACGGGTCGTTTTTTTCAGTGTGGGGCGTCTTTGCGGACTTCCGGGGGAGGAAGGTCGTAGAGGCGGTAACGGTCGGTGGGGTTGTGGAGTGTCCCTCCGCCACCTCCGCGCCGAGCACGTCGTTTCGTGCGTTCCAAGACGACAGGGTGGCCTTTCTTGACCCGCTCCATGCCTTCCTGGACGAGCTTGTGCAGCTCGCGGGAATAGGGGAGCACGTAGGCGCGTGGTGTCCCGCGCGGGTAGTCGCGGTCCGCATCCTTGCCGAGCGGAACGAGCCAGAGATGGATGCGTCCAGGGTCGCCTTTTCCGGCATCTCCGGGTTCGTGGATGACCGCCCATTGCAGGAGTGATTTCCCCGGCACATCGGCAGAGGTCGGCCAGCCCATGAGGCTGTCCATGGATCCCCAGACCGCGATGCCGAAGCTCGGGATGACGACGATGAGCGCGAGTTTCACTTTCCATGAGCCGCGCGCACCGATGAGAATCCAGAGGAGCAATCCCGCGATGGCGATGAATGCCGCTGCGAAGACGAACGTGGAGAGGGTCATGGCGTCGCTCCTTGGCCGCCGATGAGGCGGCGCGGCAGGTCGTTCACGTCGGTGACTTGCTCATGCTCGTCGATGGTCATGCGGAACGCGGTGCGTTCTTCTCCGGGATCGGTGAGAACGAGCTCGCGATGCACAACGGCGTCGTGCGTGCCGTCCATACGGTAGAGCGCGACGATGACCGGTGTTGGCTTGCTGCCGTCGCGCTTGGCGAAGACATGGACATTGACGACGTATTCACCGGGGATGATACCACGCATGATGACGCGTTCTTCGTTCTTTTCGGCAACGATGGTTGCGCCGGACGAAGTGCGTGCGGTGTCTGCGCTCCTGCCGAGGTCGTCGCGCTCCAGGTGGAGTAGCGCGGTCTTCGGCTTGGAGAAGTAGACGATACTTCGTTCCGGATCCATGACGTAGAGATCGATGTCGTCGTCCGAGTCCGCGGGCCACTCCAGTACGATGGCGAAGATACCGTCGGTTTCGATGGTCGGTTTCTTCGGCGGCGTTTCCGGGCGCACTTCCGCGAGCGCGGCGACGAAGAGGACGAAGACGGTGATCAGCGTGCAGGTCATGAGGTCGACCATGGGCACGTAGATGTTCACTTCACGACGACGCATCGGAGCCTCCTGCATCGAGCTTGGCCTTGGTGATGGCGTGGTCCAGCATGTGGTACTGCAGCAGCACGATGGCTCCACAGACGAGACCGACGGCTGTCGTGAGGAACGCCGGCCAGAGACCGGTGAGCAGGGCTCGCATGAGTGCCATGAAGGTACCATGTCCGCCGCCGACGCTGGACATGAGTCCTTTTTCCGCGGAGAGGAACATGATGATCATGCCCAGGATCGTTCCGAGGAAGCCGATGAGCGTACAGAGGTTCACTGCAAGGTAGCCATGCGAGGCGTCGTTGCGGAGATACTCGAACCTGTCGTCGAGTCCCGAACGCAGGTCGTCCTGCAGCTTCCACGTGAGCCGTCCGCACCAGGCGGTCGCGGCAATCATCATCACGAAGATGATGAAGCTGATGTTGGTAGGATCGTACCGCGCGATGAAGGAGAAGCCTCCAAGGATCGCCGCGGCGACGGCTCCCACCGTCATGAGGCTCGCAAAGAGCGCCCAGCGCAGGAAGAGGGCTTGTTGAGCCATGTCGTACCTCGTTTCTCGGTGAAAAGACCGACGAGTCCATCCTACCCACCGGTTCTTGAAAAGGCAACGACCTTTTTTAAGCTCGAATAAGGTCGAGTTTCTCCGCGCGTCTCAGATTTTTGATCTTGCGTTCAAGCTTGAGTGCAGCACTTTTGGTCTTGCAGCGTTTCTTCCAGAGCAGGCAGACTGGACCGCGACCACGCGTGTACTTCGCCCCGGTACCAGCATCGTGCTTCGCGAGGCGTTTGGTGACGTCTGTGGTGATGCCGGTGTAGAGCGATCCGTCACCGCAACGGATGATGTAGACGTGCCAAGAGGGCATATGTGGGAAGTATAGCATGGTGCGGCAGGCTGGCGCTGGGTTGGCCGGACACGAAGGCTCACACGGGAAGCATTATCAGGACGTCGGATCTTACGCATGTCTCCTTGCATTGACCCCGTCGCGCAGGGCCCGACGACGGGGTCAGTACCCGTTGCTCAACCATGAGCCATTTCCCGGCTCACCCAGTGTCCGGCCAACCCAGCGCCAGCCTGCCGGCTCATGCTTGACACCTCCGCTTAATATGGCTATAGTACGCCGGTAGCTAAACCGCCGCTTAAGCGGCATTTTTATATGGACTTCCGCAATATCGCCATCATCGCCCACGTCGACCACGGCAAGACCACGCTCGTGGATGCGATGCTTAAGCAATCCGGCACGTTCACCGACCGCGAGGTCATCGAGGAGCGCGTCATGGATAGCAACGACCTCGAAAAGGAGCGCGGCATCACGATCTACGCCAAGAACACCGCCATCCGCATCGGGGACGTGAAGATCAACATCGTGGACACTCCTGGTCACGCCGACTTCGGTTCCGAGGTCGAGCGTGTCTTGCGCATGGTCGACTCCGTGCTGATCCTCGTCGACGCCTACGAGGGCCCGATGCCGCAGACGAAGTTCGTGCTGCGCAAGTCCCTCCAGCTCGGTCTCAAGCCGATTGTCGTTATCAACAAGATCGATAAGCCGTCGGCCCGTCCGGACGAGGTGCTCGACATGATTTTCGATCTCTTCGTCGAGCTCGGTGCCACCGACGAGCAGCTCAATTTCCAGCACATCTTCGCTATCGCCCGTGACGGCATCGCCAAGCGCGATCCGAAGGACGACAGCAAGGACCTCAAGCCGCTCTTCGATCTCATTTTGGACACCGTTCCATCCGCGAAGGCGGAGGTCAGCATCCCGTTGCGCATGCAGCCGGCCAACCTCCAGTACGACAAGTTCGTCGGACGTATGGGTCTCGGCCGTATCTACGAAGGCACGGTGAAGGTCGGTCAGAACGTCACGCTCATCAAGGCGGACGGCAAGCGTGAGTCGCAGAAGATCACCAAGGTGCTCACCACCGAGGGTCTTAAGAAGGTCGAGGTGCAGGAAGCGTACGCCGGGGACATCGTCCTTGTCGCGGGCATGCCGGATCTCAACGTCGGCGAGACCATCGCCGGCGACCCGAATGCCGAGGCGCTTCCGATGATCAGCATCGACCCGCCGACGCTTACCATGAACTTCCTCGTCAACAACTCGCCGTTCGCCGGCAAGGAGGGGACGTTCGTCACGTCGCGCCAGATCCGCGAACGCCTCGAGCGCGAGCTCGAGACCAACGTCGGTCTCAAGATCGAGTTCCCGGACTCCGGCGATGTCTTCAAGGTTTCCGGTCGTGGTGAAATGCACCTCTCCGTGCTCATCGAGACCATGCGCCGCGAGGGCTATGAGCTTCAGGTCTCCCAGCCGCAGGTCATCATGCACCAGGAGAACGGCGTTACCATGGAGCCATACGAGGCCGTCACCATCGACGTGCCGGACGAGTACGCCGGTTCCGTTATCGAGAAGCTCGGCAAGCGCAAGGGTGAGATGACCGGCCTCAACAGCGCCAACGGCAACACCCGTCTGGAGTACATCATTCCGACGCGCGGCCTCTTGGGTTACCGCATGGAGTTCATGACCGATACCAAGGGCGAAGGCACGCTATCGCATCTTTTGGCGCACTACGGCGAGTTCAAGGGCGACATCGCCCGCCGCGCCGGAAGCTCCATCGTCTCCATGATCGCCGGTAAGACCACGGCCTACGCGCTCGACAGCAACCAGGAGCGCGGCGTCCTGTTCGTCGGTGCTGGTGAAGAGGTCTATGAAGGCATGGTCATCGGCATGACGCCGAAGGAAGAAATGACCGTGAACCCGGTGAAGGGCAAGAAACTCACGAACATGCGCGCGTCCGGATCGGACGATTCCATCCTGCTCGCGCCGCCGCTCGACATGAATCTTGAGCGCGCCCTCGAATACATCGAAGAGGATGAGTACGTGGAGGTCACGCCGAAGTCTGTCCGCATCCGCAAGAAGTACCTCACCGAGAACGAGCGTAAGCGCGCCGGAAAGTAAGAAGGACCGACCGGGGAGAGAGGCTGGACAAGGCCTCTCTTTTCTGTTAGCCTCCGAAAGACAGCGTATCGCAAGAGAAGGATGGCACCATGGCGCGAAACGACCCGTTCCGCCCTCGATGTCCGGGTGGGGAACATGCCGGCCTTGTTCCGGGAAAGCTCTTTTGTACGGCTTGCGGCAGGCAGCGTGATGAGACTGATGGCGAGTATGCGGCTGCCGAAGTCGCCAAGTTCGACGAAGATCGTCTCCACGAGCTCGAAGCGAAGGTGGTCGCTCTTGGCGGTTCCCTTCGCTCGGGTGAACGGAACCTCCCGTTCTTGGAGGCGTATCACCGTATTCTCGTGCGTGCTTCGCGTGATGTGGACGAACCCGAGCTTGACCCTTCCCTTAATTGAAACGACCCGGCCGCGCATGGCGCATCGGGTCGTTTTTATATGCGATACTTGTAGAGCTTCAGGCGATCGGGGGCGGCATCTGTTGCAACGGGCGTCCAGCCGTCGAGCGGCCAGACATAGGTGATGACGATGGTGTCGGACGCGAGCTCGGCTTCGAACTTCTTGCGCTGGCGTTCCTTATGTTCCGGCATGAGGAACGTATAGAGTACGTCCGTGCCACGGAGGTCGACGTTCCAAAAATCGCGATAGCGGATGACTGCGCGGCGGCGAACGTCGGCGGGGAGCATGGCGCGCCGCGTGAGTGCGAGGATGTAGGGGAGGAGGGAGATCTCGTACCCCACAGCGTCGGCGCCGGCCTTTGCCGCGGCAAACACGAGGCGTCCATCACCACATCCCAAGTCGACGAACCGTTTACCCGGCGCGAGCTCGGAAAGCACGAGGAAGCGGTCGACATCGGTCTTCCAGGTGGGTACCCACGGTGCGGCACGTAGCCCGGCGTAGCCGGCGGTCAGGAGAACTGCGGCTGCGAGGATGATGACGAGGAGGATGGAGATGGGCATGCTACTTGATGAGGACCTTTGTCCCGTACTGCGCGAACCAGTAGAGATGCTCCATGTCTGCAAGGCGTACGTTCACGCAGCCACCGGAGACCGGTGATGTGCCGAACTTGTCGTGCCAGTACGCACTATGGATGTAGTAGCGCCAACCGCGCCAGGTGGTGAACTGGAGGTTGTACTTCGTGTTCGGGTAGTCGTAGCCCGGACCGACGTAGCGCTTCACGGGCACTTTCGCCATGACCTCGAACTCGCCATGCGGCGTGGGAGTGGACCTTTTTCCGGTAGAGACAGGAAGGACGCCGAGCACGACATCACCGAAGGAGTAGGTGAGCGTGAGTCCTTTGTCGTCGATAACGATGAGTTTTTCACGTATCGATAAACCGTCGGAGAGCGGGTCGTAGCTCGCGGCGACCTCCGTGCCATCGAGGTAGAGGTCGTTATCGGTGTCGGGATTCATCAGGTTGGTACCAATCTTCAGCTCCCAGGCATCGACGAGGTAATCCTTGTCGGAATCGACGTCCATGAGGGTCTTGTTGTCGCCGAAGCGGGGAGAGAAGCCTCTGGCGACCTCGTCGCCATCGCTGAATCCGTCACCGTCAGTATCGGCATTGTACGGGTCCGTAAAATGGACGCAGGCTTCCGTGGCGTCATCGAGGCCATCGCCATCGCTGTCGAGAGCAGCGCGGGCCGCCCAGGTATCCGCGACGCATTCCACAGGCATGGTGTAGGCGAGGACTACACCTACCGAACAAACAAAAAACCAAGCGGTTACAGCGCTGGTCGCAGCAAGAAGCTTCATTTTGTTTGTTTTTGTTTGCATTTTGGAAGAACGGCTACAGGCTCAGTGTAGCATATTTTCCGACGCTTGTTAAGGCGTAGCCTTAATTCTTCATTCCCACGCCCGTACGCAGCAGGTAGAGGTTCGTCCAGACGAGCGCAACGATGACGGCAGTGATGAGCGCGATGCTTTGAGCGACCGGGATGCCAGCCGAGCCGAAGAAGCCGTAGCGGAAGCCGTCGACCATGTAGAGGATGGGGTTGGCTTTGGAGACGTTCTGCCACAGCGGCGGGAGCTGGCTCACGGAATAGAACACGCCGCCGAGGTAGGTGAGCGGAATGAGGACGAACGTGGAGAAGATGCTCGTATCATCGAACTTCTTCGCGAAGACGGCGTTGAGGAAGCCGGCAAGCGAGAAGAGGACACTCGTGAGCACGAGGAAGAGCAGGACGATCCACGGGTGTTGTACGACCGGTTGCGCGAAGACGGCGGAGACGGCATAGACGATGCCGCCGGTCACTGTGCCACGCACGACGCCGCCGGAGACGTAGCCTGCGAGCATGACCCAGATGGGTGTCGGTGAGACGAGGATCTCGTCGATGTTCCGCATGAACTTCGCGCCGAAGAACGAGCTCACGACGTTCATGAAGCTCGACTGGATGACGGCCATCATGACGAGGCCGGGGATGATGAACGTCATGTACGGGACGCCGTCCACGATGCCGACGCGGGAGCCGATGAACGCGCCGAAGATGAGGAAGTAGAGCGACTGCGTGATGACCGGCGGCAAGAGCGTCTGCGTCCAGATACGGAAGATGCGATACGTCTCCTTGCGGAGGATGGTTAGGTACGCGTTTCGGGCGATGGTCCAGCGCATACTATTTGGCGATGGTGGAAAGGTAGAGCTCTTCGAGGCGGTTCTGCGCATGCGCGATGTCGACGATTGTGAGGTCTGCCGCGTGGATCTTCGTGAAGATGGCGTCGAGCGTTTCGCCGGAGGTAAGGTCCATGCGGATGACGGTGTCCGTGATGCGTTCCGCGCCGAGCGCGCGAAGCTGGTCGTCGGTCGGCGTCGTGGAGAGGGTCACCCGATACCCTCGTCCGTCGGCAGCAGAGACGAGGTTGGAGACCGGTCCTTGGCGCACGACAGAACCGGCCTGGATGATGGTCATTTCTTTGCAGAGTTGCTCCACTTCTTCTAAATAGTGCGTGGTGAGAAGAATGGTGGTCCCTGCGGCGTTAAGTTTGCGGAGGTAGTCCCACATGCCGCGACGCAGCTCTACGTCAACGCCGGCGGTCGGCTCGTCGAGGATGAGGAGCTTCGGCCGGTGCACGAGCGCGCGAGCGATCATGAGACGCCGCTTCATGCCGCCAGAGAGCGTCATGGATTTCATGTCGCGCTTGTCCCAAAGGCCGAGGTCGCGAAGTACCTCGTCGGCACGTGACTCCGCATCGCGGCGCGTCATGCCGTAGTAGCCGCCTTGCGTAATGACGATGTCGCGGACAGTCTCGAAGATGTTGAAGTTGAATTCTTGCGGGACGATGCCAATCATGGCGCGTGTGGCGTCCGGATCCTCATCTTGATTGATGCCGAACACGGAAACGCTGCCGGCGCTTTTCGTGACAAGACCGACGGTGATATTGATGAGCGTCGTCTTCCCTGCGCCATTCGCACCAAGGAGCGCGGTGAACGCGCCTTCTTTAACGGTAAGGTCGACGCCCTTGAGCGCCTCCGTCCCGCCGGCATAGGTTTTTTTGAGTCCTTTGATATCGAGTGCGTGCATACAGAGTTGGGGAGATGGCAAACCTCCGCAGAATGGCGGAGGTTTGCCAGGAATCGGGTCGGAAGAACCGATAGAGGTTTCGAATCTTGGCAGAGCACGGGTGACGCTGCGAGAGGTCTCCACAAGCCGCGCGCCATGCGCGCGGAGCAGTGGAGATACGCAGCGGCAGGACCCGTGCCGTCGAAGATTCGACGGCACGAGGTTATTCCACGATCAACTGACCGACCATGCCGTTGGCGCGGTGGGCGCCGACGCTGCAGTAGTACTCGAATGAGCCCTTCTTGTCTGCCACGAACGTCACCTCGGTCACGCCTCCGGTCTGCACCTGTGCGGTAGCGGCGGAGAACTCATCGACGACCCAGTCATGGAAGCCGCTCTCGCTCGTGAAGACGACGCGGACCGTCTGCCCCTCCTTTACGCGGATGACTTCCTTGTCAAAAGCGAAGTTCGTGCCAGAAACCTCGATGGTCACGAGATCTGGATCGATGTCCGCTTCCATGGAAGTGTCGACGTCGGCAGCGGCGCCAGCAGCGTCCGTCGTGACGGATCCCTCCAGCATGATTCCGCCGGCAGCAGCAGCGTCATCCGTGGCATCGGTTTCTTCCATCGAGCCATCGGTAGCATCTTCGGTGGGCATCATCGCGTCGTCGCCTTCTTCGGTAACGACAACGTCGTCAGCCGGAGCTGTGACAGGAGCCTTGCGCGTGACGGCGTAGCCGATGGCACCGATGACGATGACGGCACCGACGAGGAACAGAATAGACGTATTCTTCATAGCGTTTGATGAAGGTGAATAATGTAACAGTGAAATCACTACATATGGTAGTGTACCGTGCCGTCTCCGTCAAAAGATGCTCAGCCCCTAGCCCTTACGTCCTCTTCGCGAAGGTCCTGATAAAGGCCACTCATCTTGCCGAGCGTGCCGAAGGAGAGGAAGAGCGTTGACGCCGCGGCGTAGAAGGCGTAGTGGCTGAGGTACACGGCCTGGTGTGCTGCGAGGCCGGGGAAGAGTCCGAGCTCGAAGGCCATGTTCGGTAGCGCGGAGACGATAATGAAGAATGATGCGAGGATGAGATAGTTCTGCATCTTGGCGATGGCCGGGAGGATCTTGCGGATTTTGAAGAAGCCGATGATTTGGAACGCCGTAATGAGGACGAGCGAGATGCCGAAGAGCGACAAAGCAACGCTCGGAGCGCTCGCGGAACCATAGTGGGAGTCCGGCTTCACCATGACGTAGACGATGGAGGTAATGAGGCAGGTGAGCAGTACCACGAGGACCCAGGAGTACGGCGAGGACTGATGGCGCGTCTTGCGGAGGACGAATTGCACTCCAAGGATGAGGAAAAGGATGCTCACGACGTAGACGGCGAACACGTTCACGAGCGCGACTTGCGGCGGGAGCTTGAGTACCGCGATGGCGATGAATTCGATGACGTGCGACGCGGAGAAGAAGAGTAGCGAGATGAGTGCGGCGTTGACGAAGCGCTTGAGGAAGGGGTCGTACAGGTGGTAGTTCTGGAAGATACGGGTGAGCGAAAGGGCGATGAAGAGAATCGCGATAATGTGGATGAGGCCAGTATCGTGGAAGAAGTGCCCGGTCAGTTCTGCTGCGGCGATGATGACGATATTGAGCGCGATGAGCGCTTTCGGAGTGAATAGGCGATCGAGGTCAACCATAGGGGAGGTCGGGGAAGTGGATGAGGCTGTCGGTTGTCATGATAGCATATCGCGGCTAAGATAGGGCATATATGCGCAAGCTTTCCGTCATCATGCTCCTTCTCGCCGCGACCATTTTTCCGGGTGGCGTCTTGGCACAGGAGGCGGGGGAGGCGCGTCCCCCGGATGTCCGATATTATCGCGCGGTCGTAACCGAAGTCGTCGAAACCGTCGTCGAGACCGACGAGTTCGTTCCCGGCGGGACGGCGTTCTCGCAGACGGTGCGCGTCCGGTTCACGGAAGGTCCACACAAAGGGAACAGCAAGGAGATCCAGTTCGTTCCGGGGTCCGAGGAGCAGGAGCTCCAGAAGGCTGAGCGGGTCGTGGTCGTGGAGACGGATGTCGTGGGTGGCATCGCTTGGTATGTCGTGGATCGCGATCGGCGCGGTGCCGTGCTGTGGCTTGCCGTCACGTTCCTCGCCTTGGTCACGGCCACGGCAGGCTGGAAGGGTCTCCGGTCGCTGTTCGGCCTCGCCTTCACGATACTCGTCATCGTGTTCGCCGTCGTCCCGAACGTTGTCGCGGGTGGGAATCCGTTCGTCACGTTCCTTGTGGGAGGTCTCGTCATTTCGGTTGTCTCCATCTATCTCGGACATGGCTTTACGCGCAGGACCACCGTTGCGGTCGTCGCGACACTCCTGACGCTCGGCGCGTCGGTGGCGGTGGCTGCCGCGAGCATCCGATGGACGAAACTGTTCGGTTTGGGTTCCGAGGAGGCGTTTTTCCTCCAGTCGGGAAATCTCGCAGGCATCGACTTGCGTGGTCTGCTCTTGGGCGGCGTCATCATCGGTATCCTCGGCGTTCTAGACGATATCACGACCGCGCAGGCCGCGACGGTGGAGGAGATCCATAAGGCCAATCCGGCGCTTTCGTTCCGCGAACTCGCCCGTCGCGGCCTCTCCGTCGGACACGAGCACATCATCTCTCTGGTGAACACGCTCGCGCTGGCGTACGTCGGCGCGTCGCTGCCGCTCCTCCTGCTCTTCACGCAAGCGGAGACACCGCTTTGGGTGACGCTCAACTCCGAGCTCATCACCGAGGAGATCGTGCGGACATTGGTCGGCAGTGCGGCGCTCGTCATCGCTGTCCCGGTTACCACGTACCTCGCGGCATGGTTCTTCGCCCGGTACGGGTCAGGGAAGGATGACGTAGAGCATGTCATGCATGCGCATCGTCATTAAGAAACACCCCTCCGCGCGGAGGGGTGTTTCGTTCAGGATGGAAGCGGGAAGAAACTCCAATCCGGTCGAGAGCGGATGGTCGTCGGCTTGTCGCCGACTGGCGTGAAAAAGGTGAGGCTGACAGCATGAAGCGCAATGGTAGTCCCGTCGCCGAGCGGCTTCTTGGCGCCATACTTCACGTCGCCGACGATGGGCGTGCCGAGTGAGCGCATGGCGAGGCGGATCTGATGCGAACGGCCGGTTTTCGGCGTCACTTCGACGAGCGACATGCCGTCATGCTCGGCGAGCACGCGGTAGGTGAGTTCGGCATGTTTCGCGCCGGGAACCTCATGGTCGTATGCTTCCGCAACGTTGGTGTTGCGGTCCTTGAGGATCCATTGGGTGACAGAACCTTCGGTGGCTTTCGGTACCCCTTCGACCACGGCCCAATACGTCTTGGTCACGCGATGTGTGCGGAACTGCTCCGAAAGGCGCGACGCACCTTTGCTGGTTTTTCCAAAAACGACAACACCACCGACTGGGCGGTCGAGGCGATGAATGAGGCCGATGAATGCCTCACCGGGTTTGTTGTGACGGACCTTGAGGTCGGCTTGGACGAGCTCGAGGAGTGACGTGTCGCCGGACGCGTCGCCCTGTACAGGCATGCCGGCAGGCTTCACGACCGCGATACAGTGATTGTCCTCGAAGAGGACCTCGGGGGTCATACGACAGCGCGGATGGTGATGCCGGCGGGAAGGAGGAATCCGCGTTCGTTGGATTCCTTGAGTGCGAGCTCGATGTTCTCGGTCTTTGCTTCCGGGAAGACATCGCGGAGCGTCTGCTCGATGACGAGCGCGGGGAATCCCATGGAGTAGGCGTTCACGAGGATGCGCGCGCCAGGGTTCACGATCTCCTTGCAGGCGCGGAACAGCGGAAGCAGGTCGCTCTCGAAGCGCCAGACCTCTTTATCTGGACCACGTCCGAACGCGGGCGGGTCCATGACGATGACGTCGTATTTGTTGCCGCGACGCACTTCGCGCGCAACGAACTTCGTGACGTCGTCCTCAATCCAACGGACCGGCTTCTCGGCGAGTCCGGAAAGCGCAGCGTTGTTCTTGGCGGAGGTGATGGCCGGACGGGAGGCGTCGACGTGCACGACGTCGGCGCCAGCGGAGAGCATGGCGAGCGTCGCGCCGCCGGTGTAGCCGAAGAGGTTGAGGCCTTTCATGCCCGGCTTCACGTTCGCGCGGAGGAATGCCCAGTTGGCAGCCTGTTCCGGAAAGAGGCCGGTGTGCTTGAAAGAGAAAAGACGCAGGCCGAAGCGGAGATCCTCCCAACCGACGGTCCAGTCGCCGGAGGGTTCGGCGCCTTCGACCTTCCAGCCGCCATCGTCGCCGTCCTGCTCGAAGAGCGCGCTCACACGCTTCCATGCCGCGTCAGAAGACGGGGACCACAAGGCTTGCGGTTCCGGTCGGGAGACGACCACGGAGCCGAAGCGTTCGCATTTCATTTGGTCGCCGGAGTCCAGAAGTTCGTAGTCCTTCCAGACGGCGATGTCGCGGCGGAGTTCCATAGGGTGGTGAGCTTAATGACAGCTTAGCATACACGGAACCCCGCCCCTTGTCTAGGCGGGAAATAAGCTGGATGCGGGTACCAAATTAAGGCGAAAGTGGGAAATAAGCGAGAGAGAATAGGCTGGACACTGGTACCAGCTTAAATCTTTACAAACCCGCTTATCCGTGCTCAGATTCGCCTGAGCCGAAGGGCTCAACGGACCTTCCAACGAGGATACGAGACAATGGGAACCAAAGCCTTGCGTAGTCTCTCCGCAGTGGCGCTCATCTGCATGCTTTCCGCATGCAAGAAGGACCGCGATCCGCCTCCGGATGTTCCGGATGCCGGATCGGTCGAGGAAGTGACGGTGTCCGACGGCGACGTCGGTGCGCGTGTCACGCTCGACCCGTTCACGGTGACCGTGTTCGGTCCGGATGGTGACGTGCTCACGACGGCGCCGCAGACCATCGGTCTGGTCGAGCGCGAGACGAAGATCGTCCCGCCGCTCCTGCCTGGCTTCGAAGGGTTCGATCATGCGGATCGTACGGACCGTTCGCGTCTCGGTACGGGAACGGTGGCACTCATCTCGCATGATGCGGCATCCGTCCGTCTTCTGACAGCGACCGCTGTCGATACCGATGTGGTTACGATGATAATGGTAATGATCTCCGCGGATGATGGCGTCGTGCGCATCGAAGCGGCGGCCGCAACGTCTCCGGAGTTTTCACGCTACACCGCCGCGGACATCGCGTTCTCCATCGCGGAGGACGAGAAGTTCGTCGGCATGGGGGAGCGCGAATCGTCCGTGGATCATCGCGGTAAGACGCTCTACAACTGGACGGAGGAAGGCGGTATCGGCGGCGGCGAAAGCGCCGTGCCGGGGCCGACGAACCCGTTCCCGAACGGCGAGGGGATGACGCACCTTCCGGTGCCGTTCTTCATCTCGTCGGGCGGCTACGGCGCCTGGCTCGACACGACATACCGTTCCGAGTTTGCGTTCGGTTCCGATGTTGCGGACGAGCTCCGTATCACCACAGACGAACCGCGCATCGCGCTCACGATCGCTCCCGGAACGCCGTCGGAGATCATCCAGCGGTACACCGACGAGGTCGGACGTGCGACGTTGCCTGCTCCGTGGGTGTTCGGTCCGCGCAAGCGCATCAATGCCGACAGCATGGTGGACGGCGTTCCGGTTATCGAGGCGCTGCGCGAGCGGCGCATCCCGATGACGGGCGCGTTCGATGCCATGCATGTTCTTCCGCACGGAGCGCACATCGGCCGTGAGGAGGAGTTGCGCGCATGGAATGTACGCTTGGAGCAGCTCGGCTACAAAGGCATCGCGTACCTGAACGCGCATGTCTCGACCGAGCGGCCTGGCGGCGCGGGATACCTGGAACACGGTCGCAGTCACGACATCTTCGTGAAGAACGCTGACGGCTCCGAGTTTCGGACAGGCATCATCTCCGGGGGGCAGCAGGATGTGGTGACCATCGATCTTTCAAGCCCCAGCGGTGTCCACTTCTTCGAGGAGGTCATGGCGGAGACGCTCGACCTCGGCTACGACGGATGGATGCTCGACTTCGGCGAATATCTCGCCTACGAGACCGTGCTTGCTGACGGGCGGACAGGTTGGGAAGCGCATAACGCGTTCCCGCTGCTCATGCAATCCGTCACGAAGCGATACCTGGACGACGTGCGTCCCAACGACCACTTCTTCTACGTCCGTAGCGGCTACGCGGGAACGCAAGCGTTGGTGCCTATGGTCTGGTCGGGTGACCCGTCTGCGAGCTTCGAGCCCGCGCGCGGCCTCCCGGCGCAGGTCCGAGCCGGCATCAGCGCTGGCCTCTCCGGTATTCCGTTCTGGGGCTCTGACGGGACAGGGTTCACCTGCCTCTTCGATGGACCGGCGGGCAAGGATGTTTCCTTGCGGTGGGTCGCCTTCGCGGCGCTTTCACCGGACATGCACGAGCAAGATGCCTGTGCGCGACGCCCGGAAGGCACGCGGAAGTGGACCATGTGGGACGACGAGGAATCGACGACGGTCTACGCCGGCTACACCGGTCTTCACACGCGGCTCTTTCCATACATCTACGCCCACGCAAAAGAAGCGACGAGAAACGGCATGCCGATCATGCGGCACGCGCTGCTCATGCACTCGTCGCTTCCCGATGCCTGGAAGAAACCGCAGGAGGAGTACTACTTCGGCTCGTCGCTCTATGTCGCCCCAGTGGTGACGCGCGATGCTACGGACCGCACGTTCTGGCTCCCGCCGGGCGAGTGGTTCGACTGGTGGACGCGCGAAGCCGTGAGCGGAGGACGTATGGTCACTCGCGCGGTGCCGTGGGACGAGATTCCGCTCTATCAGAAGGCGGGCACCATGGTGCCGCTCCTCGACGAAGACGTGCAGACGCTTGCGACGACGGACAATCCGTCGGTGGTCGACATGGCGGACCGCGCAGACGTCATCGACATGCGTGTCGCGTTGACCGCCGAACGGCCCCTCGCCGGATGGACGGACGATGTATCTGCGTTTGATGCGGGCTTCCTCGCTTCGTACCGATCCGACACCGGTCCGCTCACCATCCCGGACGGATTCGCGGAAGTGGACGACGAGTCCCTGCTCCGTACCTGCGACCGTTGTGCGATGATGGTGACGCTTCCTGACGGGACAGTGCGGTTCCGCGCCAGCTCGTCGGACGGCATCGCGACCGACGGCCTCTCGCTGTTGCCTCCGGGCAACGACAAGCCGGCCATCGTGCGCTGGGACGTCCTGGTCCGTTGATCTTGCTTGATGGCCGCCGTGGAAACACGGCGGCTTTTTGTATCGATAGAAAAACCCCGCCGTTTCTTACGAAGGGCGGGGTTAGAGTCAGGCAGAGGTCTTCGCATCGAGCGTCTTCGCCGCGGCGAGGATTTCCTTGCGGAAGCTCGCGGCGTCGCAGTGCTTGCTGAGCGGCTTTTCCACGAAGAGGCGCACGGTTGCGAGCTCGTCGTTGCGGAGCGTGCGGATGATCGGGGAGGCCTCGATCCAGGACTCGGCGTTGGGTTCGCGCGAGTACTTCCGGTTGGTGTCTACGACCAGCAGCAGTGCGCCGCGGTCGAGGTCCTTTGTCGCCTTGAGTGGCAGGCGGTCCACGATGAACCGTTTGTCCGGATGCAGGACGGCGAGGGCGTCGCGCAGACGTTCGGCGAATTCGCCGGCTTCCTCGCCTTCGAATTCGTACACACGCTTCCAGAGGTTCCGGTCGATGATGCGCTGCGCGATGTAGCGCACGCGCTCGTCTTTCGGAAATCCCGGTCGGAGGTGGCCGGCGAGCAGGCGGAGGAACACATCGTCCGAGAGGCTGATGAATCCCGCGCGAAACGCGTCGAGGTTCTTGGCGTCGAAGAGCGTGATGTCCGCGATGCTTGCGGCAACCGACATGTCTGCGAACATGAGCTCGGAGGCGCGCAGCGTCTTGTGGTAGTACACCTGCGCGAACATCGTGAAGCGCGAATGGACCGCGTTCTCGATAGCGCGCAGGCCGCTTTTACGCCAGCCGAGGCGGTACCGTGCGGCGTCGTCCTCGTCGGTTCGGACGCAGAGGATGGACTTGAGGATCCGGTCCGTATCCAGGTTGCCGTACGGTTTGCCGAGCGTGTAGCTGTCGCGCACGAGGTAGTCGAGTCGGTCCGCGTCGAGCGGTGCCGACGAGACGATATCTCGGATGAACGGGATCCACGGCGCGAGGTGCTTCGGCACGTCCGCTGACGGTTCCGCGTTGAGCAGCACCGACGTAACGACTGCGGGGACCATCGGCTCGTTGCCGAGGTCGTTCCACAGTGCCGCGAAGAGAATGCACGAGACGGCCTCGTGGCTGATACGTCCGGTTTTGGATTTGAGCAACGCATCGCGGTACGGCGCGATGGCCGCAAGTCGCGGGTCGTCCAGGAACGCGGCGACGTCCGCGCACGGAGGCGCGAACACCTCGAAGGCGTGCGAGAACGGACCATGACCGAGGTCGTGAACCAAAGCGCACATGCGTACCAGACGTTGCAGTGGAACACGGATGCGCTGAGGCACCTCGTGGAACCGAACTGCCTGACCGGAGGCGGCCTTACGTGGCTCGTAGAGCTTGTCCGCGTCGGCACGGGATGCCGTTTCGATGGCGTCGAGCATTCGCTGGGCGGATTCGACGACACCGATGCTGTGCTCCAGGCGGGTGTGGTTCGCCGAGGGCCAGACGTACATGAGGAGGCCCGTCTGACGGATCCAGCGGAGCCGTTGGAAGTCGGGACTGTCGATGACATCGACTTCCTCGCTCGTGAGCTGGATCATGCCATAGAGCTTGTCGTGGACCGAGCGGGGGAATTCGAGGGGGTGCATGGTCACCTTGCCTTCTGTGTAGCGAAAGAGCGCAGTCCGAGTATGCTGCCGTGGTCGTTGAAAGTCAAAAAGACCGCCCATGTCCGAGCGGACAGGGCGGTCTTACGTTCAGCCGAGGATGTGGGAGGTGGCGTTGAGGTAGTCGTTCATGGCAGGGATATCGAGCCGGTCGTCGTCCGTACGGAGGCGACCTTCGGCATCGATGTTGATGAATGGGCAGCATTCCGCGACGGGACGCACGAGCTCGGATGTCGGTCCAGAGAGTCCACCAGCGACACCGATGCCGAGACGTGGAAAGGTGTGTGCGATGGCACCGGCGAAGTGGAGGGCGAGGTCAGGGTCCATAGGGACGCCCGTGCCGCCGCTCGCGTCGATGAGGACATCGGTCACGATGCCGTCGTATGTGGCGAGACCATCGATGACGGTACTGATGTCGCCGTTTGTTGCATCGGCGAGCGTCTTGCGGCCGAGCTGGAGCACGACGCGCATGCCACGGAGACATACGATGTCTTCGACGGGCGGCCACGCGACGTTCAGCTGCACGCCGTGCAGGTGCGGACCGCCGAGAGCGACGATGCGCTCGAGCTGCGCACTGAGCGTGCTTGGCTCGTCCGTCGCGTAGTGGATGAGGTTCAGCGCGAAGGGGTGGTCGTAGAACAGGTTGGCGATGGTGTCGACGTCCGGATACCGATTGGGATACCGATTCTTCTGCCCGGCGAGCGTCTTGGAGCTCGCAAGTACACCGATCATGAGCCTTCGTCGCCGTGCCGAGCACGTGCCGCCGAAGGCAATGAGTGCGGACCGTACTTCCGCGACGTTCATGAATCCCGAAACACCGATGTAAGGAACGGGTCGCATGCACACCTCTTTTCGTGGTTCTCCCGATAGGGAGGCGATGACCGTAGCAGGGCTGTATGGCGCGGTCAATCATAAAAAAGACCCCGGCACGTACAGTGCACGGGGTCGTGGCATCAGGTGGGTGCGTAGCGAGCGCGCATATCCGCGAGCTCTGCGCGTGCCGCCGTGACACCGGCTTCGCAGCGTTCGCGGAGATCCTGCGAAAGCGTCTCGTCCGCGAGGAGCTTTTCATACTCCGTCACGACCGACGTGGCGCGGCCGAGGCGGTGCCAGGTACGGACATCCTCCATGCTCGCGAACGGCTTCGCGGGGATCTCGCCGAAGCCGAGACCGTCCGCGTGGCCGGAGAAGTAGCCCAGCACGCTGCGGTAGTTGGTCTCCGCGAAGTCCTGTTTCTTCAGGCCGTTGGTGTCGTACAGATAGAACCGGCACTCGAGGTCTTCGGGGTCAGGAACCTCTTTTTCCGTCTCGCAAACGACCACCATGGAGTAGTCGCTGGCCACACGAAGCACATGGAACATGAGTCCTCCTCCGTTTTCACGTGCACGGACGCTACCACGAAAAGGCCTTCTTGTCAATGCAAAACGCCCACCCGCGCTATGGCGGATGGGCGTTTTCGTGGAGTGGGAGCCTTAGAGCAAGGCGTCCTTGACCGGCTTCGTGACGCGGAACTTTACGACGGTCTTCGCGGCGATCTTGATGGTCGCGCCCGTTGCCGGGTTGCGGCCCATGCGCGCCTTGCGGTGGACCTTCACGAGCTTGCCGAGGTCGGCGACCGTGAACTGGCCGTTCTTCTTGACCTCCTTGACCGCGAGGTCATGGAGTGCCTCGAGGACCGCAGTGACATCCTTTTTGGTGAGCTTGGTCTTATCGGCGAGCGTGGCGATGGTCTGGGACTTGGACATTTTTGCCATACGCGAAGTTAGATGAATGACTACGGGAGGCAGTATAGCGTCAATAGAATAAGAATACGACCTGTGTTTTCCACAGGTCGTCTCAGCGGTTCCGGATGGCGGCGACAATGGCCTCCCGGACCGCTCCCAAGCCGCCTTTTTCGACCGTGGAGCAGGGGAGAACAGTGAGGTGCGGGTACTCTTTCGTCAGGTCGCGCTGGAGCAGGAGGAGCTCGGACTTGGAGAGCTTGTCTGCCTTATTCGCAACGACAACGAACGGAATCCGAGACTCCAAGAGGTGGAAGAACATGTCCTTGTCGAGGTCGGTCGGTCCGTGACGCGCATCGATCATCGCAAGGACGAGCGTGAGTGCGTCGGCATTCGCGAGGTAGTCCATGACGAGGTCGGTGAGTGCGCCGCGCTTTGCTTTCGGAACTTTCGCGAACCCGTACCCCGGAAGGTCGACAAGGACGTAGCGCTTGTCTACGTCGAAGAGGTTGATGAGCTGCGTACGGCCCGGCGTCGCGGAAACGTGCGCGAGCTTCTGTCCGCCAGTGAGCGCGTTCACGAGCGAGGACTTACCGACGTTGGAGCGACCCACGATGGCGACGTGCGGCTTGTTCTCGGGGAGTTCAGTGACGTCCGTGACGCTTTTGAGGAAGGTGGAGGCCATGTCAGCGGATGAGGTTAGTGAGCGTTTTCTCGTACCAGGTTTTTTTCGCGATGAGGTCTTCCTGTTGTGTGAACCAGTCCTCCCACAGCGGATGTGTCGTGCCAGAAATGTTATTCGTTGGCGTCACGCCACCGGTGGCATCGTCGTGGATGTACCACGAGAACGGTTTAGTCTCTGCGAGGCGACCTTGTTCCGCGTACCGTTTCGCTGTCATGAGCACGTCCGGTGAGAGCATGGTCATCTCGTAGAGGCTGATGCGTGATCCTTCCCGTTGTGCGAGTGCGATGTTTGTGCGGAAGATGAGTTGTTCCGTCGGCAGAACGGCGAGTATGCCGAACATCCAGAGGAAGAGGAGGAACGCGAAGCGGAGCACGTCGGCGCGGACGTGCTTGGTCATGTGAGCAAGGAGCCAGACGAAGAGGATGGCGCAATAGAGCACGGCGTACGATGCGAAGAGTTTCTCATAGCTGAGTCCGTACGTCGTCACATAGAGCGCCATGCGGTGACCGGCAGAGACAAGCAGGAGAAGTGAAGCTGCGGAGAAGGCGAGCAGGATGCGCTGCACTGGAGCAGTCGTGCGACGATAGGTAAGAAACGTGATGACGATGTTGAAAGCAGTTAGGAAGAGCAGCTGCCAGAAGCCGGATTTCACCACGTGCTCCGTCGTTGCGAAGTCGAAAGGAAGGCTTCCGACCCACAGATGCTGTACCTGGATGCCGAGGAAAAGGAGGTAGAGGGCAAGCGTTCCGCCAAGCACGATACCGGCGACGATGGAGTCGACAGGTGCATGCGCGTCGTCGCGTTCCGTATAGGAAGACGGCTTACACCATTCGACAACGCCGGCGATGGTGACGACGGAGAGGAATAGAGCGACGAGAATCTTCATGACGAGCGTCGTGGAAACGAAGGTGCGGACGAGGTCGAGGATAGTGTCCACGTGCGCGCCGAACGTCGCATCGGCAGAGGCGAGGAGCGGGATGACGACAGTCGCGGCAATCATGAGGAAGAGCACGGTGCCGAGCACGATACGGCGGATGACGGCATGCTCTTTGCGTTCTGCGCGCTCGAGGACGCGGACGTGCAGGGCAGCGGCATTCCACAAGCCGGCGAACATGCCGAGAACGCGACTGATAATCGTGAAGACAAGCCGCGCAGTCCAAAGATGCTTGCTGTTCTCAGCGATGAAGGCGTGGACGAGGAAGCCCGCGAAGAGCGGCGGGAGGATGAGCAGACTCACCATCTTGAGGAACGGGTTGTCGTAGAGTCCGAAGCCCGCGATGATGAGACCCATCGGGATGATCCAATGGAGTTCTTTGCGGAGGTTCAAGCCTTTCCCGCGGGCGGACCAGAGGAAGAGCGCGGCGAGACCGCCAAGGTAGAGGAAGGCGTTCAGGCCGAGCGCGTACGGGCCACGGTCCCAGAACCCCCAGCACAACAGCACCCAGCCCGTTGAAAGGGCGAGGCTCCAGGCGATGGCAATACGTGTCGTTGGCGGGATGCGGTACTGCGTGTCGGCGTGCGGTGTCATGACGGCGTGCGGTCAAAGGTATGCGCGTAGCATAGGCGGAAAACGGTCGCAAGGCAACCTTGTAGGGGTTGAACAGGAAACGTTCTCATGTTACCCTCGGGATACTCTTATAGTATGAAGCCGCACCCGAAAAAACGCCCGCCGATCTGGGAGAAACGTCGTCGCAAAGCCGATATCGCTTCGGGTAAGATCGCAGCGCCAAAACCGAAGACGACCTCTTGGGGAAGCGTCGCCGAATGGTACGACAAGATGCTCAAGGAAGATACTGGCACCTTCCAGAAGGAGCTTATCTTGCCGAATCTCAAGCGCCTCATGGCCATTGTGCCAGGGGACCGTGTCGCCGACCTCGCCTGCGGGCAGGGGTTCTTCGCGGCAGCATTCGCCGAAGACGGCGCCGAGGTCGTCGGTGCCGACCTTGCTCCGGAGCTCATCGAGCGGGCGCGTGTCAACGCGCCGAGCGCGACGTTTCATGTCGCCCCCGCGCACCACGTCCCCAGCATCCCGTCGGCGTGGGCGTCGCAGGTGACGGTTATCCTTGCCATCCAGAATATCGAGGATGTCCGCGCGACGTTCGCCGAGTGCGCGCGCATCCTGCGCCCGGGCGGACGGTTGCATGTCGTCATGAATCACCCCGCGTTCCGCATCCCGAAGCGATCGTCATGGGGATGGGACGAGAAGGAGCGGACGCAGTACCGCCGTACGGACGGCTACCTCACGGAATCCAAGGTGCCCATCGAGATGCATCCCGGCTCCGACCCGACCGTGCGCACCTGGACACTGCACCGCCCGTTGCAGTTCTACGTGAAAGCTTTCGCACGGAGTGGGTTCGCGGTTACGAACCTGGAAGAGTGGGTCTCTCACAAGAAGAGCGATTCCGGGCCGCGCGCGCCGGAAGAGAACCGTACGCGCGCAGAGTTCCCGATGTTTCTCTACCTGGAGGCGAAAAAAGCGTGACCAATCGGTCACGCTTTTTTTGTTAGTGGTAACTCAATCGAGAAGGTCGAACCTGCCCCTTCCTTCGATACGAAACTGAGCGTGCCGCCGTGGGCTTCGATATAGTACTTGGCGACATAGAGACCGAGACCGGAGGCATCCGGTTCCATGATGGAGGCGTTCGATCCACGGAAGAAACGCAGGAAGACCCTTTTCTGTTCCAACATCGGGATTCCGACACCGGTATCAGCGACCTCGATACGGACCTTGTCGTCGTTCTTTTTCATCTGCACCGTGATCGTTCCGCCGGAATGGGAATATCGCATGGCATTCTCGATGAGCTTGGCGAGCGCGGCACGGAACTTCGCGGCGTCCACCATCACGGTCGGGAGATCGATCTCTTTCCAGATGGCTTGGCACGTCAGGGAGTTGTTCTCGCAACGTTTCGCGAATTCCCCGATAACCCCAAGGACGAGGCTTTCCAGATCGACCTCTTCCTTTTCGAGGGTGATTCGGCCTTCTTCGATATCGATGGCGGTCAGGAGGTCGCTGAGGCGGCGTAGGATCTCGGTCGTCGCCTCATAGCTTACGCGGACAAGCGATTCGTTTTCCTTGTTGATCTTGGCAAATTCGCTCGAGAGGAGCATTTCGAGGTTCCAGCGCACGGCATTGAGCGGTGTGCGGAATTGGTGGGAGACGATCTGGATGAACTTGCTTTTGAGGACATCGAGTTCCTTGATGCGCAATTCGTCCGCGTGGTGTTTCTCCAAGGATTCCTTCTCGAGCGTGATATCCTCGGTGAAACCGGCAGCGCGGTATGGTTCGTTTTTCTCGTTCAAGACAGGGTAGGAACGGAATCGTATCCACCGTAAGGTCCCATCGGGTCGACGAATCCTAACCTCCTCGGAGGACGGCTTGCCGGCAATGCCGTTCTGTGTGGCGCGGAGCATGAGCGGTTGATCCTCCTCCACGATCGCCGCGAACCATTTTTCCGGATTCGCGTACGCCTCGGCGATGGGGAAGCCGAAGATCGTCTCGAATGACGGACTGAGATAGAGGAGCTTGCCGGTATGCGGATCAACCAAGAAGAACAGCTCTTTGAGATTTTCGGTTATCTGTTGAAGTTGCTGCTCGCTCTCCCTGATGTCGCTGAGCAGCTTTTTTTTGGTCGCTGACATCCATTTCGACGCCGACGAAACCAGAAAGTTCTTCGCCGTCGATAATGACAGGTGTCATCCAGATTTCCGCGGTGTACGTTTCTCCGCTCATGCGCGTCTGCTGGAGTTCGCCATGGAACGGTTGTTTTTCGACCTTGATTGCCTGCCACATGCGGTCGTAGAACTCCGCCGGCATCTTTCCGCCCCAAAGGCTCAGTGGCTTACCGATCATCTCTTTCCGATCATATCCGGTGATCCTTTGTGCGGCCGGGTTGGCGTAGACGATGATACCGTCCGCATCGGCGAAGATCATGTGAACGGGGGAGAATTCCGCGGCAATGCGGAACTTGTCCGCGTCGAACGTGACGTCGTTGTTGTTGGTCATGGAGATGGCGATAGGGTTTCTGAATCGAGGAGAGAAGGGGTGGCCGCTTCCACGACCTCGTCGGCGAAGACCACCAATCGTTCCGTGTACTGTCGCTCACTCTGGTCCCACGTTCCGGAGCAGGTGACGAGATTGAGGTGGGCTTTTCCATCCGTCGAAAAGAAGACCTCGGTCGCGTCCGCTGCGGCGTCGTATTCGCGGATTCCGCGTACGACGAACGAAGTGCTTTTACCGTCGCCTGCTTGTACGGTGATAATGTCGCCGGGCTTGAGCGTGTGCAGCTTGGCAAAGACCGCATGCGCGCTGTACATCCAACTGACGTGTCCGGCGATGACTGCGCTCCCGACCTCTCCCGGGCGTGGGCCGAGCGCGTACCAAGCGGTGTCTGCAGGGCGTTTGGGAACGTCCATGGAGCCGTCGGCAGCCAAGCCGACCGCTCCGATCGGCGCGTTGACGCCGATTGCGGGAATGAGGAGGCGGGATGGCGCGGAGGTGTCAGCGGTTGCGGTGGTTGGTGGAGGAACAGGTGAAGAGGTAGGTGAGACAGCGCGTGCCGTGACGACGGCTTGTGGAGTCGGAACGGTTTCTGGTACGGAAGGGAGCGGAACGTCATGCGTGTCGAGGTCTTCCAGTACAAGCGGGGCGGGTAGGGAGACGGGCATCGTGAGGAGCTCACGATGGTCTTCGAGTGCGACGGGTTGCAGTATCGTATCCAAGAGAAAAGTCGGCCAGATGAGCGCATTGAGCACGACCAAAAAGATCGCGGAGGCTTCCAGAACCCGATACGTCTTTTGATGCGGTCCTTTTCTATGCATACCTTTTTGAAAGAGAGGTCGGACGAACGACGTCCGACCTCTCTTTGCCGTTTCTTCTCCTGATGACTTACGCCGTCCGCTTCTTGCGCAATGCTGCGAAGAGGAGCGAGGCGACGACGATTCCTGCGAGGAGGCTCCAAGCGAGCATGTTCCCCGGAGAGAGGGAGCCCGTGTTCGGGAGCGTCGGGACGACGACCGGAGCGACGGCGACGACGACTGTCGCGATCGCGAAGTCGCGGGCGGTCAGGCCATTGGCATCACCGGCCGCAACGACGGTGTTCACTGTCGTCTGCGTGAGGTTCGTGCTGCAGGTGTAGACCCAGGACTCCGTCGGCTCCAACAGCGCGTTGCCGTTGGCATCGCCAGAGACGTAGCTCACCGGGCCGCACTTGTCGTCCGTGAGGCGGACGTTCTGCAGCGGCACGGTACCCGGGTTGGTGACCCTATTGGTGTACGTGACCATTCCACCGCCAGCGAGGAGTGTCAGCGGGTTCGGGACCTTGGTCACGTTAATCAGCGGAGGAACAATCGGTGCGCCGACGACGACTGTGGCGCTCGCGATGTCGGTCGCAGAAAGGCCATTCGCCCAACCCTTCGCGACGATGGTGTTGGTGTGCGTTTCTGTGAGCTGGGTGAAGCAGTGATACACCCACGTCTCATTCACGTCGAGCTGATTGTCGTTGTCGGTGTCACCGGAGGTCCGGTTGATAGGGCTGCAAGTGTCTCCGATCATTGAGATGTCGGTCACTGGGACGGTTCCGATGTTGCGGAGCGTGTAGGTGTAGTCCACGAGACCTGGACCGCCAGGCAAGGAGAGCGGGCTCGGCACCTTCACGACATCAATCAACGGCGGGACAGGGGGAGCCACTGGTGCTACTGGCTCGGCGATGTCGTTGTTCGTGATAATGCAGAACTTGTGCTCATTAGCACCGAGGCTGATACCGCCGGTTGCGTTGCAATCACCGGAGAACGACTGTGTGTACCCGGCAGTGTTCGTTTCTGTGGCGTAGTAGAGGGATGCCGATGCAGGGAATACCGTTGCGCTGCCGGATACGACGGATACGCCGGATACGGACAAGGGGAAGTCGACGACGTGCTTGGTACCGCCGCCATCGTTGATGACGTGCTTAACGACGGTGATGCTCGACTGTTGCGAACCGCCGCCCGGCGCTTGTGCGCACGTCGGCTCGGTAATCTGCGAGTTGATCATCGTCACCTGGGCGATGTGCGACAAGGCGCGTCCTTTCAAGGTCGCGGAATCCCCAAGGGAGATGAGCGAGGTGTTGGTGATGATGGTTCCTTCCATGTGCGACCCGGCGCCGATGGTCATGGAATCCGCAACTGCCCAGAATACGTCGCTCGCGCAGGCACCGTTCGTCAGGACCATCTGTCCAGTGACCGGAGTCGTGGAGGAGCCGAGGAAGACGTAGACACCAGCACCGTCGAGCGTAAGGGTGCCGTTCAGTGAGGTTGCAGCAACATTATAGGTGCCCGGTCCAATCGTGTTGACCCCAGCAAGATCGAGAATGACGCCAGGACCTTGGGCTGTGAGTGCACCATAGGCGTTGCTGATGTCAGTCTGGAGCGCGGCCGGAGTCGGGGCGATGATCGATCCATCGACCTGTGTCACGTCGTCGAGGTTCGTGATGCTTGGCAAGGAATCAGCACCGACGTTGCCCCAGTGATGCGTCGTTCCGACGTTGGAATTATTCGTTACCCCTGCCTTACCCCAAGCCGAGAAAGGAGCGGCGGTACCAAGGTTTGGTGCCGTTGCCGCAGAAACAGAAATCGGCGTGACAACGCCGAAGAAGAACGAGAGCACCGCAGTTGCTAGCGAGAGCTTATTGAGTATTTTCACACGTATCGTTGTGAACCAATCTGGAGCATGACCGTGGAGTCAAGTGCTACAGCAATGAGTTATTTACTTGTGTAGGTTAGCACATTTTTCATGGGGGGTGTGGAAAAAAAGTGGATAACTTTTTGTCAGTTAAGCTCGTTCGGCATCTTCCTTTTCCTTGCGGAGCTGGTCATCCTCTCTCTTCATGGCGCGTTCCGCGACAGATTGTTTGGTGTAGAGACGCATCAGCGAGAAGATGACGGATCCTGCGAAAATGATGCAACCGGCATTCAAAAGGAAGATAACGAACGCATGCGCGATCATGTCGCCGTCGAAGCGGGCGATGCCGAGGCCGGTGACCGCCAGCGGGGGAATGAGCGACGCGGCAACGGCGACGCCTGGTAGTGCTGCGCTGAGGTGCGGTTTGATGAGCGCGTACGCTGCTGCGGAACCGGCAACGACCGCAATGAGTGCGGAGAAGATGTTGGGCTCAAGGCGCGCGGCAATCTGCGCGTTCAGCTCTGGGCCGAGTCCTGCGACAGGGGCGAAGAGGAGTGATACGGCTGCGGCAGTCGGGATAGCGAAGAGTATCGAGCGACCGACGGTCATGAAAGATCGCGAGATAAGCGCGCGGTCGGCCATGACAACGCCCATGGCAACGCCGAGGATGGGGGAGAGCAGCGGCGCGATGAGCATGCTGCCGATGATGACACCGGCGTCGTCGATGAGCAGACCGAACGTCGCCATCGTGACCGAAAGGACGATGAGAAGGAAGAAGTCGTCATGCGGCGTGCTATCGGCGATGAGGCGTTCGACGGCTTCCGATTTGTTCTTTTCGACGAGGCTGCTGAAGAGAGTTGTCATACGATGGGTTTATGTTCGAACTGATACGGAAACGTCGACGAGATGCATCTTTTTCAGCATATGCTGAAAGGATACCGTATCGGTTAGCGCATAACAAAGCATACAAAAAGCCGCCCTTCATGATGAGGGGCGGCTTACGTGTGGGTCGAGCAGGTCCGTTAGGAGCAGGACAGGGTCTGCTGGCTCGCGATCGCCAGCATGCGTGCTTCGCGCTCCGCGTCCGTCGTGTTCATCGGCCAGACAGCCGTGAAAACGATGACGTGGCCGCTTGCGGGGTTTTGGTGCAGGTGGGTGACGCCGCGCGTGACAGGTCCTTGTTCGTGGCCGTCCTTGCGCACACCGAAGCCGAACGAAACGGCCTCAGGTGCTCGCTTTGTCGCACCGATGGGCCAAGCGTAGAAGGGTGCGGGTACGGAGTTCACGACGTGCTTGTAGACCGCGTCGGTGACACCTTCGAAGTCCGCAGCGGCGCGGGTGAGCTGCACGGTGATGATGAGGTCACCGTCTTGCATCACGATCATGCCCTTCTGCGCGTGCACGTCGGCGACATCCGTCCAGCCGGGAAGGCTGATGCCGTACTCGCATGACCCGAGAGCGGCGGTTTCCGTGGCCGGTGCGACCTCGGTATACCCTTCGCCATAGAAGACGTCGTTCGTCGTGCGTGCCGGAGTCGTGGAAACGGTGTCAGGCGTTGTCGTCGCGCAGCCACCGCAGATGGCGGTGAGGAGAATGAGCAAAAGGATGCTGTGCATGGAAACCTCCCGAAACGGAAGCGGCTGACCCTGCCGAAGGGGTTCATGATGAACGAGGGAGCATAGCAGAAAAACAGCCCTTTGTCAACGGTGGCCGGCCTTATTGAGCTTAAAAAAGACCACCACAGGAGGTGGTGGCCGGTGTCAGCGGAAGGTCGAATCCGCGATGGAGCGGAGGTAGGCGGCGTCCCTTTCGGAGAGCCCGGCGGTGAAACCGGATGGACTGATGGGGGCATCGATAATCGTTCGGAGGAGCGTTGCGGCGGCAAGGTAGGAGCCAAGCTTGCTCGGATGACTGCCGTCGTTCACCCACAGTGCGCGAGCATCGAACGGTCGTTGCGAGGCGTCATCACGAACGATCTGCGCCCAACGTGTCCCAACCGGAGCGACATCCGCGTTCGTCGCTTGCCGGTAGAGGCGGTAGCCGTGCTGGAGCGCGGAGGTGTGACTGTCGAATGTGCAGGTCGCAGGTTGCGCGGTGCAGGTATGGTCATCGGTCTCACGTCGCCCCCATGTTTCGTAGAAGACGATCCGAGTATCCGAACGGTTCGCGCGGATGCGTCGCGCGAGCGCGCGGACATCCGGTAAGCTGTGGCGCCGGACGTCGTCAGTGCAACGACTCGGTACGAGGCTGTGGTCTTGGAGCACGACGACGTCCCACGGTTGGGACGCA
Source organism: uncultured Gammaproteobacteria bacterium (assembly GCA_964626205.1). Classification (GTDB taxonomy): domain Bacteria; phylum Patescibacteriota; class Patescibacteriia; order SG8-24; family SG8-24; genus CAZVED01. The sequence continues at coordinate 128,882 of CAZVED010000001.1, forward strand.
ATCGCCGCAAGCGTCTTCGCGCTGCGTCGATGGTAGGAGAGGGACTTGCCGCCGACGGCCGCGACGTCGACACTGATGTCGTGGCCGAGGCTACGACCCATTTCCGCGAGCGTCGCTGGCATGTCGTTGAACATCGTGTAGCTGTTGCCGATCATGAGCACGCGGATGGGTTTTGGTGCTTCCGACTCCTGCGCTGCGGCTATGCCTGAAAGGCAGAGGAGCGCGCCGAGTGCGGCGATATGCCTTTTCATGGGTTCTCCTGGAAAGAACGGTTCTGGTGACAATGGACCACGTTTTCCGTGCGCTGTCAACGGGAGGGGTTGCGCGTTGGTGCGGATACGGTAGCATCATCGGGAACGACGTTCCTTTGGAAGGAGAGCGCACATGGATCTTATCCTGGACCGTATCCTTGCGGAGCTGTGGAAGGATTTCGCAACGCTGAACCCGCGTGCGGCGGAAATCCGCGCCAAGCTCGAAGGTATGGGCGAGATCGTGGTCGACGACCATATCGCGTTCCGGACCTTCGGCTCGTCGCGGATGAACATGGAAGCCGTGGCCAAGCGGTTCGAAGCGCACGGCTACGCACGGAAAGGTGAGTACGCGTTTCCGGAGCGGCGCGTTGTCGCGATGCATCTGGAGCCGCCGGAAGAACAGCTGCCGAAGATCTTCGTGAGCGAGCTGCAGCCCGGCGGTTGGACGCAGGAGTTCCACCGCATCGTCTACCGCCTCATTCAGCAAGTGCCGAACGAGTACGCGGAGAGCGATGCGTTCCTGTGGTCAGGCGCGCCGTGGCGGCTTCCGACGTGGGGTGAGTACGAAGCGCTCGCCGTCGAGTCGGAGTATGCTTCGTGGGTCGCCGTCTTCGGGACGCGTGCGAACCATTACGCGCTTCTGCTCAATGCGCTCCGTTTCACCGACGACCTCCGTACGTTCAACGCATTCATCGAGGGTCTCGGCTACAACCTGAACAGGGATGGCGGTAAGGTGAAGGGGAGTCCCGAAGCCGGTCTCGAGCAGTCGTCCATCATGGCCAAGGCCACGATGATGGACTTCGCGGACGGGAAGGCGAGCGTCCCCGGATGTTTCTATGAGTTCGCCAAACGGTATCCTGGTCCGGACGGCGAGCTCTTCCAGGGCTTCGTCGAACGCTCCGCTGATCGCATCTTCTCGAGCACGGATCGCTGAGTTTTTCTGCCACCGTTGTGCACGGTGGTTTTTTATTGTCGCACAGCAAGACACATTCCGCTTTGGGGCGGAATGTGTCTTGAAGAGACCATCGATTACGCAGCTGCCTTGAAGTGTCATGGAGAGCGGCGGCGTCCCGGTTGTCGCCGCCGTCATGCGCGACGACGGGTGTTCATGGCAGAAACCGGTTGCTTATGGCAGTTGGTACGGATGTATCACGTTTCGTTCTATCGAAGAGATGGGCGCATGGGTCGGAGAGCAGTAGAAACAGGTCCATGTATCGGAGTAGGCGACGTTGTCGAGCACATAGAGGGCGTCCATGTTGACGTTCGCCATGTTGAACATGTCGGGGAGTGTGTTGTAGATGGTGTTCCTGACGAACCAGAGCGCTCCGAGGACGTCGTTCACAGCGCCGGTCATGATACCCGCATCAAGGAGCGTGTTATCCGCGACGAAGACGAGGTCGGAGGTGCCGTGGATGCGGAAGTTGTGCTTCAGATCGCTTTGGAGCAAGTTGTCCACGACGATTGCGCGATTGGCGTGGACGAGGCGAATGTTCGCTTCCAAGCCTTCCGTCCGGAAGTCGTTTCCGGCGATGAGGATGTCTGAGTTTTGGAGCGCCGGGTCGTTGGACGATCCGTCGTCCGACCAGATGCAGTACTTGACGGCGCGGCAGGTGCTTCGCACGACAGCGACGCGATGTCCGGTGAGCCAGATGGCGTTGCCGAGGTTGGCATCGGACGGGTCGCCGACGGTCACGCCGTCGATCGTGATGTCTTCGAGCATTCGGTCCGGGTACGTGACGAGATCGGGCCAGTAGCCGACTGCCTGGAAGAGGTGGATGTTCCGATACGTGCCACCTTCGAGGGAGATACGCTTGTTCTGCTTGGCGCTCGACCGGATGGTCAGCTCGCCGAGGCGCGCGCCCGGCTCCATGGTGACGCGGATGTCCGATGCGTCGATGGCGACCGACGCGGTGATCGGCGCCCCGACGATGATGTGCGTGCCGTTGATGGCAGCTTCTGCGGTGAACGTCGCCGCGTCAGTGACCGTGACCGTACGCGTCGTCACGGGCTGCGCCGGGAATGCGAACGTGGAGAGTTCGGTGGGGATGCCTGTGACGGGGTACAGCGACGATGGGAGGATGACCGACGTATCGTCGACAGGAGCGTTGGGCTCCTCTTCTTCGGCAGGGTCGACAGGCTCGGTAGGCTCCGTCGGTTCTGTCTGCGGGGGTTCCTCTGGTGGCGGCGGGGTTTTCGGGGTCGGGCTGGGAGAGGGTGCTGGCGTAGGAGTTTTCGTTTCTTTCACGACAACCGGTGTGCTGTCCGGCTGCTTTTTCGTGGCCTCGTGGATGACGAAGGAGTCCTGGATGGCGGTTTTATCGCCCGTTGCGTTGCTGAGAGGACGCTTCACGCCGTCTTCGATGACATATCGGCTCCCGTCCTGTGCCACAATGACCGTTCCGTCCGGATACGTCGGGGTCTCGATGGGGTTGCCGTAGGCATAGTCGGCAAAGAAGACGTCCGGCATGTCGTCGACGCGCAGGGCCCATGTGGCACCGTACAGCGTTGTGGCGATCGATTCGGACGTGATCCAGCGAAGCTTGTTGCCAGACTCCACGGCATAGACCTTGGGATCCGTCTGGAGCTTCACCAAACGTGTTCCTGCGCGATAGGTGACGTTCTTGCCGAGCGGAATCGATGCCAACGTTTCCCGTGAAACCTCGGTGACGCTGGAGAAATCGGTGTACCAGGTCTTGAAGATCGCTTCGTTCGGGAATGCGTGGCGCTTGCCGTCCGTGTCATAGAGGTACACCGCGGCATCGTCGGTCGTCGCTGGGTTCCCGTCATCCGGAAGCGAGATGAGCGCCGGCGGAGGCGGAAGAGTAGCCGCGCTGGCGGAGCCGGTGGCGGTCATGAAGAGCATGGCGCACAGGAGGGGGAGGACGGTGTGGCGTAAGCGCATGGTTTTCGATGTTATTGGAGTACGGGATGCACGAAGAGTACCATCTATGACGATGGGCGGGGAGATTTCTTTCATGGCGGACCGGATACAAAACAACGGGAGCCTTTCGGCTCCCGTTGTTTTGGCAGGGGCTGTAGGAATCGAACCTACGCTAAGGGTTTTGGAGACCCGTGTGATACCATTTCACTAAGCCCCCCTGAGGGGTCTTTTTCGTACGCACAGCATAGCCAAACAGGGGAGAATTGTCCACCTTTCGCGGAGCTTGACGGGTCTTTG
>CAZVED010000001.1:132410-143069 GCA_964626205.1 uncultured Gammaproteobacteria bacterium
GGTCTTCGTTTTACCAATCGTTCGTGTCGACTTTTCGGCGTCCTTCTTTCTTTTTTCCGTGGTGCGATTTGTCGTCCATGCGCCGTTCCTTGGCCGACCGTTTCGGTTTGGTGGGAACGCGGTCTTTCTCCGGGATGAGCGCCATGCGGACGAGTTCCTGCAGGCGCTCCACGACAGCGTTCTTGTTTTGCAGCTGTGAGCGTTCTTCTTGGGCATGCATCACGATGGTGTCGCCTGTGGTAAGGCGGTTACCTGCGTATTTTCGGATGAGTACTTTCTCTTCCTCGGAGAACGCCGAAGATGTTCCGATGTTCCAGCGGAGGACGGCTTTCGTGTCGCGCTTGTTCACGTTTTGTCCGCCTGCGCCGCCGGAGCGGGCGGTGTCCATGTCGATCTCCATCATCGGTACCGGAGCGCTCACGTTACGGCGTTCGGCGTGATTGATTTCCATAGCCTCGGGCGGCACGTAGCCGCGTGATTCCATGCTCATAGTAGAGGTAAGTATAGCAAAAAAAGAGACGCCTTTCAAGGCGTCTCAGGTCGTCTTACTCGAAGCGGGCGCTGCTTGCCGCTGTGCGCACGACGGCCGTGATGTCGTCACGATGACGTTCGTCATTCGCGATACCCACGACACGGACGAGTCCTGGCGTGCCGTCGATGCGGCGGAACGCCACGGCGATGATGCGGGCTGGCGGCAGTCGCGTCGAGAACATCGCGTACGCCCCATCAGCGGAGACGCTGACGGCCGGCTTCGTGCGGCCGGAGTCATAGGTCTGCCAGAGCTGTTGCAAGGAGCGGCCGGCGGCGGTCGCGGGCGGAACGGTGGTATCCGCCGCGTGTCCAACCTGCACCGTCATGCCATTCGTATGCTCGTACCGCAGGACCTTCGACGGGACCTTGGCCCAGCCGTCGCCGAGATTGCGGATCGTGAGCCGTGGCGCGGGCGGGGCTCGGACGACGCTGACGCTGGACTCCGAATCCGCTTCCGTCGGTGTTCCTGCGGGAACGGGGATGTCTGCGGACGTGTCGCATGCGGCAGTTGCGGCCATGAGAAGGAACATGCAAAGGAGCTTCATCTGGCACTCTCCTGGTATCGGGGTCTGCTCGGTGTACCATGTCGCACCGCACCTGTCAATGCAAAGACCGGCCTTGTGGGCCGGTCTTATGGTGCGTCTTAGTCCTTGAGGTTGAACTTTCCGAAGTGGTATTCCTCCAGCTTACCGCCCTGTTTCGGGCGTTTTACGCGCGGAGGGCGGTTACCCTTGCCGCCGCGACCGCCACGGGAATCCGGGCGGCCATGTTGGCCGTGCGGAGCCGGGCGACCAGAGGAAGAGCTGGACGACGGACGGCTGGCCTGGCTGTAGCCAGGGTCGCCGAGTGCGGGGCGGGGTGCGCCTGCCTTGGCCGGAGCCGAGGACGAGGAGCTCGATCCGCTGCGCGGACCGCGGTCATCGCGACGGGGAGGGAATCCTCCGCGAGACGACGAGCTTCCGCGATCATCACGACGCTGGCCACCGTAGCCACCACGGGAACCGCCACGGTCATCACGACGTCCACCGAAGCCGCCACGGGAACCTCCGCGTCCGCTGCGCTCGTCCCGCTCATCGCGGGCGATTTCGCTTGCCGAGCGTGCTTTCGGGACGTAGTGCGGGAGCTGTTGCGGAATCTTGCTGATGGAGAGCTGCTTGCGCGTGACACGCTCGATGTCCGAGACCATGCGGCCCTGGTCAGGTGTCGCGAAGGAAATCGCGCGTCCGCTGCGTTCCGCGCGGCCGGTGCGGCCGATGCGGTGCACGTAGTCGTCAGCGACCTCTGGGAGGTCGTAGTTCACGACGAGCGCGATACCGGTGACGTCGATGCCGCGCGCCGCGATGTCGGTCGCGACGAGGACGCGGTAGCGACCGGTCTTGAATCCGCTGAGCGCGGCCTTACGCTGCGCGAGCGTGCGGTTGCCATGGATCTCCACTGCGTTGTGTCCCATGTGGACGATATCGAGAGTGAGCTTCTTGGCGCCGTGCTTGGTGCGGCAGAAGACGAGCGCGGTACCCTTCTCCTCATCGAGGATGTGCTTCAGGAGGCGCTGCTTGTCGCGGCGTTCCACGACGTAGAGTTCCTGGGTCACGTTCGTCGCCGTGGTGCCTGCGCGCGCGATTTCGATGCGCACCGGCTTCTTCATGTACTTGTTGGCGATGCGCGTGATCTCTTCCGGCATGGTCGCGGAGAACATCAAGGTCTGCCGTTCCTCGGGGACGGTCTGGAGGATCTTGTTGATCTGCGGAGCGAAGCCCATGTCGAGCATGCGGTCGGCCTCGTCGAGAATGAGGACGTTCACCTTGTCGAGGCGCACCGTGCGTTGCTCGAGGTGGTCGATGAGGCGTCCCGGCGTGCAGACGATGACGTGCGGGTCCTGCTTGATCTGGCGCAGCTGGCGGTCCATCGACGCGCCGCCGATGAGGACGGCGACACGGAGGCCGAACTTGCGTCCGATCTTGTTGAGCTCCTCTTCCACCTGGAGCGCGAGTTCGCGCGTCGGGAGGATGACGAGGCCGCGGCCCTTGGTGCGCGAGATGCGCTGGAGCATCGGGAGCGAGAAGGCGAGCGTCTTGCCCGTACCGGTCTGCGCGATGCCGACGACGTCACCGCCTTCGATCGCGACCGGGATGGCCTGCTTCTGGATCGGTGTCGGGGTCGTAAAACCTGCGTGCGCGAGCACGGCGAGGAGGTTCGGGGAAAGCCCGAGTCCGTCGAAGCCGGACGGGGCGGCGGCAGCCGGAGCGGCTGCGGGGATCTGGTCTTGGCTCATACCAAAGAAGAATGAAAAAATGTGACCCGATTTCTCGTCAGCCACATCTTTGACAATGCTTCTGAGCTCGAGCCGTTGACCTTAGTGGTCAAGGGGTCACTATAGACCATATCGTTCATCTTGTCCAGTCCTGCCGGGTGGGTGTAGGGGAAATAAGGCGGAAAAAAGAAAAAGGACCGGCTTGAGGAGCGCGGTCCTGCGGGAACGGATTCAGGGAATCGTGATGTAGCCGTTCGAGTTGAAGACGAGGACGGGCTCGTAGGTGAAGTCGAACATCATCTGCGCGGCTTCGCGGCGGGCGACGTCGTTCGCTACGCGCTCGAGGAGCTGTTCCTCGGCGTACGGGACTTTCGGGTCGCCGTTACTGTCGCGTTTTCCGCGAGTGATCTCGCCGTCGCGGGAACGGATCCATGCCGCACGGACCTCGTCGAAGTCCATGGGACGGGTTTCCGGACGCTCGAGGAGCTCGGCCTTGCGGTTCGCGATGAAGATGCTCTTCATCTCCGCGACCCATGCGTTGAACGCATGCTCGTTCGCCGGGCGCTGGGCCCGTCGCTTACCCGGCTCTTTCTTCGGACGGGATCCGATACCGCCGCCAGGGATATAGTCGAGACCAAGTTCGGCCATCTTGTCGCGGTAGACTTGTCTCAGCTGCTTGATCCGCCGGTCGACGATGAACATTGTCACATGACCATTCGTGCAGCGGATGAGGCTGTATTCGCCATGGAGATCGGGTGCGAGCTTGATGACGGTCGCAGCGGTTTCAGCGGGTCCGTGCACGCAGGTCGCGGCCGGGAGGTCGAGCCTGCCCCGACGCTTCGCGTCACGGCGGACTGACTTCAGGAGTTCATTGTCTACGGCGCCTTCCTCCGCGTGCGTTGCCCATGTGGTGATGCGTTCGGGCAGATGCGCGACGGCATCCATGGCACCGACACCGTCGCCGAGGAGCAGGTGCAGATCAGGGAGAAAGACCCATGTCGGGCCGATGATGAGTTGCAAAGTACCATGTCGCGCCATGTGGACCTCCTGGTGATGGGACTCACGACGGACTGATGAGCCTACCGGGGAAATACCATCCTGTCAAGGCGGGATGAGGCGGAAAAGCCTTGACAATAAGGCGAAAATACCTTAGGGTCGGAAGTCGGTCTTTGAAGGAGGTAGTCATGGGAACCTATCATGTGTCATTGGCGGAGATGATGTCCAAGATGGAGACGCTGAGTTCGGAAGAGCGGACGTTTGCCGCAAGCGCGATTCCGAAGCTCTCCGATACGGAGGCGGAGGAGATCTTCAACGCCGCGACGTTCGGTGCGGATGGCGAGATGCGCGCGTTCGCCGCGGTGTTCGTGGCAACGGCCGGCGACGCATCGGTCACGGAACGCAGGAACGCGCTGCGCGAGCTCGTGCGCACGGCCGCGCTCACGGAGCAGGAGCGCGGGGAATGTTACCGCGTGCTTGGTACGAGGACCGACCGCGAGATCGCATCGGACGTCTTTCCGCGCCTCGCGATGGTGTACGAGGACGAGGACGACGTGGCGCGCGAGCTGCGGACGGTGCTGCTCGGGAGGCCGTCATGAACGATGCGCGCCGGACACTGGAGAGGAACATCTCGTTCGGCAGGATCGCGCTCGTCGTCTCGCTCGCCGCGTATGCCATCGTGGCACTGCTCCACGTTGCGTTCATGGCGACGGCCCGTGCCGACTCCGGTATTACGAACGACCCGACGAAACTTGAGTACGTGCTCACGGAACGTGTCATGACGGTGACAGCCGTGAACCCCGATCCGGTCTATGGCTGCTCGTGCCATCCGCCGACACGCATGGGTGATCGTTGCACGCTGCCGAAAGGTGTCGGGCTGTGGCTCAAGAGCGTCGACAAGAAGCATGTCCTGCTCGTCTACCCTGCGTGGACGGAACACGCAGGCGGTACCTGCATGCCAGGCACCATGGTGCTCATGACGCGGAAGGAATTCGCGCAGCGGTCGCGACAGGACCCTGTCGCAACGCGACGCATGACCGCGGAAACGCTGCTCTCGATCGTCGAGCGACTTCTTGCTGCCGGCCGCGCATGGCCATGAGTGACCTACGACACGACCTCGCTGAGGTCGTGTTTTTTATCCCCGAGCCATAAGCGGGCGTTTACAGCAAAAACCGATTTTTGCCTTTGTTGAGGTACATTTGGGACCTAGGGGGGCTTCCCAAGGACCGGAAACGGTGGTATGGTAGGTGCGCCTTCGGGCACGTAGCATTTCATAATTCACCGTACGCACATCAACATGATCCTCTTCTTCGTGGGGATCATCGAGATGACGATTTCCGCCATGTGGACCAAGTCGGTTGCCAAATCCGAAGTGGCCATGAATGGTGCAATCACTGGCGTACATCTTCTCATCTGGTTCTTCGTCCTCCAGCAGGTCGTCGACAATCTCGGCGACTGGACGGCGATCATGCCCTACATGGCAGGTTGCGTGTTAGGGTCCATGCTCGGCGCGATGGATCGACGGACGCTCAAGCGGAAGCTCCGCAAGCTGTTCCGCATCCGCGCGACAGCGATGAAGCCACAGAAGCAGAAGATGATGCCGGTAACCTATCCCACGCTCGTGGAATATGACCGTCTCTGATGATCCGTTAGGAACGTAACGGCCCCGTCTCGCAACAAAGCGATACGGGGCCGTTGTGTTTCTGGACACTGCGGCAGAAGACTGCCATTTTTCTGCGGACCTTATTTCAGTTGTGCGGCAGCGTGGTTCCAGTTCGCGTGCTTCCAGAAGCCGGCGATGAATCCGGCGCGGTCATTGCGGTGGTCGACGTAGTACGCGTGCTCCCACACGTCGAGCGTGAGGATGGGTGTTTTGTCCGTTCCGACCGGCGTTTCGGCATCCTTATACTGTGCAATCTCCAGTTTGCCGTCCGCACCTTGGACGAGCCAGGCCCATCCGGAGCCGAAGAGCGTCAATGCTTTTTGCGCGAATGCTTCCTTGAACGCGTCGACGGAACCGAAGTCGCGGATGATGGCGTCGGCGAGCGCGCCGGACGGTTCGTTCGCTTCCGGGGAAAGGCACTCCCAGAAGAACGAGTGATTCCAGTGCTGCGCCGCGTTGTTGAAGATGCCCGGCTCCGTTCCGCGGGTTTCCGCAATGAGCGCTTCAAGCGTCGCTGCCTCGCGCGGCGTGCCGGCGATAGCGTCGTTGAGTTTCTTGATGTACGCGGCGTGGTGCTTGCCGTGGTGATAGGAGAACGTTTCCGCCGAGGTCCAGGAGCCGAACGCGTCGGGGGAATAGGGAAGCTGCGGAAGGTCGAATGCCATAGGTGGTACAATGAGAAGGTGAGTAGGAGACGATGGCCGTATCGTACACCATCTTGACGGGGCGGGGAATCGGATGTTGAATGTCATGACCTATGTTCAAGTCATTCGTCGTATCGGTTCTCGGCGCCACAGCGATCATCATCGCCGTGCTTGCGGTGTATCTCGCTTCAGGTGGAACGCTCCGTCGTTCCGTCGGCGATGGTGGTGCGGGAGCCGTGGTCGAGGAGGCAGCCGCTTTGCAGGCTATCCGGTCGACGGTCCCGACGGTGGAGGACCCTGATCCATCCGACCTGTATTGCCGTGGCGCGAAATATTCCACGAAAGGTGTCGCACTTGAGGTTGTGAAGCTCGTCGGCGACGACCGGTGTTTCCCCACGATGCAGCTCGGGGAGTCGGTCGTGGATGACGGATGTCCGTACGGGTACTGGACCGGAGATCTGTACGGCATCGACGGCAGCACGCTGCCGGATCAGGAGGACAAGTGCGGTACCGTGACCGTGCAGGACATTCGCATGCGTGCGGTCATTTACGTCGACGCGGCACAGGTCGTGGCGTTCGAGGAGCGCGTGGGTCTTGGAGAAGGCGAGAGCATTGACGAAGCGTCAGAACTGTAGTACGTTCAGCCCGCAAGGAGGCTGTTTATGTATCAGCTCATTCTCGGTTCGGGGTCCGTGTGGCGGCAGAAGGTCCTTTCGGATGCGGGGTATGCGTTCTCGTCGATGTCTGCGGACATTGATGAGAAGGCGATCCGGCATGACAACGCGACGGAGCTCGTGCTCGCTATCGCCAAGGCGAAGGCAGCGGAGCTTTGCGCTCGCGTCAACAGACGCCTTCTTCCCAGGCATGACCCGCTCCTCATCACTGCCGACCAGGTCGTCCGGCAGGAGGTGAACGACGTGTCTCGCATCTACGAGAAGCCGGAAACTCCGGAACAGGCCATGGCGATGCTGCGGAGCTACAGCGACATCGGCTTCTGCGCCACAGTTTCCGCCGTCGTTGTGACGCGCGTGCGCACCGGCGAACAGGTGGCGGGCGTCGATATCGTGGAAGTCGCATTCAGCCCCATCCCGGAAGAACGCATCCAAGCCGCCGTCGAGCGCGGTGTCGTGATGGGGTCCTGCGGGGCGTTCGTGCACGAGGATCCGGACATCGCTCCGTACATCCGCAAGATGTACGGCCCGAAGGATTCCGTGGACGGCATGCCGCTGTTCCTGCTCAAGCGCCTGCTCGCGCCGTTCGAGACATGAGAAAAGACCCGCCCCTCGAGTGAGGGACGGGTCATTTTTTTTGCGGTCAGCCGCGGAGTGCCGCGGCGATGAGTCCGGGGAGCTTGAGCCAGCTCGGTGATGCTTCGAAGTCCACGAGCTTGCGACCGATGACGTGCGTCATGCGGTTGTTCGCGAACCATGCAGGCTTCGGCTTCACGACGAGCGGACCGCGGATGACGGTCTTCTCGATCTGGTCGTCCGGGATGAGGTAGGTGTTGTGCACCCACCCGAGGCCGCTTTGGATGTTCCGGAGCGTCGCGCTCGGATGCCCGCCCCACGGCGTGGAGACGAATCCGTAGCCGAGCGCCGGCCAGTGGTTGATTCCCACTGTGCCGTAGCGGAGCATGCGCACCGCCTGGTCCAGCTCACTACCGCACGCCTTTTCGGTGCGCGGATCGATCATGATGCAGGTGTTGAGCGTGCCCCAGAGCGTGTCGTTACAGAACGACGTCGCGCTCGCGAGGAATTCCGCCGCATCCGATGCGGCAAGTTCCGTCACTGAGAGCATCGCGCAGAACGGTTCCTGCCGGAAGAGCGGGTTCATCACGTCGGCGGCGTCCACGTGGACGATGGTCCATGGAATCGTGCCGTGCGGCGTGAGGTCCTCCCCGGTTTCGGGGTCGATGCCGTTGAGCTTCTCGATGCGCGCGCCGAAGCGCGTGAGCTCTGCGTAGCGTTGCTGCGCGCCGGGGTAGTAGGCATGGCGCTCGCGCGTCGCGTACAAGGCACGCTTTAGCAAGGTGAGGAATCGCTCGCGTTGCGCCCAGCCTTTCGCGAGCACGAGCATCTTCGCGGCGTTGCAGTTGAAGGAGCCGTTGTTCACCACTTGCGTGGTGACGTTCCATGCCATCGCCTTGAGCTCGTCCTCGGCGTAGTTGCCGGGAACGATCATGACCGGGCTGATGTTGCCGAGCTCGGAGGTGATGGGTTTCGCGAGGATGGGCGTGTTCCGGAGCTTGCGCTGGTGGCGGATGGGTGCAGGGCCACCCCAGACGATGCAGTCGTGCGTTTCTTCGGAGCCTGTCACATGCACGTCCGTCACGGCGTCGTGCCGCACGAGGTGTGTCCCTTCCTCCGCGCCGCCGGTCACGAACCGTAGGAGCCCATCGTCGATGAGCGGTGCGAAGGCCTTCAGGAAGACGGGTGTGAGGTACTCGTTCACCGGATTCATCTTCACGATGCAGGTGTTGCCGTGCGCGAAGATCTTGTACAGCGCGTCCATCGGCGGGATGGACGAGACGTTGCCGGCGCCGAGCACGAGCGAGACGCCGGGCGTCGCGTGATTCCGAACGTAGGCTTCGCGCGTGGACGTGAACAGGTCGGCATCATGTCGGAGCACGGTGCGCGCTTCGAATCCGGGGAACAGCATCGCGTCGTAGCGCGAGGTGGGGAATGTTAGCAGGGATACGTCGTCGGTTTCCCGGTGTATCGTCCACGATGGCGCGAGCCACCCGTGTTCGTCGGCATCGGTGCTGAGCCGTGTTAGCGTCTCCTTGAGGAGACGCAGGTTCCGTACCACGACGACTGGTCCGGCGAGCCATTCCTCGCCAGCGAGTGGTTCGCCGAAGTCGTCGAACGGGATGCGTTTTGCCTTGCAGGAGACGCGTACCCACTCTTCGGCGTTGGCACGGACCGTCGCGATGGTCCTGCCCAGGATGCCGTTGATGTACGTGAAGTGCCAGGTCTCGTCGGTCGCGCATCGCGACAGCTCCGTGGCGCGCGCGGAGAGCGTGCGGAGCATGTCGTCCATGTCTGCTTGTGACGTTGGTGCCATGGCACCCTCCTTTGTGGAAGCATGGGCAGGGTCGCCCGACGCCACTTCAGCAGGATACAGACGCGCGGTCAATGCCCGCTTGACCTTGAAGCGAGGACGGCGTAAGGTCGAGTGTCCCGCCTGACGCGGGAGACGGAGGAAGACATGATCTTTCGCATCACTCGTTTCTTCATGATCGTCGCATGTTTCGCGCTTGCGGTCGCCGCCTGCGCAGCCAAGGAGAGCTACGTGCTCGACGAGTACGTTCTGCAGATCGGCGCGGACCGCCAGGAAGCGCAACGCGCGATGGATTTCGCTGGACCGCTCCTCATGGAGGACTGCACGGACCGCGCCAGCTCGGTCGGCACCATGCCGCTCGTGGACCGCGTGCAGTTCGCGCAGGAGCTCATGGAGGTAATCGGTGACGTGACCGGTAGCACGGTCACGCGCATCATCTTCGTCGATCCGGCGGAAGCGAACGGTGAGACCGGCGGCATGCTGGACGGCTCGCTTACTCCCGGTTGCGGCAGGTGCCGCATCGGCAAGCGATACACTACGTTCCTCGAGGAGCGGCATGCGCACGTCGTGCGAGGCGCGCTAGGGCAAGCGGAAACGTCGAAGCTCGATTACCGCGTCCGCAGCACGCTCAAGGGCGTCTGCGAGCCGGGTATCCGGGAGACGCTCTTCTACTACCTCGCGTACGCGACGTATCTTCCAGGGCGCAGCGCGCGGATGCACGGCGAAGGCTTCGAGCGGTTGGTTCAGGTCATGATGTTCGCCATCCCGCTCGGCGAGAAAGTCGACGAGCCGGGCGCGTGGTACGTGAAGGTGCACTAGCTGACGTTTGACCGGGTCCTTCATGGGCCCGGTCTTTTCTTTTCCGAGCGCAGTGATAAGGTGGCGACGTATACAAGGAAGAGGTTCTTTTGATGACGGCACAGAAGTATTTCATTGGGATTCCGCTTGCGGAGGGCGAGCGTGAGGCAATCGAGGAATTGCGCGCGTTTATCGAGCGTCGGTTCGGTCTCGCGCAAACGAAGCGGATTCCGGCGCATTTCACGCTGGTGCCGCCGTTCATGGCCGAAGATATCGGCATGGTGGAGCAGCAGGTCCGGCTCCTTGCGGGCATCGTTCCTGCGTTTCCTGTGGCGACGGACGGGTTCGGCTCGTTCGATACGCATACGTGGTACATCGGCTGCGTACGGTCGTCGACATTGTTGCATATGAAGTACTTGTTGCGCGGCGCCGTCGAAGCATCCGGATGCACGCTCCCTCCGAATCTCGGAGACACATTCCACGTGAGCGTCGCGGTCGACGTTCCGACACCGGAGCTGCACGCGGAGATTGGCGCGTTCCTCGCGAACATGTCGCCGATGAAGGCCCTCACCATCGGTGCGATCACGGTGTATCGCCGCGGTCCGGAGCGGTGGGAAGAGGTCTGCCGGTACCGTATGGGGTGAACGTCGTGGAGGAGCTTTGACCGGTCCCTGAATGGGGCCGGTTTTTGTCATCTTGCACGAGCTCGTGGAAGC
>CAZVED010000002.1:0-121023 GCA_964626205.1 uncultured Gammaproteobacteria bacterium
GATGGATCACGCTCACTATCGCTTTGTTGCTGGTTCTTGGGGTGGGGTTTGCTACTGCTGAGCGGCATGTGAATGCTTCGAATACAGAACTCCAGACACCCGTTACCAAATGAAAAGGATCGATGTATGAAAAAATTCGAATACAAACATGACGCCTTTGTTGAGCAACGGGCATTTGAAAATACTCTTCGTGAGTACGGCCATGAAGGCTGGGAGCTGATATCTGTAACCTACGAGAACACTGGAAAGGTAACGGTCATTTCTATTGTTCTGAAAAAAGAATACGAGGAGTAGCCAATGGGTGTGTTTTGAATTTTATGGTGAGCGGACCTGGTGATTTTGATGTCTTAGAAACAAAAAAATATATTCTCGCTCATCAAGAGCTGGTCATTGGTCTTTTTTTATATTATCAAATGATAGAAACGCTTCTTTTTGCCAAACTCTTTTTCCCTGAAATTCATTCATCGGTGGATCGAGAAAGTTTCATAAAAAAAATAAATAAACAAAACAATTCAAAAACATTTGGAATGCTGCGCCAAAAATATATAGAAAAGTACCAGAGCGATGAACATGAATTGATCGATGACTTAAAACTAGTTGGAAAGGAGCGCAATTCCTTCATGCATTCCATTTGGATGTTTTTAGCATTGCTTGATGAAAAGGAGCGTGAAATAAGCGGCGAAAAAATTCTTCGTCAATATTTTCAAAACGCTGAAAGACTTTTTAACAAAGTCATTAAACTTTCACATTGAGCCTATTCTAATCTGCCTTCCGTATAAAGAACGACGATATCGGGACTTGCCAAAAGGAAGATTTTAAGCTAGGTTAACCCCCGTTATGACCGACACCTTCATCATCCACTCCGACGAGATCTTCCTCAAGGGCGGGGACCGGGGCGCTTTCGAACCGCGACTCCTTCAGAAATGTGGAGAATATGATTTACGTAAATAATTCTCTATGTGGTACATCATTGCTATCCCGATCGGTCTAATTATTCTCTGGAGGTTTTCTAGGTGGGAGGAAAATAAGTACATTGAAAGGCTTGGCCGCCAACAGAAGTCCGAGGAAATGCTTAAGAAGCACCCTGAACTACGGGAGAGGGAGTAAAGTGTCAGTGCCTGGCACCGATATGAAATAGGGGCCTTTCAATCAACGGTGGTATGGTTTACCCACTATGACTGAGAAGGATAAAATCTTGGCCGAGGAGGCCGGGGATGCGCTCGTCGAAGGAGGACTTGCAGCTGTAGACGCGGTCGTATTTCAGGGTCTGCCGGGACTTACTACGGCTTGGAAACTTTGCAAAGCTTTGCTTGGTGCGGGCCTGAGGTTGCGTACGGCCCGCGCTTTGGAATGGGTGGAAATGGTACGCGACAACCCTCACGTGTTTGGCGAAAAACTTCTTGAAGATGAATCTTTTCAGGACGCTTTTGTATTAGGATTAGAAAATTACATCAAACTACGACACGAAGAGAAGCGCGCCATTGCCCGCACGATCTTTCTTGGCCTTGCGTCCAGTAATGACCGTGATCGTTTCGCGTTAGAGCGGTTGCATCAGGCTCTTGGCTCGATTTCTGTTGAGGCGATTGAGTATCTCGTTTTTTTGGACGAGACGATCATTCCTCGTATGAGGGCCGATATCGAGGCCGAGGCCGCGCGGATCACTCAAAATCAGCAAAAAGGTGATGAGGAGTGTCAGTGGTGGATTAAAGCTAAATGGCAGTCTGAAACGGTATGGGACTATTTTGAAAAGTGGCTCCACGAGGAGTACGACCCAAACAGCGATAAGGTCAAAGAAAAATATCATTACAACAAGGAGACTAGCGCATACGACGTCGATGTTCAGGATATTTTTGATATAGAAACCAAGCTGCGTGTGAAGGGGCGTGAGATGATGGCTGAGTACGTTAGCCTTGGTTTGTTTCGTGTTGATGTGAAAATAAGTGGTGGTTTAGGTGGGGGTGGTGGCTCCGTCCAGTTCACGATCACGGATTTCGGATGGCAGTTCCTTGAGTACGTAAACGGTTACAAAATTTTTAGTCCCAAGTTAGACGTGTGATAAATGAGCTTCCTTATCCGCTCCGTCGAAATCTTCCTCAAGGGCGGGAACCGGGGCATAAATCACTTAACAAAAAAAGAACACCAAAAGATGTCCTTTGTCGTTACTGATAGAACCCGCTCGCCAACATCCCACGCGCCGCACAGAGCGTACGCACGCAGTGCTCGAGCTTGGGAACGGAGAAGCCCCGTGCCACCAGCTCGCAAACCGCACGTCCGACCATGTCGATGCCGTCATCGAGCGTGAGCTCGCGGCCGACGTGATCGTAGATGCGAATGGACTTCATCCGGAGCCGGTTGGCTTCCTCGCTCTCCTTCGTGTTGAAGAACACGAGCTGCTGATGCTGTGGGATACCCAACTGCAGCTGGATGACGTGCGTGAACTCTTCCGAGCCGCCGTTGCTGTACTCCCACCCTTCGGTCATGTGCAGCTCGGTGCACATCTCGCCGATGATGCTGAGCCAGAGCGCCTGGAAGTGCGTCTGCTCCCACTCCTGATGGATCGGCGTCAGGTCCGCCGGATACAGGATGGGGAAGGAGAGCCGCTTCGAGAGCGTCTCGACGAACTTCCAGCCTTGCTGGTAGTTGTGCGCGATAGCCATCTCGACGAGGTTCGGCGTCTCGGTCGCGCCACGATACTGATCCTTGAGGTCGTAGAGATACTTGCCAGAGGTGATCGGCACGCTGACGTAGGCGAGCTTCCGGACGTTCCGAAGCGCGCGCAACGTCCGCATGATGTTGTGGACCGTCGCCGCCTGAGGCGATTCCTGCGGCCAAACCTCGGCCTTGTACCGGTACCAAAGCGATTGTGACTCGAGTGAATGAACGGTCATCTTTTTGCCTTTCTCGAACTGGTAAACGCCACGAATGTTTAGCATGGCGGATGCCAAACGGCAACAAAACCTTGTCTTTTGCGGCGCATCCACCTCATCCAAGATGTCCATGCATACGAAGGCGCGCGCAATCACGCAAACATGATAAACTCTCACCATGCAAGACGAAACTCGCAAAATTCCCATCACTAGTCGCCATAAGATTCCCATAGCCGCGCTGGCGATGGGTGGCCTGTTCATCGCAGTAGCGGTCCTCGCCCACACCCTCTCCTCCCCAGCCCCCATGCATGAAGTGGGCATCGGAGCAGGGGACATCAATGACCTCGTCGCGGCACCGGTGCAGAGCGAGACCGACGGGCAACCGGCGGACCCTTTTGCGAACTGGCAACGCCCCGAGGGCCCCGTACGCATCGCCTTGCAGGCCGGACACTGGAAGCGCACCGAGGCTCCGGACGAGCAGGTAAACCTTCGCTACAACAACGCCGAGGGCAACGGCTATTCCGAATGGGAGGTGAACCTCGCCATTGCGGAGGAAACGCGAGCGTTGCTACTCGCCGCACATCCGGACTACATCGTCGACATCCTGCCTACCACCGTCCCGCCGGACACCTTCGCCGACGTCTTCGTCTCCATCCACGCCGACGCCAACCCGAGCCGTGCGACGCGCGGCTACAAAGTGGCCTCCCCGCGACGCGACCGCACCGGCGATGCCGACCGGTTGGCGGCCGTCGTGTCACGTGAGTACGCTGCCGCGACCTCGCTCCCGCACGACACCGTCCTCACGAGCGCCATGCGCGGCTACTACGCTTTCAATTGGTGCAAGTATGAGCACTCCCTGCACCCCATGACCGCGGCCGTCATCGTGGAGACAGGATTCCTCACCAACGCGCAGGACATCGCAATCATCGGACGCGACCCTGCGCTCGCAGCACGTGGTATTACAAACGGCATCCTCGCGTACCTCGAC
Source organism: uncultured Gammaproteobacteria bacterium (assembly GCA_964626205.1). Taxonomy (GTDB): domain Bacteria; phylum Patescibacteriota; class Patescibacteriia; order SG8-24; family SG8-24; genus CAZVED01. The sequence continues at coordinate 3,856 of CAZVED010000002.1, forward strand.
GGCGACGAAGCGACGAAAGAGGAAATCGCGACCGTCACCACCGTCCCGGAATGGGTGCGCGAAGGGGAGCGCGAACGCGCGGCAGAACAACGCGCCTACGAGCAGGCGCACGACATCGTGAATCCGTCGAGCCTCATTCCCGCCAACGCCAACCGTCCGGATGATCCTTGGTGCCAAACGAGGTACTAAAGCGACCTCGCCCCATAGAATCTCCCGTGCTTATCCGAAAGGGTCGTGCACGGGATTTTTTAACACGAAACAATATCGCTTGACTGCATCCATTCGTTCATTAGATTAGCGACCATATGCAAAACCTCAACCCTTCAACGAAAACAATCATGGAATTTGCCAAGGATTTTGTAGAACGTATTATCGCATGGACCAAACTTAAAATTCGTGTTCATACGAAAAAAGCAGCGGTTCCGTTCGTCAAAGAACGCAGTATTTGGTGGGCGCACCTCGGTGTGAACATCGGCCACGAGCAAGATGGTAAAAACGACTCCTTCGAAAGGCCGGTTCTGGTCGTAAAGAACCTCTTCGGCGGCAATATCCTCTGGGTCATTCCCATAACCAGCAAAGAACACGAGGACGGAAATTATTTCTTTAGAACCTCTTATGCGCAGCGGCCTGATGGTAAAATCATCACCCAATACGTGATTCTTCCACAGCTGAAAGCAGTCAGCCCGAAAAGACTCATTCGAAAACTCCGCGTTATGCCGAAAGAAGAATTTAAAGACCTCGTCACTCGTCTGAAAGACCTTCTCAGTGATAGCGAGAACATCGAGTAAAAAATACGACGCCCTGCAAGGTTTCCCATGCAAGGCGTCTCGGAGCCCGAAGGCAATTGTGCTTCTACACTATGTCTTTTTTTGCCCTAGGTCAAGACACGCTATCCACCCCTTGCCAAAAGGTGACTTTTAAGCTAGGTTAACCCCCGTTATGACCGACACCTTCATCGTCCGTTCGGACGAGATCTTTCTCAAGGGCGGGAACCGGGGCGCGTTCGAACAGCGGCTCCTCGACACGGTCCGACAACGCCTTGCGCGTGTCGGGACTTTTTCGTATAAGCGCGACCAAGGTGTCATCTACGTCACCTCCGAGACACCCGTCTCCGCAGAGACGGAAACGGCCGTCGTCGACGCTCTCCGCGCCATCTTTAGCATTGCCACCATCGAGTGCGCCACGCGCTGTGCTCCAACCATGGAAGCCATCTTGGAGACCGCCGTCGCAACGTTCCGTGCGGCCGAGGGCAAGGTCTTCCGCGCGAGCGTCCGCCGCACCAACAAGTACTTCCCGCTGCACTCGCAGGACGTCGCCATCGCGGTGGGGGAGGCCGTGCTCACCGCAGTTCCGGAGTCCTCAGTGAACCTCAAACACCACGACACCGACATTACCGTCCTCATCAACGAAAAAGCCGCCTACGTTTCCACAAAAAAATTCGAAGGCTTTGGCGGTTTGCCCAACGGTATCAGCGGGCGCGTCGTGGCATTGCTGTCCGGCGGTATCGACTCGCCCGTCGCAGCGTGGAAGATGATGCGCCGGGGCTGCACCGCGGAAATGGTACACTTCCACAGTCATCCGTACGTGGGCCGCGAATCCGTCGACAAGGTCGAGCGTATCGCCGCCCAGCTCTCCAAGTTCCAACCCGGCACCCGGTTGCACCTCGTGCCGCTCGGAGACATCCAACGCGACATCGTCGCCAAGTCCTCGGACGCTTACCGCGTGCTCCTGTACCGCCGCGCCATGCTCCGCATCGCGGAAGCCATCGCGCTGCGCGAGGGTGCCAAGGCCATCATCACGGGCGAGTCAGTGGGGCAGGTCGCCTCGCAGACCTTGGACAACATCATGACGGTCAACGCCGCCGTGAAGATGCCTATCCTGCGGCCATTGGCCGGCGACAACAAGCGTGAAATCACCAGCGTCGCCAAGGAGATCGGCACCTACGCCATCTCCATCGAACCGCACGACGACTGCTGCAGCCTCTTCATGCCGCAGCACCCAGCCACCACCTCCAGCATCCGCGAGGCGGAGTTTCAGGAAAAAAATCTGGACATGGACGCTTTGATCGCGGATGCGCTTGCGAAGACGGAAGTCGTTGTCACGAATGTGCCTAATACGGACGGGATTGCTTCGGGGTCGAGTACGACCCACTCGCAATGACACAATGAGCAAGGACGCATCGCTCGCAATGACACAAAGTAGGACGACGTGCAACAGTGTGTCATTGCGAGGGCCCTTAGGCCCGAAGCAATCCCGAACATGAACGAATCATATGCCCGGAACCCTCTCCATCATCGCAACGCCAATAGGTAACCTCGAGGACGTTTCTCCTCGGGCTTTGCGTACCATGAAAGAGAGCGACGTCTTGTACTGCGAGGACACGCGCGTGACAGCAAGGCTCCTTGCACGCTACGAGCTGAAGGTGCCGCTCAAGAGCTACCGCGAACACAACCACGAGTCCGCCGTCCGCGAAATCATCGCGCTCCTGCAAGACGACAAGAAGATCGGCTATGTCTCGGATGCTGGCACGCCCGGCATCGCGGACCCTGGTGCACGCTTGGTGCGCGACATTTTAAAGGCTGCACCAGACACCGTCATCGTGCCCATTTCTGGCCCCAGCGCCGTCGCCACAGCCATGAGCGTGGCAGGCTTCCCGGCAGCAGCCTTCCTCTTCCTCGGTTTCCCGCCGCACAAGAAAGGCCGCAACGGCTTCTTCGATGAAGCCATGGCCTCCGAGCACCCGGTCGTGCTCTACGAATCACCGCATCGCATCTTCAAGGCCATCGAGGCGATTGCCGAACGCGACCCCCTGCGACAACTCTGCGTCTGTCGCGAACTCACCAAGATGTACGAGACCATCTACCGCGGGACCGCCGAAGAGATCCGTGCTAAGCTCGAAGCCACCAGCATCAAAGGGGAGTTCGTCATCGTCATCGAAGAAAAACGCTGAACCACTATGCCAAAATACTACCTCACCACACCCATCTACTACGTGAACGACAAGCCGCACATCGGCCATGCGTACACGACCATCGTCGCGGACACCATCAAGCGCTGGCAGCAGCTCAAGGGTAACGAAGCTCGGCTCGTGACCGGCACCGACGAGAACAGCCAGAAGAACGTCGAGGCCGCGCAGAAAGCCGGCGTCGACGACATCCAGACCTACCTCGATGGCATGGCGACCGTCTGGCAGAACACCTGGCAGACGCTCGGCATCGGCGTCGACGACTTCATCCGCACGACCGACGACCGCCACAAGAAAGGCGTCGCGAAGTTCTGGGAAACGGTCTACGCCAAGGGCGACATCTATCAAGGTGAGTACGAGGGTCTCTACTGCACAGGCTGCGAGGCGTTCTATAAGGAAACCGACCTCGTCGACGGCAACTGCCCGATGCACAAGAAACCGGTCACGGTCCTCAAGGAGAAGAACTGGTTCTTCAAGCTGTCTAGCTACCGCGAAAAGCTTCTCGCGCACATCGACGCCAACCCGGATTTCGTGCAGCCGGCGTCGCGCCGCAACGAGATCCGCTCCTACATCGACAAGTTCATGGAAGACGTCTCCATCTCCCGCGAGACCGTAAAGTGGGGGATTCCGGTACCGAACGACCCAGGCTCCGTCATCTATGTCTGGTTCGATGCGCTCTTGAACTACATGACCGCCGTCGGCTACGGCACGGACGACGCGATGTTCGAAAAATGGTGGGGTAAAGATGGTGCCGACCTGCATCTCGTCGGCAAGGACATCATCAAGTTCCACTGCGCGCTCTGGCCCGCGATGCTCATGAGTGCCGGGGTCGCGCTCCCGAAACAGGTGTACGCGCACGGCTTCTTCACCATCAACGGCGAGAAGATTTCCAAGTCGCTCGGCAACGCCATCGACCCGCTGGAACTCGCGGCGAAGGTCGGTATCGATCCGGTGCGCTACTACCTCCTGCGCGAAATCCCATTCGGAGAGGACGGCGACTTCTCCGAGGAACGCCTCCGCGCGCGCTACAACGGCGAGCTCGGTAATGCACTCGGCAACGGCTTCTACCGCGTGCTCTCCATGACGGAAAAGTACAACGAAGGGAAGGTCCCTGCGATGGCGGACATGGGCGGCATGTTCGTCGACGCTGCTTGGACAGGCTTTAGTGGCGCTATGGACGCATTCATATTCCACCATGCCATTGGGCAAGTGATGGACCTTGCTGGTCGTGTAAATGCCGACATCGACACCGTGAAACCATGGGCGCTCGCCAAAGAGGATCCTGCCGCCGTGGCACCGCACCTCTACCGCTGGCTGGAAACGTTCCGCCACGTCGCGCTCATGCTCGCACCCATCATGCCGGAGGTCTCCGCAAAGATGCTCGTGCAGCTCGGCAATCCATCCACCGAGAAGGAGTGGGGCGGTCTCCAAGAAGGCACCCTGCTCGCCAAAGGCGAACCGTTGTTCCCACGCCTCGAGGCATGACCTGCACCGAACGCCGCCGCGACTGACGCGACGGCGTTTTCGTGCTAAAGTATCCCCATGACCATCATCGACGTCACGCTTCTCGTCGTCCTCGGCGGCTTCGTGCTTGCCGGTTTCTGGTTCGGCCTCATCCACATGCTAGGCGCGCTGCTCGGCCTGTTTCTTGGCACGTTCCTCGCCAGCCGCTACTACGAACCGCTCGCGCAGTGGTTCTTCTCCATCAACGACGTCAACATCAACCTGCTCCGCATCATCTCGTTCCTGCTCATCTCGTTCATCGTGACGCGCATCGTCGGTTTCGCGGTGCATATCGCGGACCGCATCTTCAGGGTCGTCGCGGTCATCCCGTTCATGAAGACGTTCAACCGCCTCTTGGGCGCTGGGCTCGGCTTCATCGAAGGCGCGCTGCTCTTGGGTCTCTTCGTCTACTTCACGTCACGCTTCCCAATCACGCCGGGCTTCGAACTCATGCTCCGCGCATCCGAAGTGGCACGCGTCTTCAATATCGCAGGCAAACTCATGTCACCGTTCCTCCCACACGCGCTGCGTATCGTGCAGTCTGTGCTCTAATCCGTGCCGGTATGATTCGCCTCATCGACACCCACGCCCATCTTGACGCCTCCATCTACGAGCGCGACCTCGACATCGTCGTGCGCGCTGCCGATGCCGAAGGTGTCGCAACAGTCACGATCGGCAACGACTACGCTTCGTCCGTGCGCGCGGTGGAAATCGCCGAGCGATACCCATCCGTCTGGGCGGCTGTCGGCATCCACCCGTCCCGTATTCCGGCAGGCGCGGATGCCGAAGCGCTCGGCATCGACCGCTTCCACGAACTCGCAGCACACCCGAAAGTCGTCGCCATCGGCGAAACCGGTCTCGACTTCCGCGATCTCAACCAGGAGTACCGCTGGAGCCCGGACCGTGCCAAAGCGGACAGCCTCAAGGAAGCGCAAAAGAAAGTCTTCGGCCGCTTCCTCCAGCTCGCGCAGGAACACCGCCTGCCGCTCTTGCTGCACTGCCGCGACGCGCACAAGGACATGCTCGACATGCTCGAAACATGGGACCGTGCCACGCCGGGCTTCGATGCACGTGGTGTCATTCACGCGTTCACCGGAACCTGGAAAGACGCGCGACGCTACTTCAACCTGGAGTTCGCGATCTCGGTCACCGGCACCATGACGCACGGCGCGTATCAAGGCGAGCTCGTTCGAAAGACGCCGCTCTCGCAACTCGTCCTCGAATCCGACTGTCCGCATCTGACGCCGGTTCCGTGGGCAGCGCGCCGCAACGAGCCGGCCTATCTCGGTCTCGTCGCGAACGCCGTGGCTGCCGCACGCGGCATTTCCGTGGAGGAAGTCGCCAAGCAGACCACGTACAACTGCCGACGGATGTTCCGCAAAATGATCATCTAGGGTAGGCTGCATTCCTATGAAGCTTCTTGATGCGCACAGCCACATCAATTTTCGCGCGTATGCGGACGATGCCGAAGAGGCGATAGCCCGCGCCAACGAGCAAGGCATCGGCATGCTTGCGGTCGGTTCACAATACGTCACGAGCGAAAGCGCCATCGCCATGGCAGAAAAGCACGACGACATGTGGGCCGTCGTCGGCTTGCATCCCACGAACCTCGTCTCTTCGCACGAAGACGAAAACGAACTCGCACCAGGCGCAGTACGGGAAAGCACGTTCGACACAGAAAAATACCGTGCGCTCGCCAAGAGCTCCAAAAAAATCGTCGCGATAGGGGAGTGCGGTCTCGATTATTTTCATATGGACATTCCCGGCATCACGCTGGAAGAACTGAAGCATCGGCAGAAAGAAGCGTTCCGCGCGCACTTGGACCTCGCGCTCGAACTCTCGCTCCCCGTCATGATTCATTGCCGCGAAGCCCACGACGACTTGGCCGACATCTTGGAAGAGTACGATAAAGCAGGGAAACGCGTACGTGGAAACATTCACTGTTTCACCGGGACATGGAAGGAAGCGCAACGCTACCTCGCGCTCGACATGTGCATCTCGTTCACCGGCGTCATCACGTTCAAACCGAAAAAGGCGGAGGTGGAACGTGGTGAGACGCTGCAAGACGTGGTGAAGCTCGTGCCACTCGAAAAAATGCTCGTCGAAACGGACTGTCCGTACCTCGCGCCGGAACCGTACCGAGGCAAGCGCAACGAACCGGCCTACGTGCACTACGTCGCAGCGAAGGTGGCAGAGCTCAAGGGTATCGACGTGAGCGAAGTCGAACGACAAACGCTCGCCAATGCAAAGAACCTGTTCAGAATCTGAAAACGTTCAAAACAAGATGGCGGGCACGACGGGTACACTTTTTGGCGAGACTATGGCTCGACAAAAAGTCGTACCCCGAGATGCCCGCCATTTCGTTTGAGAAGTGAGGCAAGGATAAGAAAAGGGGCATCACCGTAATGGTGATGCCCCTCAAGTGTGACTGAGCGAGAGCTCAGCCTTCGCTGCCATCCTTGGCAGCGAATGCCGCGAGGGCTCCGAGACCCTTCGCGACGGGCTTCTCGGCCTTTGCCTTGGGCTTCGCGGCGTGACCTTCGGCGTTCTTCTTGGCCGCGGCGATCTCGCCGAGGAGGCGACGCTCCTCGCGCTCGTAGTACTTCCGCTTGTTCGGCAGAAGGTTCTCGTCCGCGAGCGTGATGCGCACGGCTTCGAGCTGCAGCTCACAACTGATGTGCTGCGCCTGCGCGGGCGTCGGCCCGTTGTCGATGACCTCCGTCACCGCGGGTTCCTCAACGGCTTGCGCCGTCTCGGCCTCCATGGTCTCGGACGCCTGCGCCGTCGCTTCGGGCTCCGTACCCCAGTCGTCGTTCTCCGCGGGGTGACCCGTGGTGATCTCGACGGCCGGTTCCGTAGCCTTCGCTTCGGTGCCAGCGCTCTTGCGACCACCGCGTCCACGGCTGCCACGAGTGCGCTTGGGCTTCTCGGTAGCGACCGGCTTCTGCTTCTGCTCCGGCTCCTCCCACTCCTTCGCGATGGCCATGGCGGCCTCCGCGACCGAGCGCAGGAACTGCACGCGCGCCTCGATGCGACGACGGATGAGGAACGGCGCCTTCTTCAAGCCACCGAACATCGTCGCCGACGCAAAGACGGGGTGCGTGCCGGAGTCCGGGTGGACCGCGGCGAGCAGCTGCGCGGCCGCGCGCTTGATGCGCGACGGCTTATCGACCGGAGTCAGCACGTTGTCCTCGCCCATGATCTTGGCGTCACCCAAGACCTTCCAGACGTGGACGCGGCGATGACGCGTGGCGACATCCGCCTCGGAGGCGATTGCGGTCACACGCATGCCATCGTGCTTCGGGTCGACGAGCTCCTCGACGATGTACTCCCGTTCGGCATCGGAGACGAGCCCCGCGGCCTCGAAGAGCGTCGCCAGTGAGGTTCCGGTCGAGGCCTGGATGAACTCGTCCGTGGCGCCGTGCTGCAGGACGACCATGCGGTCGACCCACAGGTCCTCGAGGACAAGGATGTGGTTCTGCTTGCCGACCTGTGCGGGCGTCGACTTGCTGTGCAACAGCGCGAGCTTGCCGTCGATGAACGCGATGGGGTCCTGCTTGCGACCTTCGTTCACCATGACGTGACGATCGAGTCGCCGCGCGTACTCGGCGAACGGAAGCCACTCTTTCGTGCTGACCTCCTCGTCGAACGGGTTGAGCGGGATCGCCTTCGCGATCGTCACCCCATCGGGGTTCGACTGGTCCTTGTCGACCACGATGCACTCGTACGGCTTCGCGAGCGGTTGGAACTGACGGGTCGCCGGATAGATCTTCCGGACGACGCGCCCCTTCTCGCGACGGATGTCGACCATGTCACGCCCGTCAGGCATGAACGTCACGGTCTCGATCTTGCCGAGGCGGAGCATGAGCTGGTACAAGCGGTTCATCTTGCGAGGGTCGATACCCCCGACGTTCTGCTGAGTGCGTGGTGCCATTGTCTGTCTCCTGTGGTATGCCGCGCCATGCGGCTGCGGCCTGGTGATGCCGTGGATTTCTCCACAGCCAGTTTTGCCTTGGCGTTTCCGCTTCCGGCCCGATAGTGTAAGGTGCGAAAGATACGCTCGATGTGTACCATGTTTTCGCCCATTTGTCAATGCTTGCTGACACTTCCAGCGATTGACATTTCCGCCTTATTCCGGTATGCTCCCGTTCGGAGGAGGTATATAGCAACGTATATGGCAACGACATCAGAACGTCCGTCAGGACACTCGAAGGAGGCAGCTGAGGCTGCTATCGCTTCGGCATCAGAGGCATATCGCGGTGCCGAACAGTCCATTCTGGGGCTGTTCGACATGTTCGGCGGTTCCTCGCCGAAGAGCGCGGATATCGCGCAGCGCGTGGAACTCCTGGAGGCTTTCTGGTCGTCGGATGCTTATACGACGCTCACGAAACCCGAACAGGAGTCGCTCCGCGCACGCTACGGCACCGGCACGGTGGTGGAAACCGCCGAACCGGAAGCCGAGTCACCCACGGAAACGGCTCCAGAAGCAAAGGTCGCAGAAGCGGCCCCTGCATGGCGCGAGCGCCGCGAGAACGGGAAACCCCCGCTCAAGCGTGTGTTCAAGCAGTACCGCGTCAGCCACGACGGTATCAACAACGCGTTCATGGTCGTCGAAGACGTGGACGTGTACGACGACGCCAAAAAGGCGTACGAACCGAAGCAGGGAATCCCCACCAAGATCCGCATCCCGGAGTCGCTCCAGGGAAGCATCATGGAGAAGCCCGAGATCGGACAAGCCATCGTAGAAGCTGCCACGGAAGTCCGGACGAAGCTCGACGAGAACGGCCTCAAGCTGTTCTTGGATGAGGCTCGTTGGGAAATCCCGGCGGACAAAGCGAAAGAAGAGCGCACGGCAGTCGTCGATCCCGACGGCTCCGTGAAACGCCTGTACCTCAAGTGGAAGTACAAGCTCGACGACCAAGTGCGCGGCAAGGACTTCCTGGACCTCTCCGAGGTTCCGGATGCCATCCTGAAGCTGCTCAAGGAGGATAAGGACTACTGGCGCCGCCCTGAGTGGAAGAAGTGGTTCGGTATCCAGATGCAGAAGAAGCGCGAGGAGATTATCTCCGAAGAGATTCTCCGCGCCATCGGCAAAGGCAAGGGCGACATCGAAGGTCCGTCCATGGATGTGCGAACGTCCACGGAAATCGAGGAAACCGACGAGACCGTCGAAGCACCAAAACCTGCGGAGTCCAAACCGGTGGCAACACCTGTTTCGGCACCCGCTCCGACCCCCAAGGTGGAAGTCGCGCCTGCTCCGGCACCTGCTCCGGCACCCGCTCCGACCCCCAAGGTGGAAGTCGCGCCTGCTCCTGCTCCAACCCCCAAGGCTGAAGCCCCGGCTCCGGCACCCGAGGAAGCACCAGAGGTTCCGGAAGCTCCCAAGGAAGTCTCCGCGGAACAGCTTGCAAAGGACGTCGCTGATGAGGTCGAACTGAGCGCAGTCGCGTTCAGCAACGCCTACAAGGACGACATCTCCGGTCTTTCCGACCGCGTCCTCAGCAATGCGTTCGTCCTGCTCTCGCATAAGTACGCGCTCGCGAAACTCGCCTTCAAGCCGGAGCAGCTCTTCGATGCGGTCAAGAAACAGACCGATATCCGGCTTGGTATCACGGCGAAACACGAGGCCAAGGAAACGGAACGGGAGGAATTCGAGGAGGAAGGCAAACTCACGGACATCCTCCACAGCCTCGCGGAACGCGCCCTCGCAGGCACGGATGCGCGGCCGACGGAAGTCGCCTACATCGCGGATACGCTCACCGCCTTCCTCCAAAAGGGGAAGAGTATCCGGCATCTGGAGTACGAACCAGGCAAGCGCCTGCTCGTCCTAGATCGGACGGCGTTCTTCGAACGGGTCCGCCTCCTGCAGGAAGAACTGCGACGGCGAAATGGCTGACAACACACGGTAGGGGCTCGGACATACGTCCGGGCCCCTTTTTCTGTTTGACGTCCGCGTGGTGGGTATGCCATGGTGCAGGAACGGTCCTCGCACGGATCCACGGAAAGGACGGGTGCTTCCTTTGACCCTCCGTGACACCGCAAACTGGAACGGCATCGTTTTCGTGACCACGAACATCGGCGGGAAACTCTCCTACAGGGGCATTTCCTACGCCAACGGCTACGAGGTGCTTCTCGCCAAGACCCTGCAGCACATGAGAATCCCGTTCACGTCCCACGTGCGCGTGACGCTCGACTACCCAGACGGAAAGACACGCACGTACCATCCAGACTTCCTTTTCGACGGCATGCCCTATGTCTGGACCTCGCCGAAGACCGGACGTACGGAAGTCGTCCACGGCTTCGAAGCGAAGTCCCGCTCCGGCGGAACGGTCGAACCGGAGAAGAAACGACTGCTGCTCGCGCAACGTGGCATCAACGTCGTGATTCTCGACAATGCCGCGATCGAACGGTTCCACGCTCAACGTCACCTACCGCTCACGCCGCTCATCCTTTCTCCCTGATAAGCCCCCGCATCATGCGGGGGCTTTTTTGTCCCCGCCGAGCCTTTCCCGAGCGCACGAACCGTGGCATCCTGTACGCATGACAAACACCGCGACAACCGACGCTGGTCTGCAAGAGGACCCGCATCTCGCAGGACTGAATGACGCTCAACGGGCCGCGGTCCTGCACGACAGTGGCCCACTCCTTATCGTCGCCGGTGCCGGAACCGGTAAGACGACAGTCATCACGCGGCGCATCAGCTGGCTCATCGCGAGCGGGAAGGCGAAGCCCGAGGAAATCCTCGCGCTCACCTTCACGGACAAGGCGGCAGGGGAGATGACCGAACGCATCGACGCGCAGCTACCGCTCGGCTACGTGGACCTCTGGGTCTCCACGTTCCACGCGTTCTGCCAACGCATGCTCCAGACGCACGGACTCGACATCGGGCTCCCGGACGAGTTCCGCCTCCTTTCCGATACTGACGCGTATCTCCTCGTCCGCAAGCACTTCGCCAAGTTCGATTTGGACTACTATCGTCCGCTGGGTAATCCCAACAAGTTCATCCACGCGCTGCTCAAGCACTTCTCGCGCGCCAAGGACGAAGCCGTGACGCCGGAAGAATATCTCGACCATGCGCAGGCTGTCGCGCTCGCCCAGGACGGCGGCGAGAACGCAGCCGAGGAATCCGCGCGCCTCACGGAGATCGCGAACGCGTACTTCGTCTACCAGCGCATCCTTCGCGACGAAGGATGCCTCGACCTCGGCGACCTTGTCGTGCAGACGCTTCGGCTCCTCCGCGAGCGCCCGGCGATTCTCGAGAAATACCGCAAGCAGTTCAAGTACGTCATCGTCGACGAGTTCCAGGACACGAACTGGTCGCAGTATGAGCTGCTCAAGCTGTTGGCCGGAAAGGACGGCAACATCGTCGTGGTCGGCGATGACGACCAATCCATCTATAAGTTCCGCGGGGCCAGCGTCTCCAACATCCTCCAGTTCAAGGGCGATTTCCCGACGGCGAAAGAGGTTGTCCTTACAGACAACTACCGCTCCACGCAGGACATCCTGGACCTCGCGTACCGCTTCATTCAAAAGAACGACCCGAACCGTCTGGAATACCGCCTTCGCGAGTCCCGCAAGGAAGGCGAGCCAGCGATCACCAAGCAGCTTGTCTCGCATGCCGAAGGGAAAGGCGAGATTGCACACCTCTCCTTCGGACGGGAAGACGACGAGGCTGCCGGCGTTGTCGGAAAAATCCTCGAGCTTCGCGAGCGCGAGAAACGCGACTGGAGCGATTTCGCCATCCTTGTGCGCTCCAATTCCGGCGCAGACATGTTCGCCGACGAGCTGGAGCGCCGCGGCATCCCATACCAGTTCCTCGCGCTCAAAGGCCTCTACGCCAAACCCATCGTGCTCGATACGCTGGCCTATTTCCGGCTGCTCGATGACTATCATGAATCCTCCGCGCTCTTCCGCGTGCTCTCGTGCCCAGCGTATCGCATCGACGCGAACGACCTCATCGCGCTCAACCACGAAGCGAAGAAACGCGCAGTCTCGCTTTTCACGCAACTCAACGACCACGCGACGATATCCAGCCTCGCGCCTGCAACACATGCCGAGATCGACCGCCTGCTCAAGGACCTCGCAAAGCACTCCGCACTCGCGCAGGAAAAGCGCGTCAGCGAGGTGCTCGTGAAGTTCCTCTACGACTCCGGCTACGCCAAACTCCTCCGCGCCGACGACACCCAGGCTGCTCGCGAGCGCGTCAGCCACCTCAAGCAGTTCCTCGACCGCATCAAGCGCTTCGAAGCATCGCACGACGACCCGAACCTCACGCACTTCATGGAGGAATTCGAGCTCGAGCGCGAATCCGGCAACACCGGCGGCCTCAAGTTCGACATCGACACCGGTCCGGACATGGTCCGCATCATGACGATTCACGCCTCCAAAGGCCTGGAATTCCCGGTCGTCTTCATCGTGAACATGGTCGCGCAGCGGTTCCCGTCCGTGAACCGAGGAGGGGAGATCGAGCTCCCTGACGCGCTCACGAAGGAAATCATCCCCGAAGGCGACATCCACCTCGAAGAAGAGCGGCGTCTCGGCTACGTTGCCATCACCCGCGCCAAAGAGCGGCTCTATTTCACCTCCGCCGAGGACTACGGCGGCAAGACGAAGAAAAAGCCGTCAAAGTTTCTCGAAGAATTCGGCTTCGTCGAGACTCCGCAGCTCGTCGTGGAGCACTCAGCGTTCGAGGAGCCGGAGCGCATTCCGGAAACCGGCCCCCGCTATGAACCACCGCCGTACTTCAGCTTCACCCAGCTCGCGGCCTACGACACCTGCCCGCTGCAGTATAAGTACGCGCACGTGCTGCGTATTCCGGTGCTCGGCAACTATCAAATGAGTTTCGGAAAAACCATGCACGCGGTCCTCGAACGCCTGCTCAAGGAGATCGCGGAAAAGCCAGGTGTCGCCGTTCCGCTGGAGCGCGTCCTTGCTATGTACGACGAGGAATGGATCGACGAGTGGTATCCCAGCGCGGAAGAAAAAGAAAAGTACCGCGAGGAAGGCCGCGCCGCGCTCCTCCGCATCCATAAAGAGATGTCCGAGCATCCGCCGCACCCGCTATTTCTCGAGAAGGACTTCATGCTGAAGGTCGGTGAGTTCGGCGTCCGCGGAAAAATCGATCGCATCGACATCGTGGAAGGGGAGACGGGCGTGGAGATCGTGGACTACAAGACCGGAAAACCGAAAGACAAGCTCGAAGCCGACGACAAGCGACAGCTCCTGCTGTACCACATCGCGGTACAACGGCTCATGGGACTTGAGCCAAAAAAACTCACCTTCAAGTACCTCCGCGACGGCTCCGAGGCGAGCTTTGTCGGTACGGAGAAAGACGTCGCGAAGTTCGAGAGCGCGTTGGAAGAGCAGATGACGCAAATCCGGTCGGCGGACTTCACGCCGAGCCCTGGCATGCACTGCAAGTACTGCGACTTCAAGAACATCTGCGACTTCAGTGCGGCGTAAGCGACGCGCGTGCTATACTGACTGCCTATGACCCTTCGGAGCTATCTTGCCAGCATGTTCGCGGGAACCGTCCTCGCCTGGACCGGTGTCGCCATGATCCTCACGCGCACGGACCCTGCAGACGCGCGCGCCGTCGTGCTCGGCATCTTCTATACCGCATTGTTCCTCGCGCTCACCGGAACGTTCTCGCTCGCGGGATTCGGCCTGCGCATGGGACTCCTCAAGCAGCAGTACTTCGTCTCACGACAGGTCCTCGTCGCGTTTCGGCAGGCACTCCTTCTGTCGCTCCTTCTGGTCATCGCGCTGATGCTCCAGAGCAAAGGCATCCTCACCTGGTGGAACGCGCTGCTCATCCTTGGTGCGGTCACGCTCTTGGAGTCCTTCTTCATTTCCGCCAAAACACCGTAAGTAAGGAGCAGTCTTGCTTGTCCGTAGGGGCGTGGGTATACTCATCGGGACCTGCAACGGTTTCCTTTTTTGTGGAAACGCTTTGAACAACTCCGATGTTCAACAATGTCTTAGGAAAATTCTCGCGCGATCTCGGTATCGATCTGGGAACCGCGAACACGCTGGTCTACAGCAAGGACAAGGGCATCATCATCAATGAGCCCTCTGTCGTCGCGCTCAACATGCGCACCGGACAGATTCTTGCTGTCGGCAGCGCGGCAAAGGAGATGGTCGGCAAGACACCGGCGCATATCGTGACCGTCCGTCCGCTCGTTTCCGGCATCATCTCGGACTTCGAGGTCACGGAGAAGATGCTGAAGTACTTCTTCGAGAAAGCCCATCGCGACGGTTTCTCCTTTTTGCCGCGTCCGCGTGTCGTCATCGGCGTGCCGCTCGACCTCACGGAAGTGGAGCGTAAAGCCGTGGAAGACGCCGCGCTCAACGCCGGCGCGCGCGAGGTGTACCTCATCGAGGAACCGATGGCTGCCGCCATCGGCGCACGCATGCCGATTTCAGACCCCATCGGCAACATGGTCGTCGACATCGGTGGTGGCACCACGGAAATCGCCGTCATCTCGCTCGGCGGCGTCGTCACCTGGAAGTCCATCCCGGTCGCCGGCGATGAACTCAACCGCAATATCGTCCACTTCGCGCGCGAGCACTTCAACTTGCTGCTTGGCGAGCGCGTCGCGGAAAATATCAAGATTCGTATCGGTACGGCACTCGCACCGGAAGAAGCGATGGAAATCGAAATGCGTGGTCGCGACATGGTCACCGGCCTTCCCAAGGAAATCATCGTGAATGACGAACAGATTCGCACCTCCATCGAGCGCTCGGTGAAGACCATCGTCGAACATATCAAGACCGTCCTCGAATCGACCCCGCCGGAGCTCGTCGCCGACATCTACGAGCGCGGCATCGTGCTCACAGGCGGCGGAGCGTTGCTCCACGGACTCGACAAGCTCATCTCGCGCGCGGCTGCTATTCCGGTCCGCGTCGCCGACGACCCGCTCACCTGCGTGGTCCGCGGCACCGGCATCCTCCTGGACAGCATCGACCTTCTTAGGAACATCGCGCTCCCGTCCTCGCAAGACATGGAGCGCCAGCACACGACCGCGTCTTCCTAAACGGCGCGGCATCTACCCGTCATGCCTCGCTCGCGCACACCACGGACCATCGTCGGCGTGACCGCGTTCCTCATCGTACTGTGGATCGCCGCCTCGCTCGGCTGGCTCGCGTCGATCACGGCGCCACTATCACGTTTTTTCGTATCCGCCACGGCGCCGCTGCATGACGCGACGGTCGCGGCGACTGCGGATGACGCTGCGGATACCGCATCGCTGAGCGCTGACGAGCTCCGCCGCCGTTTCGAGCGGGTGAGCGTGGAAAACGCACGCCTACGCAATGCCATGGAAGAAGCGGAGGCGCTCAAGGCGGCGCTTGGGTATCGCGACCGTTTCGACGATGTCCTCCTTGCGGCGCGCGTCATCTCCTCCCTGCAGGATCCGATTGACGCCAGCTTCCTTATCGATCGTGGAAGCGCAGACGGGGTGATTGCCGGGCAAGCCGTCATCATCGACGACGGCGTGCTCGTCGGCAAGGTGACCGAGGTCGGAACGCACACGGCGCGCGTTCGATCGCTGACGGATTCCCGAAGCGCGGTGGCGGTGACGATACGGACAGGGCAGGGGACGGTCGGCGTCCTCAACGGAGACCGCGGACTCAGTCTGCACATCACCCTCATCCCACAGAGCGAGATCCTGACGCCGGGAGACGTCGTCATCACGTCAGGACTTGAGCCGGGAATCCGTCGCGGCCTGCTCGTCGGCACCATTGAAAAGGTGACACGTGAGACGCAGGGCCCGTTCCAAACCGCGACGGTCCTGCCGTTCCTCGGCGCGCGCAGACCGACCTTCGTACAAATCCTCTCCGCCGGAGCGGATGTCACGGATGCCGGCACGCTATGATCGGGGTCGCTATCGCCATCGTCGCAGCCATCGCGCTCACGGCGCTCCAGGTCGGCGTCGTTCCGGCGTTGCCCGCACCGTACGCGTTACTACACCTTCCGCTCATCGCCGTCGTTCGTGAACTGTCCGTCTTCCGTTTCAAGAACGCCTTCGCCATCGCGATAACGACAGGGCTCATCATCGACCTGCTCACGGCAACGGCATTCGGCGCAGAAACGGGGATTCTGCTCCTCCTCACGTTCGTCCTTATGACGCTCTTCACGCGCGTCTTCACGAACTCGTCGCTTCCTGCGCTCCTTGCTCTCAATACCGCCGGATGGCTCGCAATGCACGCCGTATTCTTCCTGCGTTCCGTCATCACGGCGACGTTCGCAGGCGGCGATGTCGGCATGCTTGTGGGCTGGGACCGTGTTGTGCCACTTATCGGCGGCCTCGGAATCCAGCTCCTTGCGGTCATTGCCGTGGCCATGCTCGTTGCAGGTATCCGGCATATCGTTGGATCCGTCATCATCCTCCGCTGACCATCATGTCCATGCGCCGCAACGACGACTACGACGACTACGGATCGCCCTTCCCGCTCTCCGGCGAAGATGGCAGTTTCGGCGCGCTCGGTGGCACCCGGCATCCGACCATCGCGGAAACGCCCGTCGATGGCGTCATGGAGGACGGCGACACCGCACGGACCGGGTATGTCGGACTCTCGGTCGACTCCCGTCGTCTTGCCACGGCGCTCATCCTCCTTTCTTCGCTCCTCGTCGCTGTGACCGTACGTGCTGCGCAGTTTCAGCTCGCGGAAGGATCGACCTATCGTGCTCGCGCGGAAGGCAACCGAAGTCGCATCGAATGGATTCCAGCGGATCGCGGCATCATCTACGACCGCAACGGCGTCCCGCTCGTCAGTAACGTCCCGACCTTCGCCGCGACCGTCGTTCCGGCCGACCTTCCAAAAGAGGACGCCGAACGCAAGGAGCTCGTCGCTACTGTCGCGGACACGCTCGGTATCACGCCGCTCGATATCGAGACGCACCTCGACGAATTCGGATCGTTCATGGCCGCACCGGTCGCAGTCCACGAGAATCTCGATCACGACCAGAGCGTACTCTTGAGCATCGCCGCGATGCGTTGGCCGTCCATCGCCGTGCGCACCGGCATGCGTCGCGAGTACGCATACCGCGACTCTGCAGGATCTCTCGCGCACCTGCTCGGCTACCAAGGAAAGATCTCCCCGAGCGAACTCGATGCTGGACGCGAATCCGGCTATCTGCCGACGGATCTTGTCGGGAAATCCGGACTGGAGCGGCAGTACGAGACGGCACTGCGCGGCACGTACGGACGCAAGCGCATCGAAGTCGACGCGACCGGCCGGCAAAAGACCGTCATCGCGGAAGAGCCATCGGTGCCCGGAGCGAACATCGTGCTCGCCATCGACCTCGACCTCCAAGAGCAGGCGGAAGCCGCGCTCAAGCGCTCGCTTGCGCTCCACCGCAAGACCCGCGGATCCGTCATCGTCATGCGACCCGAAACAGGAGAGGTGCTCGCCATGGTCAGCGAGCCGCATTTCGACAATACTCTTTTTTCGGAAGGCATCTCGCAGGAGGATTTCCGCCTGCTCAACGAGAACCCAGACCATCCCATGTTCGCGCGCGCCATCTCCGCCTCGCTCGCGAGCGGTTCCGTATTCAAGCCGGTCGTCGCTGCCGCCGCAATCGACGAAGGCATCGTCACGCCAGCGACTTCGTTCCTGTCGACGGGCGGACTCCGCATCGGGCAGTGGGTCTTCCCGGACTGGAAGGCCGGCGGGCACGGTATCACCAACCTCGCAAAAGCACTCGCCGAGTCCGTGAACACCTGGTTCTACATCGTCGGAGGAGGATATGATGGTCGCGAAGGCCTCGGCATCGACCGGATGATGGAGTACGCGAAACGTTTCGGGTTCGGATCGACGCTCGGTATCGACCTTCCAGGCGAAGGGGCCGGCTTCTTGCCGTCGCGCGAATGGAAAGAATCCGTCACGAACGAGCCATGGTACATCGGCAATACCTACCACGCCTCCATCGGACAAGGCGACATCCTCGTCACGCCGCTCCAGGTCGCATCCATGACCGCGGCCATCGCGAACGGCGGCGCGCTCATGCGCCCGCAGGTCGTGAACGCGTATATCACCTCCGATGGGGAGCGGACGGTCGTCGCGCCAGAGGTCATTACTCCGCAGGTCGTCTCTGACCGCGCTATCGCCGCAGTCCGCGAAGGCATGCGGCAGGCCGTCACGCTCGGAAGCGCCCGCTCGCTCTCGCTCCTGCCCGTTTCCGCCGCCGGAAAGACCGGTACCGCACAGTGGAGTTCCACAAAGGCTCCGCACGCCTGGTTCACGTCGTTCGCGCCGTACGAAAATCCCGAGCTGGTCATCACGGTCATCGTGGAAGAAGGTGTCGAGGGTTCGGTCGCGGCGACGCCTGTCGCACGCGAGATCTACGCTTGGTACTTCGGGCGGAAGTAAACGGCGGCGTTGAAGGTGACCCGTCCGGCAGCCCGTCCCAGCGCACGATTGTCCGGGCGGGTTGAAAGGAAATCCCGCCCTTTGCTAGGTGATCCTCGTGCGCCGGGCCGTCCTGCCGGACGGGTCACCCAAGCACCCACGACATTCCTACGAAAAAAGACGGGGTATCGACCCCGTCTTTGCAGCTCATGTCATCGCGCCCGCTCGACGCGCAAGGTATTCCGCACCCTTGCCGACCGACGTGTTTACCGGCACTCCCTGCGCACAGAGCGGACAAGCGGCCTCCGGAAACGTCTCGAGATGCAGCGTGAGGAGCACGTGCAGCTTCGGTACATCGCCGACATCCTTCGCCGTGACACCTCCACGGTTCACGAGCGCGGCGACACCGACAACGTCGCCGCCGTTCAAACGAACGGCCTCCACGGTACTTCGTGCGGATGTGCCGGTCGTGAGGACATCCTCTACGACGAGCACGCGACGATTCTTCACGCGCAGGTCGTACCCGCGATTCAGCACGTAACCGCCCTTGCCGTCCTTCTCGGCATACAGCGACTCGCAGTACCCGCCGTTCCCGCACAGCGCGTCGGCGACATGCTGCGAAAGGATGATGCCTCCCAGCGACGGACCGACGACCGCCGCGACCATGTCTTGGTAGAACGGCGCTGCGAGCAAAGAACAGAGCCACCCGACGCGGCGCGTATCCGGATAGAGGGCATCCTTGTTCACGTACGCCGAGCCGTGCGTGCCGGACGCGTACACCACGTGGCTTCCGGTGATGATTGCCCGCGCACGTTCGAGCTCTGCGGCAACCTTGAGCGCTTCGTCTGACATCGGATCCTCCTGAGCAGTGGGCCTTTTGGCTGCGGGGAATGTGACAGAAGACTGCCATTTCGTCAACACTCAGCGATTTTATTGACATCCCAGCGCCGCACCCCTACCATTACCCGCATATGCACACGACACCGGTCTACCTCTCCAAGGAGGGGTTCGAGAAATTCAAGGCTGAACTGCACTATCTGCGGACGACAAAGCGTCCGGAGATTTCCAAACGTATCGAAGCGGCGAAAGAGCACGGCGACCTCAAGGAGAATGCCGAGTACCACGATGCCCGCGATGAAGCCGCGTTCGTCGACGGACGCATCTTGGAGCTCGATGACATGCTGCGGAACGCGCTCCTCATCGGCGAAGGTGCAAAGGACCAGGTCACGGTCGGTTCCACCGTGTCCGTCGCCTACGACGGAAAAGAGAAGACGTTCACCGTCGTCGGTTCTCACGAGGCAGACCCGATTGGTGGGCGTATCTCCAACGAATCACCCATCGGCAAGGCGCTCCTCGGTAAGAAGGTCGGGGAGTCTGCCACAGTCACGCTCCCCAAGAACGACGTCACCTACACCATCACCGCAATCCGCTGATATGTCCGAACAAAAAGAACTCAACCCCATCGAAGAACGCCTCGTCCGCCTGGAGAAACTCCGCGCCACGCGCACGGACGGTATCAACCCGTACCCGTCGGAAAGTACCCGCACCCACACCGTCGAGCATCTGCTCAGTGATTTCGATGCGCTCGCGGAAAAGAAGGAATCCGTCACGGTATGCGGACGTCTCAAGACCGTGCGCGGCCATGGCGGCGCCTGCTTCGCGGACCTCGAGGACGGTTCGGGAAAAGTGCAGCTGCATCTCAAGGTGGATGTACTCGGCGCGAACGCATACGACTTCTTCACCTCCCGCGTGGATCATGGCGACTTCCTCCAAGTGACCGGAACGGCATTCGTCACCAAACGCGGAGAAAAGTCCGTGGAGGCGACATCACTGACACTGCTCACCAAAGCGCTTCGTCCGCTTCCGGACAAGCGCCATGGTGTCACGGACGTCGAGATCCGCTACCGCAAGCGCCACCTCGACCTCATCGCGAATCCGGAAGTACGTGGCATCTTCAAGAAACGCAGCCTCATGGTGCAGGCCATCCGCGAGTTCTTCACGGAACTCGGCTTCATGGAAGTGGAAACGCCGGTGCTGCAGACCATCGCCGGCGGAGCGTCCGCACGCCCGTTCGTCACGCATCACAACGCGCTCGACATCGACCTCACTCTCCGCATCGCGACGGAACTCCACCTCAAACGCCTCGTCGTCGGAGGTTTCGAGCGCGTCTTCGAACTCGGCCGCTGCTTCCGCAACGAGGGTATCGACCATTCGCACAACCCGGAGTTCACCTCCATCGAGGCCTACCAGGCCTACGCCGACTACCGCGAACACATGGAGATGACGGAAAAGCTCCTCGCCTGTGTCGCTGAGCGCGTCAACGGCTCCACGACGGTGGAGTTCGACGGCATGACTGTCGACCTCGGCGGCGTGTATCCGCGCATCACATTCCGCGACGCGATCCTCCAGCACGCCGGTATCGACATCGAGTCCTTCGCCGACCGTGCCGAACTCGCTAAGGCCGCGCAGGAGAAAGGCGTGAAGGTGGAATCTGCGGACGATCGCGGCGTCATCCTCGACAACCTCTACAAGAAGGCCGTCCGCCCGAACATCGTGAATCCGACCTTCATCACCGACCATCCGACGGAAATCCTCCCGCTCGCCAAGCGGAAGGTGACTGACGCGCGCTACGTGGAAAGCTTCCAGCTCGTCATTGCGAAGGGGGAGTACGTGAAGGCGTTCTCCGAACTCAACGACCCTATCGACCAGCGCGAGCGCTTCATGGAGCAAGAACGGCTCCGTGCTGGCGGCGACGAAGAAGCTCAGCCCATGGACGAGGACTTCATCGAGGCGCTCGAGACCGGCATGCCGCCCACCGCAGGGTGGGGGTTGGGCGTGGACCGCCTCGCAGCCCTCCTGACAGGCTCCCACAGCCTCAAGGAGGTCATCCTGTTCCCGACCATGCGCCCTGAGCAGGAGGGGTCCGACTCCGCCTTAAAATAGGCTTGTACATACATCCCGCGAGGGGTATCATGAACGTGTTCGAAACGGACACGTTTTTGTTTATGCTCGACATCAAATACATCAGAGAAAACTCGGACAAGGTACGCGAAGCCTGCAAGAACAAGAACGTCACAGCCGACGTCGACGCCATCCTGAAGATGGATGCCGAACGCCGTGAGCTTTCCGTTCAGGTAGAAGACCTCAATCGCCAGCGCAACGAGGCCGCGAAGGCCAAGGATATCGAGAAGGGGAAGGCGCTCAAAGCGACCGCATCCGAAGTGGAGGCGAAGCTCGCCGAACTCGACGCCGCGCTCACCCCAATGCTCCTCACGCTCCCCAACATCCCGAGTGACGATACGCCAGTAGGTCCCGACGAATCCGGCAATATCGTCATCCGCAAGGTCGGCGAGCCAACGCAGTTTTCGTTCCCCGTGCGCGATCACGCCGACATCGGCAAGATGTTCAATCTCATCGACAACGAGCGCGGCGCGGATGTCGCGGGTGCGCGCTTCACCTACCTCAAGGGCGACCTCGTGTTGCTACAGTACGCGCTCGTGCATTACGTGTTCGGCCTCCTCACCAACCGCGAGGCTTTGGCCGCGCTCATCGAAAAGGCCGGCCTTTCCGTCGCTGCGACGCCATTTGTGCCGGTCGTACCGCCGCTCATGATCCGCCCGGAAGTGTTCCAACGCATGGCCCGTCTCGAACCGCGCGATGAGCGTTACCACATCCCGAGTGACGACCTCTATCTCATCGGTAGTGCAGAGCACACGCTCGGGCCATTGCACATGGACCAGACGCTCAAGGAAGCCGAACTCCCGTTGCGCTACGTGGCGTTCACCGCCGCGTTCCGCCGCGAGGCAGGAAGCTACGGCAAGGACACCAAGGGTATTCTCCGTCTCCACCAGTTCGACAAGATCGAGATGGAATCCTTCTCGCTCTCCGAAACCTCCCAGCAGGAGCAGGACTTCTTTGTCGCCATTCAAGAGCACATCCTCCAGGCGCTCGGCGTGCCGTACCAGGTCATGCAGGTCTGCACCGGCGACATGGGTGGCCCTGATGCCCGCCAGATCGACATCGAGTGCTGGATGCCGGGGCAGCAGAAATACCGCGAGACACACACCTCCGACCTCATGACGGACTATCAGGCCCGCCGCCTCAACACGCGCGTGAAGCGCGCGACGGGAAGCGAGTTCGTGCACACCAACGATGCCACGGCACTCGCCATCGGCCGCATCCTCATCGCCATCATGGAGAACTTCCAACAAGAGGACGGCTCCGTCCGCGTGCCGGAAGTGCTGGTGCCGTACATGGCCGGCCGCGCGGTCATCGGACCGCCACACGCATAAGGAGCGAACCCCATGCAGGCCGTGACGCCCACAACTTGGGTCGACGTCTCCGCAAATGCGCTTCGTGGCAACATGCGGGAATTACGACGTCTCGTCGGTCAGGGCGTGAAGCATATGGCTGTCGTGAAAGCGAACGCCTACGGCCACGGCCTCATCGAGGTCGTCGGTGCGGTCAATGAGGAAGCCGACTGGTTCGGTGTCTTCTCGTTAGAGGAAGCGCTCATGGTCCGCTCCGTAACGAAGAAACCCATCCTCATCCTCGGCGGCACCGTCAAGGAGAACCTGCCGTTCGTCGTGGAACATGGTTTCAGTCAGACCTGCTCCACGCTGGAAGCCCTCACTGCGATGTCTGCCGCGGCGACCGCGGAGCGTCCGGCAAAAGCGCATCTCAAGATCGAGACCGGCACTTCGCGCCAAGGCATCCATGTACAGGATCTTCCTGCGCTCCTGGGACGTGCCAAGGAACTTCCGCATCTGGAGATTGAAGGCGTCTTCACGCATTTCGCCAACATCGAGGACACCACCGACGATACGTACGCGATGCAGCAGCTTGCACGTTTCGATGCCGCGCTTGAGGCCTTCGCGGCAGCCGGCATGCCGCAGCCGCTCACGCATACCGCCAGCTCAGCTGCGGCAATGCTCTACCCGGCGACGCACCGCTCCATGGTCCGCACCGGCATTGCGCTCTACGGCCTCTGGCCCTCCGACGAGACGAAGGTCTCCTTGCGCTACCTCGAACGCGACGTCACGCTCGTGCCCGCGCTTACCTGGAAGACGCGCGTCATCCAGGTGAAGCCGCTCGCCGCCGGCACGCCCGTCTCCTACGGCCTTACGGAGAAGGTGACGCGGGACTCCCGCATCGCCGTGCTTCCCACGGGCTACTGGGACGGTTACGACCGTGGACTCTCTTCGGTCGGCGAGGTCCTCATTCGCGGCAAGCGTGCGAAAGTACTCGGCCGCGTCTGCATGAACATGACGGTCGTCGACGTCACGGACATCCCGGATGCCGCAGACGGTGACGAAGTCGTGCTGCTGGGCCGGCAGGGGACGGAATCCATCTCCGCGGACGAGCTCGCACGCAAGCTCGGCACCATCACCTATGAGGTCGTCACGCGCATCAACCCGCTTTTGCCGCGCATCATCGTCGCATGACCTATGACGAACCACACCAAAACGACCATCGCCGTCATCCATGGAGGCCGCTCCGGAGAGCATGAGATCTCCCTGCTTTCGGCGCGCTCAATCATGGACGCGTTGGATAAGGAGAGGTACGACGTCCTCCCGATTCTCATCGGTAAAGATGGCGTGTGGACCGTCGGCGGCGAGACGCGCTTGCTGTCTCCGGATGCCAAAGGAGGGAACTTGCTCCGTGAAGACGGGAGTCTCGCCGAACGGTTCGATGTCGCTTTCCCGATCGTTCACGGGACAGACGGCGAGGATGGCGCGCTCCAAGGCATGCTCCGGCTGGCCGATATTCCGTTCGTGGGGAGCGACGTGCTCGGATCCGCCATCGGCATGGATAAGGTCATGCAGAAACGCGTGCTCCGCGACGCCAAGATCCCTGTCGCCGCATGGGTCGATTTCCGCGCGCACGAATGGGAAGCCGATCACGAGGCCGTCGTCGGCCTCATCGAGGTCAGCCTCAACTATCCAGTCTTCATCAAACCCGTGAGCCTCGGTTCCTCGGTCGGCATCAGCAAGGCGCGCAACCGCCAAGAACTGCTCGATGCCATCGCCTTGGCGCTGCGCGTCGATACGCACGTCATCGTGGAAAAAGCGGTTCCCGCCGCACGCGAGATCGAATGCGCAGCGCTCGGAAACGTCGACCACGCCATCTCCGTCTTCGGGGAAATTTTCCCGAGCAACGAATTCTACGACTACGCCGCGAAATATCTCGATGGCACGTCAACAACCGCGATTCCCGCGGACCTCCCGTCGACCCTGGAGGAAAAACTGCGAGGAATGGCGGAACGCGCCTGCGCCGTGCTGAATGTGGAAGGTATGGCGCGTGTGGACTTCCTCATCTCACGCGATTCCGGGGAAGCGGTCCTCAACGAAATCAACACGCTCCCCGGATTCACCGCAATCAGCATGTATCCCAAACTCTGGGAAGCATCCGGTATCGCGTACCCAGCACTTCTGGACCGCCTCATCACGCTCGCTATCGCGCGGTACGGGGAACAGGAACAGCTGGAACGTGACTTCACCGCCCTATGAGCGCCCCTTGGACACCCACCGCGTCCGCAAAACGTCGGGTGCGCGACTATCACAAGCGTCAGTACGGCAACCCGCTCTTCCGCCGCGATCAACGCACGAGTCGTCGTTCCACGCGCGAACCCGGAGCCTGGAAACGGTATGCCATCGCCGGCATAACGCTCTTCGCGGCAGGTACCGGAGCATGGTATCTGTTCTGGAGTCCGACCTTCACTATCGATGTCATCGAAGTGAACGGCGCGACACCATCGACGGAGCGCCAGGTCCGCGACATCCTTGATGCGGAACTCGCGCGCAAGACTGCATGGATCGTCCCGCGAAGTTCAGTCTTCCTTTTCGATAAGCACTCGGCGGAAGCAGCGATTGCAGGGGACTTCCATTTCGAGTCCCTCCAGCTCGCCAAAAAGCTGCCTCGTACGCTCGTTGTCGATGTGACCGAAATCCCCAAACGCGCAGTCCTCTATGCCGACGGACGCTTCTTCGCGGTGAGCAGTACCGGGGCAGTCATTCGCGACCTCACGGAACGGGAACAACGGGAGCTCGGTGACATGCCGCCGGACATCGCCGCAACCGCCCTCGGCGATGCGGATGCGGAACTCGTCGAGCTCACGACGCTCATGCCGAACGACGCTCCGGAAGCCGCCAAACAGAACGGGAACGGCACTCCGCTGCTCTTTGATGAACGCCTGCGCGAAACCGCACCGACACCCGGCGACGCGCTCTTCTCGGAGGTCACCTTGGCGCTCATCCTCCAAGCGAACGTCCGTCTGCCGGATATTGCCGGCAACGCCGTGCGCTGGTTCACTGTCCGCGAAAACGATGACGCCGTGGACGTGACCATGGAAGGGGATTGGCACCTCTATCTCACCACCACGCTGCCCTTTGAAGCCCAAGGGGAACGGCTCGGCCTCATTCTCCGGGAGAAGGTCGGGGATGACCGTTCTCGTCTCGACTATATCGACCTCCGATACAACGAGCGCGCCTATATCCGGTACAAGGACGACCCCGCCCCCTGACAGCTTGCCCTTTGGGTGCCTTTTCGCATAAGGTGGGGAAGCGACCCTTTGCCCTTTTTCCAGTATCGAAAGGAGGCGCTCCATGGACAAGAAACGGATGCTCATGACGGGATTCCTCGTCGCAGGCCTCGTCGCCATCGCAACGGTCGTCATGACCGAGCAAGCGCGCCCCAGCGTCAAACATGTCGACTTCGGCACGTTCAGCGGGATGATCGATAGCGGCAAGCTGTCGGAGATCGTCATCTCTGGCACTGAGGTCGGCGGCAAGGGGGCGGGAAGCGACACGACGTACTACCGCTCCGTCGGCAATGCGCCGGCCATCGAGATCCTCCTCCGCAAGGCGGAAGAGAAAAAAGTGCCGTACCGCATCGTCGAACCTGCGGACACGGGGTTCATCTGGACGATCGTGATGTTCGGCATCCTGGGCTTCTGCCTGATCAGCTTCATGAGGTCAGCCGGAGGAGCAGGGAAGCAGATCACCTCGTTCGGACGCAGCAAGGCACGGCTCCTCAGCCCAAACACCAACGTCGTGAAGTTCACCGACGTGGCTGGTGTACCTGAGGCTGTCGAGGACTGCCGTGACCTCGTGGAGTTCCTCAAGAATCCGAAGAAATTCCAGAAGCTCGGCGGCAAGGTACCGAAAGGCATCCTGCTGATGGGTCCTTCAGGAACCGGTAAGACGTTGCTTGCGCGCGCGATCGCCGGAGAAGCGAATGTCCCATTCTTCTCCATCTCCGGCTCTGACTTCGTCGAGATGTTCGTCGGTGTGGGTGCATCCCGCGTCCGCGACCTCTTCGAACAAGGAAAGAAAAACGCGCCATGCATCATCTTCATCGACGAGATCGATGCGGTCGGCCAAAAACGCGGCCAAGGAACGAGCGGCGGCGGGCATGACGAGCGCGAGCAAACGCTGAATCAGCTGCTCGTGGAGATGGACGGCTTCGAAGGGAATGTCGGCATCATGATCGTCGCAGCGACGAACCGTCCGGACACCCTCGATCCCGCATTGCTCCGTCCCGGTCGCTTCGACCGAAAGGTCATCGTACCGCGGCCGGACCTCAACGGACGTGTCGCGATTCTCAAGGTTCACGCGAGGAAGATCCCGCTCGCTCCCGATGTCGACCTCTCTGTGACCGCTCGGGGCACGCCCGGATTCACCGGCGCGGACCTTGAAGACCTTCTCAACGTGGCAGCGCTCAAGGCGGCCAAGCTGGGCAAGGATGTCGTCGGGACCGACGACCTGGATGCGGCTCGCGACAAGATCGTGATGGGCGGCGATCCGCGCAAGGGCGTCGTCATGACGGAGCCTGAGCGCCGGATGACAGCCGTGCACGAGATGGGCCACACCATCGCGGCATGGTTCGAGCAAGATGCCCATCCGGTTCACAAGGTGACCATCATCCCGCACGGCCCGGCTCTTGGCGTCACCATGTTCCTTCCGGAAGGCGATCAGCGCAGCTACAGCGCGGAACAGATCATCAGTCAGATTCGTGTCGCCGTCGCAGGACGGGCGGCGGAAGAGCTCGTAATCGGACAGATCACGACCGGAGCAATCAGTGACTTCGAGCAAGCTACCGCCGCCGCGCGAGCCATGGTCATCAACTATGGCATGACCGATGTCGGCATGCAGACCTTCGGCTCGAAACACCACGGCTTCCTCGGAACGGAAGAAGGTGTGCGCACCTACAGCCAAGCTACGGCGCGACGTATCGACCGGAAGATCGAGTCGATCATCCAAGAGGCGTACGCGCACGTGAAGGCGTTGCTAACGACGCACCGCGCCTTGCTCGATGCGGGCGCGCAAGCCCTGCTCGAGCACGAGACGCTCGACGCCGCGCAACTCCGCGCCATCCTCGGCCCTCCGGTCTTCCGGATGGCCTGACCCCCGACCCCTCCTCACGGAGGGGTCTTTTGTATCCGGTTTTGTCCGACATCCTTGACAAAACTGCCGGAATATGATATGGTCATGAGCGTACCTCAACGACCTTCGAACGCCCCGCCAAGGGGCGTTTATGCTATGCTGGACGCCTATGAGCCTTACCGTCCTCGCGCTCGTCCTCCTTTCCGCCGTCATTCATGCCGGCTGGAACTTCCTCTCCAAGAAGGCGGGGGGTGACCTTGCCGTACTCACCTTGGGGGCCGCGGTCGCAGGCATCGTTTCCGTCCCGCTCGCGCTGCCGTTTCTGCCAAGCATGGAAGCCCTCCGCGCTGGCGCGCCCTACATGGTCGCCACCGCCGTCGTGCACTTCTTCTATTTCACCGCACTCGGACGCGCCTACGAGCACGGCGAGATTTCCGCGGTCTATCCGGTAGCACGCGGAGCGGGTGTCGCCCTTACCGGCCTCCTTGCCGTGCTCCTGCTCGGCGACCATGTCACGCTCGTGGGCGGCGCCGGCATCGCCGCTGTCACCATCGGCGCGCTTCTCATTCGTTCGGTCGGGAGCGGTGAAGCGCGCCACGACCACGCCATGCTCATGGCGCTTGCCGTGAGCGTCCTCATCGTCGCGTATTCGCTCATCGACAAGCTCGCGGTCGGGGTGCTACACCCGACGGTCTACAATGGCGCACTCTTCGGCGGTGCAGCCATCCTCCTTTCGTCCTACCTCGCCTGGCGCGAACCCGGACGGCTCACCGCGACCTGGAACAAGAACCGCAACGCCATCCTCACAATCGGCATCGGCCAAGTCGCGAGCTACCTCATCCTGCTCTTCGCTCTGCGGATGTCCCAGGTGAGCTATGTCGTCGCCGCACGCGAGCTCTCCGTCGTCTTCGGGGCGCTGCTCGGCGTGAAGCTGCTCGGGGAGCGCATGACCGAAAAAAAGGCGTTCGGCATCGCGGTCATCGTAGCAGGGCTCGTCCTCGTGAAACTGGCCTAGTGTCTGCACACAAATAAAACACCCCCGAACGTCGAACGTTCGGGGGTTTTCGGTCACATCGCGATGACCATCGGGTTGCCGGGGATGTTGCGGACCAAGACAGTCCACATGTTTGGGCGCCCGGGGAGCTGGCTCACCGGGACCGCGCGCACGAACGACATCGCGAGTCGACTGAACATCTGCGCGGATGCCGCATCGCCAGCCATCGAGAAGCCAGCGTAGTAGAAGAGCACCTTCGCGGCTGAGCGACGCGCTGCAGCGAACGGATCTTGGAGCGTATCGAGGAGCGCGACCGGGACATCCGACTGGAACGCCGACTGGAGCGCATTGTACCGGTCGGCACCCAACGCCATGAGCAGCTTGAACCCGTACCGCCGATCGAGGGTGTCCGCAAGGTTCTCCTGCTTCTCGCCCAAGCGACGCCCGAACACCTCGTGCTCATCCAAAGCCTCCTCGACGCTCACGCACATCGTCTGGATACGCTGGGCGCTGAGGATGGCCGTGAGCGCCTGCTCGACCTCTTCGATGTCCACCTCCGTGATCTCCTCGAGCGTAGCGTCACGCATCACCGAAAGGATTGGCGTCATCGTTTTCACGATTTGTCGCCGGATGAACTCACCGTATACCATGT
Organism: uncultured Gammaproteobacteria bacterium; assembly: GCA_964626205.1. GTDB lineage: Bacteria > Patescibacteriota > Patescibacteriia > SG8-24 > SG8-24 > CAZVED01. The sequence goes on from CAZVED010000002.1 coordinate 33,705, forward strand.
CCTGCCTCCTGGAAAAAAGACCTCGTCATTTCTGACCGCTCAACATAGCAGAAAAACGGCACCCTGTCAACCCTCTGCGACCAGGGCAGCAAAAACCCCGCTGTTTTCATCAGCGGGGTCGTTCAAAGTCGGAGCGAACGTGCGAGCTCCTGCGGGTCCACGACACTGCGTGCAGCCGAGGGGATCGAGAAGTTATCGATAAGGAGCACGTATGCCGATCCGGTGTCCGTGAGAACGAACCCGATGACATCGATGCGTACCGGCGCAAGGAGACGCAACAGGCCGGTCTCATGGAACGGCATCTCGTGCGGATCCCTGCCACGCTCCGGTACCCGGAGTGGACGATCACGCGTCACGACCTCAAGGTACGGCGTCGGTGCAAGACGGCTTGGCATCACAAGGGAAGCGGCGACACGGCGCTCCATGGCGGCGACGCGGTCGTCGGCCGTTGCCTGGGAGGCTGCGGAAGCGACGATGAACGCCGTTGCCACGAGAACGAAGCGTCGCGACATGACATCCTCCTTCGGAGCGACAGGGCGACCCTAGCATCCGTATACCTAAAAAACAACCCGCCTCGTCGGAGGCGGGTAGCGCATTCATTCTTGCGCGGTCGTGACCGTGTAGTCGAGCGAGGCATTCATCGCGTCGATGTCGGGAAGCGTTGCTTCATGCGCCGCGAGCGGCCACATGGCCTGCACGATGAGCGCGATGGGGAGGTTCGGCTTCCGGAGGATGTACGTTTTTCCACGCACCTCGGAACCGTAGGCTTCGAAAAAGAACGACGCGTTCATTCCGTCTGCCGAGACCTGCATCTCTGAGGTTTCGATGCCGACATCAGCAGCCTCCATCAACACCTTTTCGGTGAGCGCGCGCGTGTCCATCGACGAAGGGACGGGGACGGCTTGGATGAGGTACGCGCTGCGCAACGCGGCATGACGAAGCTTGGCGACCACGCGCGAGGATTGCTCATCGGCGGTCAGCTCTTGGGGAATCCAGAGTTGCGACGCGCGGTCAAGCCCGAACTCGAGATTGAACGTCGGAGCTGTAGGAGCTTCTGGCGGCGAAGGCTCCGGTGTCGGCGAAGTCGCGACGGGCGGAGACTCCGGTGGCGCGACCGGCGTCACGGATGACGGAGGCGGCTTGGAGGCGCATGCGAACAAGACGAACGAAAGGGCGAGAAGTGCGATACGGTGCATTGAGGACTCCTTCAGTGCAGGAAAACGGCACCGAAGGAGCTTACCGGGAGAGTACCGGGAACGCAAGATGGGCATAAAAAAGCTCCCCGGAGGGGGAGCAGAACACGGTTCAGGGAACCACGCGGAGATAGGTCGCGATACCGTCGAGCTCGAGACCCATGGTATCCTCGGCATCGTTCAGAAGGTCCCAGCTTCCGGTGACGACGAGCATCCATTCCGGGTGATCGCGGTCATGGAAGACCATGACCTGACCAGCCATGGAGCGACCATATAAGAAGATGAAGAGCCCCCAACGGTCGCCGTGCGGATCCTTGGCATAGCCGCCGACCCGTGCGCCGGAACGGTCGCGAGCGCGCATCTCTTCCGCAGCGATGTCGGCTGCCGTGCGACCATCCGCACGACGAAGGCTCACGAGGACGACGGCCTGTGTCACGCGGTGGCGCAGGATGAGCGCCACGGAGCGGTCAGTCGTTGCGGCGTCCTGCTCCCACAAGTCGCTGGGCAGCTCGAAGGTGACCGTCGGCCTCGACGGAAGTGCCGATGGCAAGGGTGCCGCCTGCACAGGAGGAACCGTTGCACAGGCGACGATGCCGTATGACGACAGAACGAACATAAGGATGGAAAGGAGTGGTCGTCGGTGTGGCATGGAAACCCTTTCGAAAAAGACCGTCCGCAAAAACCTAGCAGAAAGTTACTGGATTGAAAAGACCCCCGACCTACGTCGGGGATCATGTATCACAGCGGCGGAAGACGAATGACGTTGGGATCCTCCTCGCGGAACCAATCCTCAAAGTCCGGCTCTGGCGGAGGTGACCCTTCGATGTAAATCGCGGAGACGACATCTTGGAACTCGGAGAGCATCGTGGCGGTGGCCTCGGCAGGCCAGCGGCCGATGATAACCGCGAAATACGAGGAATCGGGAAGCTGGCGCACGATGACCGCTCCGCCGTAAATGGTACCGTCATCGGTCGTCTCGATGGTCCGGAACCCCGCGAAAGCCATGCCTTCGTGGACGCCTTTTTCCATAGGAGACGTCGCCATGTCCTCGCGAGCATCCATGGCTTCCGCAAGACCGGCAGCGATCACTTCGATACTGGACTCCGCAGGAGCGATGTCAGCGAACGTGAGGGCCGGCGTCACGTACGCATGGCGTAGGACGACATCGACCATCTCATCGTCGGACGGCTCGTGCAGCCAGAGCGGAAGATCTGCGACCGCGAGGCGTGGCGGCTCCGGTACTGCGGATTCCGTCTCGACCGTAGCGGATGGCGACGGCGTCGTCGGTGGCGCATGCCCGGCGGAAGCGCAAGAAGCGATGATGGCGAGGAACGGGAGGATGAACAGGGTCGGCATCCGCATGGCGATGCTCCTTTCGTAGCGAGGAAAGAACACCAGAAGAGGCTAGCACGGATAGAAAAAAGAGGGTACTCGACCCTCTTGTATCGTCATTCCGATCTGCGAATCGTGATACCGCGTAGCACGGCAAGGAATGCCGCCGCGCACGCTTCGTCATCGGCCTCCGGCCAGACGGCGAAGATCTCGATCTTCGCGCCGGTCGCCGCATCCACGGCAGCGAAGGTCATACCAGTCCCTGCAACACCATCGACGACGCCGCCGAACCGGAACCCGATCCATGGGCGCCCGACGGTCGTGAACGTCTCAATAGGGGAGACGTGGACACCATCGATCCGCTCGAACCGATCACGCGTCCTCCCGACGATTTCCGTCGGTGGGACGTCCGTCGTGACATCCATGACGGCGACACGGAGGATCATGTCCGATCCTGCACGGCTGAACACGTGTATATCCATGCCATCTCTTTGCGCCGTCATCACTTCGGTCCACGCGTCCGCGGCAGCGCCGAAACCGATCTCCCAGCGAGGGACCTCGACGGACACGTCGTCGCTGCCGGCATCCTCATCGTTCGTTACGCCTGGCGCGACAGTCGCACGAGGTGGAGCGACGAGCGATTGCGCGTCCTGCTGCCGCCGAGCGACATCCTGCAGGATATGCGTGGAGAACCACCAGCCGCACACCCCGACAGGGATCGCGACAATTATGGCGATGAAAAAGAGCTTCTTCATGGAGCACCTCCGCATGACAACCTTAACAAAAACCCTCCCCTTGGCAAGGGGAGGGAAGCGATCACCGCATGCGCGTGTTCAGGATGATTGCGTCGACACGAGGCAACAGGTCGCGCATGTTGCCGGGCGGCCACTCCGCGAGGAACAATAGGATCGTGTCCGGACGTTCATAGCTCTCGCGCGCGACGAGCGTACCTTCCTCGTCGTCGCCGTCCGACGTGACGCCCGAGAAGGTCACCGACGCGAAGGTGTCACCACCGTCGTAGACCGGTGTATGCGTTGGACGGAACCCTTGATGGATCATGGAGAACCAGTACGCAACAGCGACCGAAGCGACGTCGAGGCCACCCTCACGCGGAACGATCATGACCGTGATGGTGGCACCCGTCTCCGCATGGTGCATGAGAGCGGCGACACCGCTCTCCGGCCGTTCCGCAGCACGCGCAGTCCATCCTTCAGGGAGGTAGGGGCGGACCGGGAGGCTATCGAGTGCGCTCGGTGACTCCGGCGATGCCTGCGTCGGTGAGACGTCGGGTGCCGGGACAGCGGGGGTTGGCGCGACATGTGCGCAAGCGACGAGGACGAAGAACGGCAGTAGGGCGAGCTGTCGCATCAGGGACTCCTTGCAAAAAGGGCGGTTGACGCGATTCACCGTACGAAAAAAGCCGCCCTTACGCAAGGGCGGCTGTACACTACCGATATTCGATACGGACTGTGCCGAGAACGGCCTCGAAGTGCGGTCGCGCTTCCTCGTCGAGCGATGGATGCCACTCTCCGCGGACCGTCATGACGTACGGCGTCTCCGCATCAGTCAACCGACCGACGAAGACCGTTCCGTGGACCGGACGTGTCGATCGGCATGCGGTACCGTCGTCCATGCAGTCGGTGCGATCACCGACATACTCGAACCGTGCCCATGAGCCGTAAGGGTCGTACCGCAGCGGGGACACCGTCCATCCCGGGCCGGCATACGCCATGCGGATCGTCCCTGCGGCGATCTTCGGCGGCGAGACGCCTTCCGCCGAGCGGACGGAAATCTCGATGACGGCGAAAGTGTCGGACCGGGCGACAAGCCGAGCAGTCATGGGATCGTCCGTCGCCTGCGCCGTGAACATGCCGCTCGGATCGGTCGCGACGACGGTCGGAATCGACGCACGTGACGTCGTGGCAACCTCCGAGGGAGCAGGGTCGAGATGACCCTTCGGCGGAAGATCGGCTTCCAGCATGGGTGGGGGTAACGGCGTCGTGGCGCACGCCATAAGGACGAGGGAAAGGAGCAACGATAGCTGACGCATGAGAACCTCCTGTCATCAGGACAAAAGAACTCTATACGCGTGCCACGAAACGTCAATCACGGCTTGACCCACGCCCTCCAGAGGGCTACCCTGAGACCGTACACACCGCTCCTTTTGAAGGAAGGACTGCTCCATGAAAACCGTACTCTTGAGCATCGCGATGGTCGTCGCGCTCGCGACATCCTACGGTCTCGGCTACTACCACCGTGGCAGCTCCGGCCCGCCAAACGCTAGCGAGCTCCGCATCAGCATCGACGGCGCAGAGGACGAGCTCACGCTCGCCCCGCTTGCAAAAGGGGAGACGCTCTCCGTCGGCGCCATGGAAGTCGCGGTCCGTAACGAAACCGCTCCGGACGCCAATGCGCAGTTCCCACATGCCTACGGCGACATCTGTCCGCTCAAGGAGCGCGACCCAGTGCGCGTCGCGGCACGCTCCGACGATGCGGTGCTCCTCGAGGTCACGGAACGCTCCCCGGACGGACTCTTCGATTCCGGAGACCGTATCGTACGGCACGACCTCGGCGACGGCGTCACGCGGACCGTCTTCTACTGCCCAGTCGGCACACTGTTCCTGCTCGACCGCCGCCACGCGGACATCGAACGCGTACGACACCTCTCCACGACGGCGTCCTATCGCCAGCAACGACGCGTCAACGAAGGGGAGCGCACGCTCATCCGCGGTATGCTCCGCGAGAACGGAGGAAGGTAGCATGATGAACCGTATCCTCATCGCCCTGACGACCGTTGTCGTCAGCGTCGCCGCCATCCTCTTCATCGACCGCGCCATGGGCTACGCCTTCTCCGTGGGAGTGACCCTGCCGATGATCATCTACCACTACGCCACGCGTTCGGCGTTCGCAATCATCATCGTGCATCTCACCCGGAACAAGACCAAGCTCTGGCATGCTCTCCTCTTCGCCTTCCTCTACAGCTTCGTGACAAGCATTCCTAAGACGCTCATGGGATTCCCTCCGGACGGACTTCCGGACGGAGCCTTCCTCCACGACCTTACCTTCGTCCTCCTGATCATGGTCGTCTACGCGCGATTGAATCCGCACGTAGAACCGCCGACAGATCAGCCAACGTGACCGCATGCCTCTCCCTGAACGGGAGAGGCTTTTTCATTGTCACGTTACCCATAGGAGACCGTTTCGTAGTAGAGTATGGGTAGTGACACTCCCGACCAATGACCGCCGAAGAGCGACAACTTGCGGAGCGCAGCAGGGCAGGAGACCGCGAGGCCTTCGCCGGCCTTTACGATGCCTACGCGCAAAAAATCTACCGCTACCTCTATTACCGCATCCAGAACCGCCACACTGCCGAAGATCTTACGAGCACCGTGTTCCTGAAAGCACTGAATGGTATCGGTAGTTTCGACCCAGAGAAGGGAAGTGTCTCCGCCTGGTTCTACACTATCGCCAGAAACGCGCTCACCGACCACTTCCGGACGCAAAAGGCGACCGTCGACCTAGAAGACGTCTGGGATGCGCTCGTGGACGGCACGGACCTTGTCCGCGATGCCGATACCGCCGAACGCCTCAAAGACGTGGACAAGCACCTCATGACGCTCACTGCCGCTCAGCGCGATGTCGTCATCATGCGCCTCTGGGACGGGCTTTCCTACGCCGAGATCGCAGAAGCGACCGGTAAGAGCGAAGCCGCCTGCAAGATGACGTTCTCTCGTGGAATAACGACGCTTCGCTCGGTCATGCCACTCACCGCCTTCCTCCTGTTCCTCATTACACGCCCCTATGCATGAACGAACAAAAAACCTGCTCATCGAGCTTTACGCGCTCGACCCCTCGCTGAAGGAGCATGAACCTGCCCTCGTCGCGGTCCTCGAACGCATGACCGCTGCGAAACCCGATGTTCGCATCGACCAAGCCTTCCTTGCAGAACTCCGAGAAACCTTGCTCGCGGTACCAGCAACCACTCCTCCTCGCTATCACAACATTATCACTAACCTTTTCGACACTATGTCCAAAACACCTTTCATTCTCGGTGGCCTCGCCATGACCGCCGTCCTCGTCGCCGTCGTTGCGACGCTTCCGGGACAGGCCCCTTCCGGCACACCGACCGGTTCACAGCTTGCCATGCTCGACGGCATCGTCGACACGGCACCAGGTGCATTCGGAAACATCGGTGCGCTCGGCCTACAGGGCGTCGAAGCTCCGTCCGTTGAGTCAGTATCTACGGACACCTCTGCGCCCGCCGCAGAACCGATCGCCGTCCTCGGCACACCAGCAGCCATCTCCGCACGTCCGCAATCCGGCGGCGGGGGAGGGCTCGGCATGGGAAGCGACGCCAAGATGAGCATCCTCCCATGGTACCCGTCTCCCGCGTACGACATCGTCTACGAAGGAGCCGAGCCGATCGAGATCGCCGAGCAGTCGGTCTACCGCCGGAGCACGGACCAGCAGACGCTTACAGCATTCGCCGCAGCGGTCACCGGACGTCAGAACGGTCTCATCGACCTCTCCCGTTTCCGCGACCTTCGCATCGAGCGCATCTCGCTCTTCGAGGACCGTGCAGGCGGGTACCAAACGGAGCTCAACCTCTTCGACGGCTCCCTCTACATGAACCTCGACTGGCGCCACCAGCAATATGACCCGGCAATGGACCGACAGATTCCTCTGTCCGAACTGCCGTCGGACACGACGTTCATCGACGCAGCAAACGCTTTCATGGACCGCTTCGGCATCGACCGTGCGGTCTACGGGGAACCGGTCGTCGACACCAGCTGGCAGCGCTACGTCATCATGGCCGATAGCGCAGAAGCATCCTACGCACCTTCCATGGTGAGCGTGGTCTACCCGCTCCTCGTCGATGACATGCAGGTCACGGAGTTCGGTGGAGAAATCGCCGGACCGCGCGTCCACATCCGCGTCCAGGACCTCACGGTGATGAACCTCGGCAATCTCACGACGCGCCGCTTCGAGCGGTCCGCATACGCCCTCGAACTCGACGTCGTGCGTCTCGTCGCCTTCGCGGAAAAGGGCGGCATCCGCGGCTCCATCCATCAGCCGATGAGTTACGACGACCAGGGGAATCCGGTCACACCGACGGAGCCCATGGAGGCCCTGCGCCTCGGGGAGCCTGAGCAGGTGCTCATGAAGATGTATCACTCAATCGACAACGTCTCGGTGGAGCTCTATCTCCCGGCCCTCCGCTTCCCGATCCTTAACGTCCCGCAAGGCCCCGATTACTACGGCCCGCGCGATGTCATGGTGCCGCTCGTGAAGGACATCCTCGATGAAGCCGAGCGCATGATGGACCAACAGCCCGTCCCTATGCCGCTCGACCTCCCGGCCGTCAGTGAACCGGCTGTCCTCCGGTAGACTTCTGGAAGCGGAATAGACCGTCCTACCATCCTGTCATTGCGAGTGGGTCGTACTCGACCCCGAAGCAATCCCGAACATGACGGGATTGCTTCAGGCCTAAAGGCCCTCGCAATGACAAAGGTGGCGGGACGGTTTTTCGCTAGTTGACACTATCGGGCCCGGAGGCAAAGATAGGGGGACGCACCTTCTAGCGTCCTCAGAAAGGATCGTGCCCGTGGACGAAAATCCCAAGACTCCGCCATCCGCCTCCTACGTCCCCATGGTCGTCTTCGGTGATCGTGGTCACGAACGGGCAGCAGACATCTTCTCGATGCTGCTCGCCAAGCGCATCATCTTCATCCAGAGCGAGATCGAGCCATACATGGCCGCCGCGGTCGTGGGACAGCTCATCTATCTCGACTTCGAGGATCCCGACAAGGAAATCTGCATGTACATCCAGAGCCCGGGCGGCCAGATCACTTCCGGCCTCGCGATTGTGGACACCATGCGGTTCATCAAATCGCCGATTCGCACAGTCTGCGTCGGACAATGCGCCTCCATGGCCTCCTGGATCCTCGCGGCAGGCACCAAAGGACGGCGCACGATTCTCCCGAACGCGGAAGTCATGATCCACCAGCCTATCGGCGGCGTACGTGGTCAGGCAACGGACATCGAGATCGCGAACACCCACATGCAAGCGACCAAGCGACGTATGAACGAGCTCTTCGCAGCCTTCACCGGCAAGAGCATCGAGGAGGTCCGGAGGGACACCGACCGCGACAACTACCTTACCGCCGAACAGGCGAAGGAGTACGGCATCGTCGACCAGATCATCCCCTGGAGTGTCCCGATCCTCGGCAGCTAAATGCGGACGCTTCTGCATACCAACGGCTTCCTCGTCATGAGGGGCCGTTTTTTGTTCGCGGTGCTATACTGACCGCATATGCAGCAAAAGAAGCGCCTCATCATCGTCGCGGTCGCCGCAACTGTGACTGTTGCAGCCATTCTCGCTGCCATCCTCATCGTCATGCGTCCCGTCCGGCAAGCGGACATCGTCCCGCCGCTCCTTACCTCGAACGAGGTTGCAGAACTCGGGATCCGCGAAGAATCCTTCACGCTACCGCCTCCTGAGCCGATGCCGACAGGGGAGTATGGTCCGCCCGCTCCGGAAGTCGTGCGCCAACCCTACCTCCCGCCGCCATCCATGAACCTCACCAGCTCGCGTCTTGGCACACAACGCGTTCCTGGGAGCGAAGACGTCGGTGATGTCTATCAGATTCTTTTCCATGCGCGTGCATCCGCGTTGTTCATGGCAGTCATCGAGCCCACGGGGCTGCGCGCCATCTGGAAGCTGGATCAGCACGGGGCTTTCGAACGTGTCTTCGCGGTGAGCGAAGCGCAAGGGGAGATACGCCTCTTCATGACGAGCGGAGGAGTGATGTACGTACAGGCGCATGGCGTCAAAGGCATGCTCCGTACCGACGATGCCTTCGCGACCATCCACCAGGTCGACGGCGACTTTGGGATGTTCTGGCAGATGACCGACAACGGTAGGGGAACGGTCTGGGGGACGCAGCATGAGTTCAACTCCGCCGTTCTGTTCCGCAGCACGGATAACGGCCTTACCTGGGAACCGTGGGTAGACTTTCATCAGCTCCTTCCGCAGGAAGCGCGGCGCTATGCGCAAGGTGACGAACGATTCCGGCTCCGCCACCTGCACGGCATCATCTTCAACGACAAGACGCAGGAACTCGTCGTAGGAACGGGCGATGTCGCACGCTACGCGCTCCGGACGCGCGACGAAGGATTCACCTGGGAGCAGATCTGGGACGAAGGCTTCACCGCGTGGGCGCCGGTCCCCGGAGGAAGTCGCTACGTCCTCGGTCCGGATAAACTTGCAGGTCCAGGAATCGTCCTCTATGACGCCTGGGCAGACACGGTCCGCACGGTCTGGACGCCGTGGAAGCACGGCTATGCTGGGTACACCTACTCCATCATCAGCGCGGAAGGCATCCTCTACGCCGCGTTCCACACCGAAGCGAACGAGGTCGAGGAGCGGACGCCGCTCTTTGGTATCGTCGTCTCACCGGACGCTGAAACCTGGTATCCGTTCCTCCAATGGGGTCCGCTCGGCAACCATGCGCGCACGGACATTTGGCTCGCTCCGTCGCCCAGTGCAATCTACGCAAGCGTCAACGGCGCGCTCTACGCCTTCAGTCCACTCGACCAGGAGTGGTTCACGAACAAGACTCCGTTCATGGAATGAAAAACGGCTCCCTGAAAGGGGAGCCGTCGTCGTTTACTCGAAGGTCAGACTGTTCATGACCTGCAGCATCTCGCGACGCCGCATGTCTTGCCGGGCCTTTGGCCACTCGGCACGGATGACCACCGTGTACTCCTGCGGCTGTTGTGGTAGACGCATGACCGCGAAAAAGACCTGTCTGGTTCCGCGCTCCGTCACCAGCACGCTCGTGAACCACGCCTTCTCGTCGTTCGACGTCTTGGTAGGGTATGCGCGAGTCATCCTCGCTCCATCGGCCTTCTCTTTCTCGAAGATGGCGTGCAACAAGTCTGGAACCGATGCCACATCGCTCGAACGACGGATGTCGATGCGGATCTCCGCGTCGCGATGCCCGTTCGTAAACAGGACGTCCGTGTTCGCGGCGAAGGAGACGTTCTTGAGGAACGACCCGCTCCAATCGGAGGACGTCTCGTACCGCAGACGTACCGGTCGTGGCGCGGCGGGGTTGCCGTACGCGGTCGGGTTCCGGAAGACCTCGCGCTCCGTCATGAGCGGCGGGTCACGAAGCGGCTCGTCGCGCGTCACGGTACGGGTCACCACAGGAACCGTTCCTGCGGCCGCAAGCGGGTCCGTGGGCGAGTCCGCACTGGCTGGCAAAACTGCCGCCAGGATGGCAAAGACCGAAAGAACGCTGTTGGTTCTCATGCGCATGAGTATCTCCTCCTTCGCAGCAGCGGGATGCCCTGCGAACATCTAGACCTACCATGCCCGCCCATTCTTGGCAAGGATAAGGCTCAGGATAAAAAAGGGGGCAGACCGAGTGTCTGCCCCCTCACGAAAGGTTCAGTGATTCATCGACTCGTCGACGACGATCGGGCCGTCCTCGCAGTGGACGGGGCCGTACTCGCCGTTATTGTACGCGTCGAGCATCGCGCCGAGCATCTTTGCGTTCGCGCTCGCGAGCGCGCCAGCGCCGCGATTCGACGTGCGGTAGGGAAGCTTGCCGTCCGCATCGGCGTTCGCGCTCATCCATGCCTGGGCGGCCGCAAGGTCGTCCATGAACGCGTCGGTACCGCCGGCCCCCGCAGCGACGTTGAGCATCGCAGCAATGAGCTGGTGGCCGAGAATGAGGCTCGCGTCGCCGCGTGTCGGGGTCTTCAGGATGACCAACAGCTCCGCCTTCGTGTACGTACGGTTCCCGAGCGTCAACTCGTCGACCGGCCATGCCTCCGGATGGTTCTTCCAGAAGCCCTGCGTCAGCGTGCAACCGTAGTCGGTCCCGGCATCCGGCTCCTCATCGCAGAGGAACGTGTATGCCACGAACTGGTACTGGCCGCCGACGCCCGTGAAGTGCAGGGACTGCGTCTGAACGTGCAGGAACTTCGCCATGATCTGCATCATGAGCGCATCACCGCACGCCGGCTCGCCGATCGCTTCGAACGGGATGACCACGGTCGAGGTCGTCGCGGTAGACGAAAGACCGAAGTTCTGGACGTACGGGCACTGCCACGGATCCGTAGACGTGACGGCACCGAAGGTCGCGCAGATCGACGTGTACACGATGACGAATCCGGGAGATGCCGTGAACGTGACCGTCACTGCCGCATCGTCGGAAGACACCGTCGCCATGCCGGCCTGGACGGGGAAACCGTTCAGTGTCGACATGAGCGGATAGTCCGCCGCCGGGATGCTGAGCGTCTGCCGTTGCCCGGCGACCTCGTTCGGCTGCTCCGCCACGGCGCAAGCCCCGACCATGAGTGTCGCTGCGACCAGGAAACTCCATCGAACGATACGTGTCATTGTGCGTCCTCCTTTTGGGTGGTTGTGAGACGCGGTCGCATGCTACAAGATTCCATGGATATGTCAAGGAGGTCGTAGCGCTATGCATCTTCGATGAAGCATTTTTTGGCTTTGTTAAGCTAAAAAATGCTTATTATCCTTAAAATTGGCTTAATCTAGCAAAAAAACGACACTGGCGGTTATCGATAAATTTTGAACAAGCACGGCAAGAACATCTGCAAAAGATCTCTGACAAGTCTCAACAAGAGAGCTGGCTGCTCCATATCTCGCTTCGCCACGCCAGACACTTGCTGAACAAGCACGGCAAGAGAAAAGCATTTTTAGGGGGCCTCCCCCCGATCCCAGCCTTATTAAGTGTCGTCTAAGATATATTGTGCGACACAGTAGAGACCACTCCTGGGCCGCTTCCCTCGCGCTCCTAGAGGTCAACGCCCCCGTACTGCTCTGGTGTATTTTCCCTGGGTGCTCTGGCCATGAAGTTCCATCCCTTGGCGCACACGCGACACAAGTCACTGGGACGAGACCCGTGCGCACATCATGGCGCTACCCCATCGTTGCCTTCTGCTGGATCGCCGGGCGCGCGGACTCAGTCCCCGACCATGGGATACTCAGTCGCACATGACATGGTTCCCCATCCTCCATTTTGGTCGTTTCTGAATGTGGACGAAAGTCCCTCGATGTGTCGTAAAATGTATATCCTGCGCCCTGCGTCCATTGACCAGCAATCCGCCTGCCGTATACTGACCGCACCGCCCTTTGCCATGGAGGCTTGCTAATGACGCCGACGCATGCACGCGCACTCGCCCACGAGAGCGGTCACGCCCTCGTCGCCTGGTTCTCGCCCAACTGCGAAAGTGTCGCGGAAGTCATCGCTCGCGAGGACGGATCCGGTATCGTCGCGAGTCACTGGCCTCCCGAAAAACCCGTCCGCGTGCTCTGGGAACGGACGTCCCAGATTCTCGGCGGCATCGCCGGCGAGTACTGCGCGCTCGGGTCGTACCGAGCCGGCGGCGCAGCGGATGACCTCATGAAAGCGATCAACGTCGCGCGACGCATCGTCCTCCTGCAGGGAGCGGACACCGTGCCATGGCAGGGCGATGCCTATGCCGAAAAACTCACCCACGTGGAGCGCGCATTCGCGAACGGTATCACCGACGACGAGGCGCTCGTCCTCAACCGTTCCCTGCGGCATGCGATCCACATGATCGAGCGGCAACGGACAGGCTTCGACGCGCTCCAGGCGCATCTCGCAACGCAGCGCCTCGTGTACGGTCACGAACTCGAAGCGCACTTCGGGAATCGAAAACTCATCCGCCTGTTCAGCATCTTCCGCTGAGCTTCTCCCCGCCGCATATGCCTGCGGCGGTTTTTTCTTTACGCATATACCAAAAACGCCGCCCTTACCGGACGGCGCTCACGGAGCCACGAGATACTTCATCGGATCAACGGGGATGCCGCTCTTTCTGACCTCGAAGTGCAGGTGGGGGCCGGTCGTCATCGTTCCTGCACCCGGCGTGCCCGGCATGCCGCCGCTGTAGCCGATGACCTCGCCCCGCTCGACGAACGTATCCTCCTTCACCATGATGCGTGAGATATGTCCGAACACCGTGGAGATGTTGTTGTTGTGCAGCAACATGATGTACGAATATCCATATCCCGCATCCTTCGCACGCGCCACGATGCCGGACGCCGGAGCGCGGACAGGCGTGCTTTGGTACGCGCGAATATCGAGCCCTGGATGCTCGTAGACATAGCGGAACGGGTATTCCGGATCATGGAAGCGCGTGGAAATGCCGCGAGTCGGCACCACCGGCCACGAGAGCACGGTATCCCCTCCTCCGAGCCGGTCCGCGGTCTCGATACGTTCGCGCAACGTCCGCTCCAGCCGCCCGATGTCCGCGTCGGCTTCCTGTAACTCGCGCTGGAGTTCCGCGACCATATAGCGGTACCGAAGCTCCGACGATTCCGTCTCGACCAACACTGCGTTCTTGAGAATGCGGTCATCCTCAAGCAGCTCGCGCTCTGCGACAAGCTCCTGCCGTTTCACTGCGAGCGCGTCTTGGACCCTGCCGCGCTGCTCGCGTTCCATCGCGAGCGAGGCATGCATGCCCTTGATGGAGGCAAGCGACTTGTTCATGCCTGCCTGCATGTCGGACATCGCGCGGATGTCGTCGAAGAATGCGGAGAACGTGTCGTGCGAAAACAGGATCTCGAACGCCGACCGGTTGAACTTCGCCCGATACAGCTTGCGCGAAAGTCCTGCCATGATGACCTTCTCACGCTCCATCTGCTCCTCTTGCTCCACGATCCGCTCATCGAGCATCTTCACCTCGAGCTCCAACACCTGAATCTCCTGTCCAGTGATGTCGATGGACAACTGCGTCCGCGCGATCTTCGACTCGAGCAGGTTGATCTGATCGGCGAGCTCGGCGCTCTCGCCGCGCTTCTCGAGCACAAGGTTCTTGTAGCCGTCGATGCGGCTCGACAGCGACGAGAGATCGCGCTTTTTGTCTGCCACCTGATGGTTGATTTGTTCGATTTGTGTGCGCACGTCGGAGCCGTTCGACGCCGTCTGCGCCGACACTGACACTGCCGCGAATGACGCCGCAGCGATGAATGCAGCGACGACGATGAGCGACCGATGCGATGACGCGAACCTCATAGCAGCGTGATAGCAGTACGTAAACGCGCAATCGTCGCGTCTTTACCGAGCACGCAAGCAAGCTCAAATGGGCCGGGTGATGCCGCGCGGCCGGACAACGCTACGCGCATAGGCCATAACGTTTCCGCGTTCGTCCACCCACGCTCCTTGATGTGCGCGATGCCTGCGGCTTCGAGCGTCAGACGATCTTCGAATTCACCGTCCGTACGAGCGGAAAGCCAGGCAACCATACCTTCCAATCGGTCCTTCGCGACCTCGGGCGTCGCCTTCTTGCCGGGAAGGAGTGCTGCATCGACCGCCACCGCTGCCGTGAACATGTAGCCTACCGCTGCTGGCAGCTCCGCGAGGACCGCGATGCGTTCCCGCTCGGAAGCGACCGCACGTTCGGCCTTTTTCCAGTCGACCATAGTACCGTCTTCCGCGATAAACCCACCTTCCGCGTGACGCAACGTTCCTGCATGCTCGAGGAACGGCAATGCGCGCTGGAACAGCTCCGCCGGCGATAACGCACGAAGGTACTGACCGTTCATCCAATCGAGCTTTTCTTTCGCGAACACCGCGCCCGCAGAATTGACCTTCGCGAGATCGAACGCGTCGGCAAGCTCCTGCTTGGCATAGATCTCCCGGTCCCCTGTCGGGTTCCAACCGAGCAGCGCGACGAAATTGACGAGCGCTTCCGGAAGGTATCCCTTGTCGAGGAAATCCTCGGCAGCGACGTCGCCTTGCCGCTTGGAGAGCTTCGACTTGTCCGGATTGAGCAGCAGCGGAATATGCGCGAACTCGGGCGGTGTCCAACCGAACGCCTTATACAGGACGACATGCTTCGGCGTGGACGGCAACCACTCCTCGCCACGGATGACATGCGTGATGTCCATGTGGTGATCATCGACGACGTTCGCGAGATGGTACGTCGGGAACCCGTCCGTCTTGATGAGCACCTGATCGTCGATGAGCGCGTTCTCGAACGAAACGTCGCCACGCACAGCATCCATGAACGTCGTGACGCCTTCTTTCGGCATCTTCATACGGATGACGTACGGCGTACCCTTGGTAATCTCCGCTTCTGCCTCGTCCTGCGGAAGATTGCGGCATTTGCCGTCGTACATCATGGGAAGCTTTGCCTCGGCCTGGGCCTTCTTCACCTCTTCGAGACGTTCGACCGAGCAGAAACAGCGGTAGGCACCACCCTTCTCAAGCAGCAGTTCTGCGTGCTCCTTATACAAAGCAGTCCGTCGGGATTGGACATACGGGCCCTTGTCGCCGCGCTCCTGGATAGAACCGTCCTCCGTAAGGTACGGACCTTCGTGCGGAACAATGCCGCAGCGCGACAACGTGCGCAGCAGACTCTCTACCGCTCCTTCGACGTAGCGCGTCTGGTCCGTGTCTTCGATACGTAACACAAACGTTCCGGCGTGTCGCAATGCGAACAGCTCGTTATACAAAGCAGTCCGGAGTCCTCCGACATGCAAAAATCCCGTGGGTGATGGTGCGAACCGTACCCGTATCATAGTGTCCGTAGTGTATCAGTTTTTGGACCTTAAAGCCAGGAACGGAAACACAACCGTTGCCTTGAGAATACGACCAATACGATGCGGCTCCCGAAGAAGTCGCCATGCCCATTCAAGCCAAAGACGGCGCATCCACGCCGGAGCGCGCTTGGCGCGACCAGCGATGAAATTGAACGCCCCTCCCACGCCGATTGCGACACGCACGCTCGGTAACGACAGCAGATTGGTATGAATCCATGTCTCCTGCTTCCCGTGCCCGAACGCCACCAAGAGCACCTCTGGTGCTGCCTCACGGATTGCGACAAGCACCGCCTCTTCCGTTCGCCAAACGCCATCCGCTCCACGAACCAGTCTTCCACCCTCATGGACGCCCACGATACGGATTCCCGGATGCGTGATGCGTAACGACTCCGCCGCCTCGGCAGCCTCCCCATCCAGGCCGCCCAACAAAAACACCCCGCTCCCCTGTTCCGCCGCCAATGCGGCGACATCTTGCACGATATCGGTCCCGGTGACGCGCTCAGGGAGGCGTTTGCCTTTGAGTCGGGCCACGAAAAGAAGGCCGTGGCCATCCGGAATCGCCAAATCCGCGCTCCGCAAGGCAGCCGTGAAGGCGGGGTCACGTCGTGCATCGACCAGCATTTCCGGGTTCGGCGTGGTCACAAAGCGACCCTTCGGTCCACGGTCATGAAGAAAGCCACGGAGAGCCTCCACGGCCTCGGCCCGTGTCACCGCGTCGATCGGAATACCCATGAGCGTCAGGCGCATATGGGCATACTTTACTCCGAGCCGCTCCTCTGGTACAGTCGCCGGTCCCGCATACGGCGGGAAACGTTCCTTGCAGGGAGGCCCCATGGCACCGATTACCTTCATTACGGGCGGCGATGGCAAATATCGTGAAGCCTTGTCGATCATCCCTACCCTCCTTCGGCGGAAGCTCGACCTCACGGAAATCCAAGAGCTCGACCCCCGGAAGATCGTCGAAGCGAAGCTGCGGGAAGCGCGATTGCACCAAGACGGCGACATCATCGTCGAAGATACGTCGCTCTACCTCGAAGCCTTCGGCGGCAAGCTCCCCGGCCCGCTTGTGAAGTGGTTCATCCACGGCATGGACGGATGCGCTGAAGCCTATCGGCTCATCGAGCGCATCGGACGCTTCGGCGCCGAAGGACGTTGCGTCGTGGGCTACATGAGCGCTGACGGGGAGACCATCGAGTACTTCGAAGGTTTTGTCCGCGGCACCATCGTGCGCCCAGCGCAAGGACGGAACGGCTTCGGGTGGGATCCCATTTTCCAACAGGAAGGATACGATCGCCCCTACGCCGACATGACGCTCGAGGAAAAGTGCGTCGGCTCCCATCGCGCACAGGCGTTCCGGCTGCT
Source organism: uncultured Gammaproteobacteria bacterium (assembly GCA_964626205.1). Taxonomy (GTDB): domain Bacteria; phylum Patescibacteriota; class Patescibacteriia; order SG8-24; family SG8-24; genus CAZVED01. The sequence continues at coordinate 51,195 of CAZVED010000002.1, forward strand.
CAAGGACTCCTTGGACGCCGACGCCGTGGCAACGAAAGGTGCGCCATGAGCAACTACCCACGAGACAGGACCGCGCTGCGGACATGCATCATCGCCTTCCTCACAGCGCATGGCGGGCACGCGAAGGCGAAAACGATCCATGCCGCCGTCGTGGCAGCAGGACACCGATGCCACGAACGAAAGCTCGTCTATCACCTGAACCTGCTCATTTCCCAAGGACACCTCGTCCGTGCAGGGACTGGCGACTACTGGCTTCCGGACGCGCTGGAGCGGTCAGGGGAAAAGACGCTGGCACGCTTCCCGTTTGGCACCACGCTCAAGGGACGCATCCTCTTCGCCATGGTCGGGCGCGGCATCACGCGCACAGACGAGCTTCTGCACCACCTGCTCACGAAAGGCGTCATCCGCAAGCGTCCAGCACTCAATAACGCGCTCTCCGAACTGCGGAAGGAAGGCTACGTCACCCCTGTTGGGTACGGCGTGAACGCGCCTTCCGCGAAAACGTACGCGCATGTCGGCATGGTACCAAAACCGGCCGTGGAGCCGAGATTCACGGAACGTGTACGACCGTCCATCATGAACTATCTCAAGGAACACGGGTCGACACGAAGCATCGTCCTCATCCGCGCTTTCGGGGATCCGAAGATTAACCAGAGCCGATTCGCCATCTATGCAGCGCTCGACGGCCTGAAACATGACGGGTACATCGCACAAATCGCGCGCGCGACATGGGATGTGACCGACAAGCCGTATCTGAAGCCGGCATGACCAACGACTGCCATCTCCGGGCGGTCGTTTTTTTCATCCGATGGACGGACTTGTAGCCCATTGACCGGCTCGCCTCATCATGCTGAGATTCCCGCGCAACAAGGAGACCCTCCGATGGACAGCGGACTGTTCTATTGCATCGCCACCGCCCTCTGCTTCGGCTCCTGGCCGCTCATCACCCGCGCCGCGGGAGATACGAGCAGCTGGGCAATGCCGATTGTGCTCATCGCCTGCATGCTGACATCTTTCCTTGCACGCATCGGCGCAAAGGATGCGTTCCCGACGAAGACGGCCGTGCTCATCCTTGTCACGGCCGGCGTCGTGAACGGCTTGGGCGCGTTGGCATACGGTCGCCTCATCACCTCGACCTCACAGTCGATGTCCGCACTCCCCTCTGCCGCGCTCACCGCGATGATCGTCTTCATGGCCTTCGGAGGATTCGTCTTCTTCAAGGAAGCGGTCACGCCGACGAAGCTCGTCGGCCTCGCGTTCGCGTCTGTCGGCTGCTGGCTACTCACGAAGTGAACCTTGCGACCACCCAATCGGGTGGTCGTTTTTTGTTCCGCTACAAACAAAAAACCGCCTCCATAGAAGCGGTCCTTTCAGCCGTGTCGCTGCTTTTCTTTTTTGAGACGCATCAGCCCAAGGAGCTCCCGCGTTTGCGCCACGACGGTCGCGACACCCCAGAAACAGGCGACGAGTCCGGTATACGGAGTGAGGCAGGCAATCGCCAGGCTGACAGCGCCAGCGATGAAAAAGAGCGTGTTCGTCTTCATGGAAACCTCCTCATGCCTCAGTCAGGCCCATTGATGAGCAAGTAGACTTGCCGGATCTGCAGGAAGACGACGACCGAGATGAGAAAGATCGCCGCGGCACCAAACCCGCTCTGGATGCCGCAGTACCACAACGCGATGCACAAATTGGCTGAACCGACGATACTGAAGAAAAGACCCTTCTTCATGGATGGCCACCTTTCTGAAGGAGCGCCACTCTTATGTACCAGGAAGATGGGCTCGCGTCAATCTTCCACAACCCGTTTGACAAGTTAGCACTCTCTTGTTTAGACTGCTAATGATAAGCATATCCCCTATCCTATGGCCATGATTCCCAACAACTTCACGACCCGCGCTCGCGAGGCCTTGGAATCCGCTCAGCTCGGCGCTTTGGACCGTGGTCATGCCGAGCTCCACCCGCTCCACATCCTCCATGCGCTCCTCACCCAAAAGGAAGGTGTCGTTGGTTCCATTTGCGAAAAGCTTGGTACCGACTTGGGTGGCATGGTCGACGCCGTGAAACACGCACTCGACGAACTCCCGCGTCGTCGCGGAGAATCCGAAACCGGCCAACTCATGTTGCCGCCAGCGTCGGTCCGCGTGTTCCGCCACGCTGAAAAACAGGCAAAAGCTTTTGGCGACGAATACATCTCTACGGAACATCTCCTGCTCGGCATCGCAAGCTCCCCTTCCTCCGCGCACCAGCTGCTCGCGGATTTTGGCGTGACACAAGACGACGTCCTCGCAGTGCTCAAGGAGATCCGCGGCAACCAGAAGATCGAATCGCCGGAGCCGGAGCAGACGTACCAGGCGCTCAAGAAGTACGCGCGCAACCTCACCGAGCTCGCGCGCAAAGAAAAGCTTGACCCAGTCATCGGCCGTGATGAGGAAATCCGTCGCGTGATGCAGGTCCTCTCCCGCCGCACGAAGAACAACCCAGTGCTCATCGGCGAACCGGGTACTGGTAAGACCGCGGTCGTGGAAGGCCTTGCGCAGCGCATCGTCGCTGGCGACGTGCCGGAGTCCATCAAGGACAAGGACGTCGTGGCATTGGACCTTGGTGCAATGGTCGCAGGCTCCAAGTTCCGTGGCGAGTTCGAAGATCGCTTGAAGGCCGTCATCAAGGAAGTCGAGCAGTCCGACGGCAAGATTATCCTCTTCATCGACGAGCTGCACACGCTCGTGGGCGCAGGCACCGCCGACGGATCTTCGCTTGATGCGTCGAACATGCTGAAGCCTGCTCTCGCACGTGGCGAACTGCGCTGTGTCGGCGCCACCACCCTCAAGGAATACCAGAAGCACATCGAGAAAGACGCAGCACTCGCGCGGCGCTTCCAACCCGTGCTTGTAGAGGAACCGTCACAGGAAGACGCCATCGCCATCCTGCGCGGCGTAAAGGACCGCTACGAACTCCATCACGGCGTCCGTATCACCGACCCTGCGGTCGTCGCGGCCGTGAAGCTCTCCTCGCGCTACATCCAAGACCGCTTCCTGCCGGACAAAGCCGTCGATGTCATCGACGAGGCGGCATCGGCGTTGCGCATGCAGATTGACTCCGAGCCGCAGGAGCTCGATACGCTCAAGCGCGACATCACGCGCTTCGAGATTGAGAAGCGCGCGCTCCAGAAGGAGACGGACAAGGAATCTCTCGCGCGTCTCAAGGAGCTCGAAAAGGAACTCGCGGAAGTGAAAGAGAAGTACGCCGGTCTCGACCTTGCGTGGAAGAACGAGAAGGCCATCATCACGGAAATTCGCGACAAGAAAAAGCAGATCGATGTCCTTAAACAGGAAGCCGAGATTGCGGAGCGTAACGCCGACCTCAACAAAGTCGCAGAGATCCGCTACGGCCGCATCCCAGAGACCAACGCCGCGGTGAAGGAAGCCGAGAAACGCCTGAAGGATGTGCAGAAAAACCACCGCTTCCTCAAGGAAGAGGTCGGCGAAGAAGATGTCGCAGGTGTCGTGTCGAAGTGGACTGGCATCCCGGTGACCAAGATGCTCGAGGAGGAAGTCGCGAAGCTCGCCAAGCTCGAGGATGAACTCCGCAAGCGCGTCATCGGCCAGGACGAGGCGGTCACCGCCGTGGCCAACGCCGTGCGTCGCTCGCGCGCCGGCATCTCGGAAGAAAACCGCCCCATCGGCTCGTTCCTCTTCTTGGGCCCTACCGGCGTCGGCAAGACCGAGCTCGCTCGCGCGCTCGCAGGCTTCATGTTCAACGACGAGAACAACATGATCCGCCTCGACATGTCCGAGTACGGCGAGAAGCACACCGTCTCGCGCATGCTCGGTTCCCCTCCCGGCTACGTCGGGCACGACGAAGGCGGCCAGCTCACTGAGCTCGTGCGTCGCAAGCCGTACTCCGTCATCCTCTTCGACGAGATCGAGAAGGCGCATCCGGACGTGTGGAACACGCTGCTTCAGATTCTCGACGACGGCCACGTGACGGACGCCAAAGGACGCAAGGTCAACTTCAAGAACACCATCATCGTCATGACGTCCAACGTCGGCTCCGACATCATCGTCGCAGCCGGCAACAAAGCCAACATCGGCTTCAGCTCCGGCGACGAGGCGAACGAAGGCGTGCGCGAACAGGTCATGTCGCTCCTCAAGGAAAGCTTCAAGCCGGAGTTCCTGAACCGTCTCGACGAAACCATCGTCTTCCGTGCGCTCGAGGAGAACGACATCACGTCCATCGTGGACATCCAACTCGCACTCCTGGCAAAGCGCCTCACCGCCAAACACATCACGCTCGACGTGACCAAGGTCGCCCGCGCGCTCCTCGCAAAGAAGGGCTTCGATCCGATGTTCGGCGCGCGTCCGCTCAAGCGCACGTTGCAGCAGCTCATCTTGGATCCGCTGGCGCTCAAGATCATCCAGGGCGACGTCATGGACGGCCAGACGGTACGCGTCGATGCTGATGGCGACACTATCGTCGTGGCGCCGCTCCTTTCGCTCCCGAAGCGCAAAGCGACTTCTGCGGCATCCTAATGCTATGCGCGAGCGCCTCCTCCCCCACCATCGCGGCATCATCATCGCCGGAACTGCCGGAAGCGGGAAAACGACGCTCGCAAAAGCCCTGACGCGCCGCGTCGCCGATGCGCGCGTCATCGAAGCCTCAGCCTGCGTCATCGGGCCGGCTTTGATGATGGCAACGTTCCCGAAAAGCGCGGATGCCTTCGTCATGAAACTCCTCCGTGCGCAGAAGCGCCGGGTCGCCGCCCATGAACGCGAAGCTGCGAAGACGCTCAATCAAGAGCTGCGCCGAGCGTACGGACCAAGCATTATCGGCCTTGCGCTTCATGCCATGGCGCTCCGTGACGCGAAAGGTGGCATCCCGATCATCACCGGTGTGCGTGGCAATGACACCATGGAGGTCCTCCGCGCACTCGGCTACATCACGGTCTTTGTGGATGTGACGGAGAAGACTGCCGTCCAGCGTCTGATGCGGCGCGACGGCGTCTCCCGTTCTGAGGCACTAGCCGAAGTGCGCCGCGAACGACAACTGTTCGAGGTAGCGGATGCGAAGAACCATGCCGATATCCATCTCGTGCTCCCGGATGGCGCGGTTGATTCTGCGCTCGCGACGATTCTTGACCATATCGCCGTACGTGAATGCTCTCGCTGTATCAACGACACCGCAAACCCGACCATCACCATTGGTGCTGACGGACGCTGTTCCGTCTGTTCGTGGTACAAGAAGCATTTCAGCGAGACCCGGCTCGAAAAAGAACGGACCCTTTTCAAAAACCTCCGCGGAACGGGCGTGGGAGAATATGACATCGCGGTCGGTATCAGCGGAGGCAAGGACAGCACGGCCATGCTCGCGACCGTCCTCGAGCTGGGCTTCACGCCGCTCGCCTTCACGCTCGACACCGGCTACTACCCGGCGCACAGCTTTGCGCGCGCGAAGGCGGTCGCGAAAAAGCTCGGCGTGGACTGGGTCCGCGCCGACATCCGTGGCTATGCGCGCGCCTGCGACAAGGCATCCTTCCGCATGACTGCGAACCTCTACGACCTACCGGAAACCCCCGATGTCGCAAGCCTCTTCCGCGGCATCTACGCGCACAACCGCGAGCACTACGCCATCACCTGCAAGCATCCCATGCCGTTCGTTCGGAGCTGCATTCTCTGTCGTCGGCTCGTCATCCGCGCGTACCATGCCCTTGCTACGGAACATGGCATCAAGACCGTAGCATTGGGCATGAACGAATGGACCGGCCTCAGTAGCATCGGCACAAAGGCCGGTATCAGCGCGATGCGCGAACTCCGTCCATCGAAAAAAGGACCGTCCGTGACTATCGTCCATGTCCCGTTCCTCTTCCGTCGCAAGCGCAAAGACACCGCGAAGATTCTCAAGAAACTCGGCTGGAAAGCGCCCATGAAGGAGTCCTTTGTGGAATCAAACGCCAATTCCTGCTTGCTTGCGTTCGCCATGGAAGCGAAGGCTGCACGTCTGCTCGGCTTCCATCCGGATACGACACGCCTTGCGCGCGAAGTCACAGCCGGCTTCCTTACAAAGACCGAAGCACGGCATGCACTCGCTACAACGCATCCGTCTCCTCACTCCGCACGTGCGATCCTCCGAAAGGCGGGGTTGCTCTGAACAGATCGTCCACAAGGCGGCTCGCCTGCGCGAGCCGTTCTTCGTGCGTCCCGCGCAGCAACGCCCACGGCACGTTGCGTGTCGGTAAGAGCTCTTCAAAACGCCGGTGCATCGCGTGACGCCGAGGTCCGCCGTCCCGTAACCCGTCCTGCTCGAACGGGATCTCGTCGCCGGTCAAAAGGTACAAGTCCGGTTTCCGAGTAGCATTCGCCACGGCCTGCACGGCCGGAGACGACGCCCCCATATAGTGCTCATGCCACAACGTCGTGGCGAACGCATCCGTGTCGCAGAACAACACCTTGTTCGCGGACCGCGCCAGCATCTCCGTCATGCGCGTCTGCGTTTCCGCAATGAACGTGAACTCGTCCGTGCGCCAGCAATAGCCTGCATCGCCGTACTTCCCTTCCGCATATAACCGCCCGTATTCCGGCACCCACGCCGTCCGATACTTCGCGGCAAGCGCCTTCGTGAGCGTCGTCGTGCCAGTCGACTCCGCACCAAGGACGACCACGCGTTTCGCGAAGTGCGCGCGCACCGGCGGCTCGATGAATTCCCATTGCGCGAAAGGATCCTTCCGCACCGCCGTCCCTGAGACTGGAAACGTCACGCGCGGCGCGTCCACGGAGACATGCTCGCACCCCATCGCCGCGGCATACGGCACGCCGTAGTCCTCGGAGCTGAACACCGCGTCTGGTGCCGCACCAAGAAACGCGACCGTATGTTCCGCCCACGCGACAGAATCATCGTCCTTCCAGATATCCGGAATGATTCGCACGTCCGCGTCCGGATGGACCTCCTGCAACCACGAAGCGCGTGTCTCTGCCGGGATTACCTGCAACGGGTCGCCGACAACGAGCACGATGACGCGTTCGCAAGCTGCCTGCGCTGACCCGACGAGATGATGATGCCCTTTGTGGGGCGGAACAAACTTACCGACCACCAATCCCGTCCGGTACCGCATAGGCGTTCTTTTCAGAGATGACCGCTCCCGCAAGAATCTTCCGCCAGCTCAGAAGACCCCATGTCGCCATGGCGAGGAAGATGACATACTCCAACGCGATGAACCGCACACCCTTCACGAAGTACAGCCAAATACCAATGACATCCACGATAATCCAGTATGTCCAGCAGTCCACGCGACGGCGCATCATGAGCACCGTCGCCGTGAAGCTCATGACAGTCGTGAGCGCATCAAGGAACGGGTAGTCTGCCGGAGCCGGAAAGGCTGCGGGCAGCAGCACATGAATGCGCGACATCAGCGTGCTGAGTACCAGCGTTCCAACTGCGGTAATCGCGATTGCCGACACGGCTTCCATACGAGGAGAGCGTGTCACCGGAAGCTCCGTGCCTGGCTTCTTCTCCCCTTTCGGATGCGTCCACATCCACCACCCCCAGAACCCCGTCACGAAGAACCATGCCTGCTCGATCATGTCGGAGTACAAACGAATCTGGTAGAACAGGATGAAAAACAGCACCACAGCAACGATGCCGACCGGCCAAGTGAGCACCTTGTTACGTGCCGCCAACCAAACACAGACAAGATTGAATACTGTTCCGAAGAACTCGATATAGCTCATGGGATAGCCCATGACCGTGAAAAAGACGGTGTTGATGTCGAGCAGAGCGGTCATAACCGATAATCATCAGTGGGGCGAATCCGTCCCTTTGCTGCACCGTACGCCTTACTTTGTGTACTGTCAACACTAAGTAATCCACAGGCGGCAACAAACGAAAAAACGCTCCGGTTTTCCGGAGCGTTTTACCTTTTCCAGGGCCACTTATGCCGTGAGAAAAGCATCGGAAATGGTGCCGAGAAATTGCCGGTAAAAACCGCGAAGCTTGCGCTTAAGCATAGGGTTGTTGGGTAAACCTTTATTATCGAAGTTGGTTGTGACCTCGTCTGCCGTTACGCTGGTAGCGTCGCCCTGAAGTTCCTGATGACCGCACACACCACGCCTTGGACGATGAGATCCTTCACGTAGAGCGGCTTCATGGCGCTGTTCGCCGGTTGCAACCGTATGCGTCCCTTTTCCCGATAGAACCGTTTCAGCGTGGCGTAGGTGTTCTCAAGGAGCGCTACGACCACGTCTCCGTCCCGTGGTGAGGGGTTTCGTTGTACCACCACGTAGTCGCCAGAGAGGATGCCGTCCTCGATCATGGACTGACCTTTGACGCGGAGGACATACGTGTTGATGCCGTCCATGGCGAGGTCAGCGGGCACTGCAATCGTTTCGTTGGATTCCATGGCCTCGATGGGCTCTCCTGCCGTGATGAGTCCTAGGAGCGGTAGCTGGACAGCCTTCGCGACCATGTTCACTGCCTTGTCGAGCTCGATGGACCGTGGCCCGTCGGAGTCTCCGCGCAGGTACCCTTTGCTCTCGAGGTTCTTGATGTGCTCGTGCACCGTTGCGGTCGACGAGATGCCGAGGTGGTCGGCGATTTCTCGATACGACGGCGAGTACTCATGCTCTTGGATGTACCCGACCACGAAGTCGAGGATCTCTGATTGCTTCTTGGTGAGTTTATCGAGGGTCATGGGCGTTGGGGTTATCCACACTCGTTGTCTGATAGGTTCAGTATACCCGAACAAAAACCGAACGTCCAGATGGAGTCATCCACAGGGTGGTTTCTCTCGCAAAACACCGCTTATTGTGCTATCATTTTGAAATATGGCCCTCGTCTTCTCCTGCATTGCAAGCCACACCCCCCTTCTCATGCCAACCATCGGCAAGACTAATTTGGCAACTATCGCCAAAACAGAAGCTGCCATGAAGCGGCTTGAGCAGGAGCTCTACACCACGCATCCGGAAACGCTCATCGTCATCACGCCGCACGGCAACCAGTTGCCGGACGCGATGACCATCAACCTGAGCGCCACGTACCGCACGAACTTCCAGGAATTCGGCGATCTCACCACCAAGCTCGCATGGAAGCCGAACACGATGCTCATCGACCGCATCCGCGAGGACTCCAAAGATAAGCACCTTCCGCTCGTCCTCGACTCCCAGGAAGACCTGGACTACGGCACGGCGGTCGCGTTGTGGTACCTCACCCAGCACCTGCCGAACGTGAAGATCATCCCAGTCGTCACCTCTGGCCTCGACATGAAGGCGCACATGGAGTTCGGGCGCGAACTCAAGGACGAAATCCTCTCCTCCACCGAGCGTATCGCGGTCATCGCCTCTGCAGACCTTTCGCACACGCTCTCCGAAAAGGCTCCTGGCGGTTTTTCTCCGCGCGGTGCGGAACTCGACGCGCTCGTGCAAAAGCTCGTCACGGAACAGAACATGGAAGGCTTCCTCCAGCTCGATGATGCCTGGATCAACGAAGCGCAGGCATGTGGTGCAAAGGTGCTCGGCGTACTTGCCGGCATCTTGGGCGACTCCCGCCACACCACCGAGGTCTTCTCCTATGAGAGCCCGTTCGGTGTCGGCTACTTGGTCGCCGAAATGAAGAACCTTTGAGCGATGTTCCGGTCTTCCCTGAAGACCTTTGTTCTGCTAGGGTAAGCCAAGATTCTACCCTATGGACGACCTCAAAGACGCGCTCGCTAAGCGGGTGCAGCCGAAAAAACGCAACGTGAAGATCCACTCCGAAGCCCACGCGCTTGCGGACGAGATTAGCACCGCCTTCCAAGAACGGAAGCGTTTCGCCATGTACCTCGGCACCATCAACCGTGTCGGCGTCCCGGAAGCGCGGCGCATCTTCACTCAACTGCAGCAGGAGAGCAAAGGACACTTCGGCAAGCTCTTCATGTTCCTCTGCAGCAAGAAGGCGAAAGAGAAAAAAGTCGCGGAGGCGAAAGTGACCCCGCCTCTCAAACCGAAATCCTGACGAGCCGCATATGGCCATCCACGAGATCACCAAAAAAGGAGAACCTGTCCTGCACCGCCGCTCCAAAGACGTCACGGAGGCGGAGTTCGGCACCCCGAAACTCAAGAAACTCATCGCGGACATGGTCGAAACCATGATTCATGCCAATGGCGTGGGTATCGCCGCACCGCAGATCGGCGTCGACAAGCGCATCTTCATCGCGGAATCCGATGCGGGTCCTATCGCGGTCCTCAATCCGAGCATCGTGAAGTATTCCAAGAAGCTGGTGCGTGGCGAAGAAGGTTGTCTTTCCATCCCCGGCAAATACGACAAACTCATGCGCGCCAAAGAAGTGACCGTCGAAGGGTGCACGGTGGACGGTAAAAAAATCAGTTTCGTTGCCAAGGATTTCTTCGCGCGCATCATGCAGCATGAAATCGATCACTTGGAGGGTTTTCTGTACGTGGATCGGGTGGAGGAACAACGAAAAGAAAAGTAGGCCATATGTACTCCGAGCGCCATCACGTCCCTGCTCCAGACCAGGAAAACCGGCTGGAAAAAGAACAACTGGCTCAAGACTATAAAGAACAGGCGCTCGATCTGCAGCGGCGTATCGCGGCCATGGAAACCCCGCTAGGGCACGGCACGACATCCGAGTATCTTGCAAGCATCCTGGAAAAAGAACTCGGCGGAATCCAGCCCGAAAAGGCATTCGCCGGAACGAAGAGTGCGACGGACCTGCGCGTTCCTGACGGCCTTCTTGGCGCGTACCTTTTTTCCCGCTTCACTACAGAGTCCTTGGAAGTGACCTCTGAACAGCTTTCAGGAGAGGACGCCATCGCCCGCTATGCGCGACTGAATCCCGACATCACCGAGGAACGGCTTCGCGAAGCTTTCGCTGCGTATGTCGAAAAGCGCAAACCAGAAGGGTTCCCTGTCCTGTTCGTCTACGACGGTGGTAAGGATGCGATGATCCGGAACGTGAACCCTCGTGTACCGAGCGAGGTGGAGTTCGAAGGAAGTCTGACGACGGACAAGCTCCGCATTCTCCTGGTTCCGAAAGCGAAGATGGCAGAAACTGCTGCACGGCTCAAAGAACTTGGAATCTCGGCCGAAGTGCGTCCAATAGAAACGATGGAAGTATCCTGAAATACCATGATCCGCATTGTCTATTTCGGAACCTCGCGCTTCGCCGTGACTCCCTTGCTCCGTTTGCTCGAACAGCCGGACGTTTTCAAGGTGGTTGCCGTCGTTTCGCAACCGGACCGTCCGGTCGGACGTAAGGCCGTCCTCACGCCCACGCCGGTTTCCGTCGCGGCGCTGGAAAAAAGTCTGCCGCTCTTCCGCTACGAAAAGATCCGTACGCCGGAGATACTTGAGGAGCTCCGCTCGTTCGAAGCGGACGTGTTCGTGGTCGCGGCGTACGGCCGCATTATCCCGCAGACCATCTTGGACCTGCCGCGCATTGCGCCTATCAACCTCCACGGTTCATTGCTGCCGAAGTATCGTGGCGCCTCCCCTATCCAGGCCGCCATCGCCAACGGCGACGCCGTGACCGGCATTTCGTTGATGCAGATGGACGCGGAGATGGATCATGGACCGGTGTATGCGATGATTGAAACGCCGATCGTCGCCACGGACACCTTCGAGACGCTCGAAGCGAAACTCGCCGACGATGCCGCAGCAATGCTTTTGGGAAAGCTTCCCGCCATCGTCGACGGAACGCTCGTCGCCGTCGAACAAGATCACGCTGCCGCGACCTCCACCGGACTCATCAAGAAAGAAGACGGTGTCATCGACCCGCTCACCATGTCTGCCGTGCAAATCGAGCACCGTCTTCGCGCCTACACCCCATGGCCCGGCATGACGTATGTGTGGAGCCGAGGCGACGAGGTGCTCAACCTGAAGCTCCTCTGTGTCGGAGTAACGGACACACCCCTCCTCGCACCTGGAGCGCACGGCATCACCGCCGACGGCTACCCCGCGCTCGGTACGCGCGAAGGCACGCTCGTGCTCAGCGAGGTACAGCCTGCGGGGAAGAAGTCTATGGATGGAAAGATATTCCTCAACGGGTACGCGGATTTCATGAAATAAGCTCAATGAGGCCAAAACACCCTTGACAAAAGGGTGTTTTTGTGGTATGGTCATGAGCGTACCTGAGTGATTTTTTCTCCTGTTCCTTTTGAGGAGGTTTCCATGTCCCATCCCATTCCGACCGGTCCCGTACACACCATCAAGACGCTCCTGCGTGGCGGCAAGAGCCTCGAGGAGTCGCTCGCCATCATCCGGCGCGCCGCCGACGAGCTCAACATGAAGGTCGGCCTCCCGACCGCCGACGAGGTGCATGCGTACCTCGCGCACCGCCGCGACGTGCTCAACGACGTCGCGCTCATGTGCGCGACGACGGAGCCGGACTTCGTCATCGAACCGCCTCCGCCCGGCACGCCGAGCCCGGTGGTCCGCATCGCGGAAGCCATGCTCGAGCTGCGGCACGAGATCAACTGAACTCGCCGCACAACAAGCGACCCCGCACCATACCGGTGCGGGGTCTTTCATTTACTCGCCACGGATGAGTGCAACAAGCTCCGGAAACTCTTCTTGCAAAAAGTGCCCGCGATCCGTGAATGTCACGATCTTCGCGGACGGAAGACGTGTGGCATAGACCTCCTTATGCGCGAACGGGATGCAGAAATCATCCTGGCTGAAGAACAGCGTGATCTTCCCGCCCCGCTCCGCGAAACGCGACATGTCTTCCGGTAGCGCGAAGTCCGCGAGCGAATCCTCTGGTCCGGTTGCGCCTGCAGGCGGAGCGACGAGAGCGGTCTGGCGGATGTGTTTCGGAAAATCGCGCTCGGAAAGATACTGCGCCAAAAAGATGCCGCCGAGCGAATGACCGACGAGCGTCACGTCGTCATGGAGGTACGGAACATATTTCTCGAACCAAATCCTCCACTCCGCGTACTTCGCATTGAGCTTGTTGGGCATACTCGGCTTCACGATGGCGAAATCGTCACCGAGACGTTCCGCCAACGTATCTTTCCAGCCTTTCGGTGACGGAACGGACGGATCATCGACCGTGCAGCCGCGCAGGAACGCGACGTACTGCTCGTACGTCGCGAAGGTCTCTCCCCCATGGATGACGACGACCTGACGCGGCATATCAGGCCTTCACGTCTTCTTGCCGCTCCCCGTACGCGAAAGCCGCCACGAGCATGAGGATACCGATACCGAGCGGATGATTGAGGTACGGACTGAAGACGTTCGTAGCGAGCAACGCGATGAGTCCGGCCACGACGCCTAACGCGACGACCGGCGCCATGTTGTGCGGCGGGTCAGCCTCGATATGCGGTCGCTTGAAGGCACCGAGCCCATCGCGGACTTTGCGGACCCATGGCGTGATGATGACGGCAAGGAACCAGGCGTAGACCGCAAGACCGAGCGCACCGAGCTTCACCCAAAGGTCATGATAGCCCCACTCGAAAGCGAAGGTGGTGTACTCGCCTGTAGGGTTGTCTGCCAGGAGACGTGGATCTTCGGTGCGATACGTCACCTCCTTGCCGAAGCCGGAGCCGAGAATGGGATATTCCTTGCCAGCAGCGACAAGCTCCGGAAGCAGAATCCAGCGGCTATTGGCCGCAGACTCGCCAGAGAACGAGAACGCGCGCTTACCGAAGAGCTCTCCAAACGCCACATCCGAGCCTTTCTTCGGGAACGGAAAGGAGTACGTCAGCAAGATCACGGCCATGCCGCCCGCGATACCAACGACACCAATGACCGCGAGTCGCTTCCAGACTGCAAGAGACGCGCGAGAAACTGCGAGCACGGCAACGATACTCAGCACGGCAAGCGCTCCCCCGAACCAGAAACTGCGCGAGAGCGACAGGAGCATTGCCGTTCCCGTCGCGAGCACGAGGGTGAAAAGCACCTTGGGAGCCTTCCCGCGCCACGACGGCATGAAAGCGAGCTGGAGCACGGCAGTGAACAAGAGGAAGATCGCGAAGACGTGCGCCTGGAAGAAAATGCGGTAAAAGTCGCCGGTCTGGATAGTAATCTCCCCCACCCGCGTGTCACGGATCCAGATGTATAACGGAGAGGCGGCATAGAACAAACGATGCGAAAAGATGAACTCCACGAAAAGCGCTTTCGCAGTCGTCGTGAAGATGCTGGCAACGACGACTGCAACGGACGCCATCCGTGCCTCGTGTGAACGAATGACTGTCACGAAGACCGGCAGGAGCGCGAGGTACAGGTACCCGTTGGCATCGAAGAACACGTTCGCAGCGCCGTTGCCGAGGAGTACACCGCGCGTCACGGCGATAGCGAAGACGGCCACGAGACTGACGGTCGGCGCAAAGAGCGGATGCTTCGGCAGCGCGCGCCATGCCGCAACCTCGCGCGAACGAGTCGCGGAGTCGAGGATGGCTGCGATACGCTGGGCGACCCAAACACCGACGACCGTAAGGAACAACCCCATGCGAAGCGACAAATTGAGGCCGTCCATGAGGCCGTACGAAACAAGATACCCGCCTTGGGAACCAATGCAGAGCTCAGCTAATAGCACGAGGAAGGCGAGCGTAAGGTCTTTCGCAGCGAGGAACAACGTCATCGCGAGAATGACGAGGAAAACAATGTCGGAGAAAGCTGGGTACACAAACGCGCAAAACGACAAGATTTCGAACAGCGTGATGAAGAGCACGCTTGTCGTCAGGACGCGGGAGAAAGATGGTAATGGTTCGTTCATACGGTGGTACGTTTTTTGCGGAGACCGAACCATTGTATCAACCAAGCGAGGAGCATGGAAACCGGATGTACAAAGGCGATAATTGCCGCCGCAAGGTCGCCGTGATGGATGCGCGTGTAGGTCCGGAGGCTCGTGTTGTAGTACCTCTGCTTCTTCACGCCGAATTCCTTCGCGAAGGACGCTCCCCCGTGATGGACCACGGACACTTCCGGCAAGTACCACGTCTGAATTCCCTTATCTGCCGCGCGCTTGCAGTAATCGACCTCCTCGAACCAAATGAAGTACCGCTCGTCGAGCATGCCAACGTCGCGGATGACGGAGCCACGAATGAGGAACGCTGCGCCCATGATCTGCTCCACGCGCTGTGCGGTCCCGTAGTCCATGTCGTCCATGAAGTATCGCGCAAACACCGCGCTCCGTCGCACGCGCGGCACGTGGTGCGCCTTGAGCATGAGCGGAACCTGCGAAGCGAGCGTAGGAAACCGGCGTACGGACGGCTGCAGGGTCCCATCCGGGTTCATCATGCGCGGCCCCGCAATGCCGACGTACGGCCGCGCGCGCATAGCCGCGACGAGCGCAGAGATGGCATCCTCACGCAGTTCCGTATCCGGATTGAGCAGCAGGATGAATTCCCCCTGCGCGCGGCGGATACCTTCGTTGCAAGCGGCGGCGAACCCAGTGTTCCGCGAATTCGCCACGAGCGTGACATGCGGGAACTCGGAGGCGACCATCGCCGCAGAACCGTCCGAACTGGCGTTGTCCACGACGAATACTTCGAACGAGACACCTTTCGTGTACTGCGCAACCGAAAGCAAGCACCGCCGCAGCAGTTCCTTGCCGTTCCAACTCACGATGATAATGCTCACGTCCATAGGTACGCCGTGTCATTGCGAGGCCCGAAGGGCCGAAACAATCCCGTGCTAATCAGGTAAGTAGTGCTTCTTTTTGAGCACCTCCCGCGCAACATGGAACTTCTCCACCGTCGGAATGGTGATACCGAACCGCTTCCACGGGATACGATACATGATGCCCGGCACCCACGTGCTGATGCCGCCCTTGTGCGGAATCGCCCGGAACATGACCCGCGGCACCCACACGCCGGTATGGCCTGCCGCGAGCATGGTGAGCCACAAGTCCCAATCTTGGAGCCGCCGGATCGATTCGTCGAACCCGGGAAAATGCTCCCGACGGATGAGCGAAGTCGTATGGATGTAATTCATGCGGCGAAGGATATCCGCATCGAACGACCAGAGATGAAACGTCTTCCAACCGAACTTGAAGGATGCATAGGCATAAGATGCTTCCGGATGCGCCTTGAGCGTGTCGAGCATGGTCTGAAGGAAATCCTTCTCCATGACGATGTCCGCATCGCAGAACAGGAGAAAGTCCCCTTGCGCGTCCTTGGCGCCGCGATTGCGGGCGTGATTGCCGCCATGGTTCTCCTGGCTGATGTAGCTGATGCGATTGAGGTACGGCTGCACGACCTCTTCCGTGCCATCCGTGGATCCATCGTTTACCACGATGACCTCGAAGTCCGTGAACGTCTGCGCGAAAATGCCGTCCAAGCACGCCGGAAGCTCCTTGGCGTGCTGGTACGACGGGATGATAATGCTGATAACAGGCTTGCTCATATGCGCTTTTCGATGATGGCGTCGAATGCTGCCTGCAAACGCTTTACTTCGCGATCCCAGCCGAACGCATCGAGCACGCGAGCGCGGCCGTCCGCGCCAAGACGTGCAGCAAGCGCCGGATCGTCCATGAGCCGAGCGATTGCCGCCGCCAACGCGTCTGTATCCCCCGGCTCCACGAGCAGGCCAGTCTTGTCATGCAACACCGCCTCCGGCACACCGCCGGTCCGTGCGCCGATGACCGGCTTACCAAACAGGTTCGCCTCCAAGTACACGGTCCCGAATCCTTCCACGTCCGCGCCCTCGCTCTTTGACGGCGCTACGAGCGCGTCACAGGCCGCGAAATATGCCGGAAGCTCCTCGCGTCCGACACTCCCCCGAAAAACGACGCGGTCGCTCACACCAAGCGTATCGCTCAGCTCCTCAAGACGCTCGCGATCCGGACCGTTGCCGACGATGAGGTACTGCGCAAGCTTCCCTTGCTGCTTGAGTGCCGCAACCGAACGGATGACGTCGTCATACCCCTTTCGCTTCACAAGACGCCCCGCCGACAGCAGCAGGAACCCGTCCTCCATGCGGTTCTCCCTGCGGACGCGTCCAGCGACATCGGGTGCAACAACGGTATCCGTCGGAAAGCTTGGGGATGGGTGCACGATCATGATGCGATCTTTTGGAACGCCGAACGCCTCCGCGAACCCTGCGGTGTATGCGCTGTTCGCCACGACGAGCGCGGCCTCACGCACCACCCGCTTTGCAGCCTCACGCTTACGCGGTGCAGCAACGGAGGCGAGCGCGATATCCATGCCATGGATGACGACGACATACGGAATGCCACGCTTCCGCTTCTGCCGCAAGGCAATCTGCCCGATAGGCAACAGGTGGCTCACCAAGAGCAGGTCCGGCTTTTCCTTGCGACAGAGCCAGTCCGTCCAGAAGAGCGCCGGAAGCCAGCGTGGGCGAAGCCAAGCGGTCTCAAGGTGACGGCGATAGGTCGGAACAGGAGAAACGACATCGAACTCGTGTGCACCAGGTTCGTCCGGTGCAAGCACGTTTACCTGCTCTGGCGGCAAGCGCGAAACGACGTTCCGGAGGTATTCGGCAATGCCTCCGATCCGTGGCGGGTAGTCGAGCGTGACAAGGAGGACGTTCTTCATGGCTGCGCAACGATATCGCTGACACCACCTTTCCGCAGCAGGATACGCGCGAGCGTCCGCATTTCCCCCACCGTGAGCGCGCCGGTCAGGAAGACCGCGCCGACGTACACCGCGACGCCAATAGGGACGAGCAGGATGAAGTGCGCGAACGGCGCGAGCAACAGCAGCACGGCCCACATGGCAAGAGCGGAGGCGACAATGCGTACCGCCGAAGACGCGAATGCCTTGCCATCAAACGGTGTCACGTTGCGCGCATACGCGAACGCTCCTGCGAAGAGGACCATATTGCCCACGAGCGCAGCGACAGCGGCACCCACTGCACCCAAGCGCGGCACAAGGAGCAGGTTCAAGACGACATTCACGACCATAGTGACACCCATCACTGTCGTGTTCTTCGCCTGGCGGTCAGCAGCATTCAAAAGCGAACCTGCCGGCCAGTAGAGGAACGCGAAAACGAGCGATAGCATGAGAATCTGCAACGGAAGGATGGAGCCCAAGAACGGCTCACCGTAGACCGTCAGGATGAATGGTCGCGCAATGGCTGCAACACCCAACGCCAACGGCATTGCGATGACGAGGAGATACTGCAACGTCGCGGTAAAGATCCGTCCAAGCTTGGCATGGTCAGCGATGTAATACTCGCTCATGGCCGGGTACACGGCCGCGGCGAACGCCATCGGCAGGAACTGGAACGAGAACGCGACCTTGTAGGCGACGCTGTAGATACCAACGGCGGCCTCTGAGATGATCTTCGAAAGCAAAATAGCATCGATGTAGGAATAGATGCGCGAGAAGATACCAGCGAGCGCGAACGGTACCGTCACGGACCAAAGAAACCGCACGATGACCGGATCGAGCGACAAGGAGAATCCGACGCCAAAGTGACGACGCATCGCCCATGCCGACCAGATGACGTTCCATGTGGAACCGACCAAGAGCGCCACCACGAGGAACGGCAGCGGCAGCCCGAATACGATGAAGAGGCTTCCCGCGACGATGGTGCAGGCCTGACCCGTCACGACACCGACAGCCTCATGCTTGAGGTCCTGGAACCCGCGCATGACCGCGTAGAAGACGAGGTGAATGGAATCGAGCACCATCACGATGGAGGCGATTGCGATCATGACGCGCGTCTCCACAGGGTAACCGATGAGCCAAGAGGTCAAAAGCGCGGCAATGACCGACCCGATAGCGAAGAGCACCTTGAGGCCAAGGACGTTCGCAAGAAGCGTTCCTGCCTTCTCGCGATGCTTCGCGACTTCGCGAACGAGGACGTTCGCTAACCCTAAGTCCACGAACACGGACCAAATCGTAGTGAACGAGACCGCGATAAAGTAGCGCCCCGCGCCCTCCACGCCAACTTGCCGCGCGATAATGCTGAAATACAAAAAGGACAGGAGCTTCTGTCCTACGAACGCGGCGGTAAGATAAGCGGTATTCCGTGTAACCTGCTCTGCTGCCATATCCTCACTAGTATAGGCTGGAATAAGGGGGAAAGCAATCAGCGGGTGATGAAAAAACGGGGCGGCCACAATGGCCGCCCCTTGGTCACCTCCTTTCTCTGTCACGAGCCGACATCAGGGTCCGAAACCGTAGTCGCGGAACCCATCAACGAGGTCGTCGATGCCGTCGTTACCATCCTTGTCGTCGCCGTCACTGGGGCCGGCAAGGAAGAGCGTCGGGTGCGGGTCGTTGGGAATGAGCGTCGGGTGCATATCGTTTCTCCTTGGAAGCGAGGTTGATTGGTCGCTTCCACGCCGGATAGCTACAGCCTCAACGGAAATGGGTCAAATCCCCTCTTTTCTGCCTTATTTTCCTAGTTATCCACAGGCTTCATCAAAGTTCCCTTCCGCATTGCCAAGGAGGCGTTTCCGGGGTATGGTGGATGGAACCTCAAGCCTATGGAAAACCCTTGGAAAGACCTCGGAGGCCCTACCTACCGCATCGAGAACCTCGGTCGTCCGGCCGTGTTCCTGATCCCCTCCGTCAAACTCCGCTCCCCAACGCCCTCCGGGAAGACGATTGAGGACGACCTCCACGCCTTCCTCTCGGAGACGTTCGGCGCGTTCACCACGACGACCGTGCCGTTCTTCGGTTTCTGGCAGAACGACCACGAACAGCTCGTCTACGACGAGTGCCGCATGTACGAGGTCTCCTTCGACGGCAAGCACCTCATCCCCCAGCTGCTCACCAAGCTCGCGGAGATTTGCTCCCTTATTGGCGAGGAATGCCTCTACGTGAAGGCGGGGCAATATTCGGGGCTTTTGTATCCGGAGAAGAAGTGAGTGTGGGGAAACGAAAAGACGTCCCATAAGGGACGTCGTTTCTTGTTTGCAGGGTCGGCGCCTTAGCGCTTTGCCCACTGAGATGCCTTACGAGCCTTCTTGAGACCCGGCTTCTTGCGCTCCTTCTTGCGCGCGTCGCGCGTGAGGAAGCCAAGCGGCTTGAGCGATCCGCGATAGGTCGGATTGTAGACCAAGAGCGCGCGGGAGATGCCGAGGCGGGATGCTTCGGCCTGGCCGCGGAGACCGCCTCCGGAAACCGTGAGCGCGACGTTTGCCGACTCGTCGAATCCGACGGCGCGGAGCGGTGCGAGCACCTGCTCCTGGTATTCGAACGTCGGGAAGTATTCCTTCATCGGACGCTCGTTGACCGTGATCTGACCCTTGCCGTCCATCCAAAGGCGCGTCTTCGCGATGGCGTTCTTGCGGCGGCCGACGGCGTAGACGTACTCGTCCTTCTTCAGCTTCTTTGCGGCGGACGCGTCGACGACCGGAGCCGTGGCGACGACGACCTCCTCGGTTGTTTCCTGCGTTGTCGTGGTTTCTTCCATATCAGTCGTTGTGAACGGTGAGCCGCTTAAGACGAGGTGCCCGGTGGGTGTTCATAGGGATCATGTTCTTGACCGCCATCTTGAGCACCTTGGACGGATCCGTGGCCATCATCGTGGTGAGCTTGGTGCTCGTGATGCCGCCCGGGTGGCCGGAGTGCCGGTGGTACACCTTCGTGGCAAGCTTCGTGCCGGTGACCTTCATCTTGGCGCAGTTACGCACCTCGACGATGTCGCCCATGTCGAGATGGGCCTGATAGGCAGGCTTGTGCTTACCCTGGAGGATAAGCGCGATTTCGGAGGCGAGACGACCCGAGCTCTTGCCCGTGGCGTCAATCACCTTCTTCTCGCGGGTAATGTTTGGAATGCGTGGCATAGACGTGCGGTTACACCAGTTCGATCTGCACCATTTCCGCCGCGTCGCCCTTGCGGGTGCCGAGCTTGGTGATGCGAACGTAGCCGCCAGCGCGGGACTTATACCGCGGCGCAAGCTCTTCGAGAACCTTCTTTCCGACGTTCTCGCTATAGAGACGCTGCACGATAGTACGACGCGCAGTGACGGCATCCTTGGTCTTGCCGGTGGTGATGATGCGCTCCACGAGCGGGCGGACAGCCTTGGCCTTGGCCTTGGTCGTCTTCACCTTCTCGAAGAGGATGATGCTCGCCGCAAGGTTGCGAAGCAGGGCTTCGCGAGGTGCCTTCTTACGGTCGAGGATGACTCCTGATTTACGATGACGCATAAGTGTACGGTTACTCAGCCGATGCAGCCGGCGCTTCCGAAGCGGATGCTCCCCTGTTCAGGATGAGGTTGAAGTGGTCGAGCAAAATGCGGACCGTCGCGTCGACCGCCTCTTCCGGGGTGATCGTACCGTCCGTCTCAATGTCCATGATGAGCTTGTCGAAGTTCGTGATATCGCCGACGCGGACGTTCTCCACCTTGAAGCCGACCTCCTTGACCGGCGTGTAGACGGCGTCCATGACAATGACGCCGAGCTCGGCCTTCTCCTTGGCGCGCTCCTCGACCGTGTCGTACCCACGACCCTTCGCGACGAAGATCTCCATCGAGAGCGTGGACTTGTCGTCCGTGATGGTCGCGATCTCGAGGTCCGGGTTCGCAATCTCGACGTCGGAGTTCGCTTCGATGTCCTTCGCCTTCACAGCGCCCTTGCCCTTCTTCTTGAGGATGAGGCGCATCGGCTCGTCGGTGTGGAGACGAAGACGGAGTGCCTTGAGGTTGAGGACGATCTCGAGCACGTCTTCCTTGACGCCGTCGAGCGCGTCGAATTCATGCGTGACGCCGTCAATCTTCACCGCCGTCACCGCCGCACCCGGCAGCGAGGAGAGCAGCACGCGACGAAGCGCGTTGCTGAGCGTGGTGCCGTACCCGTGGAAGCAGGGGCTGATCGTGAGCGTGGCCCGGTTCGCGGTCTCACCGGGAGTGATCTCGATCTTGGACGGGAGTAAGAGTTCTTGCATAGTGGTGTCGGCAATGAGCGATTAGCGAGAGTAGAATTCGACGATCAGGCGCGGGTCGAAGCCCTGCTTGAGGTCCTCACCGGACGGCAGGCTCACGACCTTGCCGGAGTGATCCGCGAGGTCGACGTGGAGCCAGCCTGGGGCCTGGTGCTTCTCCATGCGCTGCGCATCGTTCGCAAGGAGCTTGCTCTTGAGCGCACCCTTGGAGAGCGAGACGACATCGCCAGGCTTCACCTGGTAGGACGCGATCGTCACGCGGGAGCCGTTGACGAGCACGTGGCCGTGGCTGCAGAGCTGGCGAGCGAGGGCGCGGGACTTGCCGAAGCCAAGGCGGTACACGACGTTGTCGAGACGCGACTCGAGCTTGCGGACGAGGATTTCACCGGTGTTGCCCTTCATGCCGATAGCCTTCTCGAAGTAGCCGCGGAACTGGCGCTCCATGAGGCCGTAGGTGTTGCGGGCTTTCTGCTTCTCACGAAGCTGAGTGCCGAACGGGGTCGGGCGCGTGCGCGAAGTCGGACCGTGGACACCCGGTTTGAAGGGGCGCTTCACCATGCCGCACTTGGTCGTGAAGCAGCGCTCTCCCTTGAGGTAGAGCTTCTCGCCTTCACGGCGGCACTGCTTGCATTTCGGTTCAAGACGTTTAGCCATAGTGGTGGTGATCAGACGCGGCGCGGCTTCGGAGCGCGGCAGCCGTTATGCGGGATAGGAGTCATGTCCTTGATGCCAGTGACGGCGATGCCGTTGGCGTGCAGGGCGCGGACCGCGGCCTCGCGGCCGGAACCGATACCTTTGACGTAGACGGCGACCTCCTTGAGGCCGGACTCCTTGATCTTGTCGCAGACGTCCTTCACGATCACGCTCGCGGCGTATGGAGTGGCCTTCTTCGGGCCACGGAACCCTACTGCGCCTGCTGAGGACCAACCGAGCACGTTGCCGTTGGCGTCAGTCATCGTCACGATGGTGTTGTTGTAGCTGGCGTGCACATAAGCGCGGCCAGACGACACCTTCTTGATGGCCTTCTTCTTACCACGGCGTGCGGCTGCCTTGGCAGCGCTCACGCCCTTCTCCTCCGCGGAAGCTGCAGCCGGAGCCGCAGTATCCGTCGGGATTGTCATGTTAAGCTCATCCATAGATTACTTCTTTTCGATCTTGGTCTTACCGGAGCCCATGGTCTTGCGGACGTTGCCGCGGACCGTACGGGAGTTCGTCTTGCTGCGCTGGCCGCGGGCCGGAAGACCGAGGGCATGGCGCGAGCCGCGATAGCTGCCGATGTCGCGCAGGCGCTTGATGTTGCTTGCGACGAGACGGCGGAGGTCGCCTTCCACGCGGAAGTGCTTTTCGATCTCGGTGCGGAGGTCGCCGACCTGCTCGACAGTGAGGTCGTTCGCCTTGATGGAACGGTCGATCTTCATCTTGTCGAGAATCTCGTGCGAACGGCTCAGGCCGATGCCGTAGACGTACGTGAGCGCGATCTCGATGCGTTTGTTGGGGAGCGTGACTCCCGCGATGCGTGCTGCCATAGGGCTTATCCCTGACGTTGCTTATGCTTCTTGATCTTGCAGTTCACGACGACGCGGTTGAACCGGCGCGTGACGATGCAGTTGCGGCAAATCTTCTTGACGGATGCTCGGACTTTCATGGTAGTCGGATTACGGACGGTAAATAACAGAGAACCACCTCTTTCGAAGGTGGGAGCAGCTGCCACGCCAAGAAGCGTGTCGACTGTCCTACTCTGATTCGGTTTCCCAAATCAGTATCGAAAGACAATTCTTCCTTTCGTCAGGTCGTACGGGGTCATCTCCACTTTCACTTCATCGCCAGGAAGGAGGCGGATGCGGAACATCCGCATCTTTCCTGCCAAGTGACACAGGATGACCTGACCGTTAGTCAGCCGGACCCTGAAGGTCGCAGCTGGCAACGATTCCTCGATCGTCCCGTCCATTTCGATGAAGCCTTTGGAGAGCTCTTGGGCTCCGGTTTCGGAGACCTCCGCCTTGTCCTGCTTCTTCTTTCTTTTTTTACGCGGTGGGCGTTTTCGGTATCCAGCCATAACGGCGTTACTATACCGAATGGTACGAAAATCATCAAGGGCCTGGCCAAGGGTCGACAAGGCTCTTGAAACGCGGTCACCTTAGCCCTAATCTCGGAGGCCGTCAAGACCCCGAATTAAGCTTAATCCGGAACAACGGCCTTGATGCGCCGGATGCCGGAGGAGGACGCTTCTTCCTTCTTAATGGAGAATCCCTTCACAATGCCGGTGTGCTCCACGTGCGGACCGCCGCAGATTTCCTTGGAGAAGTACCCCTGTGCATCATCGCCAACGCGGTAGACCTTCACCTGATTTCCGAGGGCGGCGTACTTGTCATCGAAGAGGCCAATGACGCCTTCGGCCTTGGCCTCGTCCACCGTCATGGTGGTGAAGGTCATGGGAAGGTCTTTGCGGATTTGCTCGTTGACCATCTCCTCCACAGCCTTCACTTGTTCTGGTGTCATTTTTTCGCCGTGGGCGAAATCGAAACGGAGGCGCTCCTGCGTGATGTTGCTCCCCTTCTGCTCAACGTGCGGACCGAGTACGTTGCGAAGCGCCTGGTGCAACAAGTGCGTCGCCGTGTGCATACGGACCACTTTCTCTGAGTGGTCGGCGAGACCGCCCGCAAACTTCTGCTCCGCTCCTTTGCGGGACAGGTCCTGATGCGCCTTCATGGCCGCGTCCCATCCGGCAGAGTCCACCTTCTTGCCGGTCACCTCTTCGGTGAGCTCCTTCGGGAAACCGAACGATTCATATAAATAGAACGCCTTGTCGCCGGGTATGACGTCTCCCGCGCTCTCGCCGAGCACCTTCTGCGCTTCCTTGAGGCCACGCTCCAGGGTGGCAGAGAACTTCTCTTCTTCCTTGGCGAGCTCGTCCATGATGCGCGCGCGGTTCGTCGCGAGCTCGGAGTAGTGCGCCTCGTACATGGCAACGACCGCCTCCGCGACCTTCGGCGTGAACACGCCCTCGATACCGATCTGGCGACCGAAGCGCACCGCACGACGAATGAGCCGGCGGACGATGTAGCCCTGGTCGGTGTTGGACGGTCCGACACCGCGAGCATCGCCGATGATCATCGTCGCGGTCTTCACGTGATCCGCGATGATGCGCATGGCGCGGATATCGTCTGGTGCGGCGCCGATGTACGTCTTGCCGGAGAGGCTTTCGATTGTCGCGAGAATACTCGTGAATACATCGGTCTCGAACACCGTCTCCGCCTTCTGCAGCATCATCGCCATGCGCTCCAAGCCCATGCCAGTGTCCACGTTCGGCTTCGCAAGCGGCTCAAGCGTACCTTCCGCCGTCTTGTTGAATTGCATGAACACGTCGTTCCAGATCTCGACGTACCGGCCGCAGTCGCAGTTCGGGTGGCAGGCTTCCTCGCCGTTCCATCCCTGTGCGTGCGTCTTGGAATCCGCGAGATCCAACGTGTCATAGAACATCTCCGTATCTGGACCACATGGACCCGTGAGCCCGGCCGGACCCCACCAATTCTTTCCCTTCGGATAGGCAAAGATGCGCTCCCCGACCTTGGCCTCGATGCCGGCCTTGGCGAACTGCGCCTGCCAGATGCGGATGGAGTCTTCGTCGAGCGGAGCAATCTCGTCACCCTCGAAGACAGAGACGTACAAGCGCTTCGGGTCGAGACCGAACCCGTCCGGCTGCGCGCCAGTCAGCAACTCAAAGCTCCAAGCGATGGTGTCGTCCTTGAAGTAGTCGCCGAGTGACCAGTTACCGAGCATCTCGAAGAACGTGAGGTGACGATTGTCGCCCACCTCGTCGATATCGCCGGTACGCACGCACTTCTGCGCGTCTGCCAAGCGTTTGCCCTGCGGATGCGGCTCACCGAGCAGATACGGGACGAGCGGATGCATGCCCGCCGTCGTAAACAGCACGGTCGGATCATTCTCCGGAATGAGTGAAGCCGACGGGATCACCGAATGACCACGCTGCTCGAAAAAGCGCAAAAAGGTTGAGCGGATCTGGTCACCCGTCATACGGCCGCGAGACGGTTAGTTGCACTCGCCGGACATGTCGCCGTGGCAGCGCCAGGCGGACTCCGAACCGTTCAGGAGCACGCGGAACGTCGGTTTGAAGCGGCGAATCGTCCCCTCGATCTGCTCCTTGATGCGCGGGTCGTCACAAGCCCCACCGGAGACGATGTTGCCTGTGATACGAACTTCGGTCGTGATGCCGTCCGGACTGCGGATGTCGTCCACCGCGAGCTCGGAATACGCCAGACTGTTATGCAGGCCTCCGACGTTGGAATCGCGTACGGCGAAGAGCGTCGCAAGCGCGTCGAGCATGGTGTTGCCCGTAGCGGTCTCGCGCGTCATCTGCACGACGACCGGACGGTCGTTGCAGCCGATGACCTCGCCAGGCAGGACGCCAGTCGGGGCTTCGGCGCCTTCGGTCAGAATCATGACCACGCCGACCTCGTTCGTCATGCGTTCGTTTTCCTCGTTCGCGCGAGCACGCTGCTCGGCAGAGAGGTCGCCGGCCTTCTCAAGCGCTTCGAACGGAACCGTAACGGGACGCAAGGCGTCGTCAACAACTTTGTCTGCGGCAGGCACGCAACCGGCACCGACGAACAAAAGGGTCGTAAGGAGAGCGGAAAGACGCGAAATAGTGATATGCATATGCTCCTAGGGTACCGCAGGTCCCGGGGAATTTCAACAAAAAAACCGCCCGTGGAAAACGGGCGGAAATAAGGTCAGGAAATGTCGGCGAGTACGGAAATGTCACGAAAGGCATAGTACCCGAACAGCGCAAGCATGACGATGGCGATGAGACTCACACCGCCCAAGACGATACTTGCGCCGGAGATGACGCAGAGCATCAACTCGCCGATGATGGCGAACCGCAGGGCGAGCTTCGCTTTGCGGACATCGCCTGCAGGAAGGAACTTCTTGTACGCCAGAACATGCCCGCCGAGTGCGAGTAAGAACCACAACGTCTGCATGCCAAGTATGAGCTGAATGAGTGATCCCATACCATACCTCTCTCGAAAGAACGGAGTTCCGTAACCCTAGCGCACCTCCAAGATAAAGAAAACCGTCCTAGAATAAGGCGGTTTCAGGCAATGACTCCCCCACCAAGGCAGATATCACCATCGTAGAGCACGGCGAACTGACCCGAAGAAACCGCGCGTTGACGTTCAGTGAAGACGAGGTCGTAGCCGTCATCGCTCCACTGCACGCGAACGTCTTGCAGTGGCTGGCGGTAGCGAATGCGCGCCTGGCAGGTAAAAGGGGCCTCCGGAGCGGTTCCGCTCACCCAATGCATGTCGTCGAGCATGACGACGTCGCGATACAGCGCCTCCGGATCCTCCCCGCGTGCCACGACGAGCGTATTGGTGGCAGACTGTTTGTCCACCACGTACGCCGGTTCCCCGCCACCGAGGCCGAGCCCATGGCGCTGCCCAACGGTGAACGGCGCAATGCCTTCGTGCCGACCAATGACCGCACCAGCGGTGTCCACGATGTCGCCCGGCCGCTGCGCGACATGCGGCGCAAGAAACGTCTTCATGTCCACTTTGCCGATGAAGCACAACCCCTGACTGTCCTTCTTTTCCGCGGTCGGTAAGCCCGCCTCGCGCGCCAAGCGGCGCACGTCCGGCTTCTCCAAGTGCCCGATCGGAAAAAGTGCGCGCGACAATTGCTCCTGATTGAGGCGGTGCAGGAAATACGACTGGTCCTTATTGAGGTCGGTGCCCGCCAGCAATTGCACCTTACCGTCGGCACCCTTGCCAATGCGCGCGTAATGCCCGGTCGCGATCATGTCTGCTCCGTCTGCAAGCGCACGCTCGAGGAACACGTCGAACTTCACGAGATTGTTGCAAAGCACGTCCGGATTCGGCGTGCGACCTTCGGCGTATTCACGAATCATGTACGCGAAAACGCGCTCGCGGTACTCGGCCTCAAGGTCATAGGTGAGGAACGGAATATCCAAGTGGGCCGCGACCCGCATGGCGTCCCGGCGTTCCAGTTTCCAACCACATTCCTCACCCGCAGCATCTGCCGCCTCATCCGACCAGTTCTTCATGTAGACACCCGTGACCTCGTAGCCATCACGCATAAGCAAAAACGCAGCGACAGATGAGTCGACGCCGCCAGAGAGTCCGACGAACACTTTTTGCTTCTTGTTCTCCATAACGCACGACGATACCATGTCCGACCTACCCTTTCAAGCAGTGGGCCGGGACACGGCTACTTGCGTGCGCCGATGAGGTCGCGAACCTGGGACCAATCCCCTGCCACGTCGTATCCTTCTTCGATGCTCAGCTGAGGGCTCACACCATGATGGTCGAGCAGAACGCGCTTCATGCGCGGTGAAAGCGACTGTAGCACTTCGAGCTGGTCGTCGACGAATGCGGTGATGCCGAGACGGTCACAAATCGCGCGCTTGTCTTTCTTGGATTCACAGAAAAACATCCGCTCGGCAGGGATGATGTCGAACACGCCGTGCTTCATGAGCCACTGCTGCGCGTACCGGACGGACTTGAGCCGTCGTGCGGAGACGATGTACGGCTCACCGTCGAGCGCGGCAAGATGCTCTAACGCGCCTGGGATAGATGGCGCGTCCCCTGTCATCTTGAGATACACCTCGTCAAGCAGCGTCTCATGGTCCTGCTGCGCCATGACGCCGCGCAGGATGTTGGAGTTCGTCTGCCAAGGTTCCAGGGAATACCCAAGTCGCGCGGCCACCGCGAGCTTATGCGCCGTGTGGTCGATAAGCACCCCGTCCAAATCGATGCCGATCCTGCGTGACATAGGCGTATCTCCTTTCCTTTCCAGTATAGCCCCTCACGCGAAACCGGTCACGTTCTTGGCCGCAAAGGCTCGATAGCCTTCATCGCGGCAGCGACATGCTCCGGTAAGACGTACAGGTTTGTGAGGTCGATGACCTCGTTGTATTTGTTGAGCAAGGACGAGTGCCGCTCGATTGGCTCATACACCGCCGCCCCGAATACCTTCTTGCGGACGAGCATGGCCGTTCCTTCCGGATCCGGCGGAGCAGTCGCACCGAGCATCTTTGAAAGGGTCTGACGCGCATCCATGGTGAAGTATGGGACAGCGGCTTCCATAAGCATGGCGACAGTTTGCTCCATGAGTGTGCGATCCTCTGCAATCGCATTCGCGGACTGGAGCAGTAACTTCGGCGGACGCCGTTCCGTGAGCCGCCGCGCCCAGACGTTCGCAGGGTCCTTCGCTGCACCGAACAACCGTTCGATGAGCGTGGAGTCGCGCAGCTCGGCGTACTCCTCCGCCGTCCCGGGCACGACGAGACTAAACTCGCCGTGCTGGAGTGCCTGGTCCAGGTAATGATCGAACGCGGTCGTGGTCTTGTGCATGTAGACCTGGATGAACATGTGATACCGCGCGAGAAGGAAGTCCTCGAACGTCCGGACTGCCGTCGCATCGATGGTGAGCCGGAGGCCCATCTCATCATGATCGACGACACCAAGATTACCGACCAAATGATCGATGTCGTGTGCACCATACGCAGCGCCGGTGTGATACGCATCGCGCAGGAGATAATCCATGCGATCGCAATCAAGCTCGCCGGAGATGAGCGAACGCAACAGGCGACGGATGCCCTCACGACCTTCCCAGCCGGCACCTGGCGTCACGCCATGGTGCACGAGCGAGGCAATATCCCGCGCTTCGTCTTCTGACAGTGCCGCATCTGGCCCCTTCGCGAGCGCAGCGATGAGCACGACGGAATAATCCTCATGTTTCGCCTGACGATCCTGGTCGGGATGCTCGAACCAGCCGATAGGAATCTCCAGCTCGGAGAACGACGGCATGAACTGTTCGGAGACATGGGAAAACGGCGGATGCCCGAGGTCGTGCAGGAGTCCGGAGAGACGGAGTAAGCGACGGAATCGCGCGAGATCCTCTTCGCTGAAACGCTTACGAAGCACGTCACCGGATGTCGAAACAATACCGTCCCAAAGTCGGCCGGCAACATGCATCGCGCCTAACGCGTGCGAGAACCGATCATGCGTCGCGCCAGGATAGACAAGGTAGCTCAACCCGAGCTGCCGCACATGACGGAGGCGCTGGACGTACGGATGATCGATAACGCGCTTCTCGGACTCCGAGAAGCTGATTGTGCGGTGAATGGGGTCGCGAATCTCGAACATAGAAGGAGGCTTAGCGTGAGCTTGAGTATCGTCATCTCGTACCATGACACAACCGTAGCATCCGACCAGCGCCTGACAAGAACCCACTCAATACGCCTCACTCCTCGCCGATGCGACCCGTGCCGGCGTAATACTGATCGAGAAAGCCGTCAACGACGCCCGCAGAAACGATGAACCCGAGGCTGCCTCCAATATCGCCCGAAACTGCCGCGGTCGCTACGCCGATATACCTTCCACGAAGGTCGAAAACCGCTCCGCCGGAAGTACCGGAATCGATAAGCGCAGAGGTCTTGATGAGGTCAGGACCGACGTGTCCGCTGACCACACCCTGGGTGAACGTGAGCGTTTCCGCACCGATGCCGGGATACCCGCCGATAAAGACCGTCTCGCCAAGCAGCGGAGAAACAAACGACAGCGCTCGGTCCCCGAGTGTGATGGCCGGGAATACGGCCGGAAGGTCGCGACCGTCGAGATGCTCCGTGATGCGCAGGATGGCGAGATCTGCCTCCGCATGGACTGCCGCGACTGCGGCGACATAACTAATCATCGGCGCACGGCGGAGGTCATCCGTGAAACCGACGCCGCAGTACCTGATGAGCGACCCGTCCAGGCTCGACAACGCATGACTGTTCGTGAGGATGAGACCGCTCTCGTCGATGACCGTCCCCGTCGACGTGAAGAACGTCTTGTCATCGCGATTGTCGATGCACACAAGCTTCACAAGCGAAGGAACGACCGACTCCAACGGGAACGGCGTCTCCACAGATGTGGCAGAAGCATTCCCGTCGTTCGCCAAGAATGCCTGCTGCAGTCCTTCCAAGATGCCGATTGCTCTGTCGCTTTCCTGTTCGACCTTGGCGACACGTTCCTCGAGCGCGGCTTGGCGCACGAGCATATCACTCCGATCGCTCACGCGCTCGCTTCCACGCAAGATGACGTCCGCAAGCAATGTCCCGCTGAACGTCAATACCGCAGCGACGAGCATGATGAGCAGCGTCGTGCGAAAATGGCGGCGGAAGAGGTGGAGAACGCTCTCAAGCATGGGGGTGTCAGAACGTTACGGTCTCACCTGGATCGAGCGGCCTTGGTCCATCCGATGGTGTGGAAGGAGCAGGTCTCGGCGGCTTCGGTTCCGGTGGCAATTGTCGTTGTTGCAGCTGCGGCTTCGCTTGCTGCTCCTTCATGAAGCGGATCTTGTCTGCATTCGGACTATCAGCGGCTGGTATCGATTGCTGTGGTGGACGTTGCCGCTGCTGTTGTGGCGGTTGTTGCTGCTGCGGCTGCGGCTGCGGGCGGGGTGCCGGACGTTCCGCGCGCGGTGCCTCTTCGCGACGCGGAGGCGGCGCCGGACGTTCGGTATCCGCGGACTTCTTCTTGTCGCCCAGCAACATATCGAGGCGCACATCGTCATCACCGCTATCGCGAATGATGACCGGCTTTCCGGAACCCAGCGGTGGCACGACGGCCGTACGGTCAGCGCGCGGCTGTGGCGGACGTTGCCGTTGTTGTTGCTGCGGCTGCGGGCGGGGCGCCGGACGTTCCGCGCGCGGCGCCTCTTCGCGGCGCGGAGGTGGTGTTGATGGACGGTCATCGCGACGCGGCGGAGGTGGTGAAACTGGACGGCGCGGAGGCGGCGGAAGTTTGTCCTTCAAGTCGAGATGGTCCTTACAGAACCACGGTCGGGATTTGTCCGGCTCGAACGTAAGCTTGGAAATGTTCGGGCAGTCAGGAACAGAGCACGCCATCTCGTACTTCGCCTCCTTCTTCGGCTTATCACCAGGGCCACCGACGGGGCCGGAAATCGACGGAGAAGATTTTGCGAGCTCCTCGAGCTTCGTGGCAATGGACTTCTCGAGATCTGAAGCATCATCTTCAGTTACAGTATCATCGCCCGCGAATCCGCTCCAACGGTTCACGTTCAGCTCGACGACCGAACGAGGAGTCGCGTACCGCTCGCGCGAGACGCGGATGACCTTGTCCGCACTGCCGGTGCGCTGCGAAATCTGCGGCAACGTCGTCGCGGAGAACGGTGCGGATGCGGCACCGTTAATCATGAGCTTGAGATAGATGTCGTACTTCTGGAGATTTACGATGTCCTCTTCCGTAAACTGTGGCGCGAACTCCTTACCAAGCAGCTCGGCATCTACCGCGCCGACACGGAACGCGATGATGGTGCCAACGTTGCCGAAAATGGCCGCCCGGACGAGCTCGTCGAGCTGTTCCACGTACTGATGCGCGACGATGAGGTTGAGGCGGTACTTGCGCGCCTCGGAAAGGATGTTCGCGAACGATTCGGTGGCGAAGTTCTGGAATTCATCGACATAGAGGTAGAAATCCTGCCGATCCTCTTCTTTCGGGATATCCACGCGCTCCATCGCCGCGAGCTGGAGACGTGTGATGATCATGGCACCGAGCAGGCGGGCGTTCTCTTCGCCGATGAAACCCTTCGAGAGGTTCACGATGAGAATCTTGCGGTTATCCATGATGTCACGCACGTCGATGGTCGACTTCGGCTGCGCGACGATGTTGCGGATGAGCGCAGTGGAGAGGAACTGACCGACCTTGTTCTGCACCGGCGCGACGGCCTCAGTGGCGTACTTCTCCTGCCACGACGCGAATTCCTTGACCCAGAACGTCTTCACGATGGGATCCTGGATGACCGCGACGACGCGCTGACGGAACTCCTTGTCCGACAGGATGCGCGTGATGCCGAGCAGCGTCGACCCTGGGTAATCCAAAAGCGCATTGATGGTGTTCAGCAGGATGTACTCCATGCGCGCCGACCATACGTCCGGCCAGATCTTCTTGAACACGCCCATGAGACCCGCGGAGATGAGATGCTTCTGGTTCTCCTTGACCTGTTCAAGAATGTTGAAGCCTACCGGGTGGTCCAGGTCGCCAGGATTGAAATACACGACGTCGTTGATGCGATGCGGCGGGATGAAGTCCAAAAACCGCTGCGCGGTATCGCCGTGCGGATCGATGTAGCAGACGCCGTGACCCGCGTTGATGTCGTTCACGAACATGTTCTCGAGCAAGGTCGTCTTGCCCATGCCCGTCTTTCCGATCACGTACGCATGACGGCGGCGATCATCCGTCTTGATACCGAACTTGCGACGACGATTGCGAAAGTTCGTCTCGGCGAAGACGTTGATTTCGCTATCGTGGTCGTGATCGTACGGCAGTGGAGCTGCAGGGGGCATCGACATAGGCATCAGGCAAACGGGAGATCATCGGGGATATCGCTATCCTCCTCGGCAAGCGCACCTGAGCGCGGTGCTTGCGCGGTCGGTGCCTGGAAGGCTGGCTTGATGACGTCGAACGGACGACCGTCGAGCATACCCTCCACCGGCAGACCTGCCGGAGGTTCGGAACGCTTCGCTTCGGTCTTCTTGAGCGACGGCGTCTTGATGCCGAGCATCGGGAAGTGGTAGAGCGTCGCAAGCTCCTCGATGTTGAGAATAAACGCGTCCGCTCCTTTGCCGCTGCGCTTCTTGTAGTTGCGCACGATGGCCGACTCCTTGTCGTGCATGGACCAGCGCTGCCAGAAATAATCACCTTTCGGCGTGACCTTGCCGTAGCCCGTGAGCGTATTCATGTTGAGCGCGTTGAACTGCGCGAGCGCGCCCTTGAACGACGACATCACGCGACCCTTCGCGAACTTGTCGCGCTTCGCCGCATAGACGATGCGCATCTTCGTCTTGAACGCGATCTTGGAGAGCTTCTGCTGCATGGCCTTGAGCGTCTCCGTCTCGCCGGGAGAGAGCTTCTGCATGACCGGCGTTCCGTCGGCCTTCTTCGGCGCATCATCGCCACCCCCAAGGATGGGTGACCCTGCGACCTGTGTCGACAGCTCGTTCATGAGGCCGATTGGGATGTCCGTCACCCAGCCGAAAGACGATTTCTTCGCTGGAGGCGTGATACCGAGGATCTTCTTCACCTCCGCCTCCCCCTTTTCCTTCCAGTCGTCGCCGAGCGGCGTGATGATGAATTGCAGCCACAAGTGTTCGCCCGGCTGGAGGCTTGAGAACACCTCAAGCACCGCGGACATCGGATCTTTGAACATGACCTCCTCGGAGGACTTGTCCTCGAATGCGGAATACGTGCGGATAGGGATGTGCGTCGGCTTCTTCAATACGAACTCCGTCCCGAAGACCTGCCATTCGGCGTCGGGATACTGCGACGGGATCTTATCGACGTAATCGGCAATCTCGACAATCTCCGCACCAGGATACTGCGAGTAAAACGCGGACTCGACGAGGTCACGATACTTGGTGTTGGTACGCACGACGAACTGCACGTAGCCGCCGATAGAGACGATCTCGAAACTGAAGCTCGACGGCCCCATGCCGTACCAGTACTTCTCGATGTTGTCGAAACCGCCGTATGCACCGGAAAGGTGGCTGAAAATCTGCTCGACAGCCTTTGGGGTCTGTTCGTTGTCGCGTGGAACATCGATGGCAAGAACGCAGAACGTCTGTTGCGCACCGAACTTCGCCTGGCGGGATTCGACCCAAAGGAACCAGAGGACCTGCGAGAGCAACGCCACCACGAACACCCATCCTCCGTCCAAAAAGACCCGCCACAGCATGAGCGGGAACGGCAAATTCCCTAATTCGAGGAAATAATTAAGGTTGACGTGGATTGTCGGCATGTATCCCCAGTATAGCAGGAAATAGGCTCAAGGGGTAGATGTGCTTACGACGGGAGCGGCTGGATTTGCGCGATGCCGTCGTTGTCGCGTCTCATGGGTGCGCTGCACCCATTTCGCCGCTCCGCCTAGGCCTCGCGCAAACCAGCTCGCTCCGGGGTTTACCCCAGGCGGGTCGCCAGAGCACATCCGCGATGACACCCCGACCCGGCACCCCGCCACACGCTCACCGTTCATGTTCCCGGCCCCGGACCGGGGCCGGGATGCCGAGAGAGCGTCAAGACGCAAAGAGCGGCGCTTTGTGGCGCCGCTCTTTGCAACAAGGGAATGACCGCTAGCTTACCGTACGGACTTCTTTTGCATCACCACGAGGAGCGGTGCTGCGAGGAAGATGGACGAGTACGCACCGGCGATCATACCGATGATGAGCGCGAGCGCGAAGTATTTGAGCGACTCCCCTCCCCAGAGATAGATCGCGACGAGCGGGATAAGGGTCGTGACCGTCGTGTTGATGGAGCGTGCGAGCGTCTCGTTCACGCTGCGCTCGACGATATCCTCGAAGACGCCTGTGGACTTCTGGAGATTCTCACGGATGCGGTCGAATACGACGATGGTGTCATGCACCGAGAAGCCGAGAATGGTAAGGATGGCCGCGATGAACCCGGAGTTCAGTTCGACGCCATACCATGTTCCGAGCAGCGCGAACGCGCCGAGCGGTAAGAGCACGTCATGCGCAACAGCAGCAAGGAGCGTGACGAGACCGTACTTCCAGGATGCAACCGGGCGGGACACCTTACGGAAGGCATACGCGACATAGAGCGCGATCGCCAGCAAGACGGCCGAAAGGGACCACACGGCGTTCCGACGAAGCTCGTCGCCGACCGATGGTCCAATGGATTCGAAGCGCAATTCCTGCGCGTCTGGATGCGCGGCAAGGATGACATCGAGGACGGCCTGATGCTCCGCTTCGTCCATATGACGCATGCGAATGAGGACAGTGTCGTCGCCAGCGGTCTGCACGAGCACTTCACCGAGCTCGCCGGATGCCAACGTGGCGCGCAATGCCGACACATCAGGACGTTCTGTGAACGCGACTTCCATGAGCGAACCACCTGTGAAATCGATACCGAATTTCAGCGGGAACATGACCAACGCGGCGACACAGGCAGCAATGAGAAGACCAGAGATGGTGAACCAGACGCCGCGCTGCTTGATGATGGGAAGATACATAGGGGTGGTGAGATCAGGATTTGGACTCCGTCGCATCCTTCGGCATACGGTGCAGACCGGACAAGTACAGCGTCGGCGACGACAGCCACGACCACCCTACTGCAAGGCGAAGTAGTGTGCGGCTGACCGTGATTGCCGAGAACATCGAGACGATCACGCCGAGACCGAGCGTCAACGCGAAGCCCTTGATAAGGCTCGTGCTCGTGTAGAAGAGGATGACGCAGGAGATAAGCGTCGTGAAGTTCGAGTCGCGGATGGAGAGCCAAGCGCGGCGGAAACCTTCATCAACCGAGGAGCCGAGCGTACGTCCGCGAAGGATCTCTTCTTTCATGCGCTCGAAGATGAGGACGTTCGCATCTACGGCCATACCGACGGAGAGGATAAAGCCAGCGATGCCGGAGAGTGTCAGCGTGACCGGGATAACCTTGTACAATGCGAGGTTGATGGTGGAGTACAGGACCAACGCGAGAACGGCGATGAGGCCGGCTAAGCGGTAATAGAGCAGCATGAACGCCGCGACCGCGAAGAAGCCGAGCATGCCAGCGCTCAACGAAAGATCCAGAGACTCCTTGCCAAGCGTGGCGCCGACGGACTGCTGGCTCTCCAAGCGAATTGGGACTGGGAGCGCACCAGCGTTCAGGCGGCGAACCAGCAACTTGCCCTCCTGAATGGTAAAGTTGCCCGTGATAACAGCGCTTCCATCATGAATGGTCTCATTGACGGTCGGAACACTGATCGCCTCGCCGTCGAGGTAGATGGCGACCGGCTTACCGATGTTGCGCGACGTAATATCGCGGAATAGGTCGCGGCCCTCCTCATTGAACTCCAAGCCGACCTGCGGAGCATTAGTGTTCGGCTCGAACTGCAGCGTGGAGCGCTTGAGATGCTTGCCAGAGAGCTCCGTCGCCTTCCACGGATCGACCGGCGGGAGGTAGTCGAAAGCGGTCTTCACGGAGGCAAGGACGTGGCGCAATCGATACTCCTGGACCGTCCGCTCGTCATGTTTGAGGATGACGTGATAGCCAAACGCGGACTCTGCCGGCTCCGCGCTGATAGCACCCTTTGCGAGCGCGAAGACGGCGTCTTCGAACGGCGCCACCATCATACCGCGACCGAACCAGCCAAGCGTACCACCGAGCGGACCGCTGCCGCCGTCCTCGGAGCGCTCCTTCGCGAGGTCAGCGAAGTTCTCTGCCGTCGCCATGGCGATGATGTCCTTTGCCGCGGCAAGCGCCTCTTCTTTGGTGCGCGTCGCCGTGCACCCCGTCGCTCCGGTCCAGCAGACGAGAATATGCGAGGCCTCAACCTCTTGTGCGCCATCGCGGCGCTCTTCGATCTTTACGATATGATGACCCGCCTCAGTCGTGACGATGGACGGGAGAACCGTTCCCGCTTCCTTGCCATCCACTGCCGCATACAGCACCGGATCGATGGCCGTCGGACCGACGAAGCCCATGTCACCACCATTCCCCTTCGTCGTGACATCATCAGAAAACTCGGCAGCGAGCGCGGCGAGATCTTCTCCATCTGTCGCTTTCGCGAGCACATCATTCGCCTTGGTGAGTGCCGCAACATTATGCGCAGCCATGTCCGCCTTCTCTTCTGCGGTCAGCTCGCGCTGCGGCTCGACCTCGCCGAACTCCTTGAATTCAAGAAGCGGTGTTTCGCCAATAAGACGAATGGCCTCAGAGATGTCGCTGATGCCTGCGAGGTCCACAATGACGCGCCAGTCCTCGCCCGACCGGTTCGTTTGGACGAGCGGCTCGGACACGCCGAACGCGTTCACGCGGCGCTCAATGACATCACGGACGCCAGAGATGGCCTCCGCACGCTCTGCCTCGTCGACGTTCGCGACGTCCGCCACGTAGACGAGATGCGTGCCGCCTTGCAGATCGAGACCAAGACGATAGGGAACGCTCCAGAAATGCGGGACGGATGCGCCCGTCTTGGCGTTCACCCAATCGGCGGCGGCATTCCAGTACCTGCCGTCAGCGATGCTGCCGGTGATGATGAACAGTGCGAGGACGAAGACAGTCGCCCGGCGGACGCGTCCGCGCGGCGTCTTGGGGGCGAAGATGGAGCCCAGGAACGAGAGGGGTTTTGCCATAGTCTGGGGTAAAAAATGGTCTGCGGATATCCGCAGCAACCCGTATAGTCTAGGGAATGAGGCAGATTCATGCAACATGCCACGACCCCGGAAAACCATATACGGTCAAGACGACGTCCGACTCGACGTTACGGATGCCCTTGAAAACCCGGCTCTGCTCCGGTATGTTCTCCTGGCGTATCCAGGAGAATCGACATGGACGATGCAAACCTGCTCCTTTCTAAGCACGCGACTGCGCTCGACACGGCGATGGAAGCCGATGATCAGGAGATCGCATCGCTGAAGCAAACGCTCCAGCAGACGCAGATGCGCCGCTCACTGCGCTACAAGATGCGCAAGGACATCACGAACGTACAGACCTTTTTCGAACCGTTCGGCCTCTGGCGACCGGAGCCGGGTATCTGGACCTTCGTCCGTGCCTACGAAACGCGCGATGGCATCCTCACCGATGTCACGCCGCTCGTCATTCCGGACATCGTGATCGAACGCACATGGCATCGCCCGACGCCTGAGACGCGCGGGAAGTCGGAACGGCGCATGACGTCGACACCCATCGCTCCGGAAGAGGTCATCACGGAGGCCACGTCCCGCTACCCTGACGCGAAGTTCGTCCGCGGAACGTTCGCCGATGCGCTCTGGCAACCGTGTCCGAGCTGCGTCCAACCTGCGTTCCTGACCTTCACCTACCTGCCACCATTGCCGGACGACGATCAGCACTCCTTCCGGTACGAGTCGTTCGAAGTGAACCGTATCTGCTTCGACTGCGAACGTATCGATGACATCGCGATGTACACCCATGAACGCGACTACCCAAGGAGTCATGGGCGCGTGACCGCCGAAGAGAGGGCTCGACACCTCGCAGAACGAGAGGCTGTTCCGCTCCTCAAAGCCTTCACCTACGTTCCCTCCAAGGACTGAAACGCAAAACCGCCCTGTCATGGGCGGTTTTTCTTTCCTGATTCCTTGTTCGCCAGCTGTCCACAGGCCGCGTCGATATCCTCGCCGAAGCTGATGCGGTGTGTCACGGAGACCCCTTTCTTGATGAGCCGATCCATGAACGCCGAGCGGTTCTCGCGAGGAGAGCTCACATACGCTCCTGTCGTGTGGTACTTGATGAGGTTCAGGTGATAGAGCGGCTTCGCGAGGAGCGTCGCGAGCTCGTCAGCGACCTCCGGCGTGTCGTTGAGATCCTTGATGAGCAAATACTCGAACATCACCTTGCGGTTGGTCTTCGCGACGTACGTCTCGATGGCCGGCATGAGCTTCGCGAGCGGGTACGCGCGATTGACCGGCATGAGGCGCGTACGGAGGTCGTCGTTGGGCGCATGGAGCGAAATCGCAAGGTTGAACTGCTGCGGCTCGTCGGCCATGCGCAGGATGCCCGCGACGATGCCACAGGTGGAGATGGAAATGTGCCGCGCGCCCATGGAGAATCCCTTCTGGTCATTGAGCGTTCGTGCGGCCGTCATGACGGCATCGTAGTTGTGCATCGGCTCGCCCATGCCCATGAAGACCATGTTCGTAACCTTCTCGCCACGCGGCTTGAGCAAACGTGCGAAGAAAAGCACTTGGTCCACGATCTCCGCGGAGGTGAGGTTGCGCTTGAGGCCCATGGTGCCGGTGGCGCAGAACGTACAAGCCATCGGGCAGCCGGCCTGCGAGGAGACGCAGACGGTGTTACGTCCGCCATGATGCTTCATGAGCACCGTCTCGATGACGTTACCGTCCGGCAGCTTAAACGCGGCCTTGATGGTGTCGCCGCGCGAGGACTCTTGTTGGCGGACGATCTCGAAGTCGAAGATTGGAGCTTCGGCATGCAGCTTCGCTCGAAGCGCTGCGGAAAGCGTGGTGACCTCGCTCCAATCGGAAACCAAGCCCTTATAGACGGCTTCCTTAATCTGGTCGAGGCGGAACTTCGGCTCCCCCGCCTCTTCGAGGATGGTCGTAACGCGTTGGATATCCATAAAATGGAGAACGGGGCACTCTAGCGCATCCGCACGAAAATATCAAGTATCGACAGGGTGCGACGGTTGACGCGGGCGTAAAAACGAGCTACGCTCGGATGTCCTGCCTACGGAGGTGCGCCATGGAGGACCATGAAGAGTATGTACGCCCTCGCTGCATCATCGCGCTCATTGGGCCATTAGGGTCCGGCAAGCGGACGCTCGCGGCAAAGGTCGCGGACCTGTACGCGGCGTCGCATGCGGACCAACTCACGCTCTTTCCTCTCAGCACGACACGAGTGGTCGGTACGCGACCGAACGATGTCTTGTTCTTCCGACATCTGCATCCGCTGCACTTCGGAGCGCTCGCGCTTGCCGGACGCATCGTCGACGCGATGGAGCATCTCGGCGAACGGTACGGCTACAACCGCAACCAGCTCGACGAGACGCTCGAGCGCAAGGACATCATCTCTCCCATGCGCGCACAGGCGGTCGTCGCCCTGCGCCAGCTCGGCTACGTCGTGCACGTCGTGCGCGTCATCGCCAAGGATCGGTACGGCGAGGCACGCATGGAATGCGACCGTGACCCGCTTGTCCGCGCCTGCTCGCTTCGGGCGGACATGACGCTCATCAACGTCTTCGATGATAACGGTCTCAAGATGTCCGTGAACCATCTCGCTTACCTCGTGACCATGTGGACCGGCTACGAGCATCCTGTCCCGAAAGGTATCCCGCTTCTCTAGAACGGAAGACCGGCGCACGTGCGCCGGTCTTTTTTCATTCCGTCAGGCGACTACCTCTTCCGCGGCGGCGTCATGCCGAGATATTTCCGCCATGCCGCACGCGCGACGAGGAAGACAATCCACCAGAAGAGCACGAACGGGATGAGGACGCCGATACCGATGATGACGAGCCAGATGAGCCCGACGAGCATGGCCTGGAAGACGCGGACGAGCGCCTGCGCGGCTTCTTTCATGCTCGTAACCGGACGGAATTCCTTCGTTGGGAGGCGCACGGCGGCCTCTTCTGCAAGCGAGACGCTGATCGTCGAGAACGACGTCTGGTTCTCGAGATACTGCCGCTGCCCTTCGAGAGCTTCGATCTGATAACGGACGTTGGAAAGCTCGCGCTGTACCGCAAGGATGTCTTCCACGCTGGTGGCGCGATTGAGGATCGCGAGGTACGTCGTTTCTTGTGCCTTGGCATTACGCAGCCGCGCCTCGAGGTCCGTATACTGTTCGGTGACATCCTGCCCAGAGACGGATTCGCTCTTCACGACATTCGCGATGCCTTTGATCTCCGTCATCGCCGCCTCGAACATGTCGGACGGGACACGAATCGTGACGTAGCCGCTGAATGTGCCATCACCGCGCTCGTTCACCGACGACTGCTGCACGAACCCTTTCTGCGCCACGGCGATCACCGAGATACGGTCAATGCCTTCTTGGACACTATCGACCACGAGGTTGAGGCTGGCATTCTTGATGACACGTTGCTCGACATCGGCGGCGGTCGGGCCAGCGGACGGCTGCATCGGCGGCATGATGCCGATCTTCGCCTCGCCGAACGACGCGTCCATGTCCGGTGCCGGCATCCCGGCAGGGGCAGAGACCATGTCGTACGCCACACCGCGTGCGGACTCTTCTGCGCCAAGCCAATTCGCGGACGAACCGTCTGTCTGCATCATCACACTACCGGTCGAAAGTCGGATTCCAGACTTTCCTTCAAACATCGTCAGAAGTACCGCGAGCGCGAGCACGCCGAGCAGTACAATGGCGATACCTTTCGTTCGGTCATTCATGACCATAAGAACTGTTGGGTCAGTTAGATAACTACAGGCAGTATAGCACATTCCCGTCACCTTGACGCCGGATCCCGTTCCTGCTACGCTGGCACGTCCGTCATCCCGACGGATCGATGCTTTTCTCGGAGGGTCCCATGCACGATGTCCGTTCCACCTTGCTCCGACTGCTGTCCGCGAAGATGTCCGCCAACGAAGCCGAACGCCGCCTCATGATCCTGCGTCCCCTGTGGGACGAGGAGTACGACGGCTGCCTGTCGGCGCCCGCGGAAATCGCCACCGACAGTCTCATTCCCGCGCTTCAGTCCGCGCTCGACCGCAACAACCATGCCGACGTGCGCATCGCGGTCGTGAGCCTGAGCTCGCTCATCGCCCCGGAGCTGCCGTTCGCAACGAAGCGCGCGCAGGCCCAACACGCCATCCGCTTCCGCGAGTCGGCCTACGCCGCGGTCCGGGAATCGACGGCGGAGAACTTCCTCTCCCTGCTCCATCGCTCCGTTCCCGGCGGCCTCGCCATGCTCGACACCGTGCTCTTGCCGGCGGACCTCACGCACGAACGGCACTCCACGGTGCTCCCCTGCCTCGAGTCGTACGCCAAGCCCGACGCCAAGCAGATCCGCAAGGCGCTGCTCTACGTCTACCTCGACTGCTCGCTCCACGAGAAGCTCGCCGGGGTCGCAAAGCGCATCGAGCGCATCTGCGAACTCGCGAGCACGAAGGCCGTCCCGTACGGCATCCGCCACTCCGATCCGGGCGAAGCACACCCCGCGTTCCTGTTCATCGCCGGCTGAGCGACGTGCTCACCAGCAAACGAAAGACCCGCACCATCAATGGTGCGGGTCGTTTTTTATTGCGTCGGTTCGTAACACTTTGCCGCATGAGACGAGACGGACATGGCGATGCAGCGCGTAGTGCACGATGGGTACCTCTTTCGAACCTTTAGGTTCGACAAGAGGTGCCCGGAGATGCACGGCTTCGTGCTGCGGTCCGCCATTCCGTTCTTATGCCGGCAAGAGTTCGCGCTCCTCTTCCTCCTCCACCTCAGCAACAACAGCGTCCTCGGGCATTGCGACAGCTTCCGCACGCGCGGCCTTAGCATCCTTTTCCTCGAGCTCCGCGTCCTTCACGAACTTCACAGCAAACTGCGGAACGTAACGGACGTTGTTCTCGTCGATGACCTCGACCGGTTCACCCTTCACGTACATGTTGAGCGCGACGTCCGCGAGGAGCTCCGCGTCGTGCTTGATCTCATTGCCGAGATCGTCGATCTGGTTCGCGTCCGAGAGCGCCGCGGCCATGACCTGGGACTCGATGGACTTCTTGCGCTCCTTCATCGTCTTCAACTCATCGATGAGGTTGCGGTATTCGTCGTTCTGGGCGAGCTCGTCCTTGAACATCTTCTTGAGATCGGCGCGCTGGCGCTTGTTCGACTGGAGGCGCGTGTAGACTTCGATCAGGTTCGCCATACGGGTTCGTCGTTTAGGGTTTTGAAGCCTGAGGATACCACACCGACCGCGAGGCGCCAGCCGACGGTTGTCCACACACGAAAAAGCCGCCCTCTCGAGGGCGGCTTTGCTACCATGCAGGCCGATAGACGGCGATGACGTCGCGGACCGGCGTGCCATCCTCCTTGGCACCGCTCGTCAGATGATGCCGGACGACGCGACGCTCCTTGGCGCTCGTGGACACCGCTTCGTCGTCCCCGACTGCGAAGCCGATGTGGCTATGCGGCGTACCGTCGCTCTCCAGACGATCCTCCCACACGACGACATCGCCCGGACGTGACGACTGATCGGTCCGGTGCCACCCCCGCTCGTCCAGCACCCGTCGCAAGGACGCGACGGTCGCGACCGGACGGTCAATGAGGCCAGCCAACGTCAGGACGGAGCTCGCAAAGACGGCACAGGAATACTCGCCGTCGTTCAGGACGTCCGTCACCGTCCCGTCATCCTTGCGACGCACAAAGAGCGACGCGAACATGCGCGTCCCCGGCGCGTTCTCGATCATGCGCAGGTACGTTTCGAAACGGAGAGGTTCGAGGTTCTGGTCGGGCATAGGAATCCTTATGCGGCCCCCTCACGATACCGCTTCCGCTCGGTTTCGGGAAACCGTTCGATGGCATACCGCAACATGGTGCGTGGCATGGTCCGGTTCCGCGGCTTGAGCCACCGTACGAGCGCGGCAATGTCCCGCTTCCCTGCCTCGCGGAGCATCCAGCCGGTCGCCTTATGAATAAGGTCATGTTCGTCATAGCGCAACGCATCCGCGATGCGGAATGTCTCGTCGAGCTTTCCCGCGCGGATGAATGCCCACGTGGAAACGATGGCGATACGTCGTCGCCAGAGATTCTTAGACTGCGCGAGACGGTCGAGTACGTCCGTGGACGCTTCCGTTTCCATGAGGTGGCGTCCGAGAATCTTGTACGCCGATACGTCCACGAGGTCCCAGTTATTCGCGCATTCGGCATGCTTCAGATAGAAAGCGGCGACGCGTTTCCGCTCGGCCTGGTCCCCGCGGTCGTATCGGTCACCGAGTAGAAGCAG
This sequence comes from uncultured Gammaproteobacteria bacterium, assembly GCA_964626205.1. GTDB lineage: Bacteria > Patescibacteriota > Patescibacteriia > SG8-24 > SG8-24 > CAZVED01. Next base: position 95,439 of record CAZVED010000002.1, read on the forward strand.
CGCGATGAACCGTTCCTCGTGGAACTTCGAGGCGAGCATGCTGCGAATGTCCGCCATGCCGAGCGTTCGGTGCCGCTTCGCGAGTACACGCGATTGCGGAACAGTCAGCCCAAGGAAAACATCACCCTCTCCGTACTCCCCTTTTCCGGTCCGGAAGAACCGCTTGAAAAACACCGCGCGTTTCGCATTTGCGGCGGCATGGAGGTCTTTGCGGAACGTGGCGATGGGAGTCATGTGTGTCACGCCTCTATGAGGCCTCCTCAAGGACGATACGCTCCTTGAAAGCCCCGCGTTCGTCGCGCTTCTTCTGCTGTTCCGCAACGACCTGCTCGATGGTCCAGCCCTTCAGCTCCAGAATTGCAGTGATGACCTCAAAGACATCAGCCATTTCCTCCAGCGAATCTGCGACAGCGTATTCATTCGCTTCCTCAAGCAGCTTCGCTTTCAGCTTTTCCGCGTACTCGGCATCATCCGCGACGTGCGTCATGGGCGTGCCTCCTTTTTCGCGGATGATGTCAGGAATCTTGTCGCGGACGAGTTTATCGTAGCGCATGGTAGTGAGTGACAATAAGAACTTCCGCGCTCAGTATATCGTGACCACACCCGTCCCGAAAGCCCTGTCCGGGGGGTTGACTTTTCCCTCAAAATGAAGCATACTCCTCAGTCATTCAGCCCTCCTTATCCTCCGCCTATGCGGCAGCATAAAACGCTTCTCTTCGTCACCATCGCGCTCAACCTCGTCTATCTCGTCTGGCTGGCGTTCCATGTGAACGGCCCGCTCGGAAATTTCTGGTACGTCATCGAGATCTTCATCAGCTCACTCAGCTTCCTTTTTGCGTTCAATCACTGGGGGCAGGAGCACCTTGAGCACTCCGACCACACATTCACCCCATCGGTGGACGTCTTCCTGACCATCGTCGACGAACCCATGGAGCTCTTCGAGCCGGTACTCGAATCCGTCGTCGGAATCGACTACGCGAACAAGCACATCTATGTTCTGGATGACGGCGCCCGCAAGGATGTCCGCGACGTGGCAGCGAAGTACGGCGTGACCTACCTCACCCGTCCAGACCGCCCGACGGACTACAAGGCCGGCAACCTGAACTACGGCCTCGCGAACTCCGACGGCGAGTACGTCCTCGTCATCGACGCCGACCAGCGCATCACCGACGCGGCAATCCTCGACGACCTCATGGGGCATTTCAAACACGATGAGAAGCTCGCGATGGTGGCCACGCGCCAGCGCTTCGACGTCCCCCACCTAGACTTCAACCACGACACGCTCTTCTATGAGCACATGCAGACGGGCAAGAACCAGGACAACGCCGCCATCTCCAGCGGCTCCGGCGTGATCTATTCCCGCACCGCGCTCCGCGCCATCGGCGGCTTCCAGACCTGGAACGTCGTGGAGGACCTCTATACTGCTTACGTGCTGCACCGGAACGACTACCGCACGCTGTACGTAAACAAGCCGTACACGCTCGGCACCGCGCCGATGGACCTTGCTGCGATCTACAAGCAGCGCGGCACCTGGGCGACCGACACGCTGCGCCTCTTCTTCAAGCAGAGCCCGTTCTTCATGAAGGGTCTGACGTTCCGACAGCGTCTCCACTACTCGGAGCTCGCGCTCGTCTACCTCGTCTCGGCATTCGCCATCGCGACGGTATTCCTCCTGCCGATCATCACTGTCCACCAGCGCATCGTGCTCGTCGACGCGCCGGAGATGTACGTACTGCTGCGCGTACCGTCCTTGGCCGCCATCCTCTGGCTGTACTACCGCCTCTCCGGCAACTCGTTCACGACGAGCCAGTTCTGGGCTGCGCTCTTTCCGGTATACCTGAAGGCAACCGTCCTTGCCTTGCTCCCTGGCAAACCCAAGTACAAGGTGACGCGCAAAGTCGGTCGCGGAAAGCGCGATGTCCTGCTCGCAACCCCGCACCTTGCGATGCTCGCGGCAGCGGCCTATGTGAGCGTGGAGTACCTCAACGACGTCGGCATGGACGCGTTCCTCGGCGTGCATCTCGTGTGGTTCGCACTCATGCTGTTCTGGTTCTACCCCCTCATCCGAAAATCGTTCTACAAGGAATAATGACGCGTGCAAAAAGAGCGGCTTCACGGCCGCTCTTTTTCGTCCATACCGTTCGCAGTCGGCGATCGTTACGTCACGGTCATGTGGCGATGGATGACCTAGAATCCCAGGTCCTCTTTCACGATCAGTATCCGCACCGTGCGTCCGAGGAACTGCGGTTCGCGGTTGAACAGGAGCACCTTTGAAGGAAACGTGTGCGTCTTATATGCCGCCATGAGACGCTCGTCCTCGAGCGGCACGACGTGTTTCTCCAAACGGTCCATGGCCGCATCTAGGGTCGGCACGATCTTCTTGGAACTCACGACGAAAATGATATTCGGCGAGGTATACACGACGTGCGGCAACTGACTGCCGGAATTTGAGGCGATGACGAACCGGCCGTCCTCAACGAGCGCGTGGACGCTGCCGAGGTAGAAGTCGGAGAGTACGGATTCTTTACGGAGTCGCGCTTGCCGCTCTTTGTCATCCTCCTCCAGGATGGCCTCGTGGAGATTGTCCCAGCTATGCGTGCCGGATTTCAAGTGGTCAACGAATCCGATCTGCTCGAGCGTGCGCGATGAACCGTTCATGACGGATGCGCCTGCGGGAATGAAATCCTTGATGCGCACTAATGCCGCGGCTCCGTCCGTTACGATCTCCGCCTGTATGCCACGCTCAGCGAGCGCTGCGACGGTCGCCGCGATGGAGGTGTCGGATGCTAAGGCGGAGTAAGGCATAGATGGATGAGGAAACTTTACGCCCCATGGCACTTCTTATACTTCTTCCCCGATCCGCAAGGGCAAGGCTCATTCCGCCCGACCTTTTCCTCGTCGGATGCTGCCGCCTGCTGTGTTGCACCTGCACCCGCTTCCTTTGCCGGCGCGGAGAGCGAGACACCACGACGCTCCATGAGCGATGCCGGCGGCTGCTTCACCACGCCGATCTTGAACACTGAATACGCCACTTGCTTCTGGATGGTACCCATGAGCGTGTTGAACATGCGGTACGCCTCACGCTTGTACTCCACGAGCGGGTCGCGCTGACCGTACGAACGCAGACCGATACCGGTGCGGAGATGTTCCATGGCATCCAAATGCTCCACCCAGAGCGTATCCACGGCGCGCAGCATCATGGATTTGAGTACGCCCGGGAAAGTTCCGGTACCGCCGCCTTTCTTGATGGCGTCGTTGACGTTCGCCTCGAGCGCGTCGTACGCCTTCGTCGCGACCTCCATGAGGTACGTGATGATATGCGTGCGCGCCTCGGCATCCTGCAGCTTGTTGCCGGCCTCGCGATCACGAATCTGCGCGAGGTCCTTGCGGAGTTCCTGTGGCAACGGGAACATCGTCCCTGCGACCTCGTAGATTTCCTTGAGATCCCAGACCGATTCATCCTCTGCGGAGGTGTGGAACAACACGACCTGCTCGATCTCGGCCTCCACCATGTCGAGCACGACCTTGCGCGTACCGCCGGCATCGGACTCGAGAAGATCAAGCATCTCGTCGCGTTTGCGATACACGGCCTCGCGGTGCTTGTTGAGCACGTCGTCGTATTCCAACAGGTGCTTGCGCGTGTCGAAGTGATGGCCTTCCACCTTCTTCTGCGCGGACTCGATGGATTTGGACACCATGCCGCTCTCGATAGGCATGTCCTCGGGCACGCCGACCTTCGCCATGAAGCCCTTCATGCGATCGGAACCGAAGATGCGCATGAGGTCGTCGTCCATGCAGACGAAGAACTGCGTCTCACCCGGGTCTCCTTGGCGTCCCGCACGACCACGGAGCTGGTTGTCGATACGCCGCGACTCGTGACGCTCCGTGCCGATGACCATGAGGCCGCCTGCCGCACGCACGCGCTCCGCGTCTTCCGGATTCGGCGGATTTCCGCCGAGTACGATGTCGACACCACGACCGGCCATGTTGGTGGCGATAGTGACCGCGCCCGGGCGACCTGCCTGCGCGATGATCTGCGCCTCGCGCTCGTGGTTCTTGGCGTTCAACAGCTCATGTGGGACACCTTCGTTCTTGAGCAACTGCCCCATGATCTCGTTCTTCTCGATGGAAATGGTACCGACAAGGACCGGCTGCCCCTTCTCGTGACGCTCGCGGATTTCGCGGGCAACGGCCATGAACTTACCGCGCTCGTTCTGATACACGCGGTCCGGAAGATCGATACGCTTGATGTCGCGGTTCGTCGGCATGACGACGACTTCGAGCTTGTAAATCTTGCTGAACTCTTCAGCTTCGGTCGCGGCAGTACCCGTCATGCCGGCGAGCTTGTCGTACATGCGGAACAGGTTCTGGAATGTGATCGTAGCGAGCGTCTGCGACTCGCGCTGGATCTTCACGCCTTCTTTGGCTTCGATGGCTTGGTGCAGACCCTCGGAATACCGGCGGCCCGGCATGAGACGTCCGGTGAATTCGTCAACAATGACGATCTCGCCATCGCGGACGACGTACTGCTTATCCAGCGTGAAGAGCGCCTTTGCACGGACAGCAGATTCCAGATGGTGCACCATCGCGATGCCGCCCTCCTCGTAGATGTTGCCGACGCCAAGAATCTTCTCCACGTAGTCGATGCCCGCGTCCGTGAGCGACACGGCGCGCATCTTCTCGTCGATGTTGTAGTGTTCGTTCGGCTGCAACTGCTTGGCAATCTCCGCAAACCGGTAATACATGTCCGCGGCCTCCTCGGCAGGTGCGGAAATGATGAGCGGGGTGCGCGCCTCGTCGATGAGAATGGAGTCGACTTCATCAATGATCGCGAAGAAGCGTCCGCGCTGCGAGCGCTGCTCCGGGCGGACGGCCATGTTGTCGCGCAGGAAGTCGAAGCCGTATTCGTTGTTCGTGCCGTAGGTGATGTCGCAGACGTACGACTCCTTGCGGGAACACGGACGGAGGTAGTCCTGCTGCACTTCGAAACTCCCCGTCGTGTCACGGGCGACATCTACGGAGCCACCTTCAGACTTTGCGGCGGCGACCGTGAGTCCAGCCTCGCCCACCTCGCCGGCTGGTGCTGGAACGAACGAAGCGTCGTAGCGGTACGAAACACCGTTATGGTTGATGATGCCGACCGAAAGGCCGAGCAGGTCGTACACCTGACCCATCCATGCGGCGTCACGGCGCGCGAGGTAGTCGTTGACCGTCACGACGTGTACACCCTTGCCGGCGAGCGCATTGAGGTACACCGCGAGTGTCGCGGTGAGCGTCTTGCCTTCTCCGGTACGCATTTCGGCGATATTCCCCTGATGCAGCGCGATACCGCCCATGAGCTGCACTTCGAAGTGGCGCTGCTGGATGGTGCGCTTGGCAGCCTCACGACAAAGCGCGAAAGCCTCTGGTAGCAGGTCATCGAGCGATTCGCCTCCTTGCGCGCGCTTCTTGAGCTCATCGCTCTTGGCGCGGATACCTGCGAGATCGAGGCCTTCGACCGTCTTTTCCAATGCGTTGATAGCGTCGACGAGCGGCCGGTACGAAGCGATGACCTTCGCGTTCGGGTCGCCGAAGAGTGCAGTAAGAAATCCCATAGTCCGTGAAGTCTACCGGGTTCGCCCCGTACTGTCGAGAACCGAAAAACCGCCCTTCCGGGCGGTTTTTCGTTCTAGACTGCGTCTTCCCCGCTATTCTTTCGGGAGTCCTCCATCTTATCCTTGTAGTCGACGATCTGCCGATCCGCATCCTGTTTGGCCTCGTTTACCGCGGTATAGAGATCCTCGTGCACGGCCTCCGCGTACACGAGCTTGCCTGGCAAACGAACGTGCACCTCTGCGCGGAAAATATCGCCCTTGTTGTGGTGATTCGTCGTCTTTCCAACTTCAACCTCCGCGGTCACGGAATCGCCGAACCGCGATATTTTTGCCTCGAGCGAGGCCATCTTTTCCTCTACGTGCGCGCGGATAGCATCCGTGAGTTCGATGTCTTTCGTCTTGATGTCGAGCTGCATAGTGGTGATGAGGTAAGTGATGACAGTATACGGCAGGGCCGAGGAAACATCCACGGCGCGTTACGGAGCGACGGTCACGGTCACCGCATACGTCCGCGTGGAACCGTCCTCTGCTGTCACGCGGTAATTCACCGTGTTCGTGAAGTTCCGTGCCGTGCCTGACGCCGGGCTGACGGACTCGCCGTCGAAGACGACTGTCGGGATGAGCGATGTGCGGTCCGTGCCGGCAGGCACCGTGACGGCAATGGTGCGCGCGGATTCGTTCATGACGCCCGTCGCGCCCGCGAGGTTGTTGAAGCGGAAGGAGGTAATGGCTTTCGCCGTGCGATACGGGGATACGGAGACGGTGACAGCATACGTCTGCGTCGTCCCATCCTCGGCAGTCACACGGTAATTCACCGTGTTCGAGAAACTTCTCGTCGTACCGGATGCCGGACTCACGGATGCGCCACTGTGTACCACGGTCGGCGTGAGGGATGTACGACTGGTGCCGTACGGTACAGTGACGGCAATGGTGCGCGCGGATTCGTTAATGACGCCCGTCGCGCCCGCGAGCGACGGGAAGGAGAACGACGTGATGGATTTTGAAGAGCGGTACGGCGACACGACCACGGTCACGACATACGCCTGACGCGACCCGTCGCGCGCAGTGACCGTGTACGTCACTGGGTTCGAGAAGTTGCGCGACAAGCCTGACGCCGGGCTGATGGACGCGCCATCATGCACGATCGTCGGTGCGAACGATGTGCGGCTGGTGCCGTACGGCACGGTGATCTCGATGGTCTTCGCGGCCTCGTCGATTTCTCCGACTGCTCCGGAAACGGATGGGAAGGTAAACGACGTGATTGCCTTAGCGTATGCAGGCGGGGCAACGGTCGCTGTAACGGAATACGTCTGTGTCGTGCCGTCTTCGGCGGTCACGCGATAGTTCACGGAGTTCCTGAAATTGCGCGCGGTCGACGAGTCCGGGCTGATAGCGACACCGTCATGCACGATTCTCGGAACGAGCGAGGAAAGATTCGTTCCGTGCGGTACGGTGACCGCGATGGTTCGTTCGTCCTCATCGATATCGCCATCTGTGTCGGACAGATTGATGAACGAGAAGGAGGTGATGGACTTCTTCGAACTACGCGCGGCAACCGTGACAGTGACGACGTACGCACGCGTCACACCGTCCGCGGCAGTGACCGTGTACGTCACCGAATTCCTGAAGTCCTGCGCGATGTCGTCCGCCGGCGAGACGGACGCGCCAGTATGTCCGACTCGCGCCACGAGCGCGGAGAGGCTCGTGCCGTAGGGCACCGTGATGCGGACCGTGCGCGCAGTGTCGTTGATGAGTCCGATGCCGCCGTCGATATCCGGGAACCTGAACGATGTCAGTACGGGACCGGTGACCGGAGCGCCGATGCCGCCACCCGGAGCAGTGTCGGAACGACGCGCCTGAGCGGAGGCTCCGAGAGAGCGGTCCGCGTTGATGGTCGTAGCAGCCAACGCTGCGGTCGACGGATGAAAGTCATCGACCGACGTGACGGATGTTCCAATGAGGTAGCTGAAGAAAAATGCGTCCGGAACATCATCGATCTTCGTGTTCCAGTCCGCGCCGTACAGCGCCGTCGCGACCGCTTCGGACGCAATCCATCGGAGCACGCCGCCGCGGTCGACCACGTAGACCTTTGGGTCCGTCGTGATCTTCACCATGCGGATGCCCGGCCGGTACGTAACATTGCCACCAATGGGAAACGACGCGAGGTCAGCAAGCGTGACTTCGGTAATGTCAGAGAAGTCCGAGAACCAGGTCCGATACGTCTTCTCGCTCGGGAAGACATACCGCTTCCCATCGCTCGCGAGATAATACACTGCCGCACCCTGCCCCGGCGCCTTGATAAGGACATCCCGTGCGGTAACCGCAGCGTCTACAGGAGACAGGAAAGCAAATGAGACGACAAGGGAGGACAGCGCGACGGAAACACGCGAAAACGATATGCGCATAGGGTGACCGATAGGCGTTAGCTACGCTTAGTGTAGCAGACCGAGCCATCCGGCGTAAGAAGGACGCTCAGTATCCCACGTACTCCACTTCTTCCGTGAGCTGCACGACACCGTCCGTCATGTTGCGGACCTTCGTTTTGATGGCCGCGATGAGTTGCACAACCTCGTCAGCGCTCCCCTTGCCGTCATTGATAAAAAAGTTCGCATGCTTGTCGGACACGCTGATGTGGCCGGTCGTAAAACCTTTGAGCTGCGCGCGGTCGATGATCCATGCAGCAGGTACGGCACCGGCTTTGGTCACCGGAATCACCTCGTCCTTGTCGAGGTCGAGCGTTGTGCGGAGCGACTCCACGTCCTCCGACTTTTCCGGCTTCCAATTCACGAACACGCAACCGGCTGTCGGGAACTCGATGGGCTGCTGTTCTTTCTTTTTCAAAAGGTTCACACGCAGTTGCGCCTTCGACGCCTCCTTGTTTTGCGCGAGCGCCAACCCGAACGTCGCAGAAAGCACGACCCAGCGCGGCTCATGCTTGAAAACGGATTCGCGGTAAGAAAACGCGCACTCGGCGTTCGTCATGGTGACGATGACGCCATCTTTGAGCACTTGTGCTGAAACAAGGTTGTCGCGCACTTCCCCACCGAACATTCCGGCGTTACCACGAACCGCACCGCCGATGGTGCCTGGAAGCCCGACCATCCATTCAAGCCCCGTAAGTCCAGCTTCTGTCGCTTTCATGGAGACAAGTCCGGACGCCATGCCCGCCATTGCCGTGACGGACGTATCATCGATCATGAAACCCTGCGCGACGACGCGAATGACGAGACCTTTGATGCCGTCGTCCGCAATGACCATGTTGGAGCCTCCGCCGATGACGAAAAACGGGATGCCGAGCTCGCCTGCGGCAGCGACGGCGCGCGCGACGGAGTCCGCGTCCTTGGCTTCGAAAAAATACTCCGCCGGACCGCCGAGCTTGAACGTCGTGAACGGTGCGAGCACGACGCCTGCCTTCACGTCCGAACTGATACGTTGTTGGAGTTGATCGAGCATAGTTTTTGTGCTGACGAGAGAGAACCCTTCCCACGTTGTCATTGCGAGGCCAAAGGCCGAAGCAATCCAGAACATGGACGGGATTGCTTCGAGCCGATGAGTACATCGACCCTCGCAATGACACGTTAAACGTCCTTCAACACATGCCGCAACGAATCGATGTTCCCCGCGCCCATGAGCAAAATAAGGTCTCCGGGGCGCACCAACTCCTCGAGCATCGGCACCGCTTCCGCGACTGCTCCAACGGCAGCAACGGTGCGCGCAACACCATGCATGGCATCACGAGCCTGCACGGCTTCCGCGAGGCGCGTCGACGAGACGTCGGCATCTTCGGCGATATCGCGTCCTGCGACGTCGTAGATTTCCGGCAGGATGACCGCCTCTGCTCCGTCGAACGCCGGGACGAATTCATCGAACAGCCGCTTCGTTCGGTTGCGGTGATGTGGCTGGAAGACGGCAATGACGCGGCTGCTGGGCGCAAACTCCTTGGCGCCAGCGATGGTCTCGCGCAGTCCCGTCGGGTGGTGCGCGTAGTCGGAAATGACGATCGCGCCGTGCCACTCTCCGACCACCTCGAAACGCCGCCACAGGCCGGTGTAGTTGGAGAGCGCGACGGCAATGCTTTCACTGGCGGCACCGAGCTCGTGTGCGGCAGTCGCCGCCGCGAGCGCGTTGTACGCGTTGAACCGACCCGGCTTCCAGAGCGTGACAGGGACATGCATCGCCCCGGAGCCTGAATCGTGGTCGACGTAAAACGTCTGTCTCCATTCCTGTGCGATGAGCCGGCGCGCCACGTAATCCGCACGTGCATCGATGCCATACGTCACGAAACTCGTCTTCGGAACAAGCTCGCTGAAGCTCACACGGTCGTCCGCGTTCAGGACCAGCTGCCCGTCCGGCGGCAAACGATCGACGTACGTCTGGAAGGTCTCGCGAATGTGCTCGATATCGCGGTAGAAATCCAAATGATCCTCTTCAATATTCGTCAGCACGATCATCTGCGGATGCAACTTGAGCATGTTCGCATGATGCTCGCAGGCCTCCACGACGAGCAGGTCGCTGCCACCAACGCGGAGGTTCTTGAGCGGAAACTGCGGGACCTTGGTACCGACGATGACCGTCGGGTCGAACCCCGCCTCGATGAGGCACAACCCCAACATCGCGGTCGTGGTGCTCTTGCCGTTCGTACCCGACACCGCGATGGTGCGATACTCCTTGGAAAGCTCCGCAAGGCAGTCGACGTACGTGAGCTGCGGAATGCCGCGTCGAGCGGCCTCGACCCGCTGTGGGTCGGTTTCCGGAACCGCATCGGAGTACACGAGCAGCTCCACGCCCTCCGGCACGAACGCCGCCTCCGAACCGATGGCGACCGCGATGCTCATGGCGCGGAGCTCGGCCGTCGCTTCGTTCTCCGCGAGGTCGGAGCCGGTGACCTGCATCCCCTTGTGCGCGAACAGCTTCGCCAACGCCGAAAGACCGATGCCGCCGGCACCGACCATATGAACGCGTGTGATTCCCTCAAGACGTCGCATATGCCGGAAGCATACCTTATGCGCGAGGACAAAAAAAATCCCCGACAAGCTGTCGGGGATTATGGGGGCGACGTCACGCCGTCGGCGAGTCCGGCGCATTGAGGAACTGCGCCACGACATCGCGACGTGCGACATCAGTGATGTGGGACAGGATCGTGCGGAACATGTCCGCGCGATCACGCGCAGACAACGGCTCTTCCGTCACGATACGACCCTTTTCAAGATCGTGCGTGATGGTGATTCGCGACACCGCATGCGTCCGCATACGAGTGGCAAAGCGATGCAGCGCCGCCTCCGACATGACCGCGAACATGTCCGCGTATCTCCGCATGTGATAGGTCGTGAATGCCGAGGAGGCATCCGACCCCGACGCCGCCGGATCCGAGAACATCCGCTCAGGAAACTTCGCCGACGTCGCGGCGAGTGCCCAGAACGCGACGGTCTTCCGTGCGTCGATGGCCGAGGAAAGGAACGCCCCGCGGATGATGGACGTGGGCTGACGCTTGAGGTCGTTCCACGGATCGTCCGCTTCCATGTCTTCTGCCCACTCGAGGAACCGTTCTGGGAAGTCCGCGATGAGCCGGTCGATGACCTGTCCGAACTGCGAGATTTCCCGCTCCTGCACGTCCCGCGACCGCATGATGCAGTCCGGAATCGCACGAGCCATGCGCGTCATGAGATTGCTCCGCACCGGCCGCTCGATGGCGTCTAAGTGCTTCGCGATGATGTGCGCCGCGATATCGTACCCGCGATCGCCGAGACCGATCACTTCTTCGAAGAAGCGTGTCGCGGCGTGAGGCTTGTCCAAGCGCATCTTGCGCGCCGGAACCGTTTCGCGCCCGTCATCCTGCGTGACCTCCTTCCAAGAAAACACGAGTGCTGTTTTGAACAACGAAACCAACTGGCGTTCCTCATCGGACACCGGCCGGAACTTGTCGTCATCATCAGAGGGGAACCGCGTCACTGGCACCTCCGTGCTAAAGGCCTTGGTAACCGCCCATATGACGGTTATTGGACGATACTCCTGCCACCGGATTCTGCAAAGACGGTGCGCTCGTGTCTATCCCTTTGGTGCCAGGCACCGCCAAGGACGTCTCACTCCGGCTTCCGACAAACCGTCACCAGGATCTCTCCGTTCCACCAATGGGCCGGTTTCCCCTGGCGCAGATAGCCATTCGATGCCACCTCGAAACCCGCGGCGCGGCAGTCCCGAGCGGCCTCACCTCTCGTATAGGCATGGTAATACCGGTCGACGCGCTCCGGACCGCTCTTCCAAGGCTTCAGCATATCGCCGAAGTCGTACCCTTGCCGAGTCGCCCATCGCCAAAGCATCCCGAGTGTCGTCGGATAGTAGTACCGTGGACGCCAAAGATCCCAACTCTCCATAATGAACGTCCCGCCTGGCTTGAGCACGCGATACGCCTCCCGAATAGCCATGCGCCGATACTCCGTGGATGGCAGATGGTGAATGCTCGCCACCGCAATCACGAGGTCGAAGGCGTCATCGCCATACGGCAATGTGCGGAGGTCCCCGACCGTGAACCGCACGAGCTCATCGCGCACCTTCTCCCGTGCGTATGCAATGAGCTTCTCGGAGCCATCGATGCCATCGTAGGCTATTGCCCGACCGGCTAACGCCTGATATGCTCTCCCATTGCCGCAGCCCATGTCGAGCACGGAACCGCCCGGCGGCACGTGGTCGGGGAACGTCAACATTTCCGGCCACAGCGCATAGCGCGAGACGGAAAACGAATCAGCTATGCTGTCATAATCACGGCGGACCTTCTCGATAAGCGCGTCCGCAAACTCCTTCCGCATGTCGGTGTCTGGAAAAAAACTTTCGACTGCCATCATTGAAGCATCCTTGCGCGAGAAGATACAGAGCAAGGAAGCCTTCTTTGCGCGCTCGCGCGAGATTGCAAACAGCGAAAGCACGCTGATGCCGGCCATTCCCGCGCTCCGCGTCGCGTACGATGCCGTCATTGCCGCAGACCCCTCCAAACGCTCCCCTATCCTCGAGCGCATCCTCAAGCGCCGCGAAGTGCGCTCGCTCTCCGGCGTCGCCATCATCACCGTCCTCACGAAGCCGTACCCATGTCCAGGTGCGTGCGTCTACTGCCCGACGGAAGCCATCATGCCGAAAAGCTACCTCTCCAACGAACCGGCGGCCATGCGCGCGCTGCTCAACAAGTTCGACCCGTGGCGGCAGGTGGAGACACGCCTCGACGCGCTCACGAAGAACGGCCACGCGGCGGACAAGATCGAACTCATCGTGAAGGGCGGCACCTGGTCCGCGTACGACTGGCGCTACCAGCAGTGGTTCATCAAGCGCTGCTTCGATGCCGCGAACGCGTTCAACGCCTCCGCTTCGGCGCGCTCGCGCACCGCGACGCTCGACGCCTCGCAGAAACGCAACGAGAAGGCCGGTCATCGCATCATCGGCCTCACGCTCGAGACGCGCCCGGACTGGATCACCCCACAAGAAATCACTCGCCTGCGCACGCTCGGCTGCACGCGTGTGGAGCTCGGCGTGCAATCCATCGACGACGCCATCCTGGACGCCACCAAGCGCGGCCATGGCACTGCCGCGGTCGTGCGCGCGGCAAAGCTTCTCAAGGACGCGGGCTACAAGACCGACTTCCACATGATGCCCCAGCTCCCCGGCGCCACACCGGAATCCGACGGCAAAGAACTCGTCGAGATCTTCGAGAACCCGAACTTCCGCCCGGACATGATCAAGATCTATCCGATGGTCGTCGTGGAGCTCGCGGAAATCTATGAGCAATGGAAACGTGGCGAGTATGTCCCCTACTCCGACGAGGAGCTCATCGAGATGATCATCCAGGCGAAGACGCGCATCCCGCGCTACTGCCGCATCTCGCGCCTCATCCGCGACATCCCCTCCACGTCCATCATGGCTGGCAACATGACGACCAACCTCCGCCAGGTCATCCAGGACCGCATGAAGGAACGCGGCCTGAAGTGCGCCTGCCTGCGCTGCCGCGAGATCGGCCGCGTCGGCACCGAGGATCCGTCGCTTATGCTTGAGAAGCCCGTCGCCTTCGACGATTCCTACGACGCATCCGGCGGCGAAGAGCACTTCCTGAGCTTCGAGGACGCGCATCGTCGCGGCGTCTACGCGTTCTGCCGCCTGCGCCTTCCTCCAAAAGAAACCAAGGGCGATATGCGCAAGGTCTGGGACGCGTACCCTGTGCTTCGCGGTGCCGCACTCATCCGCGAGCTGCACACGTACGGACGGCTCGTACCCATCGATGGAAAAGATCCGAACGCTTCGCAGCACAAAGGTCTCGGCAAGAAGCTCGTCCGCGAGGCCGAGCGCATCGCCAAAGCCGCCGGGTACAAAAAGGTCGCCGTCATCTCCGGCATCGGCGTGCGGGAGTACTACCGAAAGCTCGGATATCGGCTTCAAGGAACGTACATGGTGAAGACGCTGTAGCTTTTTCCTGCCCCATGCTACGGTGCTCACAGCTCCCCCAAGGAGGTCCATCATGCTCATTGTCCATGTTTGGAACGAGCTCCCATTCCTCACGGTGCACGTGACCATCGCTCGCGACGACGCTGCCGGAAAGAAGATCATCCGCCTCGGCCTCAAGCAGGGCTCCATCGACGGCGTCGTCATGCACAATGAGACGCTCGCGCCGAAGCAGCGCTGCAAGGTGACGTTCCGTGAAGATGCCCCGGATATCGAAGTCCACGATGCGTCCGGCTTCGTTCTCGGCTATTCGGACCTCAGCGAGACCGAGAAGGTCTTCCGCATTCAAGGAGTCGTCCAATGACCGCACAGCTTTCCGCGCAACTCATCGTCATCCAGAACCGCCTCCCGGACTACATCATCGTCGTCTCGTTGAAAGAGCCGCAGCAGAAGCACTTCGTCGTGACCCTCTGCCGCGAATCCCAGGCCGACCACGAGGAGGTCATCGAGGAATGGTTCCTGAAGAAAGGTCAGCATTGCATGCTGGAATTCGAAGATGACGAGGTTGTCACGCTCGAGGACCGGCTGAAGCTCTCGCTCGACTACGACTCCGCCGAAGAACACGGCACGACGTGCACCACCGTTTCCATCGCCGGATTCCAGAACTAGCTTTCCCGCGCTCCGGCGCGGGTTTTTTGTTAGATGTGTGTCATTGCGAGGGTAGGCGTACTCGCCTGCCCGAAGCAATCCCGTCCATGTTCGGGATTGCTTCGGGGTCGGATACGACCCACTCGCAATGACACAAAGGAACCGATTGCTCAGTACATATTTCCGGTGTACCATCACCCCATGTCCATCGACCATCTCCGTACAACCGACCCTGCCATTGCCGACGCTGTCGCGCGCGAAACCGCTCGCCAACGTGACGGTCTCGAACTCATCGCCTCCGAGAACATCGTCTCGCAGGCCGTCCTTGAGGCACTCGGAACGCCGCTCACCAACAAGTATTCCGAAGGCTACCCGGGCAAGCGGTACTACGGCGGTAACGAAGTTATCGACGTTATCGAGCAGACCGCCATCGACCGCGCGAAGGCACTCTTCGGCGCGGAGCACGCCAACGTCCAGCCGCATGCCGGCTCCCCCGCGAACATGGCCGCGTACACTGCGCTCATGGAGTTCGGCGACACGCTCATGGCGATGGATCTCGCGCACGGCGGTCACCTCACGCACGGCAGCCCAGCAAGCTTCTCCGGCAAGGCGTACAAGGTCGTCTCCTACGGCGTACGGAAAGACACTGAGCGTATCGATATGGACGAGGTCCGTGCTGTCGCGCTCCGCGAACGCCCGAAGGTCATCGTTGCTGGTGCAACCGCATATCCGCGTAGCATCGACTTCGTTGCGTTCCGGAAGATCGCGGAAGAATGTGGCGCGTACCTCATGGTCGATATGGCGCATATTGCCGGGCTCGTCGCCGCAAAGGTCCACCCGGATCCGGTCCCACACGCGGACGTTGTCACCACGACCACACACAAGACGCTCCGCGGACCGCGCGGCGCCATGATCCTCTGCACGACCGCCGACCGCCTCCGTCCGGACGACAAGAAGACGCTCGCACAACGCATCGACTCCGCCGTGTTTCCCGGCATGCAGGGCGGACCGTTGGAGCACGTCATCGCGGCCAAGGCCGTGGCGTTCCACGAAGCCGCACAGCCGACCTTCGTCGACTACCAACGACAGACGCTCGCAAACGCCGCAGCGCTTACCGAGACGCTTGCGGCACACGGCCTCCGCATCGTCTCTGGCGGAACGGACAACCACCTCGTGCTCGTCGACCTCACCCCGTTCGGCATCGGCGGTAAGGCCGCAGAAGCCGCTCTTGAGCGCGTCGGCATCTCCGCGAACAAGAACATGATTCCGTTCGACGAGCGAAAACCAACGGACCCTTCCGGCCTCCGCTTGGGCACGCCATCCCTCACCACGCGTGGCATGCGCGAAGACGACATCCGCTCGCTCGCGGTCACCATCGCCGCGGTGCTGCGGGACCACACGGACGAGACTGTCCTCCAGGACGCCGAACGTGTCGTCCACCAGCTCGCCGCTGCATTCCCTATCTATCCCGATCTTCCGTACTAACTATGTCCGCTCAGCGCATCGACGGAAAAAAGCTTGCCGCGGACATACGCATGAAAGTCGCGACTGATGTTGCGCTATTGGAGGTGTCTCCGGGGCTCGGTGTGGTCTTGGTCGGCGACGACGAGGCTTCCCACCTCTACGTGAACCTCAAGGAAAAAGCCTGCGCGGACGCGGGTATCTGTTTCGAACGCCATCACCTCCCCGCCACCGCGACGCAGGAAGAAGTCCTCGCCGTCGTGCAGAAACTCAACGCCCGCCCGGATATCGACGCCATCCTCGTGCAGCTCCCGCTCCCCGACCACATCGACGAAGACACGGTCATCATGGCCATGGACCCCGCAAAGGACGTGGACGGCT
Organism: uncultured Gammaproteobacteria bacterium; assembly: GCA_964626205.1. GTDB lineage: Bacteria > Patescibacteriota > Patescibacteriia > SG8-24 > SG8-24 > CAZVED01. The sequence goes on from CAZVED010000002.1 coordinate 111,941, forward strand.
TTCACCCCCGGACGACCGTCACTCCCGGTCTTGCCGCCGGCATTCTCACGCTTATCACGTCGACCAACGCGACACGCCCCGGCATGACCGCGCTCGTCATCGCCAACTCCGACGTCTTCTATCGCCCGCTCGCCAAGGCGCTCGTGGAAGCCGAATTCGCGCCGACGTTCCGTAAGCCTGATGCGCCAGATTTGGAAGAAGCCGCGAAAGAATCCGACATCCTCATCGTCGCCGTCGGACGTGCCAGCTTCGTGGAACGTCGCATGGTCAAACCGGGCGCCATCATCATCGATGTCGGCACCAACCGCGTGGATGGAAAAATTGTCGGCGATGTCGCGCTGGACGTCTGGGATATTGCAGGACACATCTCCCCGGTTCCCGGCGGCGTCGGCCCCATGACCGTCGCCATGCTGCTTGCGAACGTGCTCACACTTGCCGAACGGCGACACAGCCTCTAAGCCGACGACAACACAAAACCGTCTGGGCGCACGCACCGGACGGTTTTTATGTAGGGCGCATGCCACTCTATCTGTCCCTACAGTGTCAGGCACCCTACAACACGTGCCCCGCCGCGATGATCGTCTCAATGAGCGCGCCTGCGGCAAGCAGGACCATAGACGCATACGCCACCCAGAGTGGCACGCCGAGTACTTTTCCCGTGACCGCTTTCTGCCTCGTGACTGCGACATAGAGCATGGACACGAGCACGGCAGTAATACCACCGAACACTGCTCCAGAGAAACTGATGATTGCCACGAAATCCTTTGCACCAAGCAAGAAGACGGCCAACGGAACGCCGCCTGTGAGGAACCACGCCACGAGGTGCGGAAGTTTGAAGTCGTACTCGAACGTGTTCTGGAGGTTGATAGCCGTCGCGAAGAACGATGTCGCGACCGCAAGGAACCCGAACGCCGCGACCGTGACACCGACGCGCGCACCGAGCACGCCGATGATACCCGCGACGGCGTCTCCCGTCGTGGCAGGGCCGGTCAGTCCCCAAACAAGAAATCCGAATGCTGCGGTAAAGACTGTCGCGATAAGCGTGCCGACGACGATAGCAAGCCGATACCGCTCATGCCGTCCTTCGAAGATGTCTTCCATTTCCGGAATAACAGGCAGCCCTGTCAGCGAAAACAGGATGACGCCGTACGGCAAGAAAAGATCCGCACCGACGAACCACGGGAGGAAATCCGCCTGCACGTGCGGGACACTCATCCCGAGGATGAGCAACATCGCCGCAAGCAAGCCGATAGTGGCGAACAAATCGATGCGCGCGACGACGTTCAAGCCGAAGAAGATGACGCACGCACCCACAATCGCCCAACCGATCTGATAGGTGAACACGGTTCCTCCAAGGAACGGCGCGAGCAACGTATGCAAGAACGTTCCACCGACGATGACGTACGCGAGCATGCCGCCCCAGAATCCGAGCACGGTTGCGACGGCGGCAACGCGTTTTGCGCGCGGACCAATGTACCGGGCGACGAGTCCGGGCAGCCGCTGCGGGTCCCCGCTCGCGATGGCCGCCTCGGCGAAGAACAGGTGTTGAAGTACCTGGATGCCACCGAGAACGACGAAGTACAGCAACGCCAGGCCGACACCCACCTGCGAAAGCGCGTACGGCAACCCAAAAAGCCCGACGCCAATGATGGTGCCGACGAGCGTCGCGACAGCGGTGACGAATTGGCGATTCTCCTTGGTCATGACGACAGTATAGCAGGCTTCCCTTTCCTTGCGGAAACGACTACCGTTACCAAGTCATGACACGGAAGGAGTGGTCATGCGCACAAAGCGTCCAGTGCTCATTCTCATCGATGGGTTCCGTCTCGGACCATCGAACCTCGTCCTTGTTTCCCGATACTACGAATCGCTGGGATTCATCGTGGAACGCATCCCGTTCGACCGCACGGACATCCTCGATCTCAGCGAATATGGCATGAGTGTCGCGGCATTCATTGTCGGCGCGCATCGCCGCTACCCGGACTGCGATCTGTACTCCCTCGCCTACAGCATGGGAGGCCTCGCGATGCTCGACGCCATCAAGAGCGGCGGTATCGGCCCCCTCATCCGTGGTGCCGTGAGCTATGGCACGCCCTACCGCGGCCTCCCCATCGCGAGCATCGCGACGCCGCTCGGCGCCGTCTGGCGCACGATTTCCCACCTGCGCCTCCTGAGTCCGTATCTGCGTCGGCTCCACGCACTCCCGATGCCGGACGGTCTCCCTATCGTCTCCATCGCCGGCGCCGGAGACCTCATCTGTCCGGCTCCGCTCTGTCACCTCAAAGGGGGCGAAAACGTCATCGTTGCCGGCGGTCACATGACCTTCATGTACCGCACGAGCCTCCACGACCGCATCGCGAAGCGCCTGCTTAAGCGCTAATCTTCCGCCCCATCACACGGGGCGGTTTTTCGTCCACTCCCCGTCCCCACCTTCTCCCCATTTCCCGTTGAAGTTCCCCCTGCCTTCCCGTACACTTGCCGAAGTACCCTATGGCGAACGACCGCATCCCACCGCAAAATCTCGAAGCCGAGCAATCCCTGCTCGGTGCCATTCTTATCGACAAGGATGCGCTTATCCGGCTTGGCGACACGGTCCATTCGGATGACTTCTATAAACAGGCGCATTCGGATATCTTCGATGCCATCCGCGAGCTCTCCGACCGCCGCGAACCAGTCGACCTGCTCTCGCTTTCCAACCGTCTCAACGAAAAAGGTCGGCTCGAAGCCATCGGTGGCCGCGCCTATCTCATCCAGCTCACGAGCATGGTGGCGACCGCCGCGCATGTGGTGCACTACGGCGAAATCGTCCAGCGTAAGGCCACGCTACGGCGTCTCATGGCCGCAGGAACGGACATCACCGGCATGGCGTTCCAGGAAGAAGAGAGCCTCGACACGGTCCTCGATGAAGCCGAACGCAAGCTTTTCTCCGTAACGCAGAACTACGTCAAAACCGCGTTCTCTCCCATCTCCGACGCGCTCAGCGTGGCATTCGAGCGCATCGATGAGCTTCACCGCGAAAAAGGCAAGCTCCGCGGCATCCCGACCGGCTTCACCGACCTCGATGCCAAGCTCGGTGGCTTCCAAAAATCCGACCTCATCATCCTTGCTGCGCGTCCATCGGTCGGAAAAACGTCGTTTGCGCTCGATATCGCCCGCCAATCCGCAGTAAAATACAAAATGCCAGTCGGCCTCTTCTCGCTCGAAATGAGCAAGGATCAATTAGTCGACCGTATGCTCTGCGCGGAAGCCGGCGTAGACTTGTGGCGCATGCGCACCGGCAACCTCGACGACAAGGGCAGTGGCGACAACAACGACTTCACGCGCATCGGCCACGCCATGGGTAATCTCTCCGAGGCCCCTATCTACATCGACGATACGCCGAACGTGAACATCATGGATATCCGCACCAAGGCGCGTCGCCTGCAAAGCGAGCACGGTCTCGGTATGCTCATCATCGACTATCTCCAGCTCATGGAGTCGCGCCACGGCAACAAGAACTCCGACAACCGCGTCAACGAAGTCGCCGAAATCTCCCGTGGTCTCAAGGGAATCGCGCGCGAACTCAACATCCCGGTCCTTGCACTGTCGCAGCTCTCGCGCGCGGCAGAAAACGTGAAACCCGCCATCCCGAAGCTGTCCCACCTGCGCGAGTCAGGCTCCATCGAGCAAGACGCGGACGTGGTCATGTTCATCTACCGCAAGGCCGCAGACGGCAACTACCGCAAGGACGAGATTCCGTTGGACGAACGCTACTTGGCGGAAATCCACATCGCCAAGCACCGTAACGGCCCAACCGGCATCGTTCCTCTCTACTTCGACGAAGCGCGCACCAGTTTCCGGAACCTGGAAAAGAACATGGCGATGGCGACCAGCTTCTCCTCTGGTCCAGCCGAAAGTCGGCAGCATCAGCGCCAGCCGGAACCGCAATTCTGACGCACACTAATCCATTTCAAGACCGTCATTGCGAGGCCTGAAAGGCCGAAGCAATCCCGACGGGTTCGCCACGGCCTTCGGCCTCGCGATGACGACTACATCTATGTTCAACAAGCTCAAGCAATTCAAAGATCTCCGCGACAAGGCTAAAACCATTCAATCAGAACTCGCCCAAGAAAAAGTCGAGGGTTCCGCCGCCTGGGGCAAGGTGAAGGTCGGCATGGACGGCAACCAAGCCGTCACCTCCGTCGACATCGACCCGGAGATGATGACCGACCGTGAGAAGCTGCAGTCCGCGCTCAAGGACGCGTTCACGGACGCCGTGAAGAAAGCACAGCAGAAGATGGTCGAAAAGATGAAGTCTTCCGGCGGTCTCGATATCCCTGGGATGTAAGCCGACTGAACGGATCGCATGCCGAAGTTTCCCAAACCGATCGAGACCCTCATCGAGGAGCTCGGAGCGCTTCCCGGCGTCGGACCGAAAACGGCCGAACGCTATGCTTTTTCGCTGCTCAAGCGCAGCAAGGGCGAGCGAGAGCGTCTTGCCGCAGCCATCCTCCACACCGATCAGAGCCTCGGACCGTGCTCCCAATGCCGCAACTACACCGAGCAGGATCCGTGTTCCATCTGCGCGGACGTGAAGCGTGAACGCGACGTCATCTGCGTCGTCGCGACCGAGCAGGACCTCATCGCCGTCGAGCACACCGCGGAACACCGCGGCCTGTACCATATCCTCGGCGGCGTGCTTTCGGCGGCCGACGGCATCACACCCGACCAGCTCACGGTCCGCGAGCTCATCACCCGCGTGAAGACCGAGCGTCCGAAGGAAGTCATTCTTGCCATGGACCCGACCATCGAGGGCGAGTCCACCATGCTCTACCTCACGCGCATGCTCCAGCCGCTTGCCGTGCGCCTCACCCGCCTCGCGCGCGGCCTCCCTATCGGCTCCGAACTCGGCTATGCGGACGAAGTCACGCTCACGGACGCTTTCCGCGGCAGGCGCGACCTCGCGCCGCAAGCAACACCCGCAGCGGAGCCAGCACGCGAACGTCAGCATACGGCAGAACAACCTCCATTCTAAGAAAAACCGGCTCACTGCCGGTTTTTTCCTACCCCTTGCCCATACCACCCCCGCCTGCAACAATGCACTTGGCGATACTGCCCTTCACCAAGGAAGGAGACGCCATGCTCGTAGAACCTCCATTGGCACAGCGCCGCATCTTCCGTCGCGCCATCAAAGCGACGGTCCGTATCGATTGCGACACACCGAGCAAGGCCGGTGCGCGCATCGGGACCGGCATCGTCCTCACGCGGGATGGCTACATCCTTACCGCGTACCATGTCGTGAAGCGTCGTCCGGTCATGTACGTCAGTCGTCTCCGGCTGGATGACGACGAATGGAAGATCCATGCCTGGGGACGCTATACTGCGGATCTCGTCTATCACGACGTGAAGACCGACATCGCCATCCTCAAGCTCCGTCGCCCGCCGAAAACGCTGGCTGTAGCGAAGCTCGGGAAGTCCGATCGGATCAAGCCCGGCAACGAGATCTTCCGCGTCGGCTGCGACGACTACGAACTCGCGAGCGGGTACGTCTACGACGTGAAGGCACGCAGCTCCATGGGCGCACCCCACCACTGCGTCAGCATGCTCGCGGCGCAGGGAATGAGCGGAGGGCCGGCATTCGACAAACAGTGTCGCGTCGTCGGCTCCACGCTGGAGCTCCACGGCGTCAGCACCGTCCCGCAATGGATGTCATACCTCCCTATCGACGAGATTCGGCGCCGCATCTTCTCCCGCAAAGCCCTTCTGGAAGTCTTTCCGGAAGCAGCAAAGCTCTGAATCGCAAAACCCGCTCCTGTACGGAGCGGGTTTTTTGTATCCATGAACGGGATCCCAGACAGCCCTTCAGGCTTCCGGGATGACCTGAGTACAGGTCACTTGATTGCCTCGATCTTGATGGACGTGAACGGCTGGCGATGACCGGCCGTGCGGCGATAGCGAGTCTTGTTCTTGTACTTCACGACGGCAACCTTCTTGGCGCGGCCCTGGGCGAGCACGCTAGCGCTGACCGTCGCGCCCTTCACCTCAGGAGCACCGACTTTTACGCCGGACCCGTCTTCGTTGGCGACAAGCAGCGGAGCGAACGTCAGGCTCGCACCCTTTTCCTCTTCCAACTTTTCCACCTTCAACGTGTCCCCGACTTTCACGAGGTACTGCTTTCCGCCGGTAGCGATGACTGCGATGTGTGCCATACTGTATGCATTAGTGATAGGGGGAATGCTACCCGAACCCCGTTTACCTGTCAACCTCCCACGCGACCGGTATACCCGCCCTAAGCCCGTGTGTCGCCGCAAACCCCGCGCGGACCTCCAGGACCGCATCTGCAGCCTCACGAGGGGTATAGACGGGCAAAGATCCGTCCGGCCCTGGTGGCGGGACATCCATGGCCATATCCACGATTTCCCCCTGTCGTATCCAGATGATGTCGATGGGGAAGGTCATGTCCTGCATCCAGAACTGGTGCCGCGCCGGCACCTCGAAAAGGAACAGCATCCCTTCATCCTCCCTCAACCCACTCCTGCCAGAGAGGCCCTGAGCACGTTCCGCGGGCGTGGCAACGACGTCTGCGCGGACCGTAACGCTATCACCAACAACGACCGTGGCGACAGGCAGGCGGTTGCCGAAGAACGTCAGATACAGCCATGCAGCAGCCATGGCCGCTACGACCGCACCGAACATTGCCGATTGAGACAAGGGCGAGAGCTTCATACCTCACCCTTTCTTCCTGCGCCCAACGGTCACCGTCCATGCGGCGACCGAGAACGCGACAAGACTCATGACCATGCCGAGCGCCACGATTTTTTGCGATCCGTGCAGGAAGAGCGTCGAGGTGCCGAACAGTGTCGCGACGAAATAGAAGATGAGTACGGCCTGCCGTTCGCTGAATCCCCAGTCGAGCAGGCGGAAATGCAGGTGCAGACGGTCGCCAGAGAACGGTGACTTGCGCTCCACGACGACGCGACGGAGGACGACGAATGTCGCGTCGAACAGCGGCAGACCGAGGACAAGCAGTGTCGTTGCTATCTTCCCGCCAGAGATGATGGCGAGCGTACCAAGCAAGAACCCCGCCAAGAGCGACCCGCTCTCGCCAAGGAAGATGCGTGCCGGATGGAAATTGAAAACGAGTACCCCCGCGAATGCACCAGCGACCGCAAGCGCAAGGAGCGCGGTATCCGGCTGACCGACATCGCCTAAGAAACTCACGGCAGCGATGACGAGTCCGCCGATGACCGCGATACCCGCGACCAAGCCGTCCAAGCCGTCGAGCAGCTTGGTGGTGTAGGTCATCGTCAGGAGCCAAACCATCGTGAACACGTCAGAAAGCAGCGTAATGCGGTACGGCAAGCCGTCGAACCACAGGACCGTGAACCGGTACGGATCGAGATGGATGATGCCACCGAACGGGTTCGTGACCGTCGCGATGCCGATACCGCTCGCGATGATGACAAGCACTGCCGCGATCGGCCAGACGATTTGCGCCGCTGGGCGTAGACGCCGGATATCATCCCAGATGCCGCCAACAAGAAGAAGCGTCATCGCGATTACGATGCCGACAACATGCTTCACTTCGATATGCACGGAGGGTAGCCACCCATATGCGACCGCAACGACGAGCGCCGTAACGATGCCAGCGAAGACCGCGACACCCCCCAGCAGCGGTGTCTCGCGGTCGTGAAGTTTGCGCACGCCGTCCGGTCGGTCGACCGCGCCAATATGACGCGCAAGCCGCATGACGAGCGGTACCGTCGCTACAGCAATGACGAAGGCGACAAAGAATGTGAGAAGATGCGACATACGTTTCCCGCTCAGCGTAGCATTTCACGGAAAAAAAAGAGAGGGCAGCCACCACGTGAGTGATGTCTGCCCTCCAAGACCCGTCAGGCTCAGTCCGTAAGGACCGTTCCCTCCAGGATGTCGTTGGCGAGGCGGCGAGTGAGCCCCTCGGTCAACGCACGTCGGAGTACCCCCTTGATCATCCGCTTGCTCAGCGCCGTCGGCTCCGAGAACGGATTCGACCGGAGGTGCCCGAACGCTTTCCGAAACTCCGCGAGATAGAGCATCTCGACAGGGGTCCCGTCCGGCGTACGGACCGTGACGTGGCCGGGGCAGCCGAGCTTGTCGCTGACCTGCTCGGGCGTGAGCCTGCGCACACCCTTGGCAAGCGCGTCCGCCGCGCGGATGGCCGCAGCGACGTCGCTCAGGTCGATGTGCTTAGTGCTGATCGTGAACTTCCGGTGGTTACCCTCCTGGAAGTGCAGGACCACGTCCGCGCTGCGACGCGCGGGGATGGTCATGTCTTCACGGCTTGCACCGCGATCCTTCGACCAGTTACCGCGACGGCACACCGAACCGATGCGTTCGGACTTCGAGGTCGTGATCGCCACGGTGATCGGGCGGACGAAGGAATCGCCCGTCTCCGGATCGACGTCCCGGAACGGGACACCCGAGTAGACCTGCGTCTTCTTGGGATTGGCGTAGTCACGGACGCCATCGAGCCACTCTCCCTCATAGAGGTCGAATGCCGTCTCGTACTCGCGCACGAAACGGCTCACCGTCTCCTCACCGAGCGCCGCGAGGCCCTCGATGATGTTCGGCATGAGGAATGCGCTGCGCGCGATGCGCATGCGCTCGTCCTCGCTGATGCGCTTGCCGCTCACCGCCTGCTCGAAGAACGCGAGAAGGCCTGTGAACGCGACGTCCATCACCTTCACGACCACATCGGGCCGCTTCGGGTGAAGGAGATTCATCGCGCTCACGAAGTTCCGCAGCGTGCGCTGCGTATGCGACCACTTGCTGTTCTTGACGTCGTGATCCACGACGATATCTTCGGCATCGAGGTCGTTCCTCGAGATGAGCTCGAAGACCGGCATCAGCACCCCGGCTTCGGCACGAGCGTTCTTTTCTCCGACCGCCAGGACCATGAGATCCAAGCTGGAGAACTGTTGCCGGAGGATGTCGAGCTTGCCATGTTGGTCAAGCTCGACGGCAGCACCGCTATTGATGCGCTCAACGGGTTCACGCTGGCGTTCTCCGCGCTGCCACCCGAGATCCGCCAGACCCTCACCTACGACCAGGGCAAGGAGATG
>CAZVED010000002.1:121033-142229 GCA_964626205.1 uncultured Gammaproteobacteria bacterium
ACTGTTGCCGGAGGATGTCGAGCTTGCCCTGTTGGTCAAGCTCGCCTCCGCCACAGTCGAAGAACCTGTAGCCAAGCTTCTCGAGGTCCGTGCCGCTCGGGCGCTTCGTGAGGCCCAATGCCTTCCAGTCCTCCTTGCGGAGCGGACCGGCAGCGATGAACTTCAGCGCCGCGCCGTCCTGCACGCGGAAACGCTCCTGAAACACCGGCACGTGCCGGAGGGCGAAGAGTCCCATGCAGCACTCGATATCCGGGCTCGTGTGCCCGACCACCGTGTGTGCCGGAACGATACCCGTCTCCGAAACCGTGACCGTTGCAACCTGATTCGTCGTCATTTTTCATACTCCGTCGCGATGACACCCCATCGGGCGGCATCGCGGTGGGCGATGGGCGGCAAGCCGCACCATCGCAGGTTGTAGAGAACGTGCCGTCCGGAAGGATTTCCAGGCGACTGATGACTCTAGCATAAAATAAGGCGATTGTCAACCCTCTCCCGCCTTATTTTTAAGGCTTGCTTAATAAAAAATAAGGCGAAGCCTCGCTGCCTCGCCTTATAGTTTCTCCGCCTTTTCCACCGTCACAGCCCCCTGCACGTCGTAGATGATGGTGTCGCGCCGACCGGCCTCGCCCTTGAGAATGATGTCCGCAACCTTGTTCTCCACACGATCCTGGATAACGCGCCGCAGCGGCCGCGCACCGAATGCCGGATCGAACCCCGCGTCAGCAAGCTCCGCGACCGCGGCATCTGTCACAAGGAAACCAATTCCTTTCTCTTCGAGGCTTGCAACGACATGCGCGAGCATGAGCCGAGTAATCTTTTCCGTCTCCTCGCGCGTCAACGGCGTGAACATGACGATATCATCGAAGCGGTTGAGAAACTCTGGACGGAACCGCTCCTTGAGCCCGCCGTTCACGAGACGCTCCTTGAGTACCTCCGGAGAGACACCCTCACGCACGGCCTCTTGGATTTCCGCAGACCCGACGTTCGACGTCGCGATGAGAATGATGTTCGTGAAATCGACGGTGCGGCCGGCATTGTCCGTAAGCCGTCCGTCATCCATCACCTGAAGAAACGCCGTGAGCACATCCGGATGCGCTTTCTCGATTTCGTCGAGCAGCAGAAGTGCGAACGGCTTCCTACGCACGGCCTCAGTAAGCAAACCTCCGGAGCGATCGTTCGATCCGCCGATGAGCTTGTTGATGGCGGACGGATCCTGATACTCCGACATGTCGAGCCGGATCATCGCGTCTTCGCCGCTGAAATACGCTTCGGCCAACGTCTTGGCGAGTTCGGTCTTACCGACACCGGTCGGCCCGACAAAAAGGAAGTTCGCGATAGGTCGCGTGCCTGTGCGCAGAGACGCTCCAGCGCGACGCATGGCCGATGCGATAGCGGTAACCGCCTGATCCTGGCCGATAACGCGCGCATGCATGACCTCCTCGAGGTTCAACAGCTTCTCGGAGTCTTGGTCCGTAAGCTTCGTGAGTGGGATACTCGCCTTCTCAGACACGATTGCGGCAACGTCCTCACGAGAAACGACGGCGTCCTTGCCGCGTGCCGACCGCGCAGCAGAGGCCGCCTCGCTCGCTACCTCAATAGCCTTCTCCGGCAACTGCCGGTCGTGCAGATACCGCGCCGAGAGCGTCACAGCGGCTTCGATGGCGTCGTACGAGAAGAACACGCCATTGCGATATTCGATGTTCCCCGCCTTGACCTGGAGAATCTGAATGGCGTCGTCCGTCTCCGGTTCCGGAATGTCCACCTTCACGAGCGCGCCACCCAGTGCCGAACGCTCGATGCGCTCCGCGTATTCGTCCGGCGTCGCAGTCGTGATGGCAAAGACGTATCCTCGCTGCAACTCAGCAGCGAACGTCTGTGACAGATCGATACCCTCTCCGTCAGCAACGCCGATCATGCCGCCGATGTTCTGCACGACAAGCACGACATTCCGCGCGCGTGCGACTTCATAGAACACGGTGAGCAGACGTTCCTGCGCCTCGGCAGCCGTGACACCAGCAACGAGACGGGCGACATCGATGGTCACCAAGCGCGCGTCGGAAAGTGCTGCGGGTACTTGCTCCTCCACCATGCGTTGAGCGATACCCTCGATGACGGCCTCCTTGCCGACACCGCGCTTACCGACCAAGACCACGCTACGATGACCGCCTTCGATAGCACGGAATACTGCGTCGAATTCCCGCTCACGTCCGGTAATTGGCGGCAGCGCGGACATGGCGGCCGCGCGGGTAAGGTCCTCACCCAGACGGTCGAGGAACGGCGTGGCGACTGCCGTCATTGCGCGGTTCATGGTGTTCTTGGGGCGCAGTGACGCTGCGCGGGAAAACCTCCGCATCTGCGCGCGCATGCGTTCCTGGACGCGAATCCAGCGGACGACGTTCTCCACCTTTCGCGCATCAACTTCGTGGGCGTAGAGCATCTCTTGGAGGTCGGTATCGCGAGACACGGCTGCAAGCAAGAGTTCCAACGGACCAACCTTCCCGAGACGCTGCTTCCTCGCTTCGGCGTACGCGCGAGCAAGAACGCCGTGCGTGGCATCGGAGAGAACGGTCATGTCGCCGGGGGCCGATTGATCCAAAAGACGCCCGAGCTCGTCGCGATAGGTAGCGAACGGAAGGCCGAGCCTGCCGAACGCGATGGCGACATCCTTGTCGGACAGTAATGCTGCAAACAAATGCGCTGGCGATGCCTCCACATGTCCAGACCTCCGCGCGAGCGCGTATGCCTCATCCACCGCTTTCGATGCCTTCACCGAAAAAGCCTTCGCGATATCAATGCGACGATCGCGGGGACCGGCGAGCTCTTCGAAGCTCGCCTCGCGCACATCGTCGCCTGCGGCCTCACCGTACACGCGCTGCCGAACGGTCTCCCGCTCCTGAGCGGCGAGCACCGCGCGGTAGTACAGGAACGAAAGGTTGATGACACCGAACCAGAACGCGAGCATGCGCACGTCCCCTGCCATCCAAAACACCGACGAAAAGACTTCCATGAACGGCCGTTCCGCGACACGAAGACCAAACGCGGCCATACCAGTAAGCACGAACAGCGATGCGAGGCTGTTCACGAAAAATCCCGACACACGCTTCACCTTTCCGAGGAAGAGCGTGAAATCATCGATAGGACGCCCCCAAACGAGGACGAGATCCCCGTAGATGAAACCCTGCTTCGGTATGTGGTCTTTTCTGAACATACTCAAGCAGTCGTCAGTAACAACAGCTGGCGGACGAACTGGAACGCCACCATTGGCGGGAACAGGATCCATGCCACAAACAAGGCCAGCAAGAGCACGGCGTACGCGACGAGAAGGAACGAGTACCAGACGATGACGACCAGACGGAGCACGACGCTGATGGTGCGTCCGAACAGGTCACGCTGCCCGTACATCGGCACGAAGAGGTTCTTGAACCAGATCGCCACACCGTACGACCGTGCCTGCGCGACGAACGCCTGGACGCAAAACCGCGCCGTCCGTACCAGTCCGCCCGTGTACCACCAGAACGGCAGATACAGGAACGTTCCGACGACGTCGTACGCAATGAAACGTCCCGTGGCGATAGCGTGCTCCGTGCGCATAGGATTCGATATATCGTTCTTCAGTATAGCAAAAATCCGCCTTCTTTTGAAGTGCGGACGGACGCGTCGGACATGGTTCCTACTTCACCGCCACGCTCGGCGGAGCAAGCGTGAGGTACTCCACCACCTCCACCTCGACCATACCCAAGCCGGAGACGCCTTCCTCGACACGACGCGACGACTGCGCAGTGACGACCTGGAGATCCAAACGCTTTCGCTCATCCTCGAGCTCACTCACAGCGCGCTCCGCCGTGCGGATGGCGAAACCGGTCGTGGACGTACGGCTGTTCATGACGAGATACCCCACGAACAGCGCAACACCGAGCGCCGCCAGCATGACGTTCACCGCGAGGAGATCGAAGCGGACCGCAGCCTTCGCGGCAGGCGCATCCGTGCGAGCTTTGGGTTTTTGTTTTCGGGTGGACATGGGTGTTGCACTAGGTCTTTTTGAGAACGCGGAGCTTTGCGCTGCGGGAACGAGGATTCTTTCCCGCCTCGTCGTCGCCCGCGATGATGGGGCGCTTGGTGTAGAGCTTGGCTTTTCCAGCCTGCTCGAGGTCGCGGAACGCGTGCTTGACGATGCGGTCTTCCAAGGAATGAAACGAGATGATGGCGAGCCGTCCGCCGGGCTCCAGAGCTTCGAAGAGCTGCGGAATCGTTTCCTCGAGACCGGTAAGCTCGTCGTTCACCGCAATCCGCAGGGCCTGGAACGTCTTCGTGGCGAAGTGCGTCCGGTGGCGGCGGTACCATGCGGGAACGGCGTGCGCGATGATATCCGTGAGCTGGATGGTGCCGGTGATGGGCGTCGTACGGCGCGCTTCGACGATCGCTTCTGCGATCTTGCGGGCGAACCGTTCCTCACCGTATCCCCAGAGGATGCGCGCGAGGTCGTCGAGCGGCCATTCGTTCACGATGCCGGCGGCGGTCGTCTCTTGGCGGGCGTCGAAGCGCATATCGAGCGGACCGTCCGCACGGAAGCTGAATCCGCGCGCAGGGTCATCGATGACGAACGACGAGAATCCCGCGTCGAGAAGCGCCGCGTGAACCGGCCCGAAACCGGAGGTGTGGAGGACCTTCCCGACGTTCCTGTAGCTCTCGTGCACAAGCATTGCACGCGAGCCGAAACGGCCGAGATTGCTTCGGGCCGCATCAAGCGCCGCTTCGTCGGCATCGAACCCGAGCAGCTTGCCGGTGGGAGTCGTGGCATCGAGCATCGCGCTGGCATGGCCTCCCATGCCGAGCGTGCAGTCGATGACGTTCTCTCCGGGCTGCAAGGCCAATGCCTCGAGCGTCTCGTTCAAAAGGACGGGTACGTGCCGTGGATCGTGTTTCGTTTCCATAGCGCGCCGGCTCAGTGCAGATCGCCGAGCTCTTCGGCGATGGTATCCGCATCCTTGTCGGTCTGCGCCTTGTGACTGCTCCACGCGTCGACATCCCAGATCTCGACGCGATCGAACAGTCCGACAACAATCACTTCTTTGCTGATGCCCGCGTAGGTGCGGAGGTACTCCGGCAAAACGACGCGACCTTGCGCATCTGCTTCCACGTCGGATGCTCCGGCGAGGAAGAAACGCTGCATCTTGCGGTTGCGTCCCTGCGAGAACGGGAGCGCTGCGAGCTTTTCCGCGAGCGCCTTCCACTCTTTCACGGGATAGACGAAAAGGCAGCTATCGAGACCGCGTGTCACGATGGCGCCTTTGCCGAGCCCCTTACGGAACTTGCTCGGAATCGCGAGACGACCTTTGTCGTCTACGCTGTGTTTGAACTCGCCGATGAACATGCGGGTGGACGTGGTTTGTGAACGGTGTCCAGCGAGGATAAGCGGGCGTTTTTGAAGCTGTTTTGGCTTCCCCACTTATCCCCACTTTTCACCACTACCTCTCCAGTATACACCACTTTCCCCCATCGGACAATCTGAGCGGGTGTGGGGATAAGGCGGAGGTGGGCCCATACAAAAAAGCCCCGTTGTACGAGGCTTTTTATGACCTGATCTCGTCATTTCAGGACGCCCCAAACAGCCTCCACCACAGCAACCCAGCCACAATCCCCTGCGCAACGATACCTCCAACGATGGAGAGGTGAATCTTCAAAAAATTATGATTCGCGGTATGAAAAATATCGTGCTTCCAGAACAGCTTCCGCTTAGTGACTTTTTCCAGCCCCCACATCACGTCCGGCGTGACGGAACCAGCCATGGCGAAACCGACCGCCCATGAAAAACCGGTCTGCCAGACGAGCGCGGCGTACAACGCGAGCAACACCGCACCATCAATGGCAACGATGGTGAATAACCGCTTGATCTCGTTCCCCTTCTTCGTCCACTCGCCGAGGTCCTCATCGCCATGCGGGAAGAAATCCGCGAGGTAATGCGATGCCCAACCCACACCGAAAGCCGCCACGGGATTCCCGGTGACTGCGGTAGCGAGGACGGCTCCTAATGCTGCGTGACCGGTCAAATACATATTTCTTTCTGGGTCCCCCGGTCAAGCCGGGGGATGACTAGTGTTTTTCCTACCATCCATGTTCGGGATTGACTCGCCTAAGGGCGAGATGCCGGGCTACATTAAATTAGGATAATAGCCCGGCCTTCGGGGTCGAGTACGACCCACTCGCAATGACACAGTGGTGGGCGTGTCCAATCCAAGGAGGCGGGCACGACGGGTACACTTTTTGGCGAGACTATGGCTCGACAAAAAGTCGTACCCCGAGATGTCCGCCATTCCGTTGGAAGCCCGTGATAAGAACGCGCTCACTCCCCCAAGAACTTCTTGCCGCGCTTTCTCCGATGGAACGATACCGCGAAACGATGCGCTTCGTCGCGAACGCGCAGAAGAACTGGCTTGAACGCGGTAACGAGACGTCCGAGCTCATGGTCGCCGCGGTCGTAGACGAGCTCGTCCTTGTCGCGGTTCGGACCTTTGGCGATGCCGACCATGGGGATGCTCAGGCCATGAACCCGCAGTGCGGACTTTACGGCGTTCAGCTGCCCGATGCCGCCGTCAATGAGGAGCAAGTCTGGTTTGGGCCAGTCATTCATGAACCGACGACGGATCACCTCCTCCATCATCGCAGTATCGTTGGAGCCTTTCACCCACTTGATACCGAATGTCCGGTACTGCTTCTTGGCAGGCTCCCCGTCCTTGAAGACGACCATGCTCCCCACGGCTTCCTTGCCGCCGGTGTTGGAGATGTCGTATCCCTCAATGCGGCCGAACAGGTCCACGACTTTGGCATCGAACGCAGAGCTCTCCTTCTTGATGACCGCGATGTCGCGGATATGGTCCAACGCGTACAACCGATCACGGAGGTCCGCGGCGTCCTCGTAGCGATGCGCCTTCGCGGCCGCGCGCATCTCGCGCTCCATCTCGCGCACGACGGCCACGCGCTTACCGTCGAAGAACTGCATGAGCCGCTTGATGATGCGGAGGTACTCCTTGGACGTGATATCGCCCGTGCAGACGCCGGGGCACAGCTTGAGGTGGCGGTAGAAACACGGGCGCGTGCGACCAGGGCGGCACGTGGTCCACGGGAATGATTTCCGTACGGCATCCAGCGCGGCCTGCACGCCGGACATGGACATGAACGGACCGAACGTGCGCAGAAAGCCGCTCTTCGGCATGCGTGCGAGCTCGTGCCCGCGCAGCAGCACCGGTTGCGGGAACGCCTCCTTGGTGAACGCGAGGTAGACGAAGGACTTGTCATCCTTCTCCATCACGTTGTACTTCGGCTGGTGCTTCTTGATGAGATTCGCCTCCAGAATGAGCGCCTCGACGGTCGTCGGCGTCTCTTCATAGTCGATGCGGCGGATCTTGGAGACCATCGCCGCGATACGCGCGTCGTGCGGACGCGTGAAGTAGCTCGTGACGCGCGTCCGGAGCGAGGTCGCCTTGCCGATATACAATACTTTCCCGGCAGCATCCTTCATGAAGTAGACGCCGGGGCGTGGCGGAAGTTCTCCGTCCTTGATGACGATGTCTGCGGGGATGGCCATACCGCAGACCAGCATACCGCGTTCCTAGCCCCGTTTCAACGGCCTTACATTGACAAACAAGGCATTTTACGGTACCGTCCGTCCGTCCCCTGCCGGGAGGTCATCATGTACAATTGGCGCCTGTTCGATGGGATCTTTGACTCCGCGAGCCTGACCGGAGTGCAACTCCTCGCGATCGCCGGATCGCTCCTTGTCCTTTTTCTCTTCGTCCTCTTCTGGCCAATCCTCCAGCGGATCGGCCGCGAACGCGACATCGAACAAGTCCGGAGACACGTCGCGTACATCAAACGCATCCGCAACGAGGACGGCCTCGCCAAGCACCGGAAGTACGTCCGCTGGGTGTTGAAGCGCGTCACCGTCTGCACGCAACGGCATCACGTCCATGCGGAGTTCCTCGGCATCACCAGTGCAGAGATCGCTCTCCTCGCACATGAGCTGGAGTACGGCCTTTTCAAGCCGGAATGTCCGCAAACCTTCATCATGGACGACGGTGAGCTCTGCTACCGTATCGATGATGCCGATATCTTCGATCTGCAAGACGCCGCTCCGTCCGTCCGCACTGCTGCCGTTCCGCCACCGATTCCCGCCAATGCCCTCATGCGCGACGCGGAACCGGTCGCGACCGACATGATCGCGACGCGCGGAAGCAACGCGAAAGCGCGCCGACGCGCACGACGTGCCGCAGACCGTGCAGCAAAGGCGCGGCACCACGACAACGAATGACCGATACGTAAGAGACCCCTTCGCGGGGTCTCTTTTTTCT
Source organism: uncultured Gammaproteobacteria bacterium (assembly GCA_964626205.1). Lineage (GTDB taxonomy): Bacteria > Patescibacteriota > Patescibacteriia > SG8-24 > SG8-24 > CAZVED01. Next base: position 129,379 of record CAZVED010000002.1, read on the forward strand.
TTGTCATCGCTCAAGTATTGAGCACCTTCTTGAGGTAGCGCGACGTGTAGGTATCGGAATACTTCGCGACTTCCTCCGGCGTTCCGGTCGCGACGATCCGCCCTCCCCCATCACCGCCTTCAGGACCGAGGTCGATGATGTGGTCGGCCGTCTTGATGACATCGAGGTTGTGCTCGATGACGACGACGGAGTTCCCTCGGTCCACGAGCTCCTGCATCACCAGGAGGAGCCGACGGATGTCGTCATAATGGAGACCCGTCGTCGGCTCATCGAAGATGTAGAGCACCTTGCCGATGTTCCGCTTGGCGAGCTCGTTGGCGAGCTTCACGCGCTGTGCCTCGCCACCGGAGAGCGTCGTGGCTGACTGGCCAAGCTCGAGGTATCCGAGACCGACGCGAGTGAGCACCGACAGCTTGTCGTTGATCTGCGGGATATCCTCGAAGAACGCGGTCGCATCCTCGATGGTCATGGTAAGGACATCGTGGATGTTCTTGCCGCGGTAGAGCACTTGGAGCGTCTCATGCCCGAACCGCTTGCCGTGGCAGACGTCGCAGGTGACGTAGACCGTCGGCAAGAAGTGCATCTCGATGGCGATCTGGCCGTTTCCCTGACAGTTCTCGCAACGTCCACCTGGCACGTTGAAGCTGAACCGGCCGGACTTGTACCCGCGCCAGCGCGCTTCCTCCGTCGCCGCGAACAGGTCGCGGATGTGTGTGAACGCGCCCGTGTACGTTGCCGGGTTGGAACGCGGTGTGCGGCCGATGGGACCCTGGTCCACCATCGCGACGCGGTCGAGGTATTCCACGCCGAGGATGGCCTTATGTGCTCCTTCCTCCAGACGCGCACCGTTCAGTTTGTTCGCGAGTGTCTGGTAAAGGATATCGTGTACGAGCGTGGACTTGCCGGAACCGGAAACGCCTGTCACACAGACGAATCGCTTGAGCGGGATCTCTACCTCCATGCCCTTGAGATTGTTCTGCTTCGCACCAACGATGCGGAGCGTATCGCGCGACGTCTTCCGTCGCTGTGCCGGTACCGCTATGCGCCGTTCACGCGTGAGGTACTGCACCGTCAGCGAGTGCTTTCCGGTCTCGAAGATCTCCGGCACCGGACCCTCCGCCACGACCGTACCGCCGTGCTTGCCCGCGCCCGGCCCGAAGTCAACCATGTAGTCGGAGGCGAGAATGGTGTCCTCGTCATGCTCCACGACGATGATGGTGTTACCGATGTCACGCAGATGCTTGAGCGTGTCGAGTAGCTTGTCGTTGTCGCGCTGGTGCAGACCGATGGACGGCTCGTCCAAGACATAGAGTGCGCCGACGAGACGCGAACCGATCTGCGATGCCAGACGGATGCGCTGCGCTTCCCCGCCGGAGAGCGTTCCCGCCTTGCGGCCGAGCGTAAGGTAGTGCAAGCCCACATCGAGCATGAACTGCAGGCGCGCTTCAATCTCCTTCTTCACCGGCAGCGAGATCTCCTGCTCGCGTCCGGACAACGGCAACGCGGAAAGAAATTCCTGCGCTGCCTCGATGGTCAGGTCGGTGAGCTCCACGATATTCTTGTCGCCGAGCCAGACGTGCAGGCTCTCGCGACGGAGACGCTTACCGCCGCACACTTCGCAGGCGTCGTTGGAATAGATATGCGTCACACCGAGACCGGTGCACTCCGGGCACGCGCCATACGGGCTGTTAAACGAGAAGAGACGCGGCTCGATTTCCGGGAAGGAGAAACCGTCGTTCGGGCAGCTATACTGGCTCGACAGCACGCGTTCCGACCCATCGCCGAACACGACGCCGACGACGCCGTTACCGTACTTGAGCGCGGTTTCCACGGCCTCGGTCATCCGCGTCGCATATTCCTTACCGCCGCCCTGCACGTCCGCACGCGTGAACATATCCACGACAAGTTCGATGGTATGTGCCTTGTTGCGATCCAGAACGAGACGGTTGCGTAGCGAGCGTTCCTTGCCGTCCACGCGCACGCGCGAGAATCCTTGATTATAAAAATCGTACAGCATCTGGTGATACTCGCCCTTGCGCCCGCGCACGACCGGAGCAAGGAGCATTGTCGGTTCAGGCTCCGCAGGTTTCTTCTTTTTTCCTGATGCCGCGGGAACGCGATCATACGCTGGCGCTGCCTCCGCGACAATCGACTCCACCATCTCTTCGGCGGTCATCTTGCGGATAGGCGTCTTGCACTCCGGGCAATGCGGCTTACCGACGCGGGCATAGAGCACGCGTAGGTAGTCGTAGATTTCGGTGATGGTCGCGACCGTCGAGCGCGGGTTCGCGGAATGCGCCTTCTGGTCGATGGAGATGGCCGGCGACAGGCCTTCAATCTCGTCCACGTCCGGCTTCTTCATCTGCCCGAGGAATTGCCGCGCGTAGGCTGACAAGGATTCCACGTACCGGCGCTGCCCCTCCGCGAAGATGGTATCAAACGCCAAGGACGACTTTCCTGAACCGGAAAGGCCCGTAAAGACGATCATCTTGTTGCGCGGAAGCTTCAACGAGACATTCTTGAGATTGTGTTCGCGTGCTCCCTTGATGATGATGTGTTCTTGCATAGGGGTCTGGACAAAATAGGTGAAATACGATAGGGTCGGACGGAACTGAACCTCGTCCTTTGGAGGAATATATGGAAGAACTGACCATCCGCAGCGCCCGCATCCTGTGCGGCGAGCTCATTCTCTGCCTGAGCGAAGTCTCACGACTCGCCGCCGACCGCTCCCGCTATCCCCGCGACATCGCTGCCGGACTCGGCAGGATCCTCGCGATCTGGGACGGCTACGGCGAACGGCTCATGAACCTGCCTGGCATGCGCCTTTCCGCGCCCGACGAGGGTATCGGCTTCTCGCGCGCAGCGATCGTCCATGACGCGGACGAGGCGCTCCGTTCGCTCATGTCGCTATACACGGCGATGCGCGAAGTCGATGCCGACATGCCGGTGACGGACATCCGCGAGGTCAAGGCGCCGCTCGTGGTCGGCCTGCTCTGTGTCCGACAGCTCCGCAACATGACCTGCATCCGCGAGGCCGTGGACGCGTTGCTCGCGGAGCCGTCGCATGCCTCCTGAGGACGACGCGGTACCGACGGACGAGGAGCTCCTTCGGACGTTGCAGCAGTACCAGATCGAGTTCGACGCAGGTGATGCGTCCGCCGATCGCTGCGTGGAACTGCTCGCCGACACCATGACCATCCAGCAAGAGCTCCGGCGGCGAGGTGTCACCGACCTCACCGTCGCCGCGGCTATCGCTGCGGTGACGCAGCGCAAGGAATCGGATCCCCCGTTCTCGTGAACGGGGGATTTTTTATTCCTTCCGTCGCTTCTTGGGCGTCGCGACCTTGCGGCGCTTGTCCCCTTTCTGTTTCTCAAGGAGCAACCGTATCTCGTCCCGGAGCAGCGCGGCGAGTTCGAACTCGAGCTGTTTCGCCGCCTCCTTCATCTGGAGCTCCTTCTCCTTGATGACCTCTTCCAACGGTTTCTCTTCTCCGACCAGCTCCAGTGCCAACACCTTCTTTGCCACTTCGTCTTCGCGTGCCGTGAGGCTCGCCATGATGTCCTTGATCGCTTTCTCGATGGTCTTCGGAGTGATACCGTGCGCTTCGTTATATGCGACCTGCTTGCGCCGACGGCGATCCGTCTCTTCGACCGCACGTTTGATGGAGCCGGTAATTTCGTCCGCATAGAGGACAACTTCTCCCTTCACGTTGCGCGCCGCACGGCCGATGGTCTGGATGAGCGACGTATCGCTACGGAGGAAGCCTTCCTTGTCCGCATCGAGGATGGCGACGAGCGTCACCTCCGGGAGATCGAGACCTTCGCGCAGGAGGTTTACACCGACGAGCACGTCGTACTTGCCGCGGCGGAAGTCCGTGAGAATCTTGATGCGCTCGATGGTTGCGACATCGCTGTGCAGATACTCCACCTTCAGTCCCTTCTCTTTGAGATAGTCCGTAAGGTCCTCGGCCATCTTCTTCGTGAGCGTCGTGACGATGACGCGATCACCTGCGGCAGCGTGGCGCGGGACCCGTTCCAGCAAGTCGTCGATCTGCCCGGGATTCCCTTTGCCTTGCGACACCGGCAGGATGGTGATTTTCGGATCCACGAGACCGGTCGGGCGGATGACCTGCTCCACGATCTGCTCGGAAATGTCGCGCTCGACCTGACCGGGTGTCGCGGAGACGTACACGGTCTGCGGTATGCGGGCGAGGAACTCCTCGTACCTCAGCGGCCGATTGTCTGCGGCGGATGGAAGACGGAAACCGTAGTCGATGAGGTTCTTCTTGCGCGCAGCGTCGCCGTTGTACATGCCGCCGATTTGTGGAACCGTCACGTGCGACTCGTCAATCATGCAGATGAAGTCCTCCGGGAAGTACGCGAGCAAGGTGTCCGGCGCCTCGCCTGGGCCTCTACCCGAGAGATGACGCGAGTAGTTCTCAATGCCGTGGCAGTACCCCACTTCCCGCAGCATCGCAAGGTCGAAATTCACGCGACGCTCGATACGCTCGGCCTCCAAGAGCTTGCCCTGCTCCGTGAACCGCTTCACTTGGTCTTCCATCTCCTTCTTGATGACCAGCGCCGCGCGCTCGCGCTCCGGACCCGGCGTGATGAAGTGCTTCGCCGGGAAAATCCATGCGGCCTTGGTCGTGCGAATGACTTTGCGCGAGACCGGGTCAATGACCGTGATGGCCGAAATGATGCCGCCATCGATGTCCACGCGGTACACGAGCTCCTCGTTCGCCGGCATGACCTCCAGCACGTCGCCGCGGGAGCGGAACGAGCCGCGCGTGATATCCGCGGTCGTGCGTTCGAACTGCATCTGCACGAGCCGGCGTAGCGCATCCTCGCGCGTGAAACGCATCCCTTCCTCCAGGTGCAGGTACGTCTCCTTATAATTCTGCGGCGACCCGAGACCGTAGATGCAGGACACGCTTGCCACGATAATGACATCTTTCCGCGTGAGAAGCGCCTGTGTCGACGCATGGCGCAAGCGGTCAATCTCCTGGTTGATGCTCGCCTCCTTCTCGATATACGTGTCGCTCGTCGGCACATAGGCCTCCGGCTGATAGTAGTCGTAGTACGACACGAAATACTCCACGGCGTGATCCGGGAAAAATTCACGGAACTCGCTGCAGAGCTGAGCGGCGAGCGTCTTGTTGTGTGCGATGACGAGCGTCGGCTTGCCGACGTTTCTGATGACGTTCGCCATGGTGAACGTCTTGCCGGAACCGGTCACGCCTAAAAGCGTCTGGTACTGCATACCAGCCACGAGCCCTTTCGTGAGTTTTTCGATGGCCTCGGGCTGGTCGCCCTTCGGCACCATGTCGGTTTTGAGCGTGAAGGTCGTTTCAGCGGACATACGAGAACGGCCCCTCGGCCGGGCAGCCTAGGGGGTAGTGGGCGGGTCAGTTATGTCTGGAGGGTAGCATGAGAGGCCACGTCGGTCAATCCATCTTTGGGCTCATCCATGACGGCACGGGTCCTGCCGCCGGGTTTCTCCACTGCTCCGCGCGCCTCTGGCGCGCGGCTTGTGGAGGCCTCTCCCGGCGTCACCCGTGCCCTGCCAAGAAGTGAACCTACCGGCAATCCTTCCGCCGTCGGGCCAGACAGCCCAGCCGCGGCATCCGAGCATGGTCCGAACGCTTGGACATTCCGTGCTGGTCCCGCCTACTGGCGGGATGCAAAAAGCCGGATAGGAGTATTCCCCATCCGGCTTTTTGCAAGGCAGATAATGTTCAAGATGTTCGCGTCTAGTGCCGGGTTCCCCAAAGGGATATCTCTCCTCGAGAACCCGGCCACGCGGAAGTCGGCTGCCGAGAGCCCGTCCGGTTCGGCTGGCGGGCAAAAGGCCGCTGCGGCTGGGCTGCCTGGTCCGACGGCGGAAAGATGATGGATGAACAACCTACAACTCGTACGCATCCCCTAGCGACGGAATCGCCGGGTCGACGCCGTAGCGCTCGCGAATATGCTCAGCAAGAACCTCCTGTGCCTGCAGCTCACCGTGATTGAGAAACACCTTGGATGGCGGACGCGGCCCGCTGCCGAGCCATCGCAACAACTTCGCCTGATCGGCGTGCGCGGAATACGCTCCGACCTGTTCTATATGCGCACGCACCATGACCTCCTTGCCGTCAATCTGCACGTTGTTCGCGCCATCAAGAATAGCGCGGCCTGTCGTACCCGCCCCTTGATACCCCACGACCATGACCGTCGTCGTCGGGTCACTGAGATAGTCAACGAGGTGTCCCATGATGCGGCCCCCATGCATCATGCCGGACCCCGCAATGATGACCTTCGGTGACGGAACATCCAGGATGTGGTCTGACTCCTCACGATCGTGAATGATCTCGAGACCGGGAAACTTGAAGAAGTCATCTCCGGCCTTCTTCAGCTCCTTTGCTTCGGCATCGTAGTACTCCGGAAACTCGCGATATACCGGAAGGATTTTCGTGGCAAGCGGACTATCAAGGAAAATCGGCACGCGCGGAAGACCACGCTGTTCCGTGAGCTCGTTGAGTTCGTAAAGAATTTCCTGCGTGCGCTCAAGGGAAAAAGCCGGAATGAGCAGGACGCCCTTCTTCTTGATAGCATCGCGAATGCACGCCTCCAGCTTCTCCATGCGAGGCTCTGTGGTGTCGTGGAGCCTGTCACCATACGTAGATTCCATGACCACAACGTCGCCATCAACGATATCAGCAGTCTGGCGAAGAATCGGCACCGAGTCGTTGCCAACATCACCACTCATAACGACCCGTGTGCCGGACACATCCAGCTCCACGAACGCGGAACCAAAAACATGTCCCGCTTCACGGAAGGTGAACGAGATATCCCCGCTCACGCGGACTTTCACGCCGTACTGCACGCCGTGCAAAAGGTCGTATGCCGCTCGAACATCCGGCTTGCCGTACAGCATCGGCTTCTCGTACCGGGCAGCGTCGCGTTTCATCACGTTCGCCGCGTCCGCCCACATGATACGTGCGAGCTGGCGCGTGGGGTGCGTCGCGAAGATACGCCCTTTGAATCCATCCTTAACGAGCTTCGGCACACGACCCGTATGATCGATGTGGGCATGCGTCAAAATGACAGCATCGATGCTTGCCGGGTCGAACGGGAACGGCTCCAGACTCTGCTCGTAGGAATGGCGGGAGCCCTGAAAGAGGCCGCAGTCCACAAGGACGCGCGTGGAGGCGGTTTCAAACAACGTGCAGGAACCGGATACCTGGCGTGCAGCGCCATGGAAGGTCATTCTCATAGTGGTGGAAGTGTAGCATGCCGCCGGGATACCCGGAACGAAAAACCCGCCACTCCGAGAAGTGACGGGTATGACACGGTCATGGATCCTGCAGCACATCCTCATGGACGGCGCAGTCGACCACCTGGACGACGACGAATCCGCGATTCGTGACGCCGCGGGAAACCGCGTAGCACCGAGCAGGGTCTACCAGCGTGTCCACGACGACGCGCGTCGTCTCTGGGTCCGGCTGAACGAAGCGGTGGAAGCTTTCCCGCCGTTCCTGCAGTGTGGACGCGCATCCGGATGCCGTTGCGGCGAGAAAGACCAAGACTCCGAGAAACGTTCGCATTGACGCCTCCTTGTGACAGACCCATGGACCGTAGCACGCATATACGGCCCGTCAACTCTACCACCGCACGCCGTGACCGAGGAACTTCAGCAGGTGATGCGGAATACCGTTCTCCTTGGCTATTTCTGCATACACGTATGCGCTGCGGCGAGGTGTCCGTTTGAGCGTATGGTAATCGACCGCGACAAGTCCAAACCGTGGCGCAAACGCCTTTTCCCATTCGTAGTTATCCAACAACGACCAATGGAAGTATCCACGCACGTCCGCGCCGGCCTTGATGGCATGGTACAGCTCCTTGAGCGTCTGAATGAGGACACGCGGACGCTTACCATCGTCGCCGTTCGCCATGCCGTTTTCAGTGATGTAGATAGGCTTCCCGTACCGGCGCATAGACATGACCGCCTCGAACAACCCTGCAGGATTCACCTCCCAGCCGACATCGCTTGTTTCACGGTTCTCGGTATGCACTTCGAAAAACAGCGACGCCGCACGCGCAGGACGCGACTGCACGCGATAATGGAAATAGTAGTTGATGCCGATGTAATCGTGCGTCCCTTTCGTCCAGATGAAGAATTGCCGATTGAAGAACTTGTCCGCGAAAAAGATGAACGCGTTGTCGAGGATGTTGTACTTGCGGTACGGCTCGAACGTGATGACGTTCTGCGCGATACCGACCACCGCACGGCGGCCGTCACGATCGACGATACGATGGATCGCCTTGTACGCGGCACGATGCGCGCGGCACATCTTGGAGAACACGTGCATGCTCCGAAGCGGACTTTTCACGCCCGGCGGCCAGACACCGATGCCGTACGCCTGCCCAAGGAAGACGTTCGGCTCGTTGATGGTGCACCACATATCCACGAGATCGCCGAGTTCCTTCGCGAGGAACTCGACATACCGACGGAACACGCGGATTGCATCTCCCGCTTCCCACCCACCCTTCGCCGCGAACCACGTCGGCAACGTGAAGTGCCAGCAGGTCACCATGGTCGTCATGCCGCGCGCGCGCAGAGCAAGCAATACTTTGCGATAATGCTCCACCTCCGCGTGATTCCACTGCCCTTCTTCCGGTTCGATACGGCTCCATTCCACGGACAGCCGATGCGCGTTTGTGTTGAGCGCCTTCGCGATATCGAAGTCTTCCTCATACCGCTCGTAATGTCCGCACGCTCGTCCGCTCGGTACGCCGTCGACGATGCGCCCTGGTTGATGCTCCCACTCCCACCAGTCATTCCTGTCATTGCCTCCCTCCGCCTGATGCGCAGAGAGCGCGGTACCCCAAAGGAACCCGTCCGGGAATTTCCGGGTCTCATGAATGTGCGGCCGTGCCTGCGGCAGCTCGCTGAGGTAGTCCAATCCTGAGCCGTCCACCTTCTGGTCATCGTGCATATACCTTCAGCATAGCAAAAAAGGGCCTCACGGCCCATGACGACGGACACTCAAAAATCCTCGGAGCGAGCTGTTTTTTGCGAGGCCTAGGCGGAGCTCCGAAATCGGTGCAGAGCACCGATGAGGAGCGACAACGACGGCATCGCGAAAAACAGCCGCTCCCGTCACAGAAACTAGTACAAAGGTTCGTTGTCGTGGCTCTCGGGGTCGATATCCGTAAGCTCGTCGCCCGTTCCCGACGCAACCTCCTCCGGAATGACCTCGTCCTCCCCTGTTCCTGCGTCGATAGCCGCGATTTCGCAGTACTTATCGAACCCTCCGGCAAGGAACTCGAGCGATACATATCCCATTTCTTTAAGCTCGTCGTGGATTTTCTCGATATCCTCCTCATGCGTCGGCCCCACGATAACGACGACGCGCGCGGCTTTGTCCGGAATGACCGCGTGAATGTTCGTCACGAGCTCTTTGCGCGGAACGTTCACGGACCCTTCGATGTGGCCTGATTCGTATTCGAGCGTGTCACGAAGATCGAGTACGACGTGTTCCTTCTCCTTCGACTTCTCTCCCTGCAGCTCGAGCTTCAACAGGTGTTCGCAGGTGACATGCGGGATGCGTTCCTTGCCCATAGTGGATCGTTCGTTACGCGCGAATGATATGCATAGTGTACGAGCCACGACACACACCGTCAATCGACGCTGGTAGCGACAAAGAGTTAGGCCACGCCTCCCTTGCTGCAAAAACGAAAACCGGCCGACCATGAGGCCGACCGGTTTTGCGATATTCCGCAATGCTTCTTAGAGCGCCGCGTCGATCATCGCCGCGATCTGCGCGTACGGGACTGCGCCAGGAACGAGCTGAGTGGATCCGTCAGCACCGATGATGATAGTGCCCGGGGTACCCGTCACGCCTTCCGCAACACCAGATGCCTGATCGGCCTGAACATCACTCGCGTACTTCCGAGTGCTCATGCAGTCCGCGAAACTGCTGGCGTTGAGGCCAAGGTCAGCAGCGAGGCTGGTATACAACGTGCTACCGAGCATCGTCTGGTTGGCGAACAGCGCATCCGCGTACTCCCAGAACTTACCCTGCTCTGCCGCGCACTCCGACGCAATGGCGGAAGGCTCAGCTTCGGGGTGGAAAGAGAGCGGGAAGTGGCGATACACCCAACGCACCTGCCCCTCGTACGCATCCAAGACCTGCATCATGGTCGGGTGGAAGCGGCTGCAGAACGGGCACTCAAAGTCCGAGTACTCGACGATAGTGACCGGAGCGTTCACGTCGCCACGGATGTGGTCCGCGTCGGTGATGACCGGGGTAGCGCCAGCGACAGGAGCCGCAGCTGGTGCAGACGGGGCTGTCGGAACAGCGGCTGTCGGAGCCGCGACCTTCGCACTTTTGGACGGAAGACCGTCACCAAGCATCATGGACAGGACGATAAGGAAACCGACGGTGCAGATGACGAGAATGCCGCCGACGAGGCCGAGGACGAAACTCAGCTTAGGGGTCAGCGTGACGGACGAATGATCTTGCATAACGTGTATTACGGCACGAGGGCCTGAATTACCATGGGTGAATTATCGTACATCGGGCGTGAATTGACCAGCCTCCGACATCGGAGCGGCATCCGTCATGATTCGCACGAACGGGGTGAATCCCCCACTCGTGGTCCTGACGGCCGCCGCGTCGACGCAGAGACTCGCGCTGCCGTCATCGGCCGCCGCGCCCGCGCTCCCGCCGGACAAGGTCGCCACAAGGACCGCAGCCGTGGCGAAAATCCGCCAGGTCGCAATCCGGAGCGGGATCCGGTCCGAAGGATGCGCGAGCGCATCGACACGATGGGAAAACTGCCCGAAGGCGACTGTCGCCGGAAACGGCGAGGCGACAGTCTTGAGCAATGCGGATGCGAGCACGTGACGCGCACTACCGACGAGTGCAGCGCGGTCCGCAGCGACTTCGCGAGCAAGTGCGCAATGCTTAACGACGTCACGGAGCGCCGGTACCCAGAAGAACGCCCTGCTTGCCAATGCGCCGAGGAACGTGCGGAGTGGGTCATGCCGAAGCTGGTGCCTGCGCTCATGACGAAGTACAGCTTTCAGTTCTCCGAGCGAAAGCTTGCTGACGAGGCCGGAGGAAAGGACGATGCGCGGTCGAAGCAGGCCTGAGGTGAACGCATACGCGTCCGTGTCCGTGACGACCGTCGGTGCGGTCATGCCGATATCCGCCGACGCGCGTTCTGCCTTTCGGGAACGGAGCATGGTTTTGTCACGCAACGCCCTGCGGAGCGCGGCACCATCGCGTGTTGCCCGCACGATGAATGACAAGGCGCCCGTGGCGGACGCGACGATAAGAAGCACTGCGGCAAGCGGGACGATACGTTCGACACCAACATCCCCGCCCCACTTCGCGACAAGGACACGGGAACAGAACGCCATGAACGCCGACGCTGCCGATGCAACGCCGTGCATGCGGGATACAACAATCGCGATGACGGTCGCCATGACACCGACAAGTGCAGCCGTCTGCCAAGATCGAAGGTGGAGAGAAAGCACGCGTGGCATATCACGACATCTTGCCATCAATGATGTCGCGAAGGCGCTGAACGTCCTCCGCGGATGATTCACCGAGGGCCTCAACAAATGCGGCAAGCTGGAATGTCGCGCCGTCGGAAAGAAGTGCGGAGAACACGGATTTGCTCACCCGAGCAAGAAACTCCTCGCGACCCATGCGCGGCGTATAGGCAAACGATCCGTCCTTCGCCTGCTTGGACAATAACCCCTTCTCCACGAGACGGTTCATCACCGTCATGATGGTATTGAACGAGTATCGCTTCTTTCCATTCATGCGTTCCACGACGGCACGGACGCAAAGCTCGCCACCGTCCCAGACAGCCTCCATGACATCGGCTTCCAAGGTGCCGAGCACTTTGGAAACGCCTTTCTGATCGAGGTTGATTTTCTTCGGATTGAAGCGCATGTGGTGACGGCAAAGTCTCTTACACGACGTAGTGTAGTGTGAATGCCGTCGGGCGTACAGTCACGATGTGGATAACCATACTTATACGTAGAGAACGGCTGGTAACCATTTCCTCCGTAAGAGAAACTTGTATCCTTCGACAGCGAACAGAACGGACGACGTGACACCGGTAATGAGCAGCCAATCCGCGAGACTAATCGGAACGGTCGAGAACGTCGTGCTCAGGAACGGTACGTACAGCACCGCCAGATGCAGGCCGATTGATGCGAGGATCGCAGCGTTCACATAGCGGTTGGAGAACATGCCGAGACGGAACACGGACTCTCGAAGCGAGCGCATACTGAAGACATTCCAGAGCTGGAACAGCGACATGGACGTAAACGCGACAGTGCGGGCAGTATCGATGTCCGACGACTGAAGCTTCCAGGAGAACAGTGCGAGCGTGCCCACGCACATGAGCAACGCGCTCAATGCCGCCAACGCGTAGACCTCTCTCGTGAAGATCGGGAGATCCTTACGGCGCGGCTTCTCTTGAAGGACGCCTTCGTCCGGCGGCTCGGTCGCGAGTGCCATACCCGGGAAGCTGTCCGTCACGAGATTCATCCAGAGAATCTGCGTTGGCAGCAAAGGAAGCGGGAGGCCGACAGCAAGACTCGCAAGTACCGTTACGACTTCGCCGATGTTCGTAATGAAGAGAAAGGACGCAGCGTTGGTAATGTTCCTGAAGACGGTTCTGCCTTCTTCGATGGCATTCACGATGGAGACGAAGTTGTCGTCGGCGAGCACCATGTCTGCCACTTCCTTCGAGACATCAGTGCCGGTGATGCCCATGGAAATGCCGATGGACGCCTTCTTGAGCGCGGGCGCATCGTTCACCCCGTCGCCAGTCATGGCGACCGT
>CAZVED010000003.1:0-31113 GCA_964626205.1 uncultured Gammaproteobacteria bacterium
CGGCCGTGAGGCACGAAAGTGCACCCGTATCGCCGCCACCGTCCTGTATCTCAGCACTGCGAGCAAGAACGCACGCCATACATTTCTATCCGCGCGGATGCCTGGAACGAGCGTCTGTCGCAATGACCACTCACGGCGGCAGTCCGCGCACTTCCTCGAGTTCCTACGGACGTCCCAAGATCTCTTCGATTGGCAGTATGGGCACGTGTGGCGGGACATATTTGGTGGAAGAATATTGACCTTACCCTGGTTTTACGTGGGGTTGACATCGGTTCAATTTCATTCTAAAATCGCCTACGCACTCTAGGCGATTTCATAATGTTCGAAACCGTGCTAAGGTATTGCTGTTGGAGGGGGCCTGATCTAAGGTACCTCCGCAAACAGAAAGCAGGGCTTTCGCCCTGCAATCCGTTCAAATCAGTTCGACGAGGCCGTCTCTCCAGAGGCGGCTTTTCGTTTGCTCACAGGAGAGCAGGACGAACACCGGTCAGATCGGAAGTGTGCCAGGAGGCGCTCCTTCCGTTCCGTGGGAGAACGAGCCATCGCAAGGCACGGATGTGTCATACGAGGGTTGGTTATGCTGGCTAAATGCCAGCCCTCCCCTTTGCCGACTACCTGCATAACGTCCCATCGAACTGTTTCATTATCTCACGCGGTGAAGAACAAGCAAACGCATCATATCCCCAAATCCGGTGCCCACGGAGTGCCCACGAGGTGATGATTAGCGCTCATTCGAGGTAGTCACTGCTAACGGTTGAGAATGCTCATTTCTCGCTGGGTTAGGAATAATTCAACTAATCAAAGCGTAGAACCATGATTATCGCGGAGAGGGTTCGAATCCCCTTGGGACTACCAAATGCGACTCACCTTCGGGTGGGTCGTTTTTGTTGTTACGGCTCACTCCTTGACCCCCGACCCTATTTCCGCTATGTTCGCACAAAGCCTATGCCGCAGGAAGCCGTCTGGGAAAGGGAGTACAACGATCCGCAGCTCGTCACGAAGGATAGCAAGCCACAGAAGGACGTCCTTCGTTTTTTGAAATACCTGCGGAAGGACGAAGAGGTGGCGCTGGAAGGTCTTTCCGTGCTTGACCTCGGCTCCGGTACGGGCAGGAACGCAAACTATATCGCCAAGCTCGGTAACACCGTGACGGGCATCGAGATTTCGAAGACGGCAATCGCGCTCGCACGTGACCGTGCGCATGAGGAGGGCGTGCAAGTGACGTATGTTCATCAGAGCATGGGCGAGCGGTTTCCCGTCGCTGACGCGAGCGTCGATCTCGTGCTCGACATCACGTCGTCGAACTCATTGAACGAAAAAGAACGGGAAGCGTATCTGGCGGAATGCGACAGAGTCGTGAAGCCGGGCGGCCACCTTTTCGTCAAGACGCTTTGCAAGGACGGCGACAAGAACGCCAAAGCCCTGCTCAAGCTGCATCCCGGCCCAGAGAAGGATACGTATATCAACCAGGACATGGGCCTTGTCGAACGTGTCTTTTCCCGTGAGGACCTGACGGCGCTGTACGGACGTTTTTTCGTCATCGACCGCTTGCAGATGAAGACGAACTACACGCGGTTCAAGGGGCAGAGCTACAAGCGCAATTTCTGGCTGGCGTATCTGAAAAAAGCGCCTGCGCAGCATTGACAGAAGCGGAGTTTCCTTGCTATAGGTAGCCCCAGTCCTGCTATTCAGGACGGCAACGAAGGAGCGAGGAATGACAACGGTCGATCGTGCATCAGTGAACGTGGAGGAAATGGAACGGCTCACGAAGGTCGCCAGGCTCGGCTTCGGGAACGATGACGTCGTCGTGCGGCAAGCAGGAGGACACACGTCCAAGTCCTGCAGCCTGCCGATCCTGGCAGCGCACCATGCTGACAGCAACGTCGGCGTCACGAACCTCTCCTACAACTGGTATTTCCACTTTCTTGGCGTGGACCTGTCGCGCCCTGTCAACGCCATGCTGCTCTATCCGATCAGCGGCGCGTTCGGCAGGTACGCGCTGTCTCGGCATACGGATCGAAAAAGCTCACCGCCGATTGGTAACTTCCTGCGGGAGTACCACGCGGCGGCGGAGGTGCAGCGATGGGGCATGAACGTCGGTTCGGCCCTGAAAGCGGCGATGGTCATCCGCCACCTGCAGGAGGCCTCCAAGATCGACATCGAACAGGTCATGGATGTCTGCTTGCGGAGGACGAATCACGGACGCATGGACGCGGTCGACGGCAACGCGGTCGACTTCGACAGGCTCACGCGGGCGTTGGGACTCGGGCGCCTTGGCAAGTCCAATCCGTACGGGTTCGACGTCGCACTCAAGAGTAAGAGGTTCTTCAAGCGAATCGATATCGACTGGTTCAGCGCCGACGGACGCGGTCACAACTTGGTGCACGTCGAGCTTGCGGATTCTGCGACCGCCCTGCTGCCGGCTATGACGCTGCCCGCTGACGTGCTCGTCGACCTGCGTGACACGCCGCTCGCGGCGTTCGTTCCCGAAAGCGCGCATGCGCGCAGGGTTGATGGCGTGTACGGGAAGCCGGAGCTCATGATTGCCGTGCCGCCGCACCTGTTTTCCTTCAAGGAGCGCAGCCAGGCGGAGCATGCGCGCCTCAACGAGAGCGCCTATCCGGCGCACCACGTCTATGACGGGGCGAGCCTCGACACCGTCCGCTTCACCTTCAAGACGCCCGACCCCCTCTGCGCGGCCATGACCGCCTGGTTCCTCAACAACGTCGTAGGGCCGGTCCTCGGGGCCGCGCGCGCGACGGGAGTCACTGCTTCCTAGTCTCCCAAAAAGCACGCCGTCGTGGCGCGCTTTTTTTCATCATGATACTCATGCCGCCAATGCTGCGAACAGGCGGTATTCCGGCATGCGCGTCGTCCGCTCGTTGGTCGCGGCGACCGCGGCGACTGCCGCGCGCAGGCATTGGTAGTCGGAGTGGAAGTCGTGCGTTCCCGCGCACCACGCGTCAGGCTGCTTTTCGGACGCGTGCAGGACTTCCTCCGGCGTCATCCAGCGAAACCGGTCCACTTCGTCGGGTTGCGGGATGAGCGCGGTGTCAGCATCGATGACAGTGACGAATTCCCGTGTCCAGAGGCGTGGTGCGAGCATGCGCGTCGTCCGCCAGGCGATGAGCGCGTCGGCACCGACAGACACACCGGACTCTTCGGCGAGTTCCTTGAGCGCGTTGCTTTCGTATGTTTCGTCGGCACCGACGTGTCCGCCGAGATGCGTCATCCAGACGCCTGGTAGGCGCTCCTTCCGTGTTGAACGTTGGTGGCAAAGGATGCGCCCGGACTGGTCGAGGACGAAGATGTTCGTTGAACAGCACCATTCTTGGAAGGCGAGGGCTTCGTGGCGCGGCAAGCATGTCCCGGTCGGAGTTCCGGTTTCCGCCGCGACGATTTTCAACATTTCCATAAAGAGATCCTCCGGTCGCACGTGGCGCCGGGGCAGATATATCCGGAACGTGCCGGAGATGGGCATGGTTCCATGACGGAATAAGACGAGACGGTCGACGCCGCTTGTCTCAGAATGTTTCGCCAGTTCGCATCGTTGCGAACATGCGTCGATCCTGAGGCAAACAGCAAGAGGAAGCATACGGGATGAGTCCGGCACCGTCAAGCGTCCAGTGTTTTCGGTCGTATGAAAAAACCGACACCCGAAAAGGATGTCGGTCGGCGAGAGCGTTCACGGAGTGTCGTTGCGGTCGTTCGGCAGCGGAATGACCGTCGGGTTCGCCGCTTCGTGCATGTCGCAGGCGTCGTGCACGATGACCATGGACGGTTGGTCCGCTGCCATGAGCCGTTCGATGGGCGAGGGCATTCGGTGGACGCGGCCGTTGCCATCGTCGCCCGGGATCCAGAACCCGGCATGGAGCGCCGCGGTCGGCGCGCATCCCATGCGGAGGCAGCCGACAAGCGCGCGCCGACCGTTGTCGTCGTGCGTCGCCGCGCCGTCCGGTGCGATGAAGCCGTCCGGAGGGATGCCGAGCGTGATCGGCTCCCATGGGAGGATCGATTCCTCGCACCATGCGCACCGGATTGCCATCTTACCGAGGCAGTCGAAGCACCAGTCCGTGGCGCCGCTCGCGTTGCGCGGCAGCCGCGCTTTGGTCGCGATACCGAAGGCGGAGACGGTGCCGCGGCGGTGAGTTGGGTGGCCGCACGTTGTCGCGGTGAAGGGGAAAGGATTCAAAGGGCCGAGTCGCAGGAACAGGTCGCCGACGGGCATGTGCGCCTCCTTGATGCTTGGTGAATGCGACGTGAACGTAGCGTAGCCGCACGGGGATGTCAATCGTTCGCGGGCCGGTGAGGGCGACGGAAGACGGTATCTTCCAGACTTGCTCGGAAGACTGCCGTCGGCTAGGCTGCAAGCGGACCGCATGCAAAGGAGAAACACGATGCATATCGTCCGGGCACGTTTCGAGGAATGGTCGTCTTCGGTGCAGCGACGCCTCATCCGCGCCACGCTGCCTGATGGCAGCATGCGCTACTGCGTCCGCAAGAAGCCGTCCACCTGGACGGCAGCAGCATTCGATAATCGTGGACGGCTCATGGGGTGGATCCTGCGCTGGCCGACCAAGGAGACTGGCACGTTCGCGACCGTGTTCGTGAACAAGCGGTTCCGCAAGGACGGTGTCGCCGCCGCGCTGTTCGATGTCGCAATCGAGACGGGGTATCCGCTCAACGTTCTCGGGTGGGATCCCGCGTCCATGCGGCTGTTCCGCAAGGTGCAGGAGCGTCACCCTGGAAAACTCGTCATCATCGACTGGCTTCCGTTCAAGGCGCGATACGGACAACTGCAGGACATCGGTGCATGAACGCCGTATGCGACCCTCCGACGAGGGTCGTTTTTCGTCCCATGGAAAAAGAAAACGCCGTCATCCCATGATGGGTGACGGCGGAGAGGTCAACGTCGGGGTCGGCGAAGACGGCGGAAGCGGTCGAACGCCGCGCGTGCGGTGTCGTGCCCTAGAAGACCCCGGACGCGTACGGTGACGAGCGCGGCGAAGCCGAGCGCGACACAGACCGTCGCGACCGTTTTGCCGGGAGGCCACCATCCGACATCATGGGCGAACCAGGTACAGGTCATGACGCCCCATGCCACCATTGCGGTGGTGATGCAGAGCGAATCGGGATCGCGGTCGGTGTAGAGGAACGTGAGGCCGCCGTAGATGAGCGTCAGCGGCACGAAGACGAGCGCGGCAAGGTACCATTCGAGCATCCATACGGCGTCGACACCCATCCATCCGAGGTTCATGATAAGTTCGGCGCGGGCGAGCTTCGTATTCATGCGGCCTCCATGCCTCGCGAGGCTAGCAGGGATTGACTGCGTCGTCAATCCGCGCTAGCCTCGTACGGAGTACGGTTCCTTCGCAAGGAGAACGATGATGACCGAGACCGCCGACCGATCGCCGATCTATCACGTGCATCCCCGCAATCCCGATGCCAAGGTGTACGGCATCCGCCTCGTCGCAGGAGACATCCTGCAGGAAGGGGATGTCTACGACTCGACGAAGGGCAGTTGGGAGAGCGGGCAGTTCGCA
This sequence comes from uncultured Gammaproteobacteria bacterium, assembly GCA_964626205.1. GTDB lineage: Bacteria > Patescibacteriota > Patescibacteriia > SG8-24 > SG8-24 > CAZVED01. The sequence continues at coordinate 5,544 of CAZVED010000003.1, forward strand.
GGGATGACTTTGCAGGATGGCGCAACGGCCGTCTGGGTTCGCCCAGTCTTGGACACGCGTTTCGTTTCACAGTGACAATCCTCGCGCCTTCTTTTGTGACCACGACCCCGTTTCCGGGTCGTGGTTTTATGGTACGCTACCGTCATGTCAGCACTGGTACAGACAATGCTCGTCATTCTTGCCGCAGGCCTCGTGGTCGCCGCGTATGTTCCGTATGTGCGCGGCATTTTCGCGGGCACTACCCGGCCACACCTGTTCACGTGGCTCATCTGGGCGACGTTGACGGGTATCGGCGCGGGCATCCAGTTCGAGGCCGGCGCCATTCCTGCTGCGCTCATCACCACGATGTCTACCGTCGGCTGCGTGTTCGTATCGTTTCTCGCGCTTCAACGCGGCGAACGCCATATCGTTGCCGGCGACTATGCCAGCCTCGGAGCATCTGTTGCGGCGCTCGTCTGGTGGCGCCTCGCGGACGATCCATTCATGGCGGTGCTTCTTATCATCGCGACCGACGCGTTCGGGTTTCTGCCCACCGTACGAAAGTCCCTCGTGCGTCCGTACGAGGAGACGGTCGGCATGTACGGCTTGAATGCCATCCGCTTTTCTTTCGGACTCCTGACGCTCTCGGTATGGGCTCCTGAAGCGTGGCTCTATCCGGCGTACGTCGTGGTATCCCAAGGTGGTTTCGCCCTCCTGCTGGTCTTTCTACGACAGCAGAGACGCGTGATGATGGCGTGAAAACGTGGAGAACAAAAAAGACCGGCCTGACGATATGTCGGGTCGGTCGTGGTGTGTTATCCAAACCCAACCCATCATTCAGCCACGGCAATGATTGACGTTGGTGTACGCTAGGCCTATGCTTCCGTGGCATGACCTACCTCGTCACCTGTTTCGATCGGTTCTTGAGACCTCGGGAAATTTCCGGGTCAGAAGTCCGCGACCGTCTTGCCGTTGGTGGGCAGCAGGTCCGAAAGTTCATCGTTCTTGCTTCGCCGGGTGCGGACACGCGTATCGTCATCGGTCCGCCGATCGACCTCGACGCGGTGAAGTTCCCGCGTTTCTACTTCCACAAGCACATCCGTGACGTGGCGCAGGAACAGTACGGACGCTCCGATGTCGCCGGAGGTGGATCCGCCCGTTTCACGGTGGAGGACATCGATGGCGTCCGGCGGTACCATGCCGAGCTCTACGGAAAGAGTTCAGACTTCGGTCCGTATCCGCAGGAACTGGCGGATGACCCCGCGGCAAGCGCTTCGCTCGAAGCGTGGTATGGTGCGCCAATCACCGTCGCATAAGGAGGTGTGCCCGTATGGAGCTTCTGTTCGTGTTCTTTTTGTTCATGATCGCCGTCGCGATCCTCGGGTTGTGCAACGGTTTCCGGACGGCTCGCGAAGAGCGTGAACGCAAGCGCCGCATGGAACGATGGCGGCATCGCGAACGCATGCGTGCCCTGCTGAGGATCATCAAGGGAGATAAGGATTCGTGAAGCTCCTGTGTTCAGGAGCTTTTTTTGTACTGCGATACGAAAATCCCGCGCCGGTGGTCGGCGCGGGAAGGGTCACGGGCGTTCCCGGAAGCTCCAGAGGAGCAGTGGCTCCAAGCCGCGTCGGATGAGCGCGGCGAACGGCCAGTAGAGGAGAAACAATGGCACGCAGGCATCGAGTCCGCGATGCAGACAGAGCGTGACGCCGTAGGAGAGGTAGAGCACGTGGAGCACGATGCCGATCTCCGTTCCGACGGTCTCATCCCGCAGAAACGAGTTCGCGATCATCGACTCCCAGAGGAGCGGCATGGCGATGAGCACGAGCAGGAGCGCGGCAGGATACGGGATGCCGTATGCGCTGCTGATGGGGCTCGTGAGCGCGGAGAGTTCGAAGACGCCGATCAAGGACCCATAGATGATGATAGCGGACAGGATGGCGATGCGGATGAAACGACGCATGCGGCACCTCCTTCTTTGTGACCGTAGAGCGTGGAGCGATAGCCGTCAAGACGTCTTGCGGATAGGGAGGCGGACGAAGAAGGTCGTTCCCTTGTCTTGAACGGATTCGAACCAGACCTTGCCTTTGAAGAGTGTGACGATGTTATGGACGATGAAGAGTCCGAGGCCGGTACCCGCGATTTCCTTTTCGCGGACGTTTTCCGCACGGAAGAACTTGGAGAAGATGGACGCCTGCTGGTCCGCTGGGATGCCGACGCCGGTATCCGTGACCGCGATGAGCGCGGTGTCCGAGCCGTTGTCCTGCTCGCGGGTGAGGCGGACCGAGATGCCGCCGCCATCCGGCGTGTACTTGATGGCGTTCGAGAGGAGGTTCTGGAGCACGAGTCGGAGGAGCTTCGGTGCGAGGAGCATCGTCGGAATGTCGGCGTCGTACCGTTCGGCAATCGTGATCCGTTTCGCGTCGGCGAGCGGCGCGATCTGCTTCGCTTCCGATCGGATGATCTCGGCGACGTCCACGGGTTCCGCGGCGGATTCCAGTACGCCGAGTTCCAGACGGGAGACGTTCAACAAGTCGTCCACGAGCTCGACCATACGCTGGTTCAGGCTGTAGAGCTTTTCGAGATAGACCTTTTGTTTGTTTTCCATGGCGCCGAAGTCACCTTCGAGGAGCATGGAAAGGAATGCTTTCGACGCGGAGACCGGCGTGAGGAGCTCGTGCGAGGCGACAGAGATGAACTCCCGCTTCGCATGGTCGAGCTCTTCTTCCTTGGTGATGTCACGGAAGATGATGACGGCGCCGCCGACCGCATCGCGTCCGCTGAGCGGCGTCGCGGTGAGTGCGACGGGGAACTTCTGCCGTTGCTTTGTCAGGAAGACGAATTTGCCGGCAAGGCTGTTACCTTCGATAGCGCGAACGACCGGGCGATTTTCCCGCGCAAGGAGCGTGGAACCGCGTTCGTCATAGACCCAGAGGACGTCCTCGATATGCTTGCGCTCCAAGTCGTGCTTCTCCAGGCCGAGCATGCGTGATGCTGTACGGTTCGCGCGGGTCACGACGCCCATGTGGTCGGTGACGATGAGACCTTCGCCGATGGAGCCGACGATCGCGCGCTCACGTTGGCGCAGGCCGCTCATGGAGGAAAGGGTGCGGATGAGGAACAGTGCGATGAGCGCGTTCAGGAGGAAGATGAAAGCGTAAATCCGGAGGACGTAGTTGGTCTCCTCGGTGCGTAGCGAGAATGCCGAGCGCGTCGGTTGTTCGACGATGGCGGTCCAGCCGTAGCGGGGAACCGGCTCGAACGCCACCATGACTTCCGTGCCGAGGCGGAAGTCGTAGAGAATCTCCACACCACGCTCAAGGTTGAGCGCGCGGCGGACCGGGGGGAAGGTCGAGTAGTCGCCACCAGCGAGGCTGTCGGGGCCGATCAGGGGGTGGATGCCGATGCGGCCAATGCGGTCCGTGAAGAAGATGAATGCGTCGCCGCCGGCGTCGATGCTCTTCGTCCAAGAAAGCAACGCGTCGACGCGGAGCTGCAGGACAAGGATACCGATCGGGGCATCGGTGGTGTCTCGCAAAGGAATCGCGATGCCGATGACTTGGTAGCCGGGGTCATGGAGGGGGCGGTAGACGTTAGAAACGTACGGAGACCAGTTGCGCGTCACGCCAGGGAACCAGTCCATCGTGCTCGCGTCCGTACCGGCGGTATTACGGAGGTCTGCCGGCGACGAGGCGACGACAGCTCCTTCTGTGTCGGTAATCAGGATGCTTTCCAGGTCCGGCACCGCATCACGGACCGAGGAGAGATGAGTCGCGAGCGCCGACCAGTCGCGGCGCTCGGTGAGCGACTTCGCCGCCGGGCCGGTCGCTATTGACGTGCCAATGTCGATAAGCTGCTCGAATCGTCCGCGGAGCGTGGTCGCCGTGAGGTTCGCGACGGATTGCCGTCGGAGGAAGGTGAATTCCGTCTGATCGTTCCGCGTCTTCACGTAGCTGAACGCCGCGAGCAGCATCACGGGAATGGTGACGGCGAGGAAGATGATGGCGCGGATGCGCATCGCTGCAGCACCTCCCGAAGCGTAGGACTCCAGGAAGTGATCGATGAAGCTTTGTTCAGGGTCGCGTTGTGGCGTGGGCATGCCCCCATGATAGCACGAGAAGGGGCAGGTACGCACGTCAGCGGCGGGGGAGTCCGGCGAGTTCCTTGAGCGTGCGGACTTCGACGGTGTTGAGCGGGCGGATGGAGCCTGGCTTCAGGTCGCCCAAGCGGATATTTGCGACGCGAACGCGTTGCAAGCGGAGCACGATGAGTCCGACCGCTTCACACATGCGGCGGATCTGGCGGTTGCGACCTTCTTTGAGGACGATGGAGAACAGGCGTGGCCCCATGCGCGTGATTTTCGCCGGCGCCGTCGGCGAACCGTCGAGGACGATGCCTTCGCGCATGCGGGTCAGGTTCTCGGCGAGCATGTTTTTGTCGACCGTGACGACGTATTCCTTTTCATGCTCGTAGCGCGGATGCATGAGACGGTTCGCGAGCTCGCCGTCGTTCGTGAGGAGCAGGAGGCCGGAGGATTCCACGTCGAGGCGGCCGACCGGAAACACGCGCGGAAGGTCTTTCGGGAGCAGGTCGTAGATGGTATCGCGCTTGGTCGGGTCGTTCGAGGTAATGGCGCCGACCGGCTTATGAAAAGCGTATACGACGTGTTCGACGGCCATGACGACCGGCTTCCCGTTCGCGAGCACGGCGTCGCCAGGACCTGCGGTATCGCCAAGCACGGCCTTCCGGCCGTTGATGACGACCTTGCCCGCAGCCACGAGCACGTCGGCTTCGCGGCGTGAGCAGATGCCCGCCTGGGAGAGGAATTTGTTGATGCGGACCTTCATATGCGGGTGAGACGGCGAGTATGGCACGGAACCCGAGGCTTGTCGAGATGTCCGGATTCCGGTACCCTAGGTCAGTCAACGTGGTTTTCCCACTATGCAGCGGAAACATTGGTATTGCTTCATGGCCCGTACCGGAGACGGTACGCTCGTGACCGGCGTCGCAGATAATACGTCCGTCGCTCTTCGGCGTCTTCGAGAAGGAGGGGAGCCGGCCTTCTTGGCGTATACGGAAGAATATATGAATGAGCAGGACGCTGCGAAGCGCTCCGCTTCCATCCGTCGCATGAGCAGCGATCGCAAGGAGCGGTTGTTGGCAGTCTCCAACGCCGGTGCGGCGGAGGAGTTCGCGGGCGGATACTCCGTCAGGTGATGCCATAGAGGATTGCCGGACGGGCACGGTTGGCGTATGCTACCTCCACTATTATGCAAGTCTTCTGGCACGATTTCCTCTACACCCCGCTCCTAAATTTCCTGATGTATCTCTACGCCGGTCCGGCAGGGATGAGTCTTGGCGTCGCCATCATCCAGCTGACCGTGCTGTTGCGCGTCATTCTGTTACCGCTCTCCATTCTCGATGAGCGCAACAAGTTCCGCTACGAGAAGCTCGACCGCGAAGTGGAGTCCATCGAGCGCGATTTCAAGGGCGATCACGTCATGCGCAAGGAAAAGATCCGCGCGCTCCTTAAGGAACACAAGGTGAACTACTGGTCCAAGGTGCTTGTCCTCGGGTTCCAGTTGCTCGTCCTCGTCCTCATTTATCAGGTCTTCGTTGGCGGCGTCCGTTTCACGAAGCAAGAGGTGCTCTACTCATGGGTTCCGACGCCCGGTGCGGTGAATACGACATTCTTTGGTTTCGACCTTGCCGGGCACAGCGCCGCCTGGTCCTTGGCAGTCGCCGTGTTGCTTTTCCTTACTATCTACCTCCAGCAGAAACGCCGCGCGCATCTTGTTTCCCGCTCGGACGTGTGGTTCCTCATCTTGTTCCCGGTCTTCACGTACCTCATCCTGTCGATGCTGCCGATGGTGAAGGCATTGTTCGTGCTTACCTCCATGGTGTTCACGATCCTCATCGGCATGATCCGGCGCATGTTCTTCAGGATTCCCGCGCTCAAGTCGTTAGGAACGCCGAATTAGTTCGCGGTTGACGCCGTGGCTCGGACAGCCTATCGTAACGGCATCATCTGACCTATGTCCGAGAGCCTCGATAAGATCATGTACTCGTTCGTCGTCGAAGACGTCCTTAAGGGACTCTTCATTCACGTACCGCCGGGCTACGTCGCCTGCGTGTACGACCTCGGACGCGGCGTGCTCAAGAAGGTACTTACCCCGGGCCTGCACCTCAAGATCCCGTTCTGGCAGAAGGCGAAGCTCTTCAACACGCAGACACTGGAATACTCCATCTCCCGCCGGTTCAATCCGGAAAACGAACAAGCGCTCGGCGATACGCCAATTGTGGCCGCCACGCTCGACGGCAAGCGCATCTCCATGGAAGGAACCGTGCTGCTGCGCCTCGACATCAACCAGATTCCGACCATCTGGCAAACCATCGGCGAGGACTTCGTGAGCAAGATCGTCCGCCCGACCATTCGCTCCCGCATGCGCATGATCGCATCGCGCTACGCCGTGCAGGACACCATGTCCACGCGTCGTGATGCTGTGGAGGTGGAGCTCAAGAACGAGCTCGAGCGCATCTTCTACCCACGAGGCATCTTCGTGGAAAACGTTCTCCTCTCGGATATCGGACATTCCGCCGGACATGCCGGCGAAACCGCATAAGACCGCCTTGACCGGCGGTCTTTTTTGCGCTACGGTCGCGGTGCGCCGTAGAGGCGAGGAGGTGAGACATGGGGACGTTCTTTTTGATTATCGCGCTGCTTTTCGTCTGCGCGTCTGCGCTTGTGCTCTCGTATGCGCTGGATCAGCGTGGTGGGGACTACACGGTCGGTGAGCGTCGCGTGACGAGTCGTGTCGGCAAGGTGGGCATCGTGCTCTTTTGCATGGCGTTCGTACCGTTCGCACTGCTCCTGCACACGGCGCTTCGTTGCATCGGAAGGAAAGGTACCGTCTCCAAAAGTGCGGACGGTCGCTATTCCATCAAGCTGGGACGCGAGTCGTTTCGAAAGGACGCGGTGTCATGACGGTGAAGAGCGGCGGTATTCCTCCCGATGCCAAGCGGCATGGCAAACCCAAGACCTGCCCGGATTGTCGAGCGGTGCACCCGTGGATCATGGTGCAGTACGGCCGGTTCTCCGGCACGCGCAAGGAGTTGAGCGAGCATCCGTGCCACATGGACGGCTACTCCGAGCTCCAGTGCGGCAGCTGCGGAGCGCGCTTCGGTGCGTTCTCCGGCAAGCGCCTCGCCGGCACTTTCGAGGACGGGGAGCATGAGGCTCCGTACGGTGATGAGCATCACCAAGGATGCCAGTTCGCCCTGCGGGAACCCGTGAAGCTGCGCCTCATCGCGGCATCGTAAGACGAACGGCTTGACACTCAAGCCGTTTTTTAGTAGCGTCACGGCGGATGACCGGTCGTCCCATGAGTCCGAGGAGAAGATTTCATGAATACGCAGCAGGCGCAGGAGATGCTTTCCGCCATGATGCATCTCGCCGACGAGGTCAGCAGCGGGAACGTGGCGTTGATCATTGTCGGGGCAGGTGGGGTGCTCGTATTCTTCGTCTTCTCGAAGATGATCTATGACGAGGTGCGCGGCATCCGCTTGGCGCTCGAAAAGCAGAACGGCAACCGGACCATCGACGAGTACCAACGTCGGAAAGAGTAGAAGGAGGTCGTCATGACCGAATCCCTGTGCTGTGTCGCATGCCAGCGGGAACTCGATGCCGCTGGAGGGTATGGCATCCACGATGTCACGGACATCACGCCGTTCGGCTGTCACCATACGGAGCGGCTGTACCGTCCGACACCGCAACACCCGCGCCCGTGCTATTGCACGAATTGCGCCGAGGACCGCGGGTTGTGCATGCGGTGCGGAAACAGCAGGCCGCCGGGCATGGCCGACATGCGGAAACAAGAAGAGGGCATGTTCGCCGCGATGACCTTCGTCCTTTTCGCCGTCCTACTGCTCGGTATCGCGATTTTGCTGTACGCGACGTCGCTGTGAAGGTCTCAATGAAGAGGCCTTTTTCTTTTATTGCAGCAATTTTCTCGATAGTCCTTAGCACTCTCTTGCCAAGAGTGCCAACGTGGTTTATCCTATCGCCATATGGGAAACGAGACCGACAAAAGGAAGCTGATGGTCCTCCGGGCCGTCATCCACGAATATCTCGAGACCGCGGAGCCTGTGGCGTCGAGCGTCATCGTCGAGAAGTATCGTCTTGGTGTCTCGCCGGCGACAATCAGAAACGACATGGCCGAGCTCGAGGACGACGGATTCCTGGAGCAGCCACACACCTCCGCCGGACGTGTGCCGACCGAGCGCGGCTACAAGCTCTATGTGCAGGAACTCATCGATCGTGACCGCCGCACATCCAAGTTCGAGCAGGCATTCGTGCAGCGTCTCGCGGAAGTGCAGAAGGAAGCGGAGGCCGGTTCGAACGCGCGCGACCTCGCCAAGGCCATGGCTGCGGAGTCGCACGAAGCGGTCGTCGTGAGCGTCCCGAGCGGCGACGTGCACATCGCTGGCCTCGCGAACTTGGTCCGCAAACCGGAGTTCCGCGAATCAGCGGCACTTGTCGGCCTCACGGAGATCCTCGACGAGATGGACGAGCTGCTCGCAGATGTCTTCCCGCAGATCTCGCGCGACGTGCAAGTACTTATCGGTTCCGAGAACCCGTTCGGTGTAGGACTCAGCTCCGTGCTCATGCGCTACGAACTGCCGGAAGGCTCTGGCGTCATCGGCATCCTGGGGCCGACACGCATGGACTACGACCAGAACATCCAGATGCTGCGTTCGCTCACGGAAGCGCTGATGCAACGGAAACTCAACGAGAAGAACGACTGATTATATGGACGACACGACAAACAACACACCGGAATCTCAGGATGAAGCCGCTGACCCATCGGTTGTCATCCCCGAGCCTGCGCAAGCGCAGGAGTCGGGGACCCAGAAAGAAATCGAAACCATGGAGGCAAAAGCAAACGAGTATTTGGCAGGATGGCAACGCGCCAAGGCCGACTACGCCAATCTCCAGCGTGACGCAGACTCCAAGCTCGCTGACCTCCGCAAGTACGCAGGCGCGGCGTTCGTGAGCGACTTGCTCCCGGTCATCGACACGTTTCGCAAGGCCATGGAGCAACCGCCGGAAGATGCGGGAGCGAAGCAGTGGGTGGAGGGTATTGGCCACATCCGCGCGCAGCTCGAGAAGGTTCTCGCCAAGGCGGGCGTCACCATGATCGATGGGACAGGAACGCCGTTCGACCCCATGCTCCACGAAGCCATGCTCCAGCAGCCGACCGAAGGAGCGGAACCGGGGAGCGTCGTGCAGATCTTGGAGCCCGGCTATCGCATGCATGATCGCGTACTGCGACCCGCCAAGGTGACAGTTGCAGAATAAAAGACCGACTTCCTTACAACTGTCATTGCGAGGGGCGATGTACTCATCGGCCCGCGGCAATCCCATCGGGATTGCTTCGGGGGCTGGGTACAGCCCCGCTCGCAATGACACGATAACCACCACCAACCCTATGCCAAAGATCCTCGGAATCGACCTCGGAACCACCAACTCGTGTGTCGCTGTCATCGAAGGTGGCCAGCCGAAAGTTATTGAGAACAAAGAGGGTAACCGCACCACGCCGTCCGTCGTTGCGGTCACCAAGACTGGTGAGCGCCTCGTTGGCCAGATGGCCAAGCGCCAAGCGGTCGTGAACCCGGCCAACACCCTGTACTCCATCAAGCGCCTCATGGGACGCCGTTTCAGCGATCCGGAAGTGCAGAAAGAGATGAAGCTCGCTCCGTACCAGATCATCCAAGCGGGCGACGGCTTGAAGATCAAGATGGGCGACAAGGAGTACACCCCGCAGGAAATTGCGGCGCAGGTGTTGCAGAAGATCAAGGCTGACGCGGAAGAGAAACTCGGCGAAACCATTACCGAAGCGGTCATCACCGTTCCGGCATACTTCGACGATGCGCAGCGCCAGGCCACCAAGGACGCGGGAGAAATCGCGGGTCTCACGGTGCGCCGCATCGTTAACGAGCCGACGGCAGCGGCATTGGCGTACGGCTTCGACAAGAAAGCCGGCGGCAAGATCGCGGTGTACGACCTCGGCGGCGGCACGTTCGACGTCTCCATTCTCGACGTCGCGCAGGACACGGTCGAAGTGAAGGCAACCAACGGCGACACGCACCTCGGTGGCGACGATTTCGATCAGGTCATCATTAACTGGATTTTCGCGGAGTTCCTCAAGTCCGAAGGCATCGACCTTTCCAAGGATGTGCTCGCCAAGCAGCGCATCAAGGAATCCGCCGAGAAGGCGAAGATTGAGCTCTCCAGCGCCCAGCAGACGGAGATCAACCAGCCGTTCATCACTTCCGACGCCAATGGTCCGAAGCACCTCGTCATGACGCTCACGCGCGCAAAGCTCGAGGAGCTCGTGCGCGACCTCGTCGACAAGACGCTCGAGCCGTGCAAGAAGGCGCTCAAGGACGCGGGCCTCTCGACCTCCGACATCTCGGAAGTCGTCATGGTCGGTGGCATGACGCGCATGCCGCTCGTGTTGCAGACGGTGGAGAAGTTCTTCGGCAAGAAGCCGAACGTCTCCGTGAACCCGGATGAGGTCGTCGCCATCGGTGCAGCGGTCCAGGCTGGCGTGCTCGCGGGCGACGTGAAGGACGTGCTCCTGCTCGACGTGACCCCGCTGTCTCTCGGCATCGAGACCATGGGTGGCGTCATGACGCGGCTCATCGAGCGCAACACCACCATCCCGACCTCCAAGACGCAGACCTTCTCGACCGCGGCAGACTCCCAGCCGTCGGTGGAGATCCACGTGCTCCAGGGTGAGCGCGACATGAGCTCCGACAACAAGACGCTCGGACGCTTCATGCTCGACGGCATCCCGCCGGCACCGCGCGGCGTTCCGCAGATCGAGGTCAGCTTCGACATCGACGCGAACGGTATCCTCTCCGTGAAGGCCAAGGACAAGGCGTCAGGCAAGGAGCAGAAGATTACTATCACCGCGTCGACCGGCCTTTCGAAGGAAGAGGTCGAGAAGATGAAGAAGGACGCGGAGCTTCACGCCGATGAAGACAAGAAGAAGCGCGAACTCGTCGAGCTCAAGAACAACGCGGACACCATGGTCTACACGACCGAGAAGATGTTGAAGGACTACGCGGAGAAGCTCGATGACGAAAAGAAGAAGTCCGTGCAGGAAAAGATCGACGCGCTTAAGGCCGTGAAGGATGGCGCGGACGTGGAAGCTATCAAGAAGGCTGCAGACGAACTCACCGATGTCGCACAGAAAGTCGGCGGCGAGATGTACCAGCAGGAACAGGCTGCGACGGCTGCCGGTAAGGGCGAAGAGGAGCTCGGTGCCGACCACGACGCCAACAAGGAGGATGGCGCGGTGGATGCTGAGGTTGTGGATGAGAAGAAGGACTAAGGCCACATGTCCAAGGACTACTACAAAATTTTAGGAGTCGACAAGAACGCCTCTGAAGAAGAAATCAAAGCCGCCTTCCGCAAGAAGGCGCATGAGGTGCATCCCGACAAGTCCGGCGGCGATGAAGCCAAGTTCAAGGAAGTGAACGAGGCGTATCAGGCTTTGGGCAACAAGGAGAAGCGCGCCAACTATGACCGTTTCGGCACCGCAGAGCCGCAAGGCGGCTTCGGTGGTGGGGGTTTCGGCGGAGGGTTCGGCCAGGGCGGTGTCGAGTTCGACATGAACGATCTTGGCGACATCTTTGGCAACATGTTCGGCGGAGGTGGTCGCGGAGGACGCCGTCCGCAGCAAGGTCGTCCCATCGAGATGGATGCACGCATCGCATTCCACGAAGCCGCGTTCGGCACAGAGTACGAAGTGAAGTTGCACAAGGGCGTTGCTTGCGATGACTGTCACGGCTCTGGTGCGGAAAAAGAGAGCAAGGTCGTCGCTTGCGCGCAGTGTGGCGGTTCCGGCCAAGAAGTCGCGTACCAACGCACCATGCTCGGCACGTTCCAGACGCAGCGCACGTGTTCGCGTTGCCACGGTCGCGGTAAAGTACCGGAGAAAGAATGCCGTTTGTGCAAAGGCATGGGCATCACCAAAGGACAGAAGACCGTCACGTTCAAGATTCCTGCCGGCATCAACGACGGCGAAGTGCTCCGTCTTTCCGGTGAAGGCGAGCCGTTACCGTATGGCGCAGGAGCCCCGGGCGATCTCTATCTCACCATCCGCGTCACGCCGGACAAGCGTTTCACGCGGAACAATTTCGATATCCATAGCGTCGCAGAGATTGATGTCCCGACGGCCGCTCTCGGCGGTACGGTCACCATCCCCACGCTCGACGGCGACACCACGCTCCGCGTTCCGGCGGGCACGCAGCCCGGTCAGGTATTCCGACTCAAGGAGAAAGGCATACCGTTCCTCAAGCGAACAGGTAGGGGAGATATGTACGTAGAACTCCGCGTCGTTATTCCGAAGAAGCTCTCCAAGAAGCAGAAGAAAGCGCTGGAAGAGTGGAACGACTGACGTGTGGATAAGCGAAACCGGCCGGAGGGGGCCGGTTTTGTGCTATGCTTTGGGCATGTTGCCACTTTTTGCTACCACCGTCGTCACGGATACCGGCATGAGCGTCGACCCGACGCTTGTCGTTCCGGCGTCCGACACTGCCGCCAGCGCCGCTGCCGTCGCCACAGTCGATGTCGTTGAACAATTGTCGCGCGTCAACTGGGCGTCGCCGTCGTGGGACCTATTCATCGTCCTATTCTTCCTCGTGACGGTGTTCCTGTACGGCATGACGATGGGTCGCGATCGCATCATCGTGATCCTCGTCTCCATCTACATGGCGCTCGCGGTCATCTCCAACGCGCCGTTCCTCGGGCAGTTCCACGCAGACATCAACATCAGCCAGTACTTCGCACTGAAGGTGACGACCTTCCTCGGCATCTTCGTCCTACTGTTCTTCCTGCTGTCGCGGTCCGCGCTGCTCAAGACGTTCGGTGGCATGGCGAACGGTTCCTGGTGGCAGGTGTTCCTCTTCTCGGTGTTCCATGTCGGGCTGCTCGTGAGCATCACGCTCTCGTTCGTCCCTGCGGAAGCCATCGGTAACCTCGCACCAGTTACGCAGATGTTGTTTGCTTCTGACGGTGGAAAGTTCTTCTGGGTCGTATCACCTATCATCGCGATGGTCCTCATCAAGAGTGAGTGACGGAAAAAGAAAACGACCGGCATGGCGCCGGTCGTTTTTCGTTCCTCTTGTACTCCCTAGATGGCTGGTTCTGTACCTGGGAGCTCTTCCTGCGATGCATCCATCATGTCGGCGTCGTTCACGACAGGTTCAGGCGCCAAGGATGCTGTCACGGAAATCGCATCGAACGATTCCGCGCGGGCGATGTCCGATGCTGCCGTCGCAGAGACGGTCATGCCGACGACGAGATCCGCGAGGGTGATCTCAGTGAGCGTGTACGGCAGGGGCGGCGTCGGGAGCGGCATCGGTTCGTCGTCCGGACCGATACCTCCAGCGGCTTGGAGCGCAGCGAAGAACGCATTGGACTCTGCTGTGAATACCTCGGGCGCTTTCTCTGTGGAAAGGGTGAGTGACGTTTCGGACGAGATACGGACACGGCGCGTGGACGGGAATGGCGCAGAAGTCGGATCAGGGTTGCGTGTGCTGGAGGAGATGGTGACGACATCGCCATTGATAGCCGTGATAGATCCGGAAACCATGAGTGTCTCTTGTCCGGCGATGATGCCGGAGAGAGGGGCTTCGGCGATTCGCTCGCGGACGTCCTGCTGCGCCTGTGCGTAGCCGCGCTCGTAAGCGCCGTCGTCCATGCCTGCTCCGACGACATAGCCGATGCCGCCGCCGATGAGGAGCGCGACGACCGGGATAACGATGGCAGAAGCCTTCGCCTGCTGTATCGGTTGATCCATAGGAAGTAGTGTAAGGAGAGCTTAAAGATGATTGTCGGATGCAGTATACCATGTGCGCCTCGCGGTTATCGGACATGTGGATAACGCTTTATATAAGAGGCGGGGACGCACGTGCTATAGTACGCTTATCCTACGACCATGAGCCGACCAGCAAAATCGACACCGGCCGTCGGGAGGCGCAGCGCTGCAGCGCGCCCCGTTTCGGTTTCTGTTGAGCGGTCGTCCATTGGTCTCATGGCACTCGGCGCGGTCGTGAGCGCCATTGTGAGCGGCATGTTGGTCAACGTGGTCGATGCCGCAGTCTGGCAAGGTCCGCCAGCTGGCACGCCTCCGGCGAACAACCGTCCGTTCGTCATCTGGAACAGCGAGGACGCTGGCTTGCAGCAGACCGATGCGTCCATCAGCGTGGATGGCATGCTCATGCTCGGCAGTGCCGCCTCCGTGCTCGCGCCGAGCGAGAACCTCATCTACGGCAATACCGACACCTCGTCCACCGGCAACCTTCTTCTCTTGCAGACGGAGTCCGTAGACCGGTTCCGTGTCACCACGTCTGGCGACGCGACCTTTGCTGGCGACGTGAAAGCAAGCGGCTGCTTTGGAGCGACGTTCGTCGGTCTTACCCCGACGCTGTATCACGGATCGCTCGGCGCGGTCGGGAGCTACTACGCTGCAGACAACCGGTGTCAGTCTGCGTTTCCGGGGGCGCACGTCTGTCGCCCGGAAGAAATCTTGGAGAGCATCAGCTGCTCCGTTCCTGGCGACCCCATCCGCACCATCGCGAACGGCAGCATGGGATGGGTGAACGGAGGACCTCCGGGGCACACCTCGAACGGTAACGACTGCAACGGGTGGCAGAGCACGGCAGCGACGCATCTCGGGAAGTTCTGGATCTTCCATCAGACCACAGGCGGCACGGGCACGCAGACCACCTGTAATGCAGCTGGAGGGCTACGATTCTCCTGCTGCCGGTAAAGCTGTGCGAAGCGGAAGAAAGACGCTATACTTGAATCGAAAGACGCGACACGTATGCGACAGTACCTCATGACCATGTTCCGCATCACGCTCTTCGCCACGATGCTCGCGATGACAGCATTTTTTGTTCCGAGCGTTTCCGCGCAGACCTATCCCTATAACAGCACGCAGGAGACGCATGCCTGTCCCACGAGCGGTCCAGGTGTCACCTGTATCGGCGGACAGCTCTACCGCTCCACAGACGCCTCCTGTCAGAACGACCCGCGTCCAGGAGCAAACGCGACGCAACTCTTTGCGTGTGCGTCGGTGAGCTTCGTCTGCAATACGTCGAGTTATCCATGTGCAGGATGTTCCGCTGCGACCTCGACGGTCGGCGCGACGTGTACCAGCCCTACAGGCGGTAGGTTTACCAACCAATGCGGAGCGTGTAGTTGTCCAAGTGGCACGCAGATTTGTTCCGCGTCGAACACGTGCGTCGCGGTCATCGCGTGTCCGACGGGCACCACGTTCGACCCGTGCACCAACTCCTGCTCCACGCCCTACATTTTGAACAACCAAGTCACTCCGCAGAACGGTACCATCAACCTGACGGGCGACCTCACTTCCACCGCAGGCAACGTGCGGCTCGCCGGTACCAGTGCGAACCAAGGCGATCTTTTCATGGTGAACGGCAAAGCCATTCGCGTGGACGGTGCGGCGCCGATGTCGTTGAACATCGGCAACTACGGCGGTGGCTCCTTCCAGATGAACGTCGCTGGTTTAGTGACGTCGCAGTCGCTCCGTTTGACGACCGGCGCTGCCGCCGGGCGCGTGCTCACGTCCGACGCGACGGGTAACGCGACGTGGCAGACAGTAGATGTCGGCGCCAGCGTTCCCGGAGCAGCAGGGCAGACGCTCTGGCATGATGGTTCTACGTGGGTTGCGAACAGTAGAATGTCCGTCGGTGGCGGGGCAATTACGATCGGTCCGGGCTCGTCGCCTACATTGCAAATCTACGACGGCAATCTCCAGGTCGACGGCGCGTTGACGGCAGGAAGCACAACCGGACTCTTCCAGTGGAGAGGTGCCATGCGTTCGACGGGCGAGAATGCCGGAACGCCAGCTTTGCAGCTTTTCCGAACGGGAGGTATTACCGCGTCTGACCTCATTCAGACGTATGTCGGGAACCTCGGGTCCAATCCGGCGCTCTTCGTCAAAGGAAGCGGGCGAGCCGGGCTCGGCACCGACAATCCGGGCTTCCGTCTCGATGTCCGCGATGATGCCGGAGCAGGAGGGACGGCGATGATCCGCATCAACCAGGATAATGTGACGCGTCTCTGGACCGGTTTGCGGCTCGATCGTCAGACGAATGAACGGTGGTTCCTCGGCATGGACGCGACAGCGGGCGACTCCCTGTTATTCCGCAGGAACAGCACCACGAACGACCTCGTCATCGACGGTACGACTGGCAAGGTAACAGTCGCGTCTTTGCAGGTGACAGGTGGTGCCAGCGCAGGGCAAGTGCTGACTTCCGATGCTTCTGGTAACGCGACATGGCAGGCACCGGCAGCCGGTGGTGCCTGTGCGGCCACGCGCCAGTTCGTTGGTGTGACAGCAGCGACGTACGATGGTAACCGTGGTGGCTATAAAGCTGCGGACGCGCTCTGCGGCGCGTTCGATTCCGGTAGTACTGTCTGCACGGCGGAGGAGATTCTGAACAGCTATAAGTGCTCGACGGGGTCGGATGCCATCGCATCGGCGACCGGATCCGCATGGATCAACCAAGGTCCGCCGGGCTTCACCGCATACAGCAATGACTGCGACGGGTGGACGTCGAACGCTGCGGGATATTACGGGCGTCTTTGGACATTCGAGTGGACAACCGGAGGAAAGGCGACGGTTCGCGAGTGCAATATCTCACCTCTTCAGTTCGCTTGCTGCAAATAACCTATGATGACCTCTATGCAACGTCTTTTCCAGGCAGTCGTAGGCAGCGCGTTCGTTGCCCTCTCGCTCATCGTCGTGGTGCCATCCGTGGCAGCGCAGACCTGTACCCAAGATGGCTCGTCCGTGACGACATGCGTTTACAACAGCACACAATCGACTTGTACTGCACCGGTAGTCGGCGGCGGACAGAACTGCGCGCTCATCTCCTCGACACACCGATACGCGTCGTCCACCAACAACTGTGTTCTGGACCCGCGTGAATGCGCCTCCAATCAGCGACTGAACTGCGCGACAATGCTTTGTGAATGCAATACGGCGGCATTTCCTTGCGGAGGTTGTACGGCAGCGACATCCACGGCCGGCACGGCCTGTTCGGGCGCAAGCTGTCCGACCGGCGGCGTGTACACGAATCAGTGCGGAGCGACTGGTTGCCCAGCAGGAACCACGAACATCAGCGGTGTTTGCGTAGGGTATGCCAACATCAGTCCTGCATCGCCGCAGACCGGCTATCTCAGCGTGACGGGCGACATTCGTTCGTCGGGCGGGGATTATTATATGCAGCCAGGGAAGGCGATCCGCATGGATGGTATGGGGTTACCAACGCTGAACATCGGCAATTGGGATCCGGACGGCCTCGGTGTGCGTTTGAGCTTGCCGACCGGCGGCCAGATTGTGCTTGGTGCGAGCGCGTCGGAGTACATCGCCGGGGCCTCCCCGAACGGCGCGATGTACTACAACTCCACGACCAACAAATTCCGCTGCCGTGAGAATGCCGTATGGGTCGATTGTGTCGGTGGCGCTGCGCTTCCTGTCGGCACCGACGGGCAGATGTTGCGCAGCCTTGGCGGAGCGTGGTATCCGAGTAGTGTCATCACGAACAATGGCGCGAACATCGGTATCAATATAGCGACACCGTCGTATCAGCTTGACGTGAACGGCACCGCACGCGTCTTCGGTTTCGTATTCCCTCCCGATGCTGCTGCTGGACGCGTACTCACGTCCGACGCGAACGGCAACGCGTCATGGCAAGCTCCGACTGGCGGTGGGTTACCGACAGGCACCTCCGGACAGACTCTGCGATATGACGGGACCGCATGGGTCGCGAACAGTCTCGTCACCAACAATGGCACGAACGTCGGTATCAACACAGTGCCGACGGCGTATAGGCTCGACGTGAACGGCCCGCTTAACATCAGCGGCGGCAACCCGCTGCGCATCGGTGGTGCATGGGTCGCGAGCTACAACGGTGCGCAGGAAATTACTGTTGGCAGCAATGCTATTGAAAGCTTGAAACTCGACACTACGGCAGGGTCGGACGTGTATGTGAACGCGGGGAACGTCGGTATCGGCACGGCGAGTCCGTCTGAGATGCTACACCTTTCGAGCGCTGGAAGCCCGAGCATTTTGGTGGGGAATACTGATGACCGCGGAGCTGCAGTACTGACGCTTTCACGCGGGTATGCTGATCGTGATAGATCAGGTGTGCAATTTGGCGAGAACGATAACCCTTCGCGGTATTTCGCAGGCATTCCGTACAACTGTGGTAGCGTCTATAACAATTTCGTCATTGCGACACAGGATTACGTGAATAACTGTAGCGGCACGACGCATACCGCTGAGTTTATTCTTAATGCAACGGGAGTCACCGTTAATGGTGCAGTGACAGCTTCCGGCGACATCACCGCAAATGGTGTGCTCTATGGCATGGCAGGCATGGTCACGACTGATGTCGGCATCTGGGGGGTATTGAATACGTTGGGAGATGTCTCGTTACGCAATGGAAACTTTCGTGTCTTTGAAGGGAACGCGAGGTTCGGCGAGGCGCGCGCGAATGACACCACGTATGAATGGTTCGGTTGGTATTCCGGGAGCACGCGACAGGCGATCCTTATCTATGACGGGAGCTGGGACAGCTGTTCATCCGACACGACGGTCTGTCTGAAGGCAGAAAACGGAAATAACCTTCGCTTGAAGGCGGACGGCGGAACGGTTCTCTTGGATGGGAACGTCGCGGTAGGGAATGCTTTGAACGTCGGTGGCGGGGGTGTTGCGTTGACCGGGTCATCGGTCATGGTCAATACTTCCGGCGGATATATCGGCGTGTATCGTAATGCATATGGCGCGGCTCTCACGGCCAATAACGCGTATTCGTCGTCGGGAACGTGCTCGCTCGGAGGAATCAACTATGCCATGACCTGTACTGGCAATTCAGGATCGTATGGTGCGGCATCCTTCTCTGGTGCACACGGCACCACGGCGTACCTTGCAGGTTCGGCGGCAGGTGCATTCTACAACAGCACGGCATATCGATACGGTGTCTATGTCAGCGATAGCGCAGGACTTGGTGCCGTCTACATCGGACAAGGACAGGCGTACAAGCCTGGTGGCGGCTCATGGGCATCGACATCCGATGCACGCACGAAGAAGGACGTTTCCGGCTTCGAGGACGGACTCGGTGTCATTAGGGCGCTGCGACCGGTTAACTATACCTACAACGGTCTCGGTGATACGCCGGCAGGTGAGCGTGGCATCGGTCTTATCGCACAGGAAGCGAAGGAGGTCGCCCCATATCTCGTGAAGAGTCAGGAGCGCAAATTGCGCGAGTCTGATGCGGAGCCGACCGAGGTGTTCTATCTTGACCCATCCGCCATCCCGTTCATCAACTTGAATGCCATCAAGGAACTCGACACCCGCGTCCGTCTGCTCGAGGACGGCTCCGCCGCAGAGCTTGATGGTCGTGTTCAGCAGCTCGAAGACCGCGTCGATCGCTTGGAGCGCGAGCTCATGGAGCTGCGGTCCCGCGAGTAAGTGCAAGAAAAGGTCGGGGACAACCCCGGCCTTTTCGGTTCCTCGGAACACGGGTATCCTTTTCCCATATGCTGCAATTGCATGACTCCCTCGCCAAAGCTAAGAAACCGTTCGAGCCGATCGTTCCCGGAAAGGTGACGATGTATTCGTGCGGTCCGACCGTGTACGATGACGTGCATATCGGCAACCTCCGCTCGTTCGCGGCAGCAGATTTGCTGCGTCGGTACCTGCAGTACAAGGGTTTCGAGGTGCGCCAGGTCATGAACATCACGGACGTTGGCCACATGCTCGCGGATGCGGACGAGGGCGAAGACAAGATGGAGGTCGCCGCGGCAAAGGCCGGCAAGACGCCGCAGGAAGTGGCAGCGTTCTATACCGAGCGCTTCTTCCGCGACATCGACCGCTTGGGCATCCGGCGCGCGGACATGTACCCTAGGGCATCTGAGTACGTGCAAGAGATGATCGCGCTCATCGAGAAGCTCTTGGCAGCAGGCAAGGCCTACAAGGTCGGCAGCAATGTCTATTACGACGTCTCCATGTTTCCGGCGTATGGGAAGCTCTCCGGTAACACCGTGGAAGGCCTGCAGGCTGGAGCGCGCGTGGAGGTGCGTGACGAGAAGAAGCATCCGCAGGACTTCGCGCTGTGGATCCACAACCCGAACCACCTGATGCAGTGGGAGGCTCCGTGGGGAAAGGGGTACCCAGGCTGGCACATCGAGTGTTCGGCCATGGCCATCGAAGAGCTTGCCGAGACCATCGATATTCACACTGGCGGAGAAGACAACAAGTTCCCGCATCATGAGTGCGAGATAGCACAGTCCGAAGGTGCAACAGGCAAGACGTTCGTCAACACGTGGGTGCATGTGACGCATCTTTTGGTGGATGGCGAGAAGATGTCCAAGTCCAAGGGGAATTTTTTCGTGCTCCAGGATCTGTTCGACAAAGGCTATGCCGCGCGCGATGTACGGTTCGCACTGTTGTCTTCGCACTACCGCCAACAGCTCAACTTCACGTTCGCCGGCCTTGATGCTGCGCGGAATGCGCTCGCGCGTTTCGATGCGTTCGTGGATTCTTTGCGCGCAATCGTTCCATCCGATGTTCCGGATATGACGGATTTGGTCATCAAAGGACAGGGTGATGGCATGGGAGTGAGATTCCTGTTCGGTGCTGCCATGGACGACGATTTGAATATCTCGGCCGCTCTTGGGGAATTGTTTAAATGGGTCACTGTGATGAATGAGCAGATTGCGCATATTGGTCTATCCGAGAAAGACCGCGACGAGGCGCTCGACTTCATGGATGATGTGGAGGGCGTGCTCGGCATCCGCTTCGGCAAGGCCGTCACCGAGGAGGATGTCCCGGCGGACATCCGTGCGCTGGTCGATGCCCGCGACGCCGCTCGTGCCAAGAAGGACTGGGCTGAGTCTGACAGGCTTCGGGATGAGCTTAAAGGCAGGGGATTCGTCGTCGAAGATACGCCACAAGGTCGTCGTATCAAGAAGCTTTGAGCGGTAGAGAGGCGATGTGCTATACTTTGTGCAGAAATAAGGCGCATCCTCATGAACGAGCAGACGAACAATCCGGTCGAAAAAGCGGTTCCTTCCGAGGTCGTTGAGGATATCATGTCCGGCGAGACGGAGGCTGTGCGAGCAATGGAAACAGAGCGCCTCGCAGAATCGTCCGACGTCGAGCGGTCGGCACCCACCGAAGTCGAAACGTCCGCAGAAGCGGGTGGTGTCGCGGGCAAGCACCTCGAACAGGCGCCTCTTGTCGTATCTGCACCAACAGAAAAGGATCCCGCGCTCATGCAGGTGGAGCGCAAGCTCGAGGATCGCGAGCTGTGGCAGGTGTACGCCGCGCTCCCGGTGGAGCAACGTGAGCGGTTCAAGCAAGAAGGCGAAGCGCTCGCCACGTCACTTCGCGGCATGCTTGGCAGGACGGACGTCGACCCGACGGTCGTATTTGTCGCGATCCAAGAGTGGCTTTCCCACGTCAAAGGCATCAACCGCCATTATGTCCTGCAGGCGGCAAAGACCAAGGCGGATGGCGTGCTGAAGCTCATCCGCGAGCACGCTCCGAGCGAGACCGTACTATGACGTCGTTGTTGCAATTCACTCTCACGACGCCGTTCGGGCCGATGAACGTGAGCCCGGCCGCAGTGACGTACCTTTGGATGGCCGCAGGAGCGGTCGTGGCATTTGTCGCGCTCGCAGTGACGTGGCGTATCGTGAAGGCGCGACTCCGCAAGCGTCACCAAACCTCCGGCACGTTCGATCATGTCGTCATGCTCATCACGGTGCCGAAGGAGTCGTCGGAGAAGGGGGACTCCGGTCAGCGCGAGAAGTCGTTGTCGGAAATCCAGGAAGACATCGCGGTCATGGAAGGGGTGTTCTCGGCCATCGGCGGGCTCGCGGCCGAGCGTGGCCTACGATCGAACATCGTCGGTCGCGTGGATTCGTTGTCGTTCGAGATGGTGGCGGACGAAGGTATTGTCTCGTTCTACGTCGCCGCACCCCGTAACCTCAAGGATTTCATCGAGCAGCAGGTTCACACGCAGTATCCGCTCGCCCAGATCGAAGAAGTGCCGGACCATAACATCTTCCAGCCTCGCGCAGAGGTCGCGGCAGCACAGCTCAAGCTCAAACGTGAAGGATTTTTCCCCATCAAGACGTACAAGGACATCGAATCGGATCCGTTGAACGCCATCACGAACGCGCTCGCCAAGGTCGATAAAGAAGACGGCGCGGCCGTGCAGATTGTCGTTCGTTCAGCCCGGAAAGAATGGCGTGACCGGGGTATTCGCGTCACGCGTGCGATGCAGCAAGGGAAGAAGCTTTCCGAGGCGCTCAAGGGCACCTCGCTCATCGGCAGCATCGCCAAGGAGGTCTCCTCTGCGAGCGGTGGGAAGCCGGGCGAACCTGCGAAGGAGTACCGCATGTCACCGAAAGAAGAAGAGATGCTCAAGGCCATTGAGGAGAAGGTCGGCGAGCTCGGGCTCGATGTCACTATTCGTATCGTCGCTTCGGCAAAGACCAAGGCGAAAGCTGATGCGTATCTCCAGACCATCACGAGCGCGTTTTCGCAGTACGGCATTCCGCAGTACGGCAACCAGTTCGAGCGTGCGAGCGGCAAGACGGACGCGGTCACCGAAGCGTTCATTCTGCGCGAGTTCGACGAAGCCCGATACGCGGTCCTGACGGGACCGGAGCTTGCCGGCATGTACCACTTACCGCTCGCCTCCACCGAAACGCCGAACATTCGCTGGCTCATGGCGCGGAAAGCTGCTCCTCCGACGAACCTTCCCAAGGAAGGCCTGCTCGTCGGATTCACCGAGTACCGCGGGCAGAAGACCGACGTCTTCCTCAGGCAGGAGGACCGCATGCGGCACATGTACGTCATCGGTAAGTCCGGTTCCGGTAAGTCGGAGTTCATCGCGAACCTCGCGGCGCAGGACATCAAGGCCGGACACGGCGTCTGCATCATCGACCCGCACGGCGACCTTGTGGAGACCGTGCTCGGCACCATTCCCAAGGAGCGTGCAGACGATGTCATCATTTTCGATCCGTCGGACCTCGATCGTCCCATTGCCATGAACATGCTCGAGTCGCCGAGCCCGGAGATGGCGGATTTCGCGGTCGGAGAAATGATCGCGATCTTCTACAAGCTGTTCCCGCCGGAGATGATCGGCCCGATGTTCGAGCACAACATGCGGAACTTCATGCTGACGCTCATGTCGGATTCGGAGAATCCTGGCACCATCGCGGAAATCCCGCGGCTCATCACAGACACGGAGTTCCAAAAGAAGTGGGTCGCGAAGGTGACGGATCCGGTCGTGCGGTCGTTCTGGGAGAATGAGATCGCCAAGACTTCCGACTTCCACAAGTCCGAGATGTTCGGCTACCTCATCTCCAAGGTCGGTCGGTTCGTCGAGAACGCCATGATGCGCAACATCATCGGTCAGACCAAGTCCGCGTTCGACTTCCGCAAGGTCATGGACGAGCGCAAGATTTTCCTCGTGAACCTCTCGAAGGGCAAGATCGGCGACGTGAACGCCAACCTGCTCGGTCTCATCATGGTGACGAAGCTCCAGATGGCGGCAATGTCGCGTGCTGACGCTTCGAAAGAAGAGCGCAAGGATTTCTTCCTCTACATCGATGAGTTCCAGAACTTCATCACGCCGTCCATCGCCACGATCCTTTCCGAAGCGCGTAAGTATCGCTTGGGCCTCATCATCGCGCACCAGTACATGGGGCAGCTTGCGCCGAAGGGGGATACGGAAATCCGCGATGCGGTGCTCGGCAACGTCGGCAGCATGCTTATCGGGCGTATCGGCATCGAGGACGCGGAGGTGCTCGCCAAGGAGTTTGAACCGGTATTCACGCCGTACGACCTTGTGAACGTCGAGAAGTTCTCGTGGAACAGCAAGATTCTCGTCGATAACCAGGTGCTCCGACCGTTCAATATCGTCGCGTACCCGCCAGTCAAAGGAAACCGTCAGATGGTCGCTGCGCTCAAGCAGCTCTCGCGGCTCAAGTTCGGACGTGATCGTTTGCTTGTGGAGATGGATATCAATAGCCGCATGAAACTCGGTTAGAGATGGCGTTTGTATACCCCGCCTCCGCCAACCACGTCCTGCGAGACGCTTGGGGCCAAGTCTCGCTGGCCGTGGCGGCGGAGGCGGGGTCCAAAGCCGTTCTCCTTGCCTCGCACTGATAGTTAAAGAAAAAAACGGACCGAGAGGTCCGTTTTTGGTAGGCGTCAATCGTCGAAGTATTTTGCCCAGACGATGCCGATGACAATCCCCCAGAAGAAGCTTCCGGTGAACATCCAGCCAAGGAGGAAGGCGAGAATGTTCATTACGCTGCGTTTTTCGGGGGTTCCGGACCATCCGTCGGAGCGTCGTCCGGACCGTTCATCTCCTCGCGGTACTTCTTGCTGAGGAGGTAGGTCATGGCGAAGCCGTACGTGAACGTGACGCCGCCAAGCGACATCAGGGTGACGCCGTCCAGCATCTTTCCCGCAAGGATGCCCGGGAGGATGACGGAGAGGCCGTAGCCGTAGATGGTCGTGGCAAGGAGTGCGACGAGGACGCGAATGAGCATGGGAACCTCCGGAAGGGTGGTCGACTTCGGAAGCCTACCTGCCTCCACGTATCTGTCAAGGGAGAACGGAGCAGGAGGATGGCAGAATTTCCGCTTATTTTAGTGGATAAACTGAGGACAAGGCCGTTCGTATCCGCGTTGACCGACCGGGTGGCTGCATGGTAGCTTTACCTCGAAGATTCTTTATCCCGCACGTATGGACGAACAAAAACAAAACCCCATCCTTCACGCCGCGATGCCGTCTCCGGTCATGACGAAAGAACCTGAGGTTGCAGAAGAACAGATTGCGGATACCGAAGCCGACATGCGCGAACCGGAAATGACCAAACGCGAAGAAGACGAGCTTTTGGCCGACGCCGGAGAGAATCGCTCCAAGATCGTCGTGCGCGCGCTGCGGGCCGTACAAGAGAGCCTTGAGAACGTCATCGCGCTGCTCGAAGAAGACGGCGATGCCGCGCTTCCGGCTGCCGCTGCGGCGGTGTCTGCGGTGAGCACGCGTATCCGCGCCACGCCCGGTGTGGTACAAGAGGTCGAAGGTCGCGTCATTGAGGGCGTTTTCAACGGTCAGCACATGGTCGGTTCCGACGGAAAGATCTACTCCGTGCCGCCGAACTACGCCTCCAAGTCCAAGCTCGTGGAGGGTGACATGCTCAAGCTCACTATCAGCGCGAACGGATCTTTCATCTACAAGCAAATCGGCCCCATCGACCGTCACCGCATCGTCGGTGTTCTCGGGTACGATCAGACCATCGGAGAATACTACGTCACGAACGACGACAAACGTTGGAGCGTCCTCAAGGCGTCCGTCACGTACTTCAAGGGTGAGTCAGGCGACGAGACGGTACTGCTCGTTCCCATGGGTGCGCCGTCCACGTGGGGAGCTGTTGAAAACATCATCCGGAAGAACCCGCT
>CAZVED010000003.1:31213-37633 GCA_964626205.1 uncultured Gammaproteobacteria bacterium
TGGGTGCGCCGTCCACGTGGGGAGCTGTTGAAAACATCATCCGGAAGAACCCGCTTTAAGCATGTCACAAACCCTGTACCGCAAGTATCGTCCTTCGGCGTGGTCCGAAATCGCCGGTCAGCAGCACATCAAGGTGACGCTGTCGTTCGAGGTGGCAACCGGAAAGATCGCGCATGCGTATCTTTTTTCTGGTCCGCGCGGCGTGGGAAAGACCACCATCGCGCGCATTTTCGCGAAGGCGATCAACTGCACGGCGGAGCGCGAGAAGAAGCGCGATGCAGGTGAGCCTTGCGGCGAGTGCGCCTCCTGCACCGCCATCACGGACGGCACCACGATGGACATCATCGAGATTGATGCGGCTTCCAACCGCGGCATCGACACCGTCCGCGAGAACGTCATCGAGAACGCGCGGTTCGCGCCGTCCAAGCTCCGGTACAAAGTGTTCATCATCGACGAGGTGCACATGATGACGACCGAGGCCTTCAACGCGCTCCTCAAGACGCTCGAAGAGCCGCCGGCGCATGCGGTGTTCATCCTCGCAACGACCGATTTGCATAAGGTGCCCGTCACTGTCGTTTCCCGCTGCCAACGGTTCGAATACAAGAAGATTCCGTTCGCCGACCTCATCGACCGTTTGGAGGGTTTGTGCGACGCAGAGAAGTGCAAGGTAGACCGCAAGGTACTCGAAGAGATCGCGCGCCACTCGGACGGTTGCCTTCGCGATGCCGAAGGTCTGCTCGGTAAGGTGCTCACGACAGGCGACGGTTCCCGCATCTCGTATGACGACGCGCTCACCGTGTTGCCGCGTTCCGACTACGCCGCGGTTTCCGCGTTCGCAGGGCACGTGCTTCGCCGCGACGCACGAAGCGCACTCTTGGCTATCGGCGAGGCCGTGGACGACGGCACGGACATCGATCAGTTCACGGGTGATGTCATCGAGCTGCTCCGAAAAGTGCTGCTTACCAAGATGAGCGGCAACCCGGACATCTTCGCATCCGACATGGATGCTGAACGCAAGAAGCAACTCGCTGCCTGGGCCGACGAGGCAGACACTGCAGTGCTCCTTCGCACTATCGAGACGCTGCTTGAGAAACGTCGGCAGCTCAAGACCGCGCACCCGACACAGCTTCCGTTGGAGCTTGCTGCAGTCGAGCTATGCGAACGTATCCCTGCGCGCGCTACGGAAAAACCGCGTGCGGCTTCCGTTGGAGGCGCGCCTGCTCGGGTTGTAGCACCTGCAGCACCGGCGCCGGCGTCCACGGTTTTGCCGACGACGGAGCATACAGCACCGGTTGCAGCGAAGCCGGTCGTCGCGCCGCGCGCGACGGAGCAGGACGGCGACCCCGTCCGAAGCATCGACGAGCTCAAGGCCGTCTGGCAGGCGTTTATTGCCCGTGTGGGCGAGGTGAATGCGTCCTTACCGTACATCCTTATCTCGTCGGAGCCAGTTGCGGTCATGGGGAACAAGGTCAGCGTCGGGTTTGGCTACACCTTCCATCGGGACAAATTCAACGAAGAGAAGGCTCTGCGCATCACGGAGAAGGCGCTTGAGGAGGTCCTGGAGACCCCTGTCCGATTGGAAGGGGTACTTCTTGATAAAAAACCGCAGATAGGGCATACTGACGACGCTCTGCCTGCGCAGGCTCCGGCCATGGCCACGGCAGCCGGCACCGACCTCGCGGCCGCCTTCGGTGGCGCAGTGGTCGAGTAAAATCCATTGCGAGATCGTCTAATGGTAGGACAGCAGACTCTGAATCTGCTTATCTAGGTTCGAGTCCTAGTCTCGCAGCCACGAGTACACGAGGTTAACGCCTCGTGTTTTCGTTTAGTATAAGCATGACCCAGAACGGACCCCGCCCCGCATTGACAGTAAAAAGAGCACCTGCTATAGGTAGGTTACCCTTATACTAAGAAAGGAAGGGGACAATGCAGCCAACTCAGGATACCGTTACTTCACTATCGAGACGTGGTGACACGCTCTCAATCAAGGACTTCCAAGGGGCGCTTGCCTATAGGAACGACGAGCTGGTACAGCGCTTCGCGCACCGGAACGACGTGTCCATCGAGCAGGCCGAGCATCTCTTCGCGGAGTGCAAGAAGTTCCTTGTCACGTGCGTCATGTTTCCGAAGACGTGCAGTCCGTCGGCGAACCTCGATGAGATGTGGCATCACTTCATCCTCCACACGCGCGCCTACGCCGACTACTGCGGCACCTACCTCGGACGCTTCGTCCACCATAATCCCACCGAGACCCCCTTCGTGGAAGGTCGGCAGGAGATGCTGGACTTCGCAGACGCGTTGTTCAGTGGCATCGACCGGGAGATCTGGCCGAAGGTGGGAGTCACGGCATGCGACTCTTCTTGCAAGGGCGACGATTACTGCACTGAGGATTGATCGCCGCGAAGGTCTGCATCTGCTATGCTTTTTGGGAGACTGCAAGTCTCCCTTTTCTTTACATCAACATGGTGAAATTCTTCGGCACACTCCTTTCCTTGCTCAACGACGGCGCCACCGTCGTTGATTTGGGTGCGGGGGATGGCCTTTTTTCCAACAAGCTTGCGGACGCAGGACTCCACGTTATCGCTGTCGATCGCAAGGAGCCGCCAGAACGTCGAGTCGGTGTGACATGGGAGATCGTTGGCGTTGAGGAGTGGATCAAAAACCTGCCGTCCGATTTTGCCGTCGACGGCTACCTTTTGAAGAACATCCTGCAGTTCCTTGATACCCGCTGGGTTACGGACGTGCTGTTGCCGAGAATTGCGTTGTCGCTTCCTGTCGGAGGACTTGTTGCCATCGAGACCTTTGCCAAACCTTCCGAGCCCCCGTTGAAGGGGCATGTATCGTTCTTTGCCCCCGCAGATCTGCTTGTGGCGTTTCCGGGATGGAAAGTCGAGATGGAGGATAGCTCAATCGAGGACGCGAAAGACAAGGCAGGGAACCCTCGTCGTTTTCATCTGACGCGGATCATCGTAAGGAAGGTGTAGCATGGAGCGTCTAGTAAGCACACTCTACATCCACGATGCGCGCTATGGTTATCAATTCCGCTGATGTTGCCGACCACTCAAAAGTTCTGAATGCGTCCAAGGCGGGCAGCCAAGGAAACAGCATCACTCACGTGGTGCTTTTTCTTTGAAAAACAAGTCTTATCCACAGCCCGAGCTCCCAATACTTGGTATCTTTATGGAGTATGTGGGACAGCCTGAAAAAACTGTCTGGACGTCTTTCCTTGCGCGGCATCGATGCGATTATCGTCGGTTTTGCGTTGGCCATGATCGTGTTCACGGTTTTCGCGGTCAATATATCGCTTCGGCGGCTGCATCATGTGGCGGAGGAACGGTTCGCTCGGACGGTCGATTCGGTGCTCTTCGACATCGATCGCCAATATCGCGGGGCCACGGCGACGCTTCGGTCCATGCAGGGTTTTTTTGCTGGCAGCGACGATGTTACGAGAGTCGAGTTCTATAAGTTCATAGAATCATCGCGGGTTCGTTCTCTCTATCCCGGATTCGCTACCTTTGCCTATATGCGGCGTGTCCCTGAGTCTGATCGGGAGGCGGTCATTGACGAGGTGCGGGCCGACACATCAATTAAGGAAGAAGGATATCCGGAGTTCTCCTTCTGGCCCGAAGGTATCAGAACAGAATACCTGCCGATTCTCTATGTGGATTCGGAGGCGACGGCAGGTGGGCTTCTGGGGATTGATCAGCTCGTTGAGCCGGCGCGGGCCAGAAATCTCCTGCATGCGCGGGACATGGGAGATCTCTCCATCTCTGATGTCATCATGCTGCAACCCGCAGGGAAAATCGGCCTGATTATCGCTGCGCCGCTGTACGGGACGGAGGATACTCCTACCACCATAGAAGAGCGACGTACGTCATTCACTGGGGCAATCACGGCTGCACTCTATCTGGAGGATTTTTTTGAAGCGTCCATTCCTCACTCGCGGCTGCAAGAGCTCGGTGTCGGTATGACGGCAACACAGGTGTCGCTGCCGGAAGCGGAGGCTGCGCGCACGCTCATACATGCGGAGGTGCCCACCGCAACGCGATTTTGGTCGAAATTTTATGGCCCTATCGTGAAGGAACGCACAGTGGCATTCGACGGCCCGGCGTTCAATTTCACGTTCAGCACGCTGGTGGAAACGCAACTATCGGGGATTGAAATGATTGAACCGTTCGGTATCGGCGTCATTCTCACCCTCCTTACCGTGGCGCTTATCTTCGCGCTTGGCTTTGTGCGCCAGACGCAGACGACGATTGAGCTTCGGAGGCGGCATGGCTTCATCTCGACCTTGTCGCATCAGCTTCGGACGCCCCTGACGAGGATGCGGTGGAGCCTCGATGCGTTCAAGGAAAAGAAGATCGTGGCGTGGGAGGAATGCGGTGTCCTGCAGGACAATCTTGAAGAGCTCAATTCGATGATGAATAAGCTACTGTTGTTCCTTGAGCTGGGAAAAACGTTTCGCATGGAACAGTGGGAAGTCGCCTCTGTGCAAGAGCTCATCGAGATGGCGGAACGGCAGCTTCCGGCGCACCAGGATCGCAAACGCATCCAGCTGTCCGGCAGTGAAGGAATGGCGGTATTCGTTCTGGCGGACAAAGAGAAGCTCGCGATGGCGGTATCGTTCATCATCGATAACGGATTGACGTATAGCACGGCAGAGAGTCCGGTCGTCGTCGACGTGCGTAGTGTGCGCGATGGAAAAGAGGTCGAAATGAGAATTGTCGACGAGGGCAACGGGATTCCTGCGGCGGAGCAATCGAAGGTCTTCAAGGAATTTTTCCGCGCAACGAATGCGTCCCGCGGCAAGAACGCCGGGAGCAGCGTGAGTCTTGCCATCGCGAAGTCGGTCATCGAAGGGCATGGCGGGTCGGTTTCATTCACGAGCAAGGAGGGCGACGGGTCGACGTTCGTGGTTCGTCTTCCGGTCGCACGGGGTCAGTCCTGACAATCCTAGTGTCGCCGCCAGGAGTAAGTTGGTCGGTATCTTGAAAGGAGGCCATTTCATATTTCTGAACGCGTCCAAGACGGGCAGTCATCAAAACCCGAGCGAAAGTGCTCGGGTTTTGGTATACTGCAAAAAATATGCATTTCCCAAAAGATATCTTGATTATCGATTTTGAAGGGATGGACCAACCGGTGCAAGTTGGCGCCCTTCTTTTGGATAAGGATACGCTTACTGCGAAGAAGGAATATGTAAGCTACATTTGGGCAGATTTGCAGGGCAAGGTGAAAAGCGTGTCAGGTATTTCACAAGCGGATCTCAAAGGCGCGCCATCGAAAGAGGAGGTGGGTAAGCAGCTATTCGAGACATTTGGCACTGAAGTGATACTTGCGACATGGGTCGCCGTCAATGATATCCATCAGCTCTCGAAATTAATCTCCGCGGCGGGACTGGATATGCGTTCGTATGATTATCATGTGCTTGATCTGTGGTCGGTGGCCTATCTTTACCTGTTGAGGGCGGGCTACGACGGGGGTATGCGGTCAGAAGAAATGTTCAAGGTATTTGGTGTAAAACCTCGGGGACTGCATGACGCACTTGAGGATTGCAGGATAGAGGCGGAGATTCTCCGGAAGATTGCCACTACAGGGCGCTGAGAGTGTTCTGAACGCGTCCAAGACGGGCAGCCATCAACACCCGAGTGTTTCCGATCGGGTTTTGATATACTGATAATTACTCTACTCATCGTACGCACACGTCATATGAAAGTCTTTAAAAACTACACATTTTCATGGCAGCAGATTGGTGTGTTTAAAGTATCGCTACTCTCCATTGGCGTAATCATTGGCGCCTATTGGCACGAGTTCTTCAGCGCCAACATGACGCTCGTAGCAATCGTTGCGGTGATGGCTACCTCGTACGTTATGTACGTATCGTTGAAGCAATAATCCCAAGAGTAAGAGTAGTTTCTGAAAGAAAGGCGTGAAAGTGTATGAGAGAACGCCGAGATCGGAATGCTTCGCACACACAAAACCGTCTGGAAGTATCCGGGCGGTTTTTGTTTTGCATGATACTGTGCTAATCTTACAGTGAATTTGACCATGGTCCTTGTTCCCCGCATCAGACTACAGGTCGTGTAAAAAATCTACCTTGCATATGAGTAAGAAAACTGTCATTTCCGCGACCAAGAGCACGATGCGGAAACTCAAGGTTTTGGCGAAGGGGAAGGGTGGTGTGAAAAATAAAATGGCGGTGACCGCAAAAAAATTGGGGCCGAAAGAGAGAAAGAGTGCCGTAAAGGCGGAGCAGGGGAACGCTATATACAAAAATAAAAAAACTCTTGTTTCTTCCGCAGATAATACAATTCTTAAGCTAAGGGTTTCGGCGAAAAAGAAAGAGCGGGTGAGAAGTAAGCTGGTTGTTACCGCAAAAGAACTTGCTGTATTGGCCAAGGAAAAGGAAGTCGTCAGGCATGC
>CAZVED010000003.1:37733-69015 GCA_964626205.1 uncultured Gammaproteobacteria bacterium
GTTGGTGAAAACCGCTGCCAAGCTCGCCAAAACCGCAAAGGAAGCGGAAAAGATCAGGCGGAAATTGGCGGTCACTGCCAAGGAAAAGGAAGTCGTCAGGCATGCGTTGGTGAAAACCGCTGCCAAGCTCGCCAAAACCGCAAAGGAAGCGGAAAAGATCGGGCGGAAATTGGCGGTCACTGCCAAGGAAACTGAATTAATGAATTTAGAGCTGCGCTCGCTCGATGTAGCAAAGGATGAATTCGTTTCCATTGCTTCGCATCAGCTCCGCACTCCGCTCACTGCCCTCAAAGGATACGCGAGCATGCTTCTTGATGGGGATGCCGGGCCGGTCAACGACAAGCAGCGAACGTACCTAGTGGAAATAAAAAACGCCAATGAACGGATGATTCATCTGGTCACGGCACTTCTGAATGTTTCAAGGGTTGATCTTGGGGTGTTCAATGTAGACCCAGAACCGATAAACCTGAAAAAGGTAGCGGAATCGGTATTGAAAGATCTTAAAATGAAGATCGAGGAAAAGAGGTTGCGTATAAAAATGCGTTACGACGAGAATATCCCCCTGATCAAGGCAGACTTGAACATTGTGCAGATGATTTTTCAGAATATATTTTCGAATGCGGTAAAGTACTCATCGGAGGAAGATGAAGTGAGCATCGACATAAAAAAAGTCGGTTCCAATGCTTTTATCTCAGTCGCAGATACGGGTTGCGGAATCCCGAGTGGCGCACGGTCGAGCATCTTTACAAAGATGTTCCGAGCTGATAATGCGCGAGTAAAAGATCCCGACGGTGCCGGTCTTGGGTTGTATATCATTAAAACAACGCTTGAAAAAACGGGAGGGGAAATCTGGTTCAATTCCGTAGAAAATGCGGGGTCGACATTTTACATCAAGCTTCCGCTCGCTGGCATGAAAAGGAAACAAGGAACAAAAAAACTACAAGCGAAATAACCCCCATGAACACGCCGCAGCGAAAAGTGTTAATCGTTGAAGATGAGGTAGCTATTTTGAATGGCATTTCGGACAAGTTCACTCATGAAGGGTTTGTCGTGATTAAGGCAATCAATGGTCAGGACGGCCTGACCAAGGCGCTCAAAGAGCATCCTGATTTTATCGTGCTTGATAATCTGATGCCGAATACCGACGGCTTTTACTTCTTAGAGCATCTTCGCAGGGACAAGTGGGGTAAAAAAGTTCCGGTGATCATGTGGAGTAATATCCATGACTCTAGGACGATTCATCGAGCAAGAAAATTAGGGATTATAGAGTTCATGGTCAAGAGTGACTGGGAATATCGAGATTTGGTAGCAAAGGTCAAGGGCCATCTTGATATGAAATAATGCTCTACAACACACCTACGCATATGGATGCAAAACAAAAAAGGATACACGTCTTACTCATCGACGACGATGATGTCATGCGTCGCCTGTACGGCAGCTTAATCGCAAAGGTTGGTTATGAAGTGATCTATGCTCCGGATGCTATTGAGGGAAGAGAGTTGGCCCGACGTTTTCAACCCGATCTTATCTTGATGGACGTGGATATGCCGATGGAGGATGGCATCACGGCATCAAATAGGTTAAAGAGTGAACACCAGACGGCCCACATCCCCATCATTCTCCTGACGAATGCAGATTTATCGGTTGAGGCTGAAAAATGGATGAAAGAAACCTCGATAGACGACTATGTGCAAAAGGGGATTAGCAATGAGGAATTCATAGAAAGGATTAAAAAAATCATCGATAAAAAATAGGGTTGCATCAGACGTGCGGCAAAACTCGAGACGAAACGCTCGGGTTTTTGTTTTATGGCGGGAGTATGGCGTGGGTGCGCCAGCACTACTCCCGCAATCCGAACCCTCGTGGGAAGAGCACTGCGCTTCCATCGCTCGTCTGCCCCCCAAGGGTCATCGGTAACTGCTCCGTCGATCGTGGCCAGGGAAGCGGTAGTGTGCCCGTAAAAGGCGCGATGCCGAACAACATGTCCGCGACACCCTGTCCTTCGCTGCCCGGAAGCCACGCGGCAATAGCAGCGTCCCAGCGTGAGATGTCGTCCGTCACGATGAGTGGCCTCCCGCCGACAATGACCACCACCACCGTTCTGCTTGTTTCGCGCAGGTTGGCGATTGCGGCAATATCAGTATCCGAAAGACGCGGTTGAGCATTGTCGCCCGCACCTTCCGCGTACGGTTTTTCACCGACGATAGCGATGCCGACATCGGCGAGGGTACCGTCTGGAAAGTTGCCTAGGAGATCGTAGTCGATGTTCGTCTCGCTGCTGACTGATGCGCGGATGCCGGCAAGGATGGATGTCGCTTCGGGGAGCCAGTTACCGTCGATGCCCTGCCATTCGACCGTCCAGCCGCCGGTCTGCATACCGACGTTGTCCGCGGCGCTGCCGGCGATGCGGATGTGCTGCGTTTCGGGCGATAGCGGCAGCACCTGCGTCGCATTCTTCAACAGGACGAGTGATTGCTGGACGGCTTCTCGCGCGAGCTCGCGGTGTTCTGGTGACCCGATGATCGAAAGGTCTAGCGGTGGCGTCGCTGGTTCATCAAAGAGACCCATGGCGAACTTTGCCCTGAGAATACGACGCACGGCGTCGTCGATGCGCGCCTCAGTGACATCGCCGTTTGCCACGGCTCTCTGCATGTCGGAAACGAACGACTTGTAGTCGTAGGGAAGCATGACCATATCGACGCCGGCAGTAATGCCGAGCACGGTCGCTTCGTAGCGTCCGACGGCGTTTTCGTGGACGCCATACCAGTCGGAAACGACGAACCCTGTGAACCCCAACTCGTCCTTGAGCACGTCGGTGAGGAGATAGCTGTTTCGTGCGATGTCCTCATTGCTCCAAGAAGCGAGTCCGGCCATCACGCTCAGCGCGCCGGCATCGAGAGCTGCACGAAACGGAGGAAGATAGATGTCGCGCATTGCGGCCGCATCGTCGCTTGGAATGACGCCTTGGTCTATCTTGAAATCGGCATTTCGTGACGTTCCCCAAGTCATACTGCCGAGTCCGACGAAATGTTTCGGCGTTGCAAGCACGGCGATGTCGGGGCCGGCAGCGCCCGTCGCGTGCTGCAATCCGCGAACGTACGCAGCGGCCAACGGTCCGACGCGCGCGGGGTCATCGGAAAACGCTTCGTAGACGCGCCCCCAGCGGATGTCTTTGGGAAGATCGAGCGTGGGGGAGTAGTGCCAGCGGATACCTATCGCAGAGGATTCCAGGGCGGTGGTGCGAGCCACGCGTTCCGTTAGCGCAGGGTCATTTGCGGCGCCGAGGCCAATGAAGTGCGGGAACAGCGTGGCGCTAGGTACGTTGCCGTTGCCATGGTTGGCATCCGCGCCATAGAGCAAGGGAATGCTGAGACGCGTCGCCTGCGCTGCATCTGTAAATTGCGCGACCATGTCGAGCCAGCCTTCCGGTGCGTTGTCTTTCGGTTTTCCTCCCGCGCCGCTGAGCACGCCACCGATGCCATATGTCGAAACGTCATTCGAATCTGAGAGGCTGTTCTTTTCCACGAGCGCCATTTGCCCAATTTTCTCGTCCAAGGTCATATAGCTCAGCAGATTCTCCAACCGCTCGTCATTCGGTAATGTGGAATCACGATACGCTGCGTCTGCTGGCGGAGGCGGCGTAAAGGATGCGGGAGGGGTGTTGCCAAGATACCTCGCAACAAAAATAGCTCCGGCAAGCGATGTTACAACAATGAAGAGCAGGAGCATGATGAATCCGCCCTTTTTTCGGTTGATGTTGGTGGGGTGGTGCATTGGCTGAGTTTAGCACGTATGGCGGGAGAAGGGTGCTTACTCAGCGGAATCGCGCGACGGCGACAACTTTGCTATCCTATGCCAATGGAGTTCTTGTGCGAGAAATGCAGTAAGAAGTTCATGGTCCAGGAAGTGGCCCTGAAGAAATATCCTGGGTGGACACCCAAGAAGTGTTTTGCATGCAAAAAGGGCGGACACAACGCACATTCGCGTGAAGAGAACCTTACGCTTGCGCAGGTGCTTGAGAAGTACACCGGTGGGCCGATGGAAGGCGTGTTTACCGATGGTTCCTGCATGCCGAATCCCGGCCCTGGAGGGTGGGGTGCGGTCTACGTGAAAGACAATGTCGTTGTTGCAGAAAAGCATGGTAACGAGAAACAGACGACGAACAATCGGATGGAGCTCACCGCGCTCATCGCGGCAGCAGCCTTGGTTCCGGTGGGCACGCCGACCATCGTCTATTCCGACAGCCAACTTTGCGTGAATACGATAACGACGTGGGCGGCCAATTGGAAGGCGAAGGGATGGAAGAAGAAGGGCGGAGAAATAAAGAATCTCGATCTCGTGCAAGAAGTGTTCGAACTCTACGAGCGCCGCACCGACCTGGCGCTTGAATGGATTCCTGCGCATTCGGGAAACCGATGGAATGAATACGCGGATTCCCTTGCCTGCGCTTGGAACAGGGATGAGGTATAACGTTCGGGTTAACGACTAATCGTATGCGTAAAATCATCACCACAACCTTCGTAAGTCTCGATGGCGTCATGCAAGCCCCTGGTGGCCCCGAGGAGGATGCATCCGGCGGCTTCAAGTACGGTGGCTGGCTCGCGAATCACTGGGAAGACCCGGACAACACGATGGGTGGCTTCATGAAGCTGCCGTTCGAGTTACTGCTCGGTAGGGTAACGTACGACATCTTTGCGTCATATTGGCCGACTGCGGAAGTCGATCAGGACGTCGCGGTTCCGTTCAATGCGAACAAGAAGTACGTGGTATCGCACAAGTCTTTCGTGCCTGGTTGGCAGAACACCCAATGCATCAGCGGTGATGTGGTCGCGGAAATCAGGCGGCTCAAGGAGATGGATGCGCCGGACCTGTGGGTGCATGGGAGCGGTAACTTGATCCAGACCCTGCTCAAGAACGAGCTTGTCGATCGGATGCATATCTGGACGTTCCCGGTGACGATTGGGGAAGGAAAGCGGTTGTTCGCCGAAGGGACGATGCCGCGCTCGTGGAAGATGGTCGGCTCGAAGATCTCGAAGGGCGGGGTGATCATCGGGACATACGAACCGGCGGGCGAACTTACGACGGGAACGATCGGGGAATAACATGAAAACCAACACTCGCATCTATAAGATGAGCGTCGCGAGCGTCTATCCGTTGTATATCGCCAAGGTGGAGAAGAAAGGGCGGACGAAAGCCGAGGTCGACGAGGTCATTCGCTGGCTGACAGGCTATACGCAAAAGGGGCTCGAAGCGCAGCTGAAAAAGGGAACGGACTTCGAGACGTTCTTTGCCAAAGCTCCTCGCCTGAATCCGGCGCGCAAGCTGATTACGGGCACGATTTGCGGTGTCCGCATCGAAGAGATCAAGGAAACGACCATGCGGGAGATTCGCTACTTGGACAAGCTTGTCGATGAGTTGGCCAAAGGCAGGCCGATGGAGAAGATTCTACGGACGTAACGACATGGCGCCACGCTTCATCAACCGCTATCGTCATCTTTTTCCTTCCGTCCTGTTGGGCGGCGGGTTCTTCATCGATATCTTCACGTTCCGCACGCTTCAGCCGGAGACGACGTTCGCCATTCTCGGCGCGTACGCGTTCGCTGCGGCCGTCGGCGTCGGTCTCGGTGAATCCGGTGCGGGTCCGCTGCGCAAGGTCGTGCCGCTCATGGTGCAGTTCACGTTCGGTGCGCTGCTGAGTGCGGCTTTCCTCTTCTATTGGTTCGGTGGTTCTGTCGCCGCAAGCTGGCCGGTGATGCTCGCCACCGTCGGGCTCATGGCCTTCAACGAACGATTCCGTCACCTGTTCCTGCGCCCCGCAGTGCAGTTTGGTGTCTTCGTATTTACGTTCTTCTCGTACTGCACGTTGCTGTTTCCGTACCTGTTGCGCTCGGTGAGTGCCGTGGTGTTCGTGCTCGGCGGTACGGTCGCGACCGTCGGCTCGCTCGTGGTCGCCGAGGTCATGGCGCGGACGGATGCGACGCGGCGACCATTGCTGCAATTGTTCCGGAAGATCGCCGTGGGGACGTATGCTGCGTTCCTCGCCCTGTACTTCCTGAATGTCATTCCGCCAATCCCACTTTCCATCCGTGACGCCGGAATCTATAACGACGTGACGGTAACTGGCGGAGAGTACGTCTTGGAGGGAGCGACGGAGAATGTCGTGCAGAAGCTCTGGCCTGGACAGACGGTGTATCTCTCCGATGATACCGACGGCCGTATCTACGCCTACACGGCGATTTTCGCACCGACAGACCTTGCTACGACGATCGTCCATCGCTGGCAGCGGTATGACGAAGACGCCGGACGCTGGGTGAACGCAGGGATGGGTTCCTCGTATGTCACGCGCGGTGGACGCGCGGAGGGGTACCGTGGATACTCGTATCGCACCATCCGCGACGCCGGACGATGGCGGGTACTCATCGAGACCGTACGTGGTCAGGAGTTGGGGCGACTGTGGTTCACTGTAGTGAGGTAGCATCCGATATGCGGAGGACGGGCATTTTTGTCTGACGAGCAAGGGTGGTGGTACGCTGGTGAGGAGTAGAATCAGGAACGTTTTCTATGCTGAAAAAAAAGAAAGTAATGGAAGCGAAAGTGCCGGCGGACCTCCGCAAGGCGCTTTCGGCGAGCGCCAAGACGAAGGCTTTGTGGGACGACCTTACGCCGATCGCGCGGAGAGACTTCATCGGCTGGATCGAATCGGCCAAGCAGCCCGAGACGCGCAAGCGCCGCGTCGAAAGCATCGGCAGCAGGCTCGCTTCGGGTAAGCGACGTATTTGTTGCTATGCGATCGTGCCGATGAAGCTGTACCGGGCGCTCGATGCCAATCGGAAGGCGAAGGCGACATGGAAGAGTCTTACGCCGGACGGACGCAGGGACTTCATTGCGTGGATTGACGCGGCAGAAGGGCCGGAAGAGAACGGACGACGGATCGAAAAAACCTGCACAGCGCTTGCGGCGGGAAGGACACGCCTATGATGAAAGCCTACGCTTCGTTCGCGCTTTGGAAGAAAGACCAGCCAGCAAAGCATCAAAAGCTCATCGGTGCACTGCAAAAGCTGATCAAGAAAGCGGCACCAGGTCTCACGACGATGGTGAAGTGGGGTCAGGGGTGTTATGTGGACGGCACGAAGCCGAGGATCTATCTCCATGGGGCAGTCGACCATGTGCAGATGGGTTTTTACAACGGCGCGTCATTGAAGGACCCAGAGAAGCTGTTGGAGGGAAAGGGGCAGTACGTCCGGCATGTCAAAGTGCGCGCTACCAAGGATATCGATGTAGCGGCGTTCACTGCCCTCATCGCGCAGGTCAGGAAATAATACGGAAGCCCATTGACAGTTCCGTGTCGCCACGATATCGTTTCGCACACACAAGGAGGTTCGCATGAAGCGAATCGTAATGGCATTGGCGACGATGGTTCTTTTGGTCACCGGTACCCGGACGGCAGCAGCAGATGCCGTCGTCGAAGTGCGTCAGCTTCGGGTGACCGCGCGGATCTTCAACAACACCGACTACCGGCTCGTCTGCAGCGGAAAGGTCTATGGCGTCGCGGCGTCTGGACACACGCTGTGGAGCCGCATGGACAACGTGGTGGTGATGCCCGGACGCGGCGGGTACGTCTACGTGTACACGAACCCGAACAACCCGTTCACGGACGGGTGGTCAGACATCTCCTGTCAGACCTTCTAGGATGAACGCCGGCCTTTGCGCCGGCGTTCTTTTTTCGATAGTGAGCCTATCCGGTAAGAAAACCCTTCCCTAGCCGTTCTCTACAGTGGTAGTATCAACGCGTCGTGGCACTACTGAGCTTAACTTACCGTTCAACCTCTTTGTAACGCACATCTATGAAGAAACCATCACTCATCCTCTCGGCCGCTCTAGTCCTCGGAATGCTTCCGAGCATGGTCGGCGCACAAGGTCCGGACATCGCGCCGGGCAAGCTCATCAAAGGTAAATCGTCGTCCGCGGTCTATTACGTCGATGCCGATCTGAATCGTTATGTCTTCGCGAATCCACGCGTGTTCTTCAGCTGGTATGAGGGGTTTGAGGACGTCGTCGAGGTCGAGGATGAGGACCTGAGCTCTTTCTCGCTTGGTGGCAACGTGCCGTATAAGGCCGGAAAGCGTCTCGTTAAGCTGCAGACCGACCCGAAGGTCTATGCGGTCGATGATGGAGGTGTCCTGCGCTGGGTCAAGAACGAACGTGTCGCCAAGGCGTTGTATGGTGAAAACTGGAACGCCTTCGTGGACGATCTCTCCGATGCCTTTTTCGCCAACTACACGGTCGGTGAGGATATCGAGAACGAGCAGGACTTCGATGCCATGAAGCAGGCGCTCGTGAAGAGCGTCATGCAGACGCTCGGTAAAGAGCGCGCCAAGCGCTTCGGCGGCGATACGGCGCATGGCGGCTGGGGAAACCGGAAGGTCGCGCTTTGCAAGGGTTTCGACGACCGCCACCACACCATCTACGTCGCGCAGCCGGCAGTCCAGGCACATCTGGCGAAGGGTGCGACGCTCGGTGAGTGCAATGGCGGTGCGGAGGACGATGACGATACGGACGATGCGAGCGACGACACGACGGCCCCAACACTCCGTGACATCACCGTGAGTGATATCACCGCCGATGGCGCGACCGTCAGCTTCCGCACGAACGAGCCGACGACCGCGAAGGTGTATTACTCCACCGTGAGCCCGGTCAATCTGACGACGGCGACGAGCAAGGTGGTGGCGGTTTCCGATGACAGCCACGATATCGAGCTTACCGGTCTCCTGGCGGACACCAGGTATTACGTCGTGATTGTCGCCAAGGATGCGGCTGGTAACGCAACGACGGCCTCGGAGACATCATTCTCCACCGCGGAGGCCGATATCACGGATCCCGTCGTGAGCGATATCACGATCGATGAGATCTCCGAAGAGGAGGCGACGGTGGCGTTCCACACGAACGAGCCGACGACCGCGAAGGTGCACTACTCCACCGCAAGCCCGGTCAATCTGGCGACGGCGGGCGTGGAAATCGTCGCTGTCGCCGATGATCAGCATGAGGTGATGCTCTCGGACCTGCATGCGGAAACGACGTACTATGTCGTGATCGTGGTCGAGGATGCGGCCGGCAACGAGACGACTGTCGCAGAGAGGACGTTTGCGACGGATTCCGCTTCGTAAAGTTGAACAAAGGAAATCCGGGCCTTTTGGCCCGGATTTTGGTATACTGCAGGCATATGAATATGAGCATGTCAT
Source organism: uncultured Gammaproteobacteria bacterium (assembly GCA_964626205.1). Taxonomy (GTDB): domain Bacteria; phylum Patescibacteriota; class Patescibacteriia; order SG8-24; family SG8-24; genus CAZVED01. The sequence goes on from CAZVED010000003.1 coordinate 46,973, forward strand.
GGTACTCGCAACTTCTCAAGCCGTCGTGGGCACCACCGTCGTGGCTCTTCGGGCCCGTGTGGACGGTGTTGTATGCCGGTATCGCGGTCAGTTTCGGAGCGGTATTCGTACAGGCCGCGAAAGGAAAAATACCAGCCATTGTTGCTCTTCCTTTTGTGCTCAACTTGGCGTTCAATGCCGCGTTCACACCGTTGCAGTTCGGCTTGCGGAGCAACGTGCTTGCGGCAGCCGATATTTTGCTCGTTCTTGGAACGCTCGTGTGGGCGATGCTTGCCGTGCGTCCGCATATCGGTTGGGTGTTCTGGGCACAGGTGCCATATCTGCTTTGGGTCTCGTTCGCGACCGTACTGCAGCTCACGATTACCTGGATGAATCGGTAGTCATGGTTAGGGCGGCTGAGTGATTGGCATCCGGGCCAAAAAGCCCGGATGTTGCTATACTGATGGCATATGCAAAAATTTCTTCTTTGGCTCATGCTCGGCGCCTTCGTTCTTGTCGGTGGATTCTATGCTCTGAATGCGTACATTTATAACGAAAAGCAAGGCGACGGAACGGATGTCTCCGTGCCTACTGCGCCGACCGGTCTCACGGGCGGCGGGTGGACATGGGTCCGCACCGAGCTCGCGGACGGAGACGTTACGGAGGCTCCCGCAGGCGGACAGTTCGTGCTCTCGCTCGATGAAGACGGTCGCGTTGCCAGCGCGACGGACTGCAACTCCATGGCGGGTTCGTATGTCATGGATGGCGACATGCTCACCTTTGGACCGTTCGCGATGACGAAGATGTATTGCGAGGGCTCCATGGAAGGCGTGTATGCGGAACAGCTTTCGCGGACAGCATCGTATGCCGTGGAAGAAGGCAACCTCAGCCTGCTCCTCGCGGATGGAGCGGGGGTCATGACATTCACACGATAAAACTATGGAAATCCTCCTTCGTTGGGTCATTGCTGCGCTTGCCGTCCTCGTGTCGGCGTACGTGTTGCCGGGTGTTACGATTGCCGGGTTCTGGTCCGCGATGGCTGCCGCGTTCGTCCTCGGTGTCGTGAACGTGTTCATTCGTCCGCTCCTGCTGCTGTTGACGCTGCCGCTCAATATCCTGACGCTCGGCCTGTTGACGTTCGTCATCAACGCGCTCATGGTCATGTTGGCGTCGGCGATCGTGCCGGGATTCAAGGTACAGGGATTCTGGTACGCCTTACTCTTCAGCTTCGTCCTCGCAGTCATTTCCTCGCTCATCTATAAAATCTTCGGATAATGCTTACGGAAACACTCATCACCGCTGCTTCCACGTTCATTCGTGAGCACGCGAGAGAAATCACGTGGATCATCGGCCTCTATGTGGCCGGACGGTTCGCGCTCCGGGTTATTGTTCGGCGTATTGTCGCGGCGGCTGATGATGGCGACGAGGGTCGGGTTTCCGGCAAGGAGAAGCGCGCGCGCACGCTCGCGGATCTGTTATCGACGCTCGGAAACGTCGTTATCACGACCGTCATCCTCGTCATGACGCTGCGGCTCTTCGGTATGGACCCTACACCAATCATTGCGGGTGCCGGCGTCATCGGCTTCGGCGTCGGTTTCGGCATGCAGACGCTCGTGAAGGACTTCATCGCGGGGATGTTCATCTTCGCGGAGAACCAGTTCGCCGTCGGCGATCGCGTGAAGATCGGTACGTTCGAGGGAACGGTCCACCGCATGAGTATCCGCTCCACGACGTTATGCGACGCGGAGGGAAATCTCGTCTTCCTTTCCAACGGGTCGGTCTCGAACGTGACGAACTACACTTTCGGAGAGCAAGCCAAGGCGAAGCGGGATGTGTCCGCTCATGGTGTGCACGAGGAGTGACTTCACGGGAGCGATGAGCTCTGCTATCCTATCTGCATATGAATAATCTGTTTTACTCAGGCGGAATGATGAACGGATGGACCCCTGGTCCGATGTTCGCGTTCCTGCCGCTTGTCATGCTCTGGTCCATGGTTTGGAAGGGTCTCGCGCTCTGGCACTCGGCCGGTCGTAAGCAGGGGTGGTGGTTCATCGCGTTGTTGGTCATCAACACCGTCGGTATCCTGGAGATCTTCTACCTCTTCGGGGTCCTTAAGCTCAAGGCTGACGAACTCTTCCCGAAACGCTGATACAAAAAGCCGGTCCGCTCACGCAGGCCGGTTTTTGTTTTGTGAGGTTACTCCAATGCCATCCACCTTTTCTCCAGTTCTGCGACGTCGACATCAATCTCCGCAAGACGTGTCGCTTTGTCAGGGGCGTAGTCAGTAGGGTTCTCGAAGAAGAACGCGAGAATAGCGCTCCGTTCCTTTTCGAGGTCGGTGAGTCGGGTTTCGATGCGCAGGCGTTCCTTGCGGGTTTCTTTCGCGCGCTGCGCGCGTTCGCGGCGTTCGGTGGCTTCCGGGGTGTCGGAAGGTCCGGAGGTAAGATCGGTCGTCTGTTCGGCGTCGCGCGCGAGGTCTTCGACATACTCTTCATACGTGCCGGTCCAATGGCGGACTGTGCCGTTGCGGACCTCGTAGATGCGGTCCGCGAATCCGTTCATGAACGTTCGCGCATGGGAGACGGTGATGACCGTTCCTGGGTAGTCTTTAAGCGCCTGTGCCAAAACCTCGACCGTTTCGGCATCGAGATGGTTCGTCGGCTCGTCGAGCAGGAGGACGTTGTGTTCGCCGAGCACGAGCTGCGCCAAGCGGAGGCGTGCGCGTTCGCCGCCAGAGAGCACGCCGCAGGCTTTTTCGAGATCGTCTTCGCGGAAGAGGAAGGTTCCGGCTGCTGCCAGGATGCGTTCTCCGGAAGCGTCGGGCGGCGCGGCAGAGGTGAGCGCTTGGAGGACTGTCGTTGCGGGGTTGAGCGTCTCTTCTGCGAGCTGGGAGAAGTATCCGATGTCCGCGCGGTGCCACCACTGCAGCTTTCCGCCGAGCGTCGGAAGCGTGCCGGCCAAGGTGCGCAACAACGTCGATTTTCCACGTCCGTTCTCGCCGACGATGGCCGTCTTGGACCCGCGCGGGATCTCGAATGCGATATCCTTGGCGACGACGGTTTCACCGTACCCGATGCTGAGATTCTCACATCGCACCGCGGTGCCATTGGGGAATGGCGGGCAGGTGATGCGGAAGGCGGCGGTCGGAAGGTCGCGGTCAAGTGTCTTGATTTTCGTGCGTAGCTTCGCGATGTGCTTCAGCTTGCTTTGCGCTCGTGATGAAAGGCTCGCTTTTGCGCGGAAGCGGTCGGCGAATTCCTGTGCCGAGGCGATTTCTTTACGAAGACGCTTGTTCGTCCGGCGCGCGTACTCCGCCTGCTCTTCCTTCCAGTCGAGGTACGTTTCCGCGTCACTTGGGAACACGGTGAGCTTTCCGCGTTCCGTCTCCCATGTCGTTGTGCAGAGGTTCATGAGAATCTCGCGGTCGTGCGAGGTGATGACGATGGCGCCCGGATACGTGCGGAGGAATGATTCGAAGAGGAGCATCGTGGAAAGGTCGAGGTAGTTCACCGGTTCGTCGAGCAGGAGGAGATTTGGGTCGCGGAGCAGCATGCGGGCGATCTTTACGCGCATCTGGTAGCCGCCGGAAAGGAGTGAAGCCGTCTGCTCAAGAGAGGTCGCAGAGAGCCCGAAACGGGCGGCAAGCTTGCGACACTCCCACTCCGGCTTGTCCGTGGTGCGCGTGAGATACTCGAGCGCTGTCGCATCCGAAGGAAGCAGCTCGTGCTGGTCGAGCACGCCGAGCCGAGCGGCGGGTAGGAGCTTCACATCGCCCGCGTCCGGCTCGTCGGTGCCGGCCATGATGCGGAGCAGGCTCGTTTTGCCGGAGCCGTTCCGTCCGATGAGACCGATACGGGCCTTTTCGGCCACGACGAAAGAGACGCCGCCGAGCACGATTTGGCGGCCATAGGTCTTTTCGAGGTCGGTTCCGGTCATGAGGATACGCATGCGGGTAAGTCTAGCGGATGAGCCTCCGCGATGCTATCCTTGAGCTCTGCACCGATGCCTATGCCGTTTTCCGCACGCCAACGCCGTATCTTTTGGGGTATCGTCCTCGTCGCTGCCGTTATCGGCCTCGCTTTGTTGTTGCAGGACGTTTTGAATACGCTCGTCGTAGCGCTCGCCGAGTATGAAGCAACGCGGCCGATCCTTGGTCCCGTACTGTTCATTCTCCTTGCAGCTGCCTCCGTGATGTTGGGGCCGTTTACGAGCGCGCCGCTCATGCCGTTCGCGGTCGGCGTCTGGGGAACAGGAAAGACACTCGCGCTGTTGTTCTTCGGCTGGTCGGTCGGTAATACCATCGCCTACGCTATCGGGTACTATTTCGGTTTCCCGCTCGTTCGGCGCATCGTTCCGGAGGAGCATCTGCGGAAATGGATGCACTTTCTTCGTGAGCGCGTGAGCGCGTGGGGCATCTTCCTATTTCGTCTCGCCGCTCCTGCGGAGATTGGGTACGCGTTCGGCATCCTGAAGTACGATTTCCGAAAGTACCTCGCCATCGTCCTTGCGGCAGAGGTGCCGTTCGCACTCGTCGTGGTCTACGGCGGGGACGCGTACATCGATGGGCGCTGGGCGACGCTCGCGATTATCGCCGGAGGTGCGCTGTTGCTCATGGGCGGCGCATGGCTGTTATTTCGGCGCAAATCTTGACAATCCGCCTTATCCGGTGTAGGGTCGGGTCTCTGTACAAGGAGGTTCTTTGATGGTCGCTTATAAGGATGTGTTCGCCGCGATGCATGGTGTCGTTGGCGGTAAGGATGCCGAAAAGCTCGGGCAACGTCTCGAGCCGGTGGAGGAAGTGTTCTCGCGTATCGCGTCACGCCGCTGGCCGCTCGCGGCACGAGAGGAGCTTCGGTTCATGGAGGAGGGTCTGCGTGCGGCATTCGCCTACGCGCATGACACCACCGTGCAGTCGTTGCACGTCATGGACGGCTCGCTCTTTCGTGTATCGTACCCGTACAACGACGCGCTCGCTCCGGAGGTGCTGGCACGTGCGTCGCGCGGAGCGGCATTCGCACTCGCTGACGCGATGGAGGTGCGAGCGTTCGCATCACGCATTCGTCGTACGCGGCCGATGGGTATCGATGAGGCCGGTGACCGCGAACGGGCGGCGCTTGCAACGCTTGCCGATCCGGTATTTCTGCCGGGACTCGAGTACGTGCTCGTCGAGCACCATGGACCGGTTGGCGTCCTCGGCGCGATCGTCATCGCGGAGACCGTGCGTGAGCACCTTTTGCGCGTCCTCGCGGGCGATGCCGATGCCATGGCGCTCTCCGGGAACGTCTTGCGCGCCCTGCAGTGCGTCATTCCCGTCGGAACGCGTCATGACGACCCGACACGGGTTCTCGTCTTCGTTCCGTAGCCTTCGCTAGCCCTTCTTCTTCGGAAGAGGGGCTTTTTTCGTAATTGCCGATGCTCCGGCCATGTGGCCTGTCGCCCAAGAGGCCTGCAGGTTGAAGCCGCCCGTAAAGCCGTCGACATCCATGATTTCTCCGGCGAAAAAGAGGCCGGGACAGATGCGTGATTCCATGGTAGATGGGTCGATCTCGGATGTCGGGATGCCGCCAGCGGTCACGAACTCATCCCCGCCGCCACGCTGGATGACGTGGAGCGGGATACCCTTGAACCACGCCGCGACGCGTCGGATGTCCTTTTTCGCGGTTTCGGAACCGCGCTTGTCGTCCGGAAGCGTGAGCTCGCGGATGCAGATGTCGGCGAGCGATTTTGGTACGAAGGTCGCAGCGAGGTTCTTGAGGCTCTTCGCGGGAGATTCCGCTATGCGTTCCTCGAGTGTCGCGAGGAGTGCATCCGCGGTCAGTTCTGGGAAGAGGTCGACGGAAATCTCCATCGGGGTTGCGGCATCGTACGGTTCGAAGGCGGTGAGCGATGAGAGGGCGAAGACGGCCGGACCGCTCACGCCGCGGTGCGTGAAGAGGAACGGTCCGGTGAACGAGACGCCCTTGCCACGCCTCGCCGTGAGACGCGCGCCCTCGAATGAAAGTCCGGAAACATCTGCTGGCCATTTTTCCCGGGTGAAGAACGCGTTGAGTCCGGGTGCCAACGGAGTGAGTGTGTGACCGAGCGATATTGCGAAGGCGTAGCCGTCACCAGTGGAACCGGTGTGGCGGTATGCTTGGCCGCCGGTCGTAAGGATGACCGCGTCGACGGCGAGCGGTTCGCGGTGGTCACGGATATCGACGAAGAACCCTTTGCCATCGCCGCCGCGTCGGACGCCTGTGACATGCGCACGGAGCATCACGTGCGCGTCGCTGCGGCGGAAGATTTCCTCGAAGGCGCGGACGACATCGTGTCCGTCGTCGGAGACAGGGAAGACGCGAAGGTCCTCCTCGGTCTTGAGACGGATGCCGCGGTCTTGGAACCAGGCCATCACCGCCGACGGCGGGAACCGATGCATGGCGGAGGTAAGGAACTTTCCGCCGCGCGGGTACTTCGTGAGCACGGTGCGGACGTCCGTGATGCCGGTCGTGACATTGCAGCGTCCACCACCGGAGATGACGACTTTTTTGCCGAGCGCGTCGTTGCGCTCAACGATAAAGACCTCCGCCGTGGGGGCGTGGTCAAGGATGCTTGCCGCGGCCATGAGTCCTGCCGCGCCTCCGCCGATAATCGCGATGCGCATAGTTCCGTATGCATAGCACATTGGACCCGCCTCGGAAAGGGCGTATACTCCCTTAAACACCCCTCCTATGCCTCCACGCGCGCTCCGGCCCATGGCCGACCTCCACAATCATCTCGGCGCCTCCGTGCGCCCCAGCATCCTGTGGTCCATCGCGCACCGGCAGGGCATTAAGCTGCCCACCAAGAGCTATTGGGAGTTCGAAGACATGATCACCATGACCGGCGAGGAGAAGAACCGGAACCTCAAGGAGATGAACGATCGCTTCTTCCATTGGACCGAGCTCATCCAGTCCTCGCCAGAGGCTATCGAGGAATCGGTGAAGGCGGTCATCGATGGCGGGTATCGCCGCGGTAACATCGTGCTGCACGAGCTGCGCTTCAACCCGATGAAGCGCAACCGTGGTGGCGAGCGCGACGTGGACAACATCATCATGTCCGCCATTTGGGGCATGGACAAAGCGCTTTTGGAGTATCCGCAGGTTCGCGCAGGCATCATCCTCATGATGGATCGCACGTTCCCCAAGGGTCTCAACGAGATTATTGTGCAGAAGGCAATCAAGTACCGCAATCGCGGCATCATCGGCGTGGATCTCGCTGGTCCCAACAAGCAAGGATTCTCCATGCCGAGCCACAGGGATCTTTTCAAGAAAGCGCGACGGGCAGGGCTCGGCATCACCGTGCATACGGGCGAAGAGAACCAGCTTGCGGAGATGCGGTATGTCGTGAAAGAAATCCGTCCGGATCGTATCGGTCATGGCGTGGAGTGCGCGCGCGACAGGAAGCTTATGGCTGCGGTCGCGCGGCAGGGGATCGTGCTCGAGGTATGCCCCACGTCCAACCTTCGCAACAGCGTCTTCAAGGATGTCGATGCCATGGGCGCAGCCATTACCACATTGCAGGCCAATGGCGTCCGGTTCTGCATCTGCACTGACGGTCCGGAGATGTATCAGACGCATCTCTACCAAGAGCAGGACTATCTCGTACGCAACGGCATCCTTACTCAGCGCGACATCATCCGTGCGGAGAAGACGGCATTCGAGGCGAGTTTCATCAGATAAAAAAGAACGACCGCACCACCATGGTGCGGTCGGGGAGACGACAGGAACGGAGGAATGGAGAAGTGAAGCACTGCAGATGTCGACTCCCAGGAAGTTGGTGCTGGAGCATCGAAGGGCGCGCGGACGTTCTCATCCTGAGAACCCCCCGATGCATCCAGCGGCGGGATGATGACATGGGGTGCATGGCTTGTCAAGACGTTTGTTTTCCTGTACTCTCTCCCGCATATGGCAAATGACTCCGTCGTCCTCCGTTTCAACGAAGTGACGTTCAAATATGGCGAACACAAGGAGCTTCTCGAAGAGGCCAGTTTTTCCGTGCGTAACGGCTCCAAATTGGCGTTGATGGGCCAGAACGGCGCGGGCAAGACCAGCCTCTTCAAGCTCATTCTGGGCGAGAACAAGCCGACCTCCGGGCAGATTTTCCGCACCCCGCCAGATGCTACCGTTGGTATCGCGAAGCAGGTCATTCCGCACGACCAGTTAGATATGACCGTACGCGACTGGTTCGGTGCGACCTTCGGCGAGGAGGTTCCGTACAACCTCGACAAACGCATCGCCGACGTCATGGACGCGGTGAACCTCACGACCGATATCACCAAGAAGGTCCGCGCACACTCCGGTGGCCAGCAAGCGCGTTTACTTTTGGCGTACGCGCTCATCCAGGATCCGGAAATCCTGCTGCTCGACGAGCCGACAAACAACCTCGACCAGGAGGGTATCGAGCACCTCACGGGATTCCTCATGATGTACGAGAAGACGGTCATCGTCATCTCTCACGACGCGGAGTTTTTGAACGCGTTCACCGATGGCGTGCTCTATCTCGACGTGCACACCAAGAAGATCGAGCAGTATCCGGGCAACTATTACAACGTGGTGGAAGAGATCGCGAACCGTATCGAGCGCGAGACGGCGTTGAACGCGCGCGCCGAGGCGCAGATCAAGAAGAAGCGCGAGCAGGCGGAAGTCTTCGCGCACAAGGGTGGCAAGCTTCGTTCCGTGGCAAAGCGTATGCGCGAGGCCGCTGAAGAAGCGGAGGAGAGCATCGTCGAGGTCCGCCGCGAAGACAAGACCATCCGTGAGTTCACCATCCCCGCACAGGAATTCCCGTTCGAGTTTAACGGCAAAGTGCTGGAGCTCAAGAAGGTGGGCATCATTCGTGACGGCGAGCCGGTGATGCGCGACGTGGATATCGTTCTGCGCAAAGGAACGCATATTCTGCTTTCCGGTCCCAACGGCATTGGCAAGACCACGCTTTTGGAGCGCATCGCTAACGGCACGCAGGAAGGCTCCATCATCGGCAAGGACGTCCGTGTCGGCTACTACCGCCAGGATTTCTCCACGCTCGATTTCAACAAGACCGCGTTCGACAGCCTATTCGAGGTCATGAAGGAAAAGGACGAGCAACGACTCCGTTCCATCGCTGCAGGGTTCCTTTTGGACGGCAAGGCGCTGGCGAGCAACATCCGCAACCTTTCCGAAGGACAGAAGGGTCTTCTCATGTTCACCATGCTCGTGCTCATGCAGCCGGGACTCCTCATTCTCGACGAGCCGACCAACCACATCAACTTCCGCCACCTTCCGGTCATCGCTGAGGCGTTGGATGCCTACGAAGGCGCCCTCCTCATGGTGAGCCACGTTCCGGAGTTCGTTTCCAAGATCCGCATTTCCGAGACAATCGATCTCACGAAGGTGTGAGCCTCGCCACGTTCGAGTAACGGTTTTCCCTTGAGCTCGCATCCTGAGGAGGCGGGTTTTTTGGAAGGAATGGCGGGCATCTCGGGGTACGACTTTTTGTCGAGCCATAGTCTCGCCAAAAAGTGTACCCGTCGTGCCCGCCACCTTAACCAAGGATCCACCCACCTGTCGTGGGCCTCAGCATCCGTTCCTTTGGTCGGGCTCGTCTGAGCCGGAAATGCCGCTCCGACTTTGTCATTGCGAGGGCCTTTAGGCCCGAAGCAATCCCGAACAAGAACGGGATTGCTTCAGGACCGAGTACGGCCCGCTCGCAATGACAAAAAGAGGGCGGGTTTTTGTGCCAAAAAATGATGTTAAGGCGGAAGAGATAAGCTCAAAAATAAGGCGCGATTATTTTGCTGAGTTGAGCTATAAAATGGCATTCCGGACCATTGACAAAAGGGTCAAAATGTGCTAGAGTGATGAGGTCAGCATGGATATCCTATGCTGTTACAGACAAGGGGTTCGTTCATGACCAAGTTCATTTCCGCCGTGGTGCTCGCAGTCGCTCTTTCGTTCAGCGCGGTTTCCACCGCAGCGGCCGAGAACACGAACGTTCTCCAGGTCGGTGCCAAGTCGGCACCGAAGCTCGTGCAGCGCAACGGTCGCACCTGTGTCGTGACGTATCACGTCGACGGCCTCGAGGGCACCTTCGCCTCGTCGGGCGACGCGATCGCTGCAGCGGCACGGGCGAACGTGGTCATCAACTGGACCACGCGCACGAGCTGCCTGTAGCTCGAAGCCCGGCGCTTGCCGGCAAAAAAGCCCGATACCACTTGGTATCGGGCTTTTACGTTGGGGGATTGACCGGAGCCTGCAAACGTGGTGAGGTGGCGGGGTTAGCAGGTTCTTTCCATGGAGGTCCTATCATGGGACGCACAATCAAGGTGACCATAGGGGGCGAGCCGGGGTTTACCATCGCGCCGGTACACATCGTTCCTGAGGGTGAGGGTGCGGTACCGCAGACATTGTACGAGGCAATCCAGTCTCGGCAATGCCACCTGTTCTACGAGCGCTGGAAAGACTACACGCGCTTCCAGCGCATCTGCGCTTGGTTGGCCGTGCGTCGGGATGACCCTGCAGGTTGGCATGTGCCTTGGTACATCGCGTTGGCCTTCAGCATCTGCGCGACAGGAGTTTGTCTCGTCATGGGGGTCTTCGAGGGAGGGCAGTTCAGTACCCCTGTCTTGCAGCTCGAACCACCGATGCTCATGAAGGCGGTGATCTTCGCACTGCCGCTCGTGGCGTATTCCGTGGCGCGGCAGAAGACTCGGAACTGGCAGGATACCGTCCTTCCTCCTTGGCTCCACGCGTTCCATGATCGCCGCCACAAGGAGTACGCTGCCATCGCTGCCGACGCGGAAGCGTTCAATGCCTGGGCTGCTACGGCGCAGGTTCCGCCCGAGATGCAGGCCGATGTCACCGAGGTCGCGGATGCGCGGCGGAAGGAGATTCATGATCGGATGCTCGCGTACCTTGCCGATATGGATAAGGCTTTGAAACACCGCGTCCAGGTCGAGCGGCTTCTCGCATCGCGTCGCATGGTGGACGCAGCTTTCCCGGAAGCGAACGGTCGACTCACGCTCGCGGTCGCTCCGCGCGTCGCGATGCTCGCTACGGCCGATACCCTGATGAACGAAGCTATCGAGCTCGGTATGCCCACGGACGAGCTGCTATCCGTCCGGCAGCTGACCTCTGGCTCCTGAATCGCAAACCCTGTCTCTCTCAAGAGGCGGGGTTTTTTATTATGGTACGTACTTCCGCATGTCCGCGCGGATGGTGCGGTGCTCTGGGATTGCGCGCGCGACGAGGTCCCAGAACCGCCGGGAATGGTTCATCTCGAGGAGGTGGCAGAGCTCGTGCACCACGACATATTCCGCGTGGCGTTCGGGGAGGTGGATGATCTTGTAGTTGAAATTGAGGTTCCGGTCCGCAGAGCAGGAACCCCAGTTGCGCCGGAGGTTCTTGATGAATACGCGGCGGTAGCTGAGGCCGTACGCGGCGGCGTGGCGCGCGAGGCAGGCATGGACGAACCGTCGCGCACGCTCCTTGTGGCGCGCGTAGTCGCGGCGGTCGCGGGGGAGCATGATGCAGTCCTTGAAACGCTCCATGGATGCGGCGGCTTGGAGCGCCCAGTCTGCACGCTGTTGTAGGAAACGTGTTGCGACCCATTCCGGCACCAGGAGTGGTGCCACAAGCGTAACGACGCCGTCGCGACTTACGGTCACGGAGACGTTTCGCGCACGGATGCTGCGGCGGAGCACGTAGACGAGGCGCTTGCCGGCATGGAGGAGTTGTCGTTCGGTGGTCATACGGGAAGTATAGCGCACGTTCAGCCTCGCGTTGACAGGAGGACATCCATCGCGCACCATGGGTTGGCATACCAACGTTCTTTGGAGGTAGTACATGAACAGTGCTAGCCGATCGGCTTTGAAGCCCACGCTGCGGATTATCGAAGTGTTCTCGCCTGTCGATACGAAGGCGCTCGGGACCATCCCGATTACACCACGTGACGATCTCGAGGTCGTTCCCGCGCTCGCGCAGGATGCCTTTCTGCGGTGGCGGGACGTACCCGCACCGAAGCGCGGAGAACTCATCCGACTCCTCGGGGAAGTCCTCCGTGAAGAGAAGGAGTCTTTGGCCAAGCTCATCACGTTGGAGTCCGGCAAGATCCTTGCGGAGAGTCGTGGTGAAGTGCAGGAAATGATCGATGTCTGCGACTTTGCGGTCGGCCTTTCCCGTCAGCTCTACGGCCTCACCATCGCCTCGGAGCGTCCCGGACACCGCATGATGGAGCAATGGCACCCGTTGGGCCCCATGCTCGTCATCTCGGCGTTCAACTTTCCGGCAGCGGTGTGGGCGTGGAACTTCGCGCTCGCCATCGTCTGCGGAAATCCGGTCATCTGGAAGCCGTCGGAGAAGACGCTGCTCACCGCGATGCGGTGCGGCCTGTACTTCGACAACGCACGGTCTCGCTTCGCGGAACGGGGGAATGCCTCGTTTGCGTCGTTGATGGATCTCCTGCAGGTCGTCTATGGCGGAAAAGAAGAAGCGGAGTTCCTGGTGAAGTCGCCGGACATCCGTCTCGTCTCCGCGACTGGCTCCTGCGTCATGGGACGTGCCGTGAAGCGCGCCTGCGCCGATGACATCGGCAAGCGTTGCTTGCTCGAGCTCGGCGGCAACAACGCGATGATCGTGGCGCCATCGGCGGACCTCGACCTCGCGGAGCGCGCCATCCTGTTCTCTGCCGTCGGCACGGCCGGCCAGCGCTGCACGACGCTTCGGCGCCTGTTCGTCCATGACGACATCGCCGATGAGCTCGTCGCACGTCTCACTGAGGCGTACGGGAGCATCGTCGTAGGCGACCCACGCCTGCCCGAGACGCTCGTCGGGCCGCTCATCGACAAGTTCGCATCCGTGCGTATGTCGGAAGCGCTTCGGCAGGCGGAGAAGGAAGGTGGCACCGTCCTCGTTGGTGGCGATCAAGTGGCCGTCGAAGGGTGTATGCAGGGCGCGTACCGACACCCAGCGCTCGTCGCGATGCCATATCAGACGGACATCGTTCGCGAAGAGACCTTCGCACCAATCTTGTATGTCATGCGGTACCGCGACCTGTCATCGGCCATCCTGGCACAGAACGATGTCCCGCAAGGCCTTTCCTCGTCGATCTTCACGAACGACGTGCGCGAAGCTGAGGGGTTCATGGCGGCGAGCGGTTCCGATTGCGGCATCGCCAACGTCAACATCGGCCCCTCGGGCGCCGAGATCGGCGGCGCGTTCGGTGGCGAGAAGGACACGGGCGGCGGACGCGAGTCCGGCTCCGATTCCTGGCGCCAGTACATGCGCCGTGCCACGAACACCGTGAACTACTCGCGCGAGCTTCCGCTGGCCCAAGGCATCGTCTTCGGGAAACGGGAGGCGTAAGCTACGCTTCAAGGGTCTCCACAGGGGACCCTTTTTTCGTTTTCAGGACGGTGCTACCATGACCCGACTATGCCACGAGGAACCCTCATCCGAAGGACGTTTGTGCTCTCCGTTGCCGTCGCGCTCGGTGTGGTCGCTTGGGTGCAATGGACCGTCCATGCGCTCCGACAGGACCCGTACGCAGACATGCCGCAAGTCGACGCATCGAGCATCGTGATCGAGCGGCAAGCGGTCATTTCGCCCGGCTCCACGTACGGCGCGGTCATGGCCGCCGCAGGGGTTCCGGACGCGGTATCGACCGCTATGTACAACGCGGCATATCCTGTCTACGATCTCGCCCGCATCCGCGCAGGACGCGCGCTGACAATCGAGACGGATCTGTCCGGCGAGCGCATCATCGGACTTACGTATCAGGTGGATTCGGAACAGGAGCTGCGTGTCACGGAGAGCGGTGGCGCATGGACGGCGGAGCTCACGACCATCGTCTACGAGGTACGTGCCCGGACGGTCACGGGAACCGTCGAGACGTCGCTCTACGCATCCGGCCTCGCGCAGGGCATGGATGAGGCCGCGGTCGTTGCCATTGCCGAACCGTTCCAGTGGAGCGTGGATTTCGCGCTCGATATCCGTCGTGGTGACACGTACACGGTCATCTACGAGGAACGGTATCGGAACGGTTCGTATGTCATGCCGGGCCGCGTGCTTGCGGGGAAGTTCGTCAACGCAGGAACGGCGTATTACGCATTCTTCCACGAGAACGCCAAGGGCGAGTGGGGGCATTACGACGAGGATGGGAACTCCGTGCAGAAGATGTTCCTCAAGGCGCCGGTCGCGTTCAAGTACATCTCGTCGGGGTTCACGACTGGCCAGCGGTACGTGTCGGCGTTCAATGTCTCGACCGGACATCGCGCCATCGACTACGCTGCGCCGACGGGAACACCCATCCGTGCTGTCGGCGACGGGACCGTCGTGTTCGCAGGGTGGGAAGGTCCGTACGGCAACAAGGTGAGCATCCGCCACAACGGCACCTATACGACGAACTACGCGCACCAGTCACGCCTCGCCGTGACACGTGGACAGCGTGTCACGCAAGGACAGACGATTGGCTATGTCGGCAGTACTGGTTTTTCTACCGGGCCGCACTTGCATTACGAGATGGTCAAGAACGGCGTGAAAATCAATCCGCTCTCCGAGACATTGCCGCCAGGGGAGCCGATCGCCGCGGCGGAGCGGGAAGCGTTCCTCGCCTTTGTTGCAGAGTACAAAGTACGGTTGGACGGATAAAAAAACCCCCTCCGTTCGTGAACGGAGGGGTCATGTCGTGCGCCAGCATCACCGCCGCAGGAAGTCCTGCAGATCCGGCCAGAGTTTGTCTGCGAGCTTTTTCCCGCAGCGGATGTCTGCCCGGATTTTTCGTTTGCTGCGGGTGAAGAGCGTTGCTTGAAGGAAGCGTCCGGGATTCACGACGAAGATTTCGGTCCCAGCGGGCGGATGCTGCAGGAAGCGTCGTGTCGCGCGGTAGTTTCCTGGGAGCATAGCGATGCGTTGCTGCATCTCCGGAAATTTCTTGAAGACGTAGTGCAGGGAGTATTTGTCCCACCAGCGCAGCGGTGGCTGGTGTGGTGGTAGGTTGCTCATGACGAGGAGCTTGCGCGCTCCAGCGGCATGCGCCGCAAGGACGGGGAGTGGGTCGTAGAGCCCGCCGTCGACGAGGACATGGCCGTCCACGACGGTCCAGTTCGAGACGAGCGGCAGGGAGCAGGTGGAGACGAGCAGGTCCTCGAGGTTCTCCGCTGTGCAGGGCAGGTACCGTACATTGCCGGTATCCCGGTGGATGACCGTCACGATGAGCTGTGCTGGCATCCGGTCGAATCCGGCGGTGTCGAGCGGTGTGCAGAGATCGCGGATGACTTTGCGGATGTCGGTACAGGGCTGCCGCATGAGGATGTTCAGCGGGTTATACACGTCCCATCGCGTGAGGTCATTGATCCATAGTCGCTCCATCGCGGCGGCTTTTCCGTCCATGAAGAACAGGGCCGTCGGTGCGCCGGACGACGTCGCATAGACGGTATCGAAGGCATCGATCGTGAGGCCGAGCTCTTGCCATCGCGTGAGTACGGCAGAGGTGAAGGCGTTACGCATCGCGCCGCCTTCGATGACCATCGTC
Source organism: uncultured Gammaproteobacteria bacterium (assembly GCA_964626205.1). Taxonomy (GTDB): domain Bacteria; phylum Patescibacteriota; class Patescibacteriia; order SG8-24; family SG8-24; genus CAZVED01. The sequence goes on from CAZVED010000003.1 coordinate 62,474, forward strand.
GGTTTGTCCACGCAGTCCTCCCGTGGAAAAGGGCGTCCCGAATCGGGATAGCATAAGCCTACAGGGTTGACGGGAACGGGCAACCGTGGGAGGCTCAGGCGGCAAGGAGGTTACCATGGGAGGACCGTTCTTTAGTTTCGTGGAAGGGATGCGGGCCATCGGATGGCTCGCGAGCGGTGTGTTCGGTTTCGGCGTCCACATCGCCTACGTCTATGCCATACCCGCGATACCCATCATGGTCGTCGCGCATATCGCGGCATTCTTCCTGAGCGGGGGAATCCGACGGTTCCTGCGATGGGTCGTTCTTCTCTTGAGCTTCCTCATCCTGGCCTCGTTCCTTTTCTTCGCCTTCTTTAACCCGACCCTGAAGGGCGGCCTCATCGCGTTCTGCGCGATGTACATGGTGTTCAGGTCGCACGCTTTGCTGCGAGCGGATAAATGAGCGGACTGTGCGCATAAAACGGCTTAATGGAGCCGTTTTTTTAACCTCAATATCTTGACAAAACGCCAAAAATATGCTATGATGGAACGGTCAGTATGGATATTCCATGCTGTTACAGAAGGGGTTTGCACCATGAAGTCCGCTCTTTGTTTCCTCGCTCTCGTCGCCAGTCTCGGTCTCGGCCTCAACGCGCTCGTCGGTAGCGCAATCGAGACCGCCAAGGCGCAGCACACGCAGGGTGTCGCCCGTATCGATGCGGGCGTCGCAATGGCGTCACGTTGACCCGGTCCCTCGGGACCGCTTCCGCCCTTCTCCAGTACGGAGGAGGGCGGTTTCGATTTCGGACCACGGAGGCGTATACTGGAGGGATATGCAACACTTCATCGAATGGCTCATTCCTGCCGCGCAGGCGCACGAGAAATGGTTCGTGGAGGCGAATCCTATCGTGCCCGCGTCCGATATTTTTACGACCGTCAATCCGTTCACAATCGGCGTGGCGGCGGCGCTCCTCGCGCTCACGGCTGCCCTCACCGTCGCGGATCGGCGATTCGAGCGTTCGGCGTGGCATGCCGTGTTGGAACGGAAGGTCCGTCCGCTGCGCGACCATGCCGCAGGGTTCCTTGCGGTCGCGACATCCATCACGCTGTTCTGGATGTCCGCGCATGGAGCGTTGCTGGCAGACAACCTCGTCGTGCCGACAGGTACCGTTGGCACCGCACTCCTTGGCTCGCAGGTGGTCATCGCCGCACTTCTGCTCATCGGGCTCTACACGGCAGCTGCGGCGATGGGGCTCATCGTGCTGTATGCGGCGCTCTTTTTCCTGTTTCCCGCGCCGGACGTGCTGGACTACCTGCACTATGCCGGTATCGGCATCTTTCTGCTTGCGTTCGCCCGGGGGCGATTCTCCCTCGACTGGCTTCTTGGCAAAGGTATGCTCACCGATGCGGCGACGCGCAAACGCGCGTATCTCGCGATGCGGCTCCTGACGGGAGTCACGATGATCATCCTCGCGCTCATCAAATGGAACCGTCCGGAACTGCATTTCGCGCTCATGGACGCGTATCCCGATTTCAATCCGTATACCATCCTTCAGGGCATTGGTTTTACGGGCCTGAGCCGCGAGACGTACGTCTTCGCGCTCTTCCTTGTGGAGCTGACTGCGGGTCTCGTCATCTTGTCAGGCCTCCTGACGCGCATCGCGGCATTTTTTCTGCTCCCGGTCTTCATGGGCAGCGTCATCTTTATTGGCGCGGCGGAGATCTTCGGGCATCTTCCTTTTGTCGGTATCCTCATCGTGCTGGTCGTTTTCGGCGACAGATATCATAAGACGCCGGATACGGAATGGGTGAAACGGATGGGAATGAAAACGACGGGGTGATACCCCGTCGTTTCGCTGTTGTCTAGAAGTACTGCCGCGGTTTCGATTGTTTGATGATCTTGTAGGCCTCTTCGGCGGTATCGACGACCTGCATGATGTCGAGGTCGGACTCTTCGATGTAGGTATGGTTCTCCAACATGCTTTGCTTGAGCCAGATGACGAGCCCTTCCCAATAATCGCGGCCCACGAGAACGAGCGGGATGCGGATGGTCTTATGCGTTTGGATGAGCGTCGCAATCTCGAACATCTCGTCCAACGTTCCGAAGCCGCCCGGGAAGTAGACGTAGGCCTGCGCGGACGCGGAGAGCATCACTTTGCGCGTGAAGAAGTAGTGGAAGGCGCGGGAACTCGTGATGTACGGATTCGTACGCTGTTCCTTGGGGAGCTGGATGTTGAGGCCGATGGATTCCCCGCCGCCTTCGAAGGCACCGCGGTTGGCGGCCTCCATGATGCCCGGGCCGCCTCCGGTCACGACCGTGTAGCCGCCCTTCGCGAGGAGCTTGCCGAGCTTACGAGCCTCTTCGTAGTGTTCGTCGCCTTCAGGGGAGCGAGCGGAACCGAAGATAGTCACCTCGTTCTTGAGCGGTGCGAGGAACTCGAATCCTTCGATGAACTCCGCCATGATGCGGAAAATCCTCCAGCTCTGCTGTTTGCGGAAATCGTCGAAGACGGGACGCGGGTTCACGGGCGTTCCGAATTCGTTGAAGCACATCAATTTCGATGCGGACGGTGTCGTGGCGGCTTTCTTTCGGCGCGGCATGTGGGGAAGTCGTTTAGGAGTTTCCCACAGTATAGCACGGCGTCACCTTACTGGAACCGCTCTTGCCATTTTTCATCCACGCGGACATCGAGCTCCACGTATACCTTTCCGTTCGTGACGATTTCAAGTTCCTTGCGGACGGCCATGCCGACGTGCTTGATCTTCTTCGCGCCGGCGCCGATGATCATTTTCCGGTAGCGTGCGGAGTTGGTGAGGATGGTGGCGGAGACGAAGAGCGTACCGTCCTTGCGGACCTCGTGCTCTTCGACTTCGACGGCGACGGTGTAGGGGACTTCCTGATGCAAGGCGAGGAAGAGCTTCTCGCGGATGAGCTCTTCCAGACGGAACTTGGCGTCGCGGTCCGTGAACCGGTCATCCGGATAGAGCGGCTCGCCTTCCGGGAGTACCTCGAAGAGTGCCTCCGTGATAGCACCGACGTTCTTGTTCTGCAGGGCGGAGACTTCGATGACGGCATTGAACTCGTCCTTCCAAGCGAGGTACTCGTCGACGTAGTCGCGCTTCACGTCCATCTTGTTGAGTACGAGGATCTTCGGCAAACGCAAAGCGCTCACCATGCGGTGGATCTTCTGCTCTTCTTCGCCGATATGACGCGTGGCATCTGCCACGTACACCACAGCATCGATGCCATGCAGGGATTCCTCGACCGCCTCGTTGAGCTTCTGAGTGAGCTGGTCCGGGACGCGCGTAAAGACGCCCGGCGTGTCGACGAAGACGATCTGCCCCTCCGGACCGTTCACGACACCTTGGATGGTATGGCGCGTGGTCTGCGGTTTCGGGGAGGTGATCGCCACCTTCGTTCCCACCAGGGTGTTCAGCAGCGTCGATTTGCCGGCGTTGGAGCGTCCGATAAGGACGACCATTCCAGACTTCGTTTTTGGCGTTTCTTGAGCGGACATATGCTCGGCCGACTCTAGCACGGGTTGTCGCCGATGTCCAGCCCCTGAGGTCAGATCCTCGTGAGGAGGGCGACGACTTCCGCGTGAGGAGAATGCGGGAAAAGGTCCAGTGCACGGATGCGGTCGATGCGGTAGGCGGTGCCGAGCGCGGCCCATTCCGCGGCGAAGCGTTCGATGTTGCAGGAGACGTAGATAAGGCGCTCCGGACGGTTGCGGAGGAGGTCTGAGACCGCGTCCGGATGCAGGCCAGCACGAGGTGGGTCGATGATGACCGTGTCGGGCGCGAGCTCGTCCCAGCCGTGCTTCTCGGCCTTTGCGGCGAAGAACTCGGTGTTCGTGAGACCGTTCAGTTCCGCGTTCTTCTTTGCCATCTCGATGGCCGCAGGCTCGATTTCCACACCGACGACGCGTGCGGCGTCCTTTGCTAGCGCGATGCCGAACATGCCGCCACCGCAGTACAGGTCGAGCAGCGTTTGCGGCTTTTTGTCCGCAAGGAACTCACGCACGGTCGCGACAAGGCGGTCCGCCATGACGGAGTTGGTCTGGAAGAAGGAATTCGGGTGGATGAGGAACTTCTTACCGTCGACAATCTCGGTCATGAACTCGTTGCCGTGGAGGAGTTCGAGCTGGTCCACGTACGAGACATCCGTGACAGTCGGGTTGATGCCGTGATAGATGGTCGTGGCATACGGCTTGAGCGCTTCGACGAGTGCGGATTGTTCCGGGATGTTTCCAACGGAGGTGACGAGCGTCACCATGCGCTCGTTGGTTTTCTTGCCTTCACGGATGACGCAGTAGCGCAGGTAGCCGACCTGTTTGTAGGCATCCCATGGTGCGATGTCGTACTTCTTTGCATGCTCGCGTACGATAGCGAGAACCTTGTCGGCGTCCTTGGAAAGCAGGTGACAGCTTTCGAGGTCGATGTACTTGTTCCACCGCCCCGGCTCCTTGAGGCCGAGCTCGCCTTTGTCGCCGAAGGTGAAATCCATCCGGTTGCGGTAATAGAAGATCTCCGGCGCGGCTTCAATAGCGTCGATGCGGATGCCCGTGCTCGCGGATTCTAACGCCTCGTTGAGCAGGCCTTTCTTGAGTTCTAACTGATGCGCGTAGTCGAATTGCTGCCACGCGCATCCTCCGCACTTTCCGGCATACTGGCACGGTGGTGTGACGCGATGGGGAGATGCCTCAACAATCGCGTCCGTGCTGAAGTGCGCCGCACCACGACCACGCTTCACCATGGTGCCGTCGATAATCTCTCCGGGGATAGCAAAATAGGCAACGGCCTTCTTCGTGCCGACGGTTCCGGTACCGCGCCCTTTGCGGTCTACGCCCGTGATGGCTATCCTTGCTTTGTCGCCGTACTTCATAAGAAGCCAGTGTACGTATGCCGAAGCCGCCAGTCAAGCCGAAACAGGACATCGTCCTTGTGCTCGACAACATCCGGAGCCTCTATAACGTCGGGTCCATGTTTAGGACCGCCGACGGGTTCGGCGTCTCTAAGATTTTCCTTTGTGGCATCACGGGCACTCCGCTGCAGAACGGCCTTAAAAAGGTCTCTCTCGGAGCAGAGGACTCGGTCGCTTGGGAGCATCAACCGGTCACTTGGCGCGTTTTGGAAAAGCTCCGAGCGGACGGATATACGATTGTGGGTTTAGAAACGGACAAAGGCTCGATTTCGCTTACCGAGGCACGTTTCACGGGAAACATCGCGCTTGTGGTCGGCAACGAAGTGCGCGGGCTCACGCCGGCGCTTCGCAAGCGACTGGACGCTATGGTAGAGATCCCAATGCTCGGCATGAAGGAATCGTTCAATGTGGGTGTTGCTTGCGGGGTTGCGCTGTACACTTTGCGGTACTCATAGTGTCATTTTCCCGGCTCGACCGGAGAATCCAGAATACAAGATAATCGCTTCATGCTATCGTTCCGATAAGCTCATATGGTTTCTATCATCATCCCGACCTACAACGAAGAGCGGCATTTGCCGGACCTTTTGCGCTCCATCCGGGCGCAAGCGTTCGATGACTACGAAATCATCGTGGCGGATAATCACTCCAAGGACACCACGCGTACCATTGCAGCTGAGCATGGCGCGCAGGTCGTGGACGGCGGTCTTGTCGCGCGCGGCCGCAACAATGGCGCCGCAGCGGCCAAGGGAGACGTGCTTATCTTTTTCGACGCAGACGTCGTATTGCCAGACCCGTGGTTCCTGCACTCTACGGTCACGGAGTTTCGCGAACGCAAACTCGGCGCCGCAACGTGCAAGATCACGCCGCTGTCGGACAAGACCGTCGATAAGGTCTTCCACGAGCTCTACAACCAGTTCATGGCGATTACGGCGTCGTTCCGTCCGCACGCGCCAGGGTTTTGCATCTTCGCGCGGCGTGACGTGCATGAACAGCTTGGCGGCTTCGATGAGACCATCACGCTCGGCGAGGACACGGACTACGTCGACCGCGCAGGAAAGGCCGATACGTTCGGCGTGCTGAAGTCTGCGCGCATTCCGGTTTCCGTGCGACGGTTCGAACGCGATGGACGTTTGAACATCGCGGTGAAGTACCTGCTCACGGAGTTCCATATGCGCACCATCGGCATGGTGCGGTCCGACGCCATCGGGTACACGTTCGGTCACGATAAGGAAGCGGCCGAGGAGTGGGAGCGGACACACAAGACCAAGCAACCCAAGTCCAAGAAGCATACCGACGTATGAGTGCGCAGCGCATCCTGCTCGGCACCGTCGACGAGGTTCCGAACGGTCGTTCGCGGACGTTCGTGCAATCCGGAAAGAAGATTCTCGTCGCGCAAGTCGACGGGAAGTTCGTCGCGTACGAGAATTTCTGCCCGCACATGGGCGGTGCGGTGCGCTCGGATTCTGAGAAGACGCTCAAGTGCAATTGGCATGGGGCGGTGTTCAATGCTGTGGACGGGGAGTCCATCTCCGGCATCTCCGAAGGCGCTCGGCTCAAGAAGATGCCTGTCGTCGTGGAGGACGGGAAGATTTGGTGGGAGAAGGTAGCGGAGGTGAATCCTTGGGATGATTTTTCTTAA
>CAZVED010000003.1:69115-138474 GCA_964626205.1 uncultured Gammaproteobacteria bacterium
TGTTGTATACTGCCTGCATATGTCCGAAAGGAAATTCATCATGGGTAACGACGTGCTCACGCGCGCGGCGCGGGCCGCAGGCGCGCGGGTGATGTACGGCTACCCCATCACGCCGACGACGGAGATTCTCCAGAACTGGTCCAAGGACGCTTGTTCGGAACAGGGGAAGAAGGACGGCATCATTTTCTTGCAGACCGAGGACGAAATCAGCGCGAGCTTCATGCTCATCGGTGGCGTGCTCGCGGGTGCGAAAGCGTTCACGGCGACGGGTGGCCCGGGTCACGTGCTGATGCAGGACGCGTTCTCCATGGCCGAAGCCATGCGACTTCCGGTCGTGGCGTATCTCATGCAGCGTGGTGGTCCATCCACATCGACGGTGGTGTACTCGCAGTCCGAAGTGAACCTCGCGTGTTTCGGTGGCAATGGCAACGGGTATCGCATCGTCTACTCACCGTCCAATCTTCAGGATCTGTACGACTACGGCATCAAGGTCTTCAATGTCGCGTGGAAGTACCGTTTCCCGACGTTCCTGTTAGGTGATGGGTACCTCGCGAAGATGCTCTCGGACGTGGAGCTCTACGACCCAGCCGAGCGTGGCATCGTCATGGAGCCGACCGAAGCGTACATGAACGAGAAGAAGCGCGTTCGTCCGCTGAGCGAAGTCGTCCCTGCGCCGGAACTCGACATTCGTTACGGCGAGGACGGCACGGAGTACGCCTGCTTCCGTAACTGCCTCAACCAAGAAGAAGAGACGCTCGAAGTGAACGACCATATCCGCAAGGCATGGGACGCGGTCGCATCCGAGATCGAGGAGCATGAGGTCTATGGCGACGAGTCTGCCGAGACGCTCATCATCGCGCACGGCATCGTGGCGTCTGCTGCAAAGGCCGCCATTGAGACGCTCAAGGAGCAAGGAATTAATGCGCGCTTGTTCCGCCCGATCACGCTACGACCTTTCCCGGAAACGGCGCTTCGCGCGGCCGCGAAGAAAGCCAAGCGCATCATCGTCACGGAATCGGCTATCAACCAGCTGACGCGTTTCGTGAAAGAGACGCTCTACGGTACGTGCAAGGTGAAGATCGAAGTCTATGAGCGTCCGTCCATCGGCATCGTGCCGCAAGAGATTGTGGATGTCGTAAAGAACGGCCTATGAGCACCATCAAGAGCGCATTTCCCGCCTGCGTGCGGATCGAATCGAAGCCGCACCTGTTCTGCCCCGGTTGTGGCCACCCCGAAGTGCTGAAAGCGCTCGGTTTCGCGATTGACGAGCTCGGTATCCAGAAGGACATCGCCTTTGGCATCGACATCGGCTGCTCGTTGCTCGCCTGGGATTATTTCAACATCGACACCATCGAGACGCATCACGGACGCACCATCCCGACGATGTGCGGCCTGCAGCGCGCCAACCCGGCCGCGACAGCCATCGCGTACGTCGGCGATGGTGGTGGCTACGCCATCGGTGGCGGTCACCTTTTGAACGCTGCGATTCGCGACGAGAACATTCTCATTATCGTGGTGAACAACGCGGTGTACGCCATGACCGGCGGACAGGAATCGCCGACTACGCTGCCGGGCATGAAGGTTTCCACGGCTCCATGCGGCGCGGACGAGCATTATATGCGCGGGCCGGACCTCATCCGCAAGGTAAATCCGACGGCTTTCGTGGCGCGCGGTATCACATCGCGGCAATTGGAGCTGCGCGCACTCATCAAGGATGCGTTGGAGCACGTGCGTGCCAACAAGGGCATGGCGTTCTTGGAGGTGTTGTCGCCGTGCACGCTGAATTGGGGGACCATGGACCGCCCGGACAAGACCTTCGAGTTCCTCGAGAAGACGATGGCGGAGAAGTATCCCATCAAGCGGTACTAGGTATGAGCACCACACACATCATCGTTTGCGGGGAGGGCGGGCAAGGCGCCTTGTCCATCGCGAAGATCATTGGGGAGGCCGCCTGGCTGCAAGGGATTCCAGCCGTCACGGTTCCGTATTTCAGCACCGAGAAACGGGGAGGAACGTCTATGGCGTTCGTCACGGTCAGCGACAAGCCGATTCTCTACCCGAAGTTCCAGAAGGCCGAGTTGTGGGTCGTACTTTCGCAGCGCTCCATCGATCGCATCTACGACTACCTGCATGAGGATTCCATCGTCATCGTGAACAGCACGCTCGTGAAGGATGTCTCGCGTATCGCGCAGTGGAAGCCGATTGGCGTCCCGGCGACGGAGATTGCCAAGGTGCAGCTCAAGAAGCCACGCACGTTCAATATGGTCATCATGGGTGCGATGCTCCGACATATCCCCGGCTTGGACCGCCAGTCTTTCGACAAGGCGCTCGAGATGACGTTCGGCAAGAAATACGAGAAGGACGCGAGCCTGCGTGAACTGAACAAGCAAGCGTTCGACATCGGTCATGAACTCGCGCAGTAAACCTATGGACGCAAACAAGAAACCCGCCCTTCGCGACATGACCCGCTTCAAGCCGAAGGCCGTCGAGACCTCCAAGATCCGCGCCACGCGCTTCACCGACCTCTGCAAGTCGTGCGGTTCGTGCATCATGAAGTGCCCGGTGAACGCCATCTCTTGGCACGAATCCGAGCTTGGCCAGTTGGGCGAGCCGGCCATCTTTATCGATCTCGACAAGTGCATCGGCTGCGAGACCTGCGAACGTGCGTGCCCGGACCATGCCATCGAGATCACCAACAAGCGCCTCGAATCCGCGCGGTTCACGACGGGCATTCTCGGCATGGTGGTGCGCTCCAACGCCTGGGTCATTGAACGCGCGGTGACGACGTTCCGCGCTGGCGAGGAGCGGCTCAAGCAAATTGGAAAGTCCGATGACAAGACGCTTATTTGTCGGCTCATGCGCTTCTTCCTTCGTTATACCAAAGAACCGATTCGCGACGTGGATTTCACTCGTGAGTAACCATTGCTGACTATGCAATTCCCCAACGACGCCATGCTGCCAGTGGAAGTGTCTGCACGGCACATTCACCTTTCCCAGGAACACCAGGACATCCTTTTCGGCGTTGGCTACCAGATGACGATCAAGAAAGAACTTTCCCAGACAGGGCAGTGGGCCGCAGAAGAGCGTGTTACCGTGAAAGGTCCGAAGGGCGAGGTGAAGTGCACCGTGCTCGGTCCATGCCGGCCGAAGACGCAGGTTGAGTTCGCCTGGAGCGACGGTTTCGCGACGGGCATCACGGTGCCGGTGCGTGAATCTGGGCACCATGAAGGTACGCCGGGCTGCACGGTCGTAGGTCCGGCAGGAACGTTGGAACTGACGCAAGGCGTCATCAACCCGCAACGGCATTTGCACATCGGCGACACGGAGGCTGCCACATGGGGGCTGCAGAAGAACGACGTCATCTCCATCCGAGTCGACGGCGGGCAATCTGTCACGTTCCATGATGCCATTGTGCGCGTGCATCCGACCTTCCGCGCGAATATCCATCTCGATACCGACGAGGGCAACGCCTGTGCGTTGCCGATGAAAGGCATGAAAGCAAAGCTCGTGAAGGTCACGCGGAACGGCGAGGTCATTCATCAAGATAACGACGCAGTATGATTCTCGTCATCAACTCTGGAAGCTCCAGCCTCAAATTTAAGCTCTACGCGAAGGATTTCCGCATCCTGCTTTCGGGCATCGTGGAACGCATCGGTCTCAAACAGCCGTTCCTTCGCTACGCGTTCGAGGGCGGCAATGAGCGCGATGAATCGTTCACGTCGGTGCCGGACCATGTCGCAGCATTGCGACATGTCTTCGATGTCGTTGAGCAGGGTGGTTTCGACAAGGCCGATATCAGTGTCGTCGGTCATCGCGTAGTGCACGGCGGCGAGGAGTTCACGGAGCCGACCATCATCACTTCGAAGAATATCGCAAAACTGGAGGCGTACTCCAAGCTCGCGCCGTTGCACAATCCGTCGAACCTTGCGGGTATCCGTTCATGTATGAAGCTGTTGCCGCTTGCGAAGAACGTCGCGGTGTTCGATACGGCTTTCTACAAGACAATCCCGGCTTACGCGTATCTCTACTCGCTGCCGTGGGACTATTACAAGAAGCACAAGATCCGGAAGTACGGCTTCCATGGCATCTCGCATCGGTACGTTTCTGAGCAGGCGGCGAAGCAGCTTAAGAAACCGCTCTCAACGTTGAGGCTCGTTACCTGCCATCTCGGCAGCGGCGCTTCGGTGACGGCTGTGCAGCACGGCAAGGCGATCGATACGAGTATGGGGTTCACGCCGCTCGAAGGGCTCACGATGTCCACGCGCTGCGGCGATATTGATGCCGCTATCCCGCTCTATCTCATTCGCGAGCTTGGCATGACAGCGGATGAAGTCGATGTTGAGCTCAATACTAAGTCCGGCCTCCTCGGCATCAGCGGCTACAAGGACTTGCGCGACGTCATGGCTGCCGCCGGCATCCGTATCCCGGGCTACCAGCTGAAGGGGAAGGTCTCGGCGGAAGCACGTAAGCGCGCCGGCCTTGCCATCGATATTTTCGCCTACGACGTCGCGCGGTACATCGCGCAGTTCGCCGGGCTCATGGGTGGCGTGGATGCGGTCGTCTTCACGGCCGGCATCGGTGAGCGGAGCGAGTTCATCCGGAAAGCCGTCATGGCCATGGTTCCGCTGCCACCGAAGGTGAAGGTCCTCGTAGTACCGACCGACGAAGAGGGGATGATCGCGCGGGACACGGTATCCGTAACCAAGAAATGAACGACGAAGCCCGTTGACAGACGGGCTTTTTCGTGGTTGGATAGCGCGGCTCAGAGAAGGAGGTTCCGTAATGTTCAAACTCGAGACGGTGGCGACGAAGGCTAAGGACTTCATCCTTGCGGCGGTCCGCGCGATGTCGGATGACGAACGGCGGCAGCTCGCACTGAAGATCATCGACAAGGGCTACGGATGGGTCGTGGCGCACAACCTGACGCTGTTCAAGGGTCTCGGCTTGGGGGTCGCGAGCGCGCTCATCGCCGAACGCAAGAATCATGCCGGGCAGGTGCTCCGAGGTCTCGCCGCGTTCGGCCTCTCAGAGGACGAGAAGCGATGGCTCATGTACTACTGCGTCGAGCAGGGCCAGGCATGGGCGGTGCAGGAAGCGGTGCGTGAGCTCCCGCTCGACTCCGGCTTCGCGCGGCACCTCATCGCCAACGGTTGTGAGCGCTTCGTCGGTGAGCACCTCGCTCTGTTCAAGGGCTACACGGAGACCCAGTTCCACGAGGATCGGTTCGCGTGGCAAGCAAGCTTCGACTTGCGGCGCGCGCCGGGACATCGGTACAAGGCTTGAGTGGAGACCCTGCATCATGCAGGGTCTTTTTTCGTCCATTTTCCCTTGCCTCTTCCTCTTATTTGAGGTAGGCTCCATCCGTTCCGGTCGCTTCGACCGGCCTCTTCATATCCTCATGCTCAAGCGGTTCTGGGACATGACGAAGACCTCCGTCGGCGGCGCGGCCGTGCTCTTGGGTATCGCATCCCTCATGAGTCGCCTTGCTGGCATTCTCCGCGACCGACTCCTATCTTCGACGTTCGGCGCCGGTGCAGAGCTCGACGTGTACTATGCAGCGTTCCGCATCCCGGATCTTGTCTACGGCATGGTCATCGGCGGTATCGTCACGGCAGGATTCATCCCGGTCTTCACGCGGTATCTGGGAGAGCATGCGAATCCGGAGACGGGCGTGGGCGAAGGAGCCTCGCGTCTCGCTGACGCGCTGCTGTCGATTCTCGGCGTTGTGCTCGTCGTCGGCGCACTGATCGGTGTCGTCGCAGCACCATGGTTCGTGCCAATCATCACGCCAGGGTTCGACCCTGAACAGATGGAGCTGGCAGTCGCTCTCACGCGCGTGATGCTTCTCAATCCGATTTTTCTCGGACTTTCCAACGTTTACGGTGGTATCTTGCAGACCAAACGTCGATTCCTCATCTTCGCGTTCGCGCCGGTGCTCTACAACCTTGGCGCCATACTCGGTACCGCATTCCTCGCCCCGTCCATCGGCGCTCTCGGATCCGTCATCGGTGTTACCTCTGGTGCATTTCTCCACCTTGTCGCGCAGGTTCTCGAATGTCGCGCTGGCGGGTATCGATTCCGTTTCATCTGGGACCCGATGCATGAAGGTATCCGGCAGATCGCCCGTCTCTCCTTGCCACGTTTCGCAAGCCTCGGGGCCGCGCAGATGAATCACCTTGTCATCACGGGCATCGCCTCAACGCTCGGGGCGGGCAGCATCGCGGTCTTCACGCTTGCGACGAACCTCCAGCTGTTCCCGATCGGTATTGTCGGCGTCTCCTTTGCGGTCGCTGCGTTCCCGCTCATTTCCGAGCTTGCTGCGAAAGGGAAGACAGCAGAGTTCGTTGCTGCAATCGCGCGAACGACAAAGCACATCCTGTTCCTCATTATCCCGGCCACGGTGCTCATGTTGCTCCTACGCGCGCAAATCGTGCGTATCGTGCTCGGTGCCGGTCGGTTCGGTTGGGCGGACACCATCGCGACGGCCGACGCGCTCGCATTCTTCTCGCTCTCCCTTTTCTCGCAGGCGCTCTGGCCGCTCATCGCACGCGCATGCTTCGCGGTAGAGGATGCGCTCGGACCATTGTACGCAGTACTTGCCGGTATCGCCGTTGAGCGTACAGTTGCGTGGATGCTCGTAGTGAAAGGAATGGGAACACCCGGTCTCGCGCTCGCCTCATCCATTGGCAGCATCGTGACCATTGCCTGGCTCTGGTTCGCGCTGCGGAGTCGCGTTGGCTCGCTAGAGGAGTCATCCATCCTGAAGTCGGTTGCTATTACGACTGGTGCCGCGCTCGTCATGGCCGTTGTCGTACAGCTCACGAAGGGCGCCATTGGCGACGCACTCGGCACGACGACGTTCCTCCGCATTTTCGCGCAAGGCATCGGTGCTGGTCTTGCAGGGACGCTCGCATTCTTTGCGACCGCGTATGCGCTGGGAAGCGGCGAAGTCCGCAGCATCATGGCCATGTATACACGACGTTTTGCGACCGTACCGACACCGGGTATCCGGCAGGAGGACGGCCATATCGCACCCTGACACCTCTATGGAGCTCAAGAATATCCGTAATTTCTGCATCATCGCGCATATCGACCACGGCAAGTCCACACTGGCCGATCGTCTTTTGGAGCATACGGGAACGGTTACGAAGCGCGAAATGAAGGATCAGCTGCTCGATCAGATGGACTTGGAGCGCGAGCGTGGCATCACCATCAAACTGACGCCGGTACGCATGCGGCACACGGCGAAGGACGGTGCGTCGTACATGCTGAATCTCATCGACACACCGGGGCACATCGACTTCACCTACGAAGTGTCGCGCTCGCTTGCGGCCGTCGAAGGCGCCATCCTGCTTGTTGACGCCACGCAAGGCGTCCAGGCACAGACCATCGGCAACCTCTACCTCGCGATGGATCAGGACATCACCATCATTCCGGTGGTGAATAAGATCGACATGCCGGCTGCAGAGCCGGAGAAGGTCCGCGACGAGATTGTGCATCTCTTAGGCTGCGCGCCGGAGGATGTGCTGTACGTCTCTGGAAAGACCGGCCAAGGCGTCGATGCGCTGTTGGAAGCCGTCATTGCGCGCATTGCGCCGCCGGAAGGAAACCCTGAAGGTTCGCTTCGCGCACTCGTTTTCGATTCCATGTACGACACGTATAAAGGCGTCGTCGCGTACGTGCGTGTCATCGACGGGCATATCGAGAAGGGTAAAGACGTCCGGCTCGCCAGCGGCGGTGTCGAGTCCGAAACGCTCGACGTCGGATTTTTCTCGCCGAAGTACGTGGGGTCGCCGGATCTCAAAGCCGGCGAGATCGGCTACATCGTCACGGGGCTCAAGGACATCGAGTCCTGCCGTGTTGGCGACACCATCACCGTGCCGGATTTTCAGGCGCGCGGCGTCGTGCCACTCGATGGCTACAAGGAAATCACGCCGATGGTCTTCGCGGGTATCTACCCGCAGGAAGGCGACGAGTACGACAAGCTCCGCGAGGCGATGCTGAAGATGAAGCTGTCGGACGCGGCACTGACATTCGATCCGGAACATCAGGTCGCGCTCGGATTCGGATTCCGTTGCGGCCTTCTCGGATTGCTGCACCTTGAGATTCTCCAAGAGCGCCTGCGCCGCGAGCATAACATCGAGGTCATCGTCACGGCGCCTTCTGTGGCGTATCAGGTCGAGAAGACCGACGGTTCGAAACTTATCGTGAAGTCCGCGCTCAACTTGCCCGACCCCACGCATATCGAGGAAGTCACCGAACCGTGGGTGAAGCTCGACATCATCACGCCGAAGCAGCATATCGGCGCGGTCATGGCGTTCGTGCAGGACCGCCGTGGCGTGTACCAGACCACGGAGTATCTCACGGCAGACACCGAAGGGGCAGCGCGTGCCATTCTGCACTACGAGATCGCTCTCGCACCTATCCTCGTGGACTTCTATGACAAGCTGAAGAGTGTCACGTCCGGCTACGCGTCGATGAATTACGAGATCATCGGGTATCGGCCGGCGAATGTCGTACGCATGGACATCCTTGTCGCCGACGACGCAGTGGACGCGCTTTCCTCCATCGTCTATCGTGAGGATGCAGAGCGTGAAGGTCGCAAGATCTGCAAGACGCTCATCGAGTCGCTTCCGCGGCAGCAGTTCGCGGTGAAGGTGCAAGCCATGGTCGGCGGTACCATCGTCGCTTCCGAGCGCCTCTCTGCGTTCCGTAAAGATGTCACCGGCGGCCTCTACGGCGGCGACTGGACACGTAAGATGAAGCTCCTCGAGAAACAGAAGAAGGGAAAGAAACGCATGGCGAAGACCGGTAAGGTCGAGATTCCGCCCGATGCGTTCATGGCCGTGCTCAAGAAAAAATAACCACTGTCTCGCTATGCCGAAACTCTTCGGATCCTCCACTCGCTTCCGTCGTCGCCAGGTCCGCAAGGTCGTTTGGATTGTCATCTCCGGATTCGCGACACTCGCGCTCGTCGCGACGACCATTGCGCCGAATCTCGTCGTGATGGGCGGACCGCAGGCCTAAGCGAAAAAACAGCCGGGCAATGAGCCCGGTTTTCGTTATCCCCATTCCGTATTTGCCCGAATCGCCGTACACTGGCACCACTACCGTCTCGGTTTCCTATCACCCCGCCATCCCATGCCTGACTCCACGAACGCCATCAAAGAAAAACCAGCCGTCATCGAGCGCGTCGAGACGCGTTGGGATGTTTTTCCGGAAGCGACTGCTGAACAACGCGCGGCGTTTCCTGAACTGCATCCGCTCGTCGTGCAGCTTTTGGTGAACCGTGGCATCACGGACCAAGATGCCGTCGATCGGTTCCTAACGCCGGATTTCGGCCAGGATATCCATGACCCGTTCTTGTTGCGCAACATGCGTGCGGCATGTGAGCGGTTGTGGGAGGCCATGGGGAACGGAGAAAAGATCGTCATCCATGGCGATTACGATGCCGACGGTGTCTGCGGCTCCGCGCTGCTCATGACGACGTTCCGCGAGGCGCTGCGGATGCGCGGACTCGATACCTCGACGTTGTCGTCCTATTTGCCGCACCGCGAGAACGAGGGGTACGGCATTCGCATCGCGACCGTGGAGAAGCTTGCCGCGCAGGGGGCGACGCTCATGATTACGGTCGATTGCGGCATCGGGTGCGCGGTGGAGATAGCGCGCGCCAAGGAGCTCGGCATGGATACTATCGTCGTTGACCATCACCAGATTCCCGAGCGCATCCCCGAGGACTGCATCATCCTGCATCCGCTCGTGGCAGGGGAGACGTACCCGTATAAGTCGCTCGCTGCCGTCGGCGTAGCGTACAAGTTTGCCTGCGCGTTCATCACCGTCGCGGGGGAGAAGGGTGTGCGGTTCGAACCGGGGTACGAGAAGTGGCTGCTCGATCTTGTTTCTATCGCAACGGTGACCGACGTCATGCCGCTCGTCGGTGAGAATCGCACGCTCGAGAAGTATGGCCTCCTGGTGCTGAACAAGACCAAGCGTCCGGGCCTCCGTGCCATGATCGAGGTCGCAGGCCTGCAGCTTGGCAAGCTCGACACCACGTCCGTCGGCTTCTCTCTCGGTCCGCGCATCAACGCGGCCGGGCGCATGGACCACGCGCGCGCCGCGTTCGAGACGTTGGTCGCGGAAGATGAAGCGACGGCGAAAGAGCGTGCAGAGAACCTCAATCAGCTCAACCGCGACCGTCAGCAGCTCACTGAACGCGTCGTGCGCGAGGCGCGCGCTATGGTGAAGGAAGCTGGGCCACGCCGCGTGCAAGTCATCGCTGGCGACGGCTGGCCGGCGGGTATCGTCGGCCTCATCGCCGGACGTCTCGTGAACGATCTTGGTGTGCCGACGTTCGTCTTCGGCCGCGAAGGCGACCATATGGTCGGCTCCGGCAGGAGTGTGCCCGGATTTAATCTTGTCGCGGCCATGGATACGGCGGCGGAGCATCTTGTCCGGTACGGCGGTCATCCTCAGGCATGCGGCCTTACCATCAGCGGAAATGCGAATCTCGAGGCATTTCGGGAGCGCGTGGAACAGTATGCCGACGAGCAGCTCAAGGATCGTGACCTGCGTCCGTTCGTTCGTGTTGATGCGGAACTGCGCACCAGCCAAATTACCTGGGAGCTCATAGAGAGCATCCTTTCGCTTGAACCGCACGGCGAGGGGAATGCGCGCCCGATATTCCTTTTGCGTGACGTCCTTGTGTCATCGGTCACGCCGGTCGGTAAGGATGGCAAGCATGTGCGCATTGGTGTTCGTGGCGATACGCCGAAGGAATGGAAGGTCATCGCGTTCGGCAAGGCCGAGAAGGCGCGTGAGTTCACGCCCGGTTGTCGGGCGGATGTCCTCGTTGAGCTCGGCGTCAACGAATGGAATGGTACGCGCGAGATCCAGTTGCGCGCGGTCGATTTCCGGTTCGCCACCTGACGCGGTATAGTTCGGAAATTATGGCGTCGCCAAACAAACTCATCATCTACACTGACGGCGGCGCGCGTGGGAATCCTGGCCCGGCCGGACTCGGCGTCTACATCACCGACGAGGACGGTCGCGTCATCCTGGAGCACTCGCGCTTCTTGGGTGATCGTACGAACAACCAAGCGGAGTACATGGCAATCGTCGATGCGTTACGGGAAGCAAAGACGCTTGGTGCGGAAGAGGTCGCAGTGTTCATGGATTCCGAGCTCGCAGTGAAGCAGCTCAATCACGAATACAAGGTCAAGAACGCCGAGCTTGCAGAGCTGTTCTTGAAGGTTTGGAACATGACGCAAGGCTTTAAGAAAGTGACGTTTACTCATGTTCGACGCGAGAAGAACAAGGAAGCTGATCGTCTGGTGAACATCGCCATCGACCGACACCTCGCGTGACCCATCCACAGGCAGCGGAACCGCCTCCCACGGGAGGCGTTTTTCGTGTATGCTTCCGCATATGGATGCTGAGCGATCCATGTCCGTTCCACGCCTGTTCGCCACGGCGGTTCTTGCCGTCGTTGGTGCTTTTTTTGTCATTGCACCGGTTTCGGCTGGTAGCTCCGACAACGTCGAGAACTGGGCATGGTCGCCGAATGCCGGGTGGATTTCCATGAACTGCACGAACGTCGGTACGTGCGCAACAAACGGCTATGGCGTGCATCTCGCAACATCTCCCGGGTTCAATGACCGCGCGGATATTTCCGGGTGGGCATGGTCGGACGTGGTCGGGTGGATCTGCTTCGGGACGACCTGCTCCGGAACGACGCCCGAAGGTGGTTCGTCCTACGCGCAGTTTCGTGCGTCGCTTGCAGGCGGTACGAAATCCGACCAGTTCCTTGGGTGGGCGCGCGTCACGGCGTTAGGCGACGCAGGATGGATCGCGCTCAACTGCGAAAATCTCGGTGGGTGCGCCACGTCGTCGTTCCATGTCGGGCTCGACCACGCGACCGGAGATTTTAGTCCGGCAGCGCCGGAAGGGCGATGGGCTTGGAACGGCAACGACGACGGTACCGGTATCGGTTGGATCGACATGAGCCGCGTGCATACGGACTGGGCCTTTGCGCAGCTCGGGCAAGTCGTTCGTCCGCAAGGTATCTTTGAACCGGTGACTGGCGGCATTTCCGGTACGAATCTGCATACCTTTGCAGTGACGCTTTCCGGCATTCATGCGGCGCCGGGCGACCTCGTGCAGTGTGACATCACGTTGCCGGATGGCGGGACGCTGGTGTTAGCCCGCCCTGTTCCCGGGCCAGTGGCGTTGCGCGGCACGGATTTCGAAGTTTCCCACACCGTACAAGTAATCGATGTCATCGACGACACTACGCCGTGGATCATCCGCGCATGCCGTCTGCTCGGCGCTCCGGATGCTGGCGTTTGCACGACGGATACGGACTGCTCGGTCGGTCGCCGCTGCGACACCGCGCTCAACCGATGCAGGGCCATCGCGGACTCCACCGCTCGCCCGCGCCCCATCTTCACGCACAGCAATCAATGGACGGGTCTCGGAGCAATGGAAGATCAGTACCGCGCCATCAAGTGTTTCGCTGGTTTCCCGGGAGAGTATTTCAACAACCCGTCGTTCTGTGACTTCACAGGTGACGCGACCTTCTCGATGCTCATGCGTCGCGGCGTTCCGGTGTCGTGTTTCGGCACGGACGCCTTTGGTCAGGAATTCGTCGACTGCTCGAACCCGTACTGCCAAGGCATCTCGTACCTGTGCCAGTCGCACGTTCCGACGCAGTGTGTTCTTGGTGCGGCAGATGACGGCATCGACGACTGCGGCATGCCGGGATACGCCATCGGCTCGGGCGCGTTGTGTTGCTCGGACCAGCCGGTGAGCGTTGGGTCCAGCCTGTACCATGTCGCGAACGGTCTCGAGTGCTCGTATGAAGATCCGGACGACGGATACTTCGATTGCGACTGCACGGCATCGGCGTTCGGGACACGCGCGGATTGCTTCGCGCCTGGGGCTCAGTCGGGCGGGCTCTGCTGTGATGCGGATGATGTCGTACGCCGCCTATGAGGCATGCCACGACCACACCTTTCCGTTCGTTTTTCCACGGTGTCGCGACGTTTTTGATTATCGCGAGCGGCCTTGTCGCCATTGGCGTGTCCGCTGCGCTCGCTCCGACGATCTGCCCACACAACGTCTGCACCGAGACGCTAACGATCGGCGGGCAGGAGCTGACCTACTCCTACACGCAGCATATTTCACCAGGCGGTCAATTACGTGTCCGTTTCGCGGGAGGGGAGTACGACACCGCATCGCTCATTTCCTACATGATCTTCAATCTTCCACAGTTCGACACGTGGAGCGTACTTGCGGATACCGTAAACGGGGCTATCGCTTTGCCTGATGAGGACGTCAATCCGAGCCGGACGGCGTTTGAGCGGTCGCATGCGGACGGGTGTTCTGACTGCATTGTCGACATGGTCCTCGCGGTTGATTTCCCGGTCTCTGTCGGCCCTGGCGCGTACACGTTCGGGTTGAACGTCATCCAGAACGGGGATTCCGCCGGCAGGAACGCGTTGGCGTTCTACGTGCACGAATTGGCTCCGAGCGGGCGTGATGAATCCGAGCCCTTCTTTTCGACGCCGGGCGTCCCTGCAACACAGGACATGGATGAAGCCTGCGCGGATCTTGAACCGTACGAAGATGGCGTGCCATTCGATAACAACCTCAACTATCTTGCGAATTGTGCCGATCCGTCCTGCGATGGCGCTATCGGCAGTTTCGCGCCGATGGGGTATTGCGAGGCTGTGGAAACAACCTGTTACGACGGGTTTGACAACGACGGCGATGGGCTTACGGATTGCGCTGATCCGTCGTGCGATGGCCGGGTTGGACGCCTTGCGCCGCTCGGATTCTGTCAGCATAGCGAAGAAGGCGGGACGTTCTTCGGAAACGATCCGGAGCTAGGGTATATCAATGCCGGTCCGATCAATGCCTGCACGGACGGGTTTGATAACGACGGCGACGATGACCTTCCAGACGGCGGATTGGACTGCATGGATAATCGCGGCACCGTTTCGTGCTGGAAGAACGAGGCGTTCGGATGCCCTGCGACAGAGACGAGCTGCACGGACGGTATCGATAACGACCACGATCAGAGCTACAGCCTCACGGGCGCGTGGGATAAGAATGTCGCGACGGGCGCGGATTGCGAGGATTACGATTGCGCCGGACATCCGTCGTGTCCGGCGTTCGAGCACGTGGATGCAGACGGGAACTCGGCAGAGGCGCAGTGTTTCGATGGTGACGATAACGACCTGGACGGTCTCATCGATTGCGCGGATGTTAATGACTGCTTCGGCGTCATCGGTCCGGGCGGTCAGGTATGTTTGGAGTTCGAGTTCAGCCTTGCGCAAGGCATCCAGCATTGCGCTGATGCGTTCGATAACGACGGCGATGGCCCCGCGGATTGCTCGGATACGGATTGCAGTCGTGCGTTCGGCAGCTGCGGCCCGTGCCCGTCGCGGGAGGATTACGCCTACGCATCCTGCGCGGACGGTCGTGACAACGACAACGATGTTGCTTTGCTGGGCGGCGGGTTGGATTGTGGTGACCCGGATTGCATCGGTGGCGCCTATCCGCGCCTCGGCTCGCTTGGCGGCCAGGTCGTCGACGGAAGATTCGCCCATGCCGCTCATTGCGCGGCGTCAGAGAATACGGATCGGCTCTGCGGCGACGGCGTTGACAACGACGCGAACGGTCTCATCGATTGCGCAGACCCTGCTTGCGCGGGAAATCTCGGTCCGAACGGACAGATCTGCCAGGTGACGGAGAGTATCTGCAATGACGGTCTCGACAACGACACGAACGGCCTCATTGACTGCGCGGACCCTGCGTGTTTCGGGTCCGCCTCTTGCGCTGCGCCGTGGGTCGTTGCGCCGGTATGTCGTGATCTGCCGGAATGGACCGGCCCGCTCACGTTCACCGGCAACGACCCGACCATTACCGCGAACGTCATCGTGCGCGGTCGCGTGAATGCGGACCATCTCGTCCGCCTCATCGGAACGGGAACGTACGATGCCGTCGCGGTCGTTATCGGCGATAACACGGATCCGTCGCAGTATTATCCGTTCGCATCCGCCGCCGGCTGTTCCATCGACGCAGGCGGACAGAACGCCGCGGAGTTCTCGTTGTCCGCGATAGATGGACGCTTCGTGCAGTTGTCCGCAGCGACTCCTGGCATGGTTCGTTTCGACATCATCATACGATGTCCGACTGGCCCGGTTCCCATGGCTGCATCCGATGTGCCGCTATCGCTCTCCGCGCTCAAGTCGAGCAGCGTACCGGAATATGGAGATCTCCTGCGTGCCATCGAACTCATGGAGGGTGTCGCGCCGTCAGTCTCCGCGATCGAGCCGGAAGGACTCGTTGGCGGTGCGGTCGTGGTTCCGTTCGGTTCAAGCTTCTCTTACCGCGTCGTCCCATCCGATCCTCCGGTGTCATCTGGCATCTGCGGGTGCAGCACGCTCATCGACGGCGACGTGACCGATTCCGCTGACGGTAGCTGCAGCATTACGACCGTGTCAGGGAATTGCGGTCCATCCTTGCCGTACGCGTATTGCGACGATATCGAGAGCGTTTCTGTCCAAGGACGTGCGGAAGATGGCGCTGACAATGTGAGTCCATGGTCAGCGGCTTTGGCATTCGAGGTCGATGTGCGCCCTGTTGCCATCGCGCAGACTGCCATATTGTCGCCATCGACGCCGTTCATTCGTGCTGGCGAGAATCAGGTTGGCCTCTCGGCGCGGTTCCGGACCGGAACAACAGACACCTTTAACGGAACGACATGCACCGTCCACGTCTATGATGCTTCAGGGGCGCAGCGCGGCGATCTTATCAACGGTATTGGGGCGATTCCGAATGGAACACCGATGGCGAATGAAGCAAATTGCTCAGGTGCCGTGACCCCCGCGCTTGACTTGGCGACCTATGGCGACGGAGAGTACTTTCTCGCTGTTCGCGTACAGGATTCCGATGGCGATTACGTCGAGTCGAATCGCAAGGCAATCTACTGGTGCGACAGCATTCCTGGTCCGGGTGACCCGGAAACACCTTGCTCCAAAGCGGACTTCGACCGCGATGGCGCTACTGAGGGCCTCTACACCACGTTGTATTCTCCCACGCCGCGTGCGTGCGATAACTGCGTCGGCCTCTCAAATCCCGACCAGACCGATAACAACGCCAACGGCATCGGGGACATGTGCCAACCTGGGCAGGTGGGCCGTTGCGAAGTCGACAGGCTTTTGCTTTGTGACTGCGGTGCGTTGCCGGATTTCACCGAACCGAACGCCACGGTAGCGGAGGAGTTTTGGAGGAACCCTCTCGACCCCATTACCGGGTTACTTACCGGTCTCGATGAAACATCATTTACGGCCGGCGAGTGCCAGCTTACGTGTCCAGCAGCTTCCGAGGAGGTCGATCGGTATTTCGATCCGGAAAATTACGATGAGGATATCCACCAAGACGATGGGAGAAAAAAAGAGCAGCGCTGCATGGAGCAGTGGGGTGTCTGCCAAGGGAATGGCGAATTCTGTTTCAACGATGCCGAATGCACCACGGGCGGAGTCTTGGCGTGCGCGAACCGCGCCGGCACGTTGTCGGATCCGTTCGTCTCCTGCACAGACAGCACCGACTGCGGCGGCTTCAATACCTGTGTCGGCGGCTTCGGCACCTGCGCCGGCGACGCGGAGAAGTTCTGCCGCCGCGATATCGACTGCGGCAACCAGGAGGTCGACGGTCCGTGCATTGGCGCGGATATCTGCACGGACATGCTCTCGCCGTGGATCCAGACCAGCGGAGGTAACGTGTTTTCAGGGTTCAGGATTTCCGCACCGGACGTTCCGCCGCACGACAACGTCAACGCGACGTTCTGCGTCACCGCGAAGGACACCATCGTCAATTTCGTGACGGCAAGCGGGGAGTGTCCGGCGGAGACGGTGCCGGACACGCGGTTCGCGCTACCGAAACGCGAGAACGCGTTCCGGACCGTCCTAGGTACGCTCGACGTGGAAGGGCTTCTGGCCGGGAAACATGGCTCGGTCGTGACGCTCACCTCGGATGACGACATCAACACGATGCTCGGAGGAAACGTCTACGTCCACGAAGGCGACCTCGTCATTGGCAATCCGTCACTTGGCTCCGACCAGAACCCCGGGTTGCCGCTGGAGTTCATGAACGGCATCGGTTCCGGGTCGGGACGCATTGGCGGGCACGGAACAATCGTCGTGAACGAGGGTAATCTCATCATTAACCGCGATATCACCTACGGCATCAGCAATATCAGCGAGCTTGCACATCTCGCGTCCGTCGCATGGGTCGTCCTCGATGACGGGTCCGGAACCAAAGGGAACATCTTCGTCCACCGGAACGTCAGGGAGCTCGCCGGTGTGTTCTACGCGGACGGCGCAAGTCCGGGCATGCAGATGCATGGATATGAACAGTTCGCGTCGAACATCCCATTGACCGTCCGCGGGCTTATCATCGCGCGTCGTATCGTCTTCTCGCGTGATTACCGGAGCTTCGATCAGGGGTCCGAACGCGTCATCTATGATGGTCGTGCTGTCGTGAATCCGCCGCCGGGATTCGGAGACGTTTCGAAGGTTCTTCCGCAATTCATCCGCTCGTCCTTCTGACCCGTCGCGTGTCCGCTTAAAATGGTGTATACTTGCCCAAGAGTCGGATTGTGTATATCTCTCCACCATGGGTCTCTTCGGAACGAAGAAAATCAGCTACATCGGCGCCGATCTCGGAGCAGGCGGGATCAAACTTGTCGAACTCCAGAACGAAAAAGGCCGTGGTCGGCTGACCACGTACGGGTTTACTGAGCGCTCCATCGAGCTGCAGCCGACGAACCTCATCGATGACCCGAAAGCTGCAGCAGAGCTGCTCAAAAAGGTCGCTCAGAAAGCGCGCACGACGACGCTCAAGACCGTCGCCGGACTTCCAGTCGCCTCGGTCTTCAGCGCGGTCATCACGGTACCGAAGGGTAATGAGAAGGAGCAGCGCGAGGCTATCGAATGGCAGGCGCGGAAGCTCATTCCTATCCCGCTCGAAGAGATGATGCTCGACTCCAAGCGCATTGCTACTCCAGGAGAAAGCGTTGGTACGGCGAAAGGTGTCCCGCCAGCACCGAAAACGGCGGATGCGGCAGGGGGCAAGAAGGCCGAGAAGAAGACCGAGCAGTTCCTCATCACCGGCGCAAGCAAGGCGATGGTGACGAAGTACGTCACTGCGTTCAAGATGGCGGGATTAGAGCTTACGAGTCTCGAAACCGAGACATTCGCGCTCATCCGGTCGCTTGTCGGTAAGGACCGCGCGAGGACGATGATCGTTGATATGGGTGCCGTGCGCACGAACATCATCATCGTGGAGAACGGCATTCCGTACGTCACACGAAGTTTGGATATGGGCGGCGCGTCGTTCACGAAGGCAATGGCTACGACGATGGCTATGGATCCCATGTCGGCCGAAAAGATGAAGTGCGACATCAAGGCGGTGTCGGGCATCTACCCGGATGACAAGCTGCCGAAGCTCTTCGAGAATGTTGTGGCGCCCATGATGACCGAGCTGCAGTACTCCATGAACCTGTATGTCGGACAGAACGGTGACGAAGCAAAGCCTATCGAGAAGGTCATCTTGACCGGAGGTTCGGCGGGTCTTCCGGCGCTCGCTGGACACATCGCCGAGAAGCTCGGCGTCCGCGCGTATGTCGGTGATCCTTGGGCGCGTGTCGTCTATCCGGAAGAACTCCGCCCCGTCCTCGACGAGATCGGCCCACGATATTCCGTCGCCATCGGCCTCGCCATGCGCGATATCGAATGACGCACGCTTCGTATGCATAGTCCGCAGGATGACAAGATTGCGCCGTTTCTCGCCCCTGACACAGGGTTGAGCGGTGGAGCTCCCGCTGAACCGAAGGCCGGCTCCGATAAGGGGTCCGGGTTCGGAGCACTTCGGGTTTCGTTGATGCCGTCGGACGACGCCGAGCATGAACCGGATCTTCGTAAGCGTCTGCTCATCCTCGCCATCGTTCTTATCGTCGAGACACTGCTCATCGGCGGTGTCTATGTCGTGCTCGATCAGCGTGCGCGTGCCCAGCAGGCAGAGCTGCACGACCTCCGGCAGCAGCGCACGCAGCTTACGGCATCGATTGCTGCGCAGGAAGCGGCTGCGGATGAGCTTTCTGCGTTTGCGATGCAAGTGAACGCCATCACGCCGCGCCTTGATGCGCATGTGTATTGGACCAATATCCTCACGCTGGTCGAACAGTACACCCGGCCATCCGTTCGGTACGAGAATGTCGTCGGTGGAATCGCCGGCAACATCCTTACGCTTAGCGCCTCGGCGCCGAGCTATCGAGAGATGGCGGAACAAATTCTCGCGTTCCGTGCTGCTCCGATGGTGCGCTCCGTTCGGGCGGACGCGGCAGCAGCTCAAGCCGGATCCGGCAGTGTCAAATGGAATATGGTCCTCGAAATCGCGCCGGAGGCGTGGCTTCTGACATCGAAAGAAGCTGTACAAAACCCCGCTGCGGTATCGATGCCGGAAGTGGATGCGGTACCTATCCAACCTTGACGACCTATGGCAGGCATCATCAAAACCAACGATCGAGCGAAGGTTGCGGCACGGTTTCTGCCGCTCATTACCGTCGCGCTTGCCATCGCGTATGGCGTGGCCGCTTATCTGTTGCTCATTCTTCCGAAAGTGAGCGTGGTGCTATCGGGTGCAAGGACGGAAATTGCGCAGTTGCGTGCGGGTATCGCGGGCGACAGCGTGTACGCCACGGAGCTTGAGAATCAGGTGAAAGATTTTTTGACGCTGAACACGGGCAAAAAGACGAAAGTGCATCGAACGATGCCGTTGTCCGTGCAGACGCCGGAACTGTTCGTGATGTTCGACACGATCGCTCGTGACAACGGTTTGAGCCTTACGTCAATCGACACCGCGGCAGATCCCGGTTCCATTGGTCCGGACGGCGTCGTGCCGGTACGCGTCTCTTTCAGCGTGGCGGGAGGGTCGTATTCCGCGTTCCGGAATTTCCTGCATGGCGTGGAGCAGAATGAGCGTCTTTCCGATGTGCAGTCCATCATGTTCGCGCCGAGCGCGGGCAGCTACAGCATCGTGCTGCGGACGTATTATGTCGATCCGGCGCTCGCAGCAGGAGCGAAGACCCCTGTTTCGCGACGCTAACCGCTTATCACTATGGCACGACGCAGCGCGAAAGAACGACAGCAGATCATCATCCTCGGAGCAGTCTTAGGAACAATCCTTCTCGTGTTCGTATACACGCAACGCTCTGCATTCCTGCCATCCGTCACTCCGACAGGCGCTCCTACGGCACAGGAAACACGCGCAGCTATCACCATCAAGGCAACCGACGAACTGTTCGAGGATGTCCGTTTCACATCGTTGAAGAACAACGTTGAACCGACACTTCGCGCAGTAACGACGGGAAATGTCTCGGCATTCAGTCCGGCGGCACCCTGAACGTATATGTCATTAGGAAACACCTCGACGCAGGTCCTGACGGTGCTTCTTGAGTCAGGTCGCATCACGGAGGAACAATATAAGGAAGTCGAGCGCTTAAGCGCGGAATCCGGGACGCCGGCCGAGGATATTGTCGTGCAGCGAAAGTTTGCCGATGACGATCTTGTGGCGAAGGCGAAGGGTATGGTTCTTGGTGTTCCGTACATAGATCTCGTTGGCAAGGATATTCCATCCGATGTTCTCAACCTTATCAGCAAGGAGGCATCGGAAAACGCGCAGTCCGTCGCGTTTGCGCGAGAAGGTCGTTCCGTGAGCATCGGAATGATCGACCCTCGCGACCCCGCTGCACGACAGGCGCTGGACTTTCTTGCGCAGACGGCGGGGTTCACTCCGAGCTATCACATCATCACCAAAGCGTCGTTCGCGTATGCGGCGAAGCGGTACGGGGTCATCGGTAAGGAGGTTGAGACTGCGCTTGAAGCTGCAGAAGAGAAGTACGCCGTGCCGGAGAAGACGGCAGATGGGCAAGAAGGGAAACTGGAGGAGGTCATCAAAGGAGCACCTGTCTCGCGCATCGTGAGCGTCATTCTCCGTCATGCGGTCGAAGGCGGTGCGTCAGACATTCATATCGAACCGCTTGCGGAAGAAACCCGTGTTCGGTATCGCGTGGATGGCGTTCTTCGCGCGGCCCTGACCTTGCCGAAATACATCCACTCATCGCTCATTTCGCGCATCAAGGTGCTTGCGAACCTCAAGCTCGACGAGACGCGTATTCCGCAGGACGGTCGCATCCGCGAGACGTTCGGAGACAAGGCTATCGATTTCCGCGTATCCACGCTTCCGTTGCAGGACAGTGAGAAGGTCGTGATGCGTATTCTCGACACGACGCGCGGTGTTCCGACGCTTGAGCAGCTTGGATTCCGCAAGCAGTACATCGACATCATTGCCGAAGAAATCAAGAAGCCGCACGGAATGTTCCTTATCACGGGGCCAACCGGTTCCGGAAAGTCCACGACATTGTTCACTGTCCTCAATATGCGCAACGAGGACGGCATCAACATCTCCACCCTGGAGGATCCAGTCGAGTACACCATCAAGGGCGTCAACCAAGCGCAGGTGCGTCCGGAGGTTGGATTCGGGTTCGCCGAAGGGCTTCGCGCGCTGCTCCGCCAGGACCCGAACGTCATCATGGTCGGTGAAATCCGTGACGGTGAAACCGGCGAACTTGCCATTCACGCGGCGCTTACCGGCCACTTGGTCTTTTCCACGTTGCATACCAACGATGCCTACGGTATCGTGCCGCGTCTGACGGATATGCGCCTCGAGCCGTTCCTCATCGCCGCGACGATGAATCTCGGCATCGCGCAGCGTCTCGCTCGAAAGATCTGCGAACGGTGCCGAGCGGAAACCGATGTCCCAGCGGAGGTCGAGGCTTCCATCGTGCGCTTGCTCGAACCGATACCGCAGGAGTACAAGGCGCACCTGACATTCAAATCGGACGGAAGGCCACAGTTCTACAAAGGACGCGGCTGCCTGCGCTGCAACGACACCGGCTATGTCGGCCGTGTCGCCATCGCGGAAGTACTGCGATTCGACGATGCCATGCGGCAAATCGTCGCCGAAGGGTTCACTACGGAGAAGGCGGACCCGGTGGCGCGAAAGAGCGGATTCCTGACGATGCAGCAGGATGGGGTCTTGAAGGCATTGGAAGGTTTGACTACAATTGAGGAGGTGATGAGGGTTACCTCCGAATGATCAACGATACGCCTATGGCCGACACAACGAAAAAGAACGTGCTCATCATCGACGACGACTCTTTCCTTTCAGGTATTTACGCGACGAAACTGGACATCGAAGGGTTCGGCGTCGTGACGGCGAAGGACGGCGAGGAAGGCCTCAAGATGCTGGAGAAAGAACTTCCAGACCTCATCCTGCTTGACGTGCTCATGCCGAAGCTCGACGGATTCGAGACGCTCAAGCGTATCAAGGCCATCCCTGGCGCCGCAGATATCCCGGTCATCATGCTTACGAATCTCGGACAAAAAGAGGATATCGAGAAAGGGCTGGAACAGGGCGCAGTCGACTACCTCATCAAGGCGCATTTCGTCCCGGCTGAGGCCGTGGACAAGATCAAGAAGGTCCTGAAGATGGCCTGAGTCACATGGCACGCTACGATTACGAGGCACGTGAACAGGATGGCGCGCCGGTAAGCGGCGTGGTCGAATCCCCGACGGAAGACATCGCGCGAGAGACCCTTCGAGATAGGGGTCTTTTCGTCGTTTCGCTTGCCAAGCAGGGCAGGCAAGGGCTTCTCGCGTTCGAAATCCCGTTCTTCAACAAGATTCCCATCAAGGATATCGTGATCTTTTCCCGTCAGTTTGCGGTGCTCATGGGTTCGAAAGTGCCGGTTGTGCGCGGACTCAAAACCGTCGCGGCTCAGACGCGGAACGAGCGGTTCCGGAACATTCTCATCGATATGTCGTCGGACGTGGAGTCGGGAACAGCGCTTTCGGTCGCCATGGCCGCGTATCCGCAGGCGTTCTCCTCGTTTTTCATGAATATGATCCGCTCCGGCGAGACGACGGGCAAGCTCGAGGAAACGATGAATTACCTCGCGGACCAGATGGAACGCGACTATGACCTTGAAGCGAAGATTAAAGGCGCGATGATCTACCCGTTGTTCGTCATCTTCGGCCTTGTTGTCGTGGGCTTCATCATGATGGCATTCGTCGTGCCAAAGCTGACGGGCGTACTTGCCGAGTCGGGTGTCGATTTGCCGATCACGACGAAGATGCTTATCGCGACATCTTCGTTCTTCGCGGACTACGCGATCGGTATCATCATTGCCACGGTCCTTGCGGCGTTTGCGTTCCGGTTTTGGACATCTCGTGCGGGCGGACGTGCCATTTGGGATCGCGCCAAGCTGTATATCCCGGTATTCGGTCCGCTCTTGCGGAACATCTATCTCATCCGGTTCACGCGTAGTTTCTCTACGCTTCTGCGTGGCGGCGTGGACGTCCCGCAGAGCCTCGCCATCTGTGCGGACATCGTTGGGAACGCGCATTACGAAAGCATGGTCCGCGCGACCATCAAGGAAGTGAACGATGGAAACTCGCTCACCACCATCATGGCAGAAGACCGGCTTATCCCGCAGATGATCCCGCAGATGATCTCGGTCGGTGAAGAGACGGGCCGGCTTTTCGAGGTTCTGGAAAAGCTGACTGAATTTTACGGGCGCGAGCTCGAGAACAGCGTTGCGAACCTGGTATCCGCAATCGAGCCGCTTATCATGCTGGTCATGGGCGGTGCCGTCGGCGTCATGGTTTCAGCCATCATCCTTCCGATGTATCGGTTAGCGACAGCTTTCTGAGTTGTGGAAAAGAGAAGAGTCTGTTGTCCTTGCGGTCATTTTTTGCTATACTGCTATACAAGGTCCTCTTGTGGACAATTTATTCATCTTTCGTCATTCAACCCCGTTTAGGGGAGTAACGCACGTATGCGAAACACTCAGAAAGGTTTCACGCTCATCGAGCTGCTCGTGGTCATCGCGATCATCGGCTTGCTCTCTACGCTCGCGGTGGTCGCCCTTAACAGCGCCCGTGAGAAGTCCCGCGATTCCAAGCGCGTGGCGGACGTCAAGCAGATTCAGACGGCGTTGGAGCTGTACTTCGCGGATTCCTCGGACGGGTATCCGGATGTCGATTCGGCATCACCTCTCATTCTCGGCGAGACTGGCGCGCAGCGTCTCTGCAGCACCACCGCTTGGGAAACTGATCCGTGCGGCTCCGAGACGACCTACATGGGCCTTGTTCCGTCAGCTCCGACACCTGAGGATGGTGATTGTACGGAGGCTGAGAACGCCTACTCGTACTCCGGTGGTGATTCCGCGTACGAAATCAGCTTCTGCATCGGCGGCACGGTCGGCGACCTTGCTGGCGGCGTCGTGCTTGCGTCTCAGGACGGCATGGCGATGGCTCCGGTCACTCCGTAAGTCATCGGTCGCACGAATCCACGAAAACCCCCGCACATGTGCGGGGGTTTTCTGCTATACTTCAGGGACGACATCCCCATAATCGTAGCCCACATGGAAAATCGCACAAAAGGCTTTACGCTCATCGAGCTGCTTCTCGTCATAGCGGTCATCGGACTCATTGGCGCGCTCGCCATGGCCATGATTGATACCGCGCGAAGGAAGCCGCGCGATGCGAAACGTGTTTCGGACATCAAGGCCATACAGACCGCATTGGACCTGTACATGGCGAGTTCGTCGACCGGATATCCGGCGACGCCGGTCGTTGCACTGGGGGAGCCTGGGGCCGATCGTCTTTGTGACACGGGTTGGCAATCACGGGCGTCTGCGTGCGCCGGCAAGGTGTATCTTGAGCTCGTTCCCAAAGCGCCTCCGGTCGCGGACGGTGCTTGCACGCCAGCGGAGAACGCCTATACGTATCAGCAGACCGGCACCGGCACCGGGTATATCATCGATTTCTGTCTCGGTGGCGAAGTGTCCGGGTACCCGGCGGGCCCGGTGACGGCGACGGAGGACGGTATCTTGTAATCTATGTCGCTTCTTGCCCTCATCTCCACGTTCGTCTTCGGTACGGTCATCGGCAGTTTTTTGAACGCTGTGCTTTGGCGGCTTCGGACGGGTGAGTCGGTGGCGCATGGCCGTTCGTATTGCACGACCTGTCGTCACACGCTTGCTGCCGCGGACCTCGTGCCGCTGCTGAGTTACCTTCTGCTGCGCGGCAAGTGCCGGTATTGCGCCGCACCCATCGGCTCCCAGTACCCCATGGTCGAACTGGCGACCGGTTTCCTGTACGTCGCTTCGGCGGCAACGGTTTTCTTCGCGCATGGGAACGTGCTTGGTGCCGACGCCCTTACGACGCTGCTGCTCTATTGGTATCTGATGAGCGTCCTCGTCATCGTCTTTGTCTACGATTGGCGATACATGCTCATTCTTCGCGCGGTCACGTTGCCGGCAACGGGTATTGCTGCGGTAGCCAATCTCGCGCTCGGGGTACCATGGATATCGTTGGTGCTCGGCATGCTCATTGGTTGGGGGTTTTTCCGCCTGCAAATCATCGTATCCAGAGGTCGTTGGGTTGGCGGAGGTGATGCCTGGCTCGGGCTCCTCATGGGAGCCGCGCTCGGATGGCCGATGGTCGTCGTGGCGTTATTCATCGCGTATCTTACGGGTGCAGCCGTCGGTTCGTTCATGCTCCTGACGCGGCGCGCGAGCATGCAGTCGCAGATCCCGTTCGGGACGTTCCTTGCCGCGGCGACAGTCATCACGCTTCTTGCTGGTGACGGTATCCTCACCTGGTACCTTAATCTGTTGTCATGACCGATCAGCGCGGCTTTACCTTGATCGAGATGCTGGTCTCCATGAGCATCTTTGCCGTCATCACGGGGTTCGTGATGGCGAATTATCGCGTTGGCCAACAAGGTGATGAATTGCGCATCTCGGCGCAGCTCGTAGGGAGCATGGTTCGCCGTGCGCAGACCTCAGCCGTTGCTGGCGGAGAGATTTTCGCATGCGCTGGCGGCCTCTCCGTCGGCACGGTATGTACTCCGGGTGATGCCGCCGTATGCGGGGAGGGGACATGCGTCCGCGATATCCCACGTGGGTACGGCGTCCGGTTCTCGACGACGAGCGGCGAAGAACGACGGATGACGTATTTCGCGGACACGGATGGGAACCGCAGGTTCGGCGCAGGCGAGACGGTCCGGACAGATACCGTGAGCTCCGGAAGGTTCGTCGACGTGGTTGCCGTGTCGCCAGCCGACAACGGTGCTCTTGAGATCGTCTTTGTGCCGCCGCGGGCGGCGGCGTTCTATAACGCCGCGACGGACGTGATTGAGGCGGTCATCACGCTCCGGCATCGTACGACGGGACAAGAGCGCGATGTCCGCATCAACCGTATTTCCGGACAAGTCAGCATCGACTGATATGCCAAAAGCATACGCGCAACGAGGACAAAGCATGCTGGAGGCGATTGTCGCCATTGGCATCATCACGACCGCGGTGTCGAGCGCGTTGACGTTGACGCAAGGTTCCATCAAGGCGGAGTCCGAAGCGCAAGCAGCGATTGTCGCGGCGAATCTTGGGAGGGAGGCTGCCGAAGTCGTTCGTGCGCTCCGTGACTCGAACTGGCTCGCGGGAAGGGAATTTGATGACGGGCTTGAAGGACCGGGATTCGATTACACTGGTGTACCTGTTTTTGATGTGGAGACAGGAGTATGGGCCATGGATTTTTCCGCGGATGCCATCGATGACGAAGAGGCGGTCGTCTATCGGCAAGTTGAGGAGGACGGTACGGCAACAGTCGGGCTGCATCGTCAGGCGACAGGGCAGCCGGATGGATCGATTCCTACGGCATTTCGCCGGCTGGTCACGCTGGATGCCCTCTGCGATGACGGTGCAGGCGGAATAACGATCGCGGAGAACGGATCCGGATGTGGGGTGGGGGAAGGCAAGATCGGCATGCGAGTCCAGATTGACATGGCCTGGCGGATTCCCGGTCGCATCCGGAGTCATACTATCGAGTACCATTTGTATGATTGGAGATAAGCCGCAGCAGGAAGAAGAGCAGGACTCCCGAGGGTTCACCTTGATGGAGTTGGTTGTCGTGCTCGGCATCTTTACGACCGTTGTCGTTGCGGCGAGCGATATCTTCCTTCTCGCAAGCAAGTCCCAACGGAGGATTTTCAGTTTTGAGCGTACGCAAGCGGACGCACGGTTCACTATGGAGACGTTCGCGCGCGAAATCCGCTCCGGCGCCATCGACTACGCGTATTATGCCGATCGCAGCGAACCGATCGGCATACCGGAGCGCGAACTCGCGATTGTTGATGGTGACGATGCGCGTATCCGTTTCTTCCGGAGCGAGGACGTCGCAGACTGTGTCGATGCCAACAGCACACCGTGCCTTTTGGTCGCGGTGGATGGGGGTACACCTGCTGTCATCACCCCGAAGGATGTCGCCGTGCGGAACATCGCGTTCTATGTCACACCAGCAGCGGACCCGCAGGAATTCGAACCAGACGGCGGCACGTATGCCGCTGATGTCCAGCCGCATGTGACCATCGTGCTGATGCTCGAAAGCACTCGTGGCCGTGACGGCGAGCGCGCGCTCGTTTCCTTCCAGACAACGGTCGCCATGCGGACCTATAGCCGATAGCCTATGCGGTCAACGACATCCACGCGCGGTTCCGTCCTTCTCCTCGCACTCCTCGTGATGACGACGGTCATCATCTCGTCGGTTGGTTTGTCGTCGCTCATCCTGAGCTCTCTGCAACAGTCCCGTGTCATCGACAACGCCGTAACGGCGTACTATGCCGCGGAGACCGCCCTCGAAGAGGCTTTGTACGAGGCTGGTATTTCCGAAGACGGTTTGCCGTCGGGTGGGAATGGAACGCTCGACAACGGTGCGCGCTGGGAACGGACTGTTATGCCGTCCGAGAGCGCCGTCTACGCCACTGTGGCGCAGGATGACTTTCTCGAAGTCGCGCTGTACGACCCGCTACAACCCATCACTGCGACGGATTTCGCGCGCGTCCGTGTATGGTGGGAGGACGACTGCGGAGGCTGTTCCGTCCTGCAAGCATCTTTGGTAGGATGGCTGCCACAGGACATTCTTTGGGATCAAGACTCTGCAATGCGTATGGCCCGTGAGGAGCAATCAACGGCCCCACTCGTTATTTCGCTGGACGACCCCAATCGTTTGTATCGCCTGCGCCTCCGAGCACTGTATGCTGACGTGCGCAATGTCGAGGTTCGTGTTTTTAGCGACGCTGTCAGCGTAGACGAGCCAAGAGATATTCCTGGCCGTATTCGTATCGAGGCTCGGGGCATGTTCCTCGATGCGCAGCAGCGCATTTCCGTGACGCTGCCGCAACGCATTCCCGGCACGGGCCTACTCGATTTCGCCATCTTCAGCGAATGTTCCATCGTGAAAGGAGGACCGGCAACCTGTTTGAACCCCTGATGCTATGGACCGACACACCGCGAAAGAACGCATTGCTAAGCTCCGGGAGGTCATCGACCGTCACCGGACGCTATATCATGTCCACGACACGCAGGAGATCTCCGACGCGGCGCTCGATTCGCTGAAACACGAGCTCTACCTCCTGGAACAGGAACACCCGGACCTCATTACCAAGGATTCCCCGACACAGCGCGTTGGCGGCAAACCGCTCGCCAAGTTCGGTAAAGTTCAGCATCACCTCCCCATGCTTTCCATGGAGGATGTCTTTTCGTTCGATGAACTTTCCGCATGGGAGACGCGCATCGCGAAGCTTCTTGGACGGAAGCCGTCCGGGTACCACGCGGAGATCAAGATGGACGGTCTCGCGGTTTCGCTGGTGTATGAAGATGGCGTCTTCGTCAAAGGTGCGACGCGCGGCGACGGCAAAATCGGCGAGGACATCACGGAGAACCTCCGGACCATCGAGGCGATTCCGTTACGGCTGGCAGCTCCAGCCCTGGGACGCGTGGAGGTTCGTGGCGAGGTATTCATGACGAAGCAGGCGTTCGATCGGCTCAATGCTCGCATGGAGAAAGAAGGGAAGCCGCTTTTCGCCAACCCTCGAAATGTTTCCGCTGGCAGCATCCGCCAGTTGGACCCCGCGATCACGCGCGAACGCGAGCTCGATTTCTATGGATATGCGCTCTACGGGGATTTCGGTCTTCTGACGCACGCTGATGCGCACGCGCTTATGGCGAAGCTTGGCATCAAGACGAATCCGCTTACCACGATAGCCAAGGATCTTCGAGAGGTGCAGGCTTTTTACGAGAAGATCGGCAAAAAACGTCCGTCGCTCGACTATTGGATCGACGGCGTCGTGGTCGTCGTGAACGACGATGCGGAATACGAGCGGCTCGGTGTCGTCGGTAAGACCCCCCGCGGGTGTGTCGCCTACAAGTTTCCGGCGGAACAGGCGACGACGGTCATCGAGGACATTCACGTGCAAGTCGGGCGCACGGGCGCACTGACGCCGGTGGCGGTCATGCGTCCGGTGCACGTTGCGGGGACGACCGTGACGCATGCGACGTTGCACAACGAGGATGAGATCGTGCGACTCGGTGTCCGCATCGGCGACACGGTTGTGATTGAAAAAGCGGGGGACATCATTCCGAAAGTGGTGAAGGTCCTCACGGAGGTACGGACCGGGAAGGAGAAACGGTTCCTCATGCCGACGACATGCCCAGTGTGCGGATCGAAGGTTGTACGGCGCGACGGCGAGGTCATCCTGCGGTGCACGAACGAGGACTGCTACGCGCAGACGCTGGAGCGGCTGGAGCATTTCGTCTCCAAGAAGGCCATCGACATGCCAGGGCTTGGCGGGAAAATCCTTGAGCGGTTCGTCGATGAAGGACTCGTCGGTGACGCGTCGGATCTATTCCGGCTACGGAAGGAGGATATCGAGGAGCTCGAACGTTTTGCGGATACGTCGGCGAGGAATATCGTCGCGACGATCGCGTCGCGTAAGGTCGTTGAACTGCCTCGCTTCTTGTACGCGCTCGGCATCCGTCACGTCGGCGAGGAGACGGCAATCGCGCTGGCGGAGCAGTTCCGCAGCATCCGCGCGCTCATGGACGCGACGCTTGAGGAGCTTGAAGCCGTCGAAGATGTCGGGCCGGTCGTTGCAGGGAGTGTCGCGACGTTCTTCGCGGATGCGAAGAAGCGCGAGGCCGTGGAGCGTCTGCTCGAGGTGATGGAAATCCGCAGCCTTCCGAAACGCGCGGTATCGAAAAGTCCGCTTGCAGGAAAGACGGTCGTTGTGACCGGAACGTTGTCCGGCTTCACGCGTGATGGCGCCAAGGACGCCATCCGTGCGGTAGGCGGCAAGGTCAGCGGATCCGTGAGCGCGAAGACGGACTTTGTGGTCGTGGGAGAGGATCCGGGCAGCAAGGCTGATACGGCGAAAAAGCTCGGTGTCCGCGTCTTGAATGAGCAGGAGTTCTCGGCTATGCTGGGGAAGTAAAAAAGAACGCTTATGGAGCTCAAAAAGGAAGACGTTGTCCACATCGCCAAGCTTGCTAGGCTCGCCATCACGGAAGAGGAGACTTCGACGTTCCAGGGACAACTGTCGTCCATCTTGGGATACATCGAGACGCTGCAGTCCGTTGATACGGCAGGCATCGAGCCGATGGAGCACAGCATCGAGACCCACAACGTCATGCGTGAGGATGTCGATGTCCCAGCAACGGACGCGACACGCGATGCGTTGCTCGCAGCGTTCCCAGAGAAAGCTGCCGACGGCTCACTCAAGGTGAAAGCGGTATTCTCATGAACAAGGATCTCCGGACACTCACTGCCACGGAAGCCGTTGCAGGTTTCAAGGATGGTTCGCTGACCTCCCGTGGCCTTACGGAAGCCGTGCTTGCTGCTGCCAAGGAGGCACAAGGTCGCACGGCGGCATATGTCGGCCTGTGCGAAGACGCGGCGCTCGCGAGTGCGGATGCTGCAGACGCTCGGTATGCGAAAGGCGCTCCGCTGTCTGAAATCGACGGAGTCCCTGTTGGCGTGAAGGACAACATTCTCGTGCAAGGGTTCCGTGCTACCGCAGGGTCTGCCATCCTCAAGGACTATGTCGCGCCGTACGACGCGACCGTGACCAAGCGGATCAAGGAAGCGGGTGCGGTCATTGTGGGGAAGACAAACATGGATGAGTTCGCCATGGGGTCCAGTACGGAAAGCTCCGTGCATGGTCCGACGAAGAATCCGTGGGATGTTGCTTGCGTTCCAGGCGGGTCGAGCGGTGGTTCCGCAGCTGCGGTCGCCGAAGGGTCTGCCGTCCTCGCGCTCGGTACCGACACCGGAGGCTCCATTCGCCAACCGGCGTCGCTCACTGGCGTCGTCGGCATGAAACCGACGTATGGTCGCGTGTCTCGCTATGGCGCGATTGCCATGGCATCGAGTCTCGACCAGATCGGTCCATTCGCCCGGTCGGTAGAGGACGCCGCGGCATTGCTTCGCGTTATTGAAGGTAAGGATCCAAAGGATGCCACAAGCGTTCCGCACCAGGATGCTTGGAAGATTCCTACCGCGCTTGATGGGGACATCAAGGGGCTTCGTGTCGGCTTACCGAAGGAATGCTTCGGTCCGGGGAACGACCCTGAGGTAGAGCGGTCCGTCCGTGCCGCGGTCAGTGCGCTCGAATCACGAGGTGCAGAGGTTCGTGAAATCTCCCTGCCGCACAACGAACATGCGTTGGCGGTGTATTACGTGCTCATGCCGTGCGAAGTGAGCGCAAACCTTGCACGTTTCGATGGTGTCCGGTACGGCAAGCGTGTCACGGCGGAAACGCTAGAAGAAACCTATCGCCAGACCCGACATGAAGGTCTCGGAGCGGAGGTGCGGCGCCGCATCATGCTCGGCACCTACGCGCTCTCGTCGGGGTACTATGACGCGTACTACCTTAAGGCGCAGCGAGTGCGGCGCATCATCGCGAACGACTACGCCGCGGCCTTCCAAGACGTAGACGTCATCATCACTCCGACCTCGCCGTCTGTCGCGTGGAAGCTCGGCGAGAAGGTCGCAGACCCGCTTGCCATGTACCTCATGGACATCTTCACGGTGTCCGTGAACGTGGCGGGGCTTCCCGGTATCTCTTTGCCGTGCGGTACGGCGCAGGGCTTGCCGGTGGGTATCCAGGTCATCGGTAAGCACTTCGACGACGCGACCGTGCTCCGCACGGCGAAAGCGGTCGAGGGAGCCGTTGGGTGGCTCGCAGGCGGAAACGTTCCGAAGAACGCATAATTTTTCATACGAACATATGGCATCTCCGAACAGCAGCAAGCGCGTCATCCGGAAGGGTCAGAACAAGGTCGCGGTATCCCCGCGCTCCAAAGCATCACGTACGGCATCGTCCGGGAAGCTCCGAATGAAAGGGATGGCGCTACCGCCGAAGGATGCTAAAGGCGTGCTCGACACGAAGCGCAACATTTTCGGAGGCGAACTCATCATCTCTGGCGAGATGGACGGCAGGCTTCGCGCGGAAATCATGGCGACCGTAAAGAATGTCGTGAGCGGCAAGGTCGGACGCACTGCGAAGCAGGCCGCAGTCGCGATGGAAAAGGATCGTATCGTCGTGCGGACCGCTGAGCCGCAGCCGGCGATTGCGCTGGGAAAGAAGCTGCATCAGGCGCATAAGGGCGGACGCCTCAAGATCGTCTGGGCGGATGACACCGCGCCAGTGCGCGTGCATTGGACGACCGGGAAATAAGCTATGACCGTGACTGTCGACATCGGCTCGCTCGTCCAAGGTCTCGGCATGGCCATCTTGGCGGTGGTCGCGGTCTTGGTCGTGGTGCTGCTGTGGCAGAAGGTCCGTCGGTTCTTTGCTGGACGTAAGTACGATCCATCCGATCGCGCTGGTCTGCAGCGGCGATGGGCGGAGATCGAAGACATGGTCAAGGCGCCCGGCGAGATGTCTGCGAAGCTCGCGGTCATCGAGGCGGACAAGTTGTTGGACCATGCGCTCAAGGCGCTTGCGTTCCCGGGCATGACGCTTGGCGAGCGTCTACGGTTCGCACAGTACAAGTATCCGGACTTGCGGAAGGTCTGGTGGGCGCACAAGGTCCGAAACCAGCTTGCGCACGAGGCGAGTTATCATCTTGACCGCGGTATGGCGAAGCGCGCCGTTGCCGAATTCCGTCGCGCCCTCATCCGGCTGGGCGCGATATGATTCCCTATATCGAATGGCGCATAATCGCCCTTGGGCCAGTACATATCCAGGTCTGGGGGCTTTTTGTCGCGGCGGGCATCCTTGCCGCCGTCGCGCTCGGCAGGCGTGAGGCACGTCGTCTCGGGCTCGACCGTGATCGGTTCGTGGATCTTGCAGGCATGACGCTTGTCGCCGCGTTTATCGGAGCGCGGGTGTTCCACGTACTGCTCTACGAACCGCAGGCGTATCTTGCGGACCCTATGAGCATCCTCCGCGTCTGGGAAGGCGGTATGTCCATGATGGGCGGCATCGTCGGCGGCGCGGTCGGCGCATGGTATGCCGCTATGCGTGCTCGAGTAGACGTGTGGGCGTACGCCAACCTCATGGCTTTTATTTTGCCCCTAGGGTGCGGTATCGGGCGCATCGGTTGTTTTTTCATCCACGATCATCCGGGTACGCTGCGGAGCGGGGGATTTCTCACGGTGAAGTATCCGGACGGTGACCGCTACGATCATGGTCTGTTGCTATCCATCGTCGGCTTCGCGACGTTCGCAGTGTTCCTTGCCGTGCGTGCTCGGTCAGGTGCGCGCGTGCCGCGATTCCTGCCACTGTTCCTTGTGGCAGAAGGCGTAAGTCGTTTTACCCTCGATTTCCTCCGCGCCACGGACCTTGCGGTCTCAGATACGCGATATGCCGGTCTGACACCGGCGCAGCTCATCGGTATCGCTCTCGTCGCGGTCGGCAGCAGGATGCTGTATACTGGAGGCCTATGGGACTCTTCATCAAGCGCAACGAAGACCTCCTGATCACCGTTCTCCGCTTCGCTGGTGGCAGCGTATTTTTGTGGTTCGGTATCGATAAGATCATCCATACTCGTGCGTGGTTCGACTGGGTGCCGACGTGGGTCTGGCCGTACATCCCGATTCCGGCTGACGCGTTCATGTTCCTGCAAGGCGGCATCGATTTCGCGATCGGTCTCGCTCTCGTCCTTGGTCGTTTTACACGTGTCGCGACGGCGCTCGCCATGGCGCTCCTTACGATGTTGTTCGTCCTGTTCGGTGCGAACGAACTCATGATCCGGGATCTCGCGCTGCTCGGTATCTATCTCGCGCTGTTCATCAACGCGAATCGGACGGCGACGCGGTACCAGGTTCCTCGTCAGTGGCTTGCAGGCGCGGTGAGCGCGTATCTCATCCTTTTATTCGTCTCCGGCATCCTTTACCTTCGTACACCATGACCGACGCAAAGATTCTTCGCTACGGTGTCATGGCGGTCGCTATCGGCGGC
Source organism: uncultured Gammaproteobacteria bacterium (assembly GCA_964626205.1). Lineage (GTDB taxonomy): Bacteria > Patescibacteriota > Patescibacteriia > SG8-24 > SG8-24 > CAZVED01. The sequence continues at coordinate 103,544 of CAZVED010000003.1, forward strand.
GGCGTCATGGCCATCGAAATGACCGCCTCCCGGATGCTGGCGCCGTACTTCGGCACATCCATGATGGTCTGGACGAGTCTTATTTTGAGCGTGCTGACCGCACTGTCATTCGGATATTGGATCGGCGGGAACGCTGCTGCGCGCGGCGTCTCGGAAGGAACGGTCGGGTCGCTTCTTGCGGCGTCTGCCGCGACGGTCATCGCAGGAACGTGGGTCATTCGCGCTTTCGCGACATCGCTCATGGACGTGCTACAAGGATTTTCCGGCGCGACAGCAGGTCTCTTCGTCGGTTCGCTCGCCGTGTCGCTCTTCGTCTTCGCGCTACCGGTCTTTTTTCTTGCCATTGCTTCGCCCATGGTCGTGAAGCTTTGGACGTCGGCGGATCACGATGCTGGTCGCGCGGCAGGTCGGTACTTCGCGGTTTCGACCATTGGGAGCATGGCCGGAACGGTCGCTCCATCAATCGTGCTTGTGCCGCTCCTCGGCTCCCGCGGGACCATGCTCGCGACGGCAATTTTCCTGGCACTTGCCGCCATGCTTGCCATGCGTGGACGTCGGCGGATTACCGTCGGCGCGGGCATCTTTTTGTTGCTCTGGGTGACCATGGCGATTCCTGCCCGTGCGGAACAGGACGGGGTCTTGGCGACCGTGGAATCGTCGCATCAGCTCATCCGGGTCATGGAAGAGCCGGACGGGGGACGGAGCATCATCTTCAACGAGGGGCTCGGCGTACAGTCGGTGACGATTCCGGAGTCCGGCGTTACCGGGTATTACTACGACCATTTTGCTGCGCTGCCAGCGCTTCTTGGTGCGCGTGCTAACGACCACGACGCCCTGCTTCTCGGTCTTGCTGCTGGGACCGGGGCTCGGCAGTACTTTGCTTTGCGCACGCCAGACCATCGCATTCGTTTCACCGGCGTGGAAATCGATGGAAAGGTCATCGAGGTCGCTCGAGCGTGGTTCGGGCTCGATGAGCTTCCTATCAATGTCGTAGAGCAGGATGCTCGTACGTTCTTGCGCGGGACGGATGAAATGTATGACGCCATCATGATTGACGCGTACGCCGTGCAGCTCTACATCCCGTCGCACCTCGTGACGGAAGAGTTCTTCCGTCTCGTCCGTGAACGCTTGCGCGAGGGCGGGTTCGTCGCGATGAACGTCAATGCGTCCTCCAGCGAGGCGCCACTCCTTGTCGGCATCACGAACACCCTCGCCGGCATTTTTCCGCACGTCACCGTCATCGACGTGAAGCCGGGATGGTGGAACCACATGGTCATTGCGAGCGATCGGGAGCTTTCATTCGATGACGTGGCGTCAGCATTGCAGGACCCGTTCGGCGAGGTGCGAACCGCCTGGCTCGAACGCCGCACCACGGCCCCGCCGCACGACCCCTTTGGTATCGTCCTGACTGATGACACGGCCTCGGTCGAGTTCATGACCGAGAACATGATTCTGAGCTCCCTCTACCGTTGACGGATAGGGGATTTTCCGCTGAGATGCCACCACTATGATCCGCTTCGATATCCTCAAACGGTCCAAGAAGAGCCGTGCACGGCTCGGTGTCCTCACAACCTCGCATGGCGAGGTGGAGACACCAGCACTCGTCACGGTCGCCACGCAGGCGACGGTGAAGACGTTGACGGTCGAACAGGCGAAAGCGGCCGGTTCCCGCATGCTCATTTGCAATACCTTCCATTTGCACCTCAAGCCGGGCGAGAAGGTCGTGAAAGACGCTGGTGGTCTCCACGAGTTCATGCAGTGGAAAGGTCCGCTCATGACCGATTCAGGCGGGTACCAGGTATTCAGCCTCGGGTTCGGTCGCGACTACGGTGTAGGAAAGATCCAGCATGAGCGCACGAAGGAGCGTGTCGCGAAAGGTCACCAACCGAAGCTCCTCAAAATCACCGAGGAGGGCGTGACGTTCACCTCCTACCTCGACGGACGCAAGATCTTCATGGGACCGGAAGAGTCGATGAAAATCCAGTCGGCATTGGGTGCGGACATCATCTTCGCGTTCGATGAATGTCCGCCGACCATGGCCGATCGGGCCTACTCCGAGGAATCGCTCGCTCGTACGCATCGTTGGGCGAAACGCTCGCTTGATGCTCACGACCCCAAGCAGGCACTGTTCGGCGTCGTGCAGGGCGGCAAGTACAAGGACCTTCGTGCGTTGAGCGCTAGGACGCTCGCGGCGATGCCGTTTGACGGCTTCGGTATCGGCGGCGAGTTCGGCTACGACAAGAAGACCATGACGGCCATGCTCAAGACCGTCATGAAGGAATTGCCGGACGAAAAGCCACGCCACTTGCTCGGTATCGGGCACCCGCAGGACATCGTCCGTATCATCAAGGAGGGCGTCGATACGTTCGATTGCACCGTCCCCACACAGTACGCAAGGCATGGCACGGCGTTTACCTCGCGTGGCAGGCTGGAGATCGGCCGCTCGGTCTTCCTTAAGGATAAGAAGCCGTTGGATCCGAAGTGCTCCTGCGAGACCTGTACGAACTACACGCGCGCCTATCTCTGCCACCTTTACCGCGCCAAGGAATCGCTTGCAGGGACCTTGCTCACGTACCACAACCTCGCGTTCTTCAATGAGATGGTCCGCAAGGTGCGCGTGGATATCAAGAAGGGGAAGATCTGACCGTTATTCCGACCCGCACGGGTCCTACCGCTGCGTTTCTCCACTGCTCCGCGCGCAAGGCGCGCGGCTTGTGGAGGCCTCTCGCAGCGTCACCCGTGCGGACCAAGACGTGGACCTCCTTACAGCTTCCTATGTCGTATGCGTTCGAAAAACTCCTCGCTCAGTACGACTACGCCTTTCCGGAGAGCGCGGTGGCTTTAGAGCCTTCCGTGCCACGCGATGCCGCGAAGCTCGTCGTGCTCGGTCCGAAGGGCAAGGCGCGCTACGCCACGTTTCGCGAACTCATGGAGCACCTTCCGCCACAATCGGTCCTCGTCATGAACCAGACGAAGGTCATCCCGGCGCGCATTGAGGCGGAGAAGCCGACCGGCGGCAAGGTGCGCATCCTCTATGTGGCAGCAGCCGGGAAGAAGCGCTTTCACGGACTTGCTGACCGAAAAGTCGAGCCGGGAATGGTGCTGAAGGTCGGAAAGACTGCTGTAACCGTTGTTTCACGCGAAACAGGGGACTACGTTTTTGAGGTCGCAGGAACGGCACCGCTCGCGCTTTTTAAGAAATATGGCACGACACCGATTCCTCCGTACCTGAAGCATACGAAGCTTGGCGAAAAGGCGTTGCGTGAGAAGTATCAGACCGTCTTTGCCAAGACTGAAGGTTCCGTTGCCGCACCGACCGCATCGCTGCACTTCACAAAAAGCCTTTTACAACGTTTGAAAAAGGCCGGTCACGACATCGTCTATGTCACGTTGCATGTAAATCTCGGCACGTTTGCGCCACTCACGGAGCGCGCGGTCGCGGAAGGGCGCTTGCATGAGGAGCCGTACGAGATTGATGCCAAGACTGCAACGCTTCTTGCGAAGGCGAAACAGGAAGGCCGTTTCATCGTTCCAGTCGGGACAACGGCATTGCGTACGTTGGAATCCGCTGCGGATGCACATGGGAAGCTTCGGCGACTGCATGGCAACACCAGGCTCTTCATTCGTCCCGGGTATCGGTTTCGATTCGTGAGCGGACTCATCACGAACTTCCATGTCCCCAAATCCAGCCTGCTCATGCTCGTGGCAGCCATGGTCGGACGGGAACGGCTCCTCAAGCTCTACGAGGAAGCCATCGGTAAGGGGTTCCGCATCTTCTCGTTCGGTGATGGAATGCTCATCCTGCCGGCGTCAGGCAAGAGCCAGCGACTCAGATAATAGCGACGTCTTTCGTGGCAAGTACCTCCTTTGATTCTCCGGCGTACAGGATGGCACGCGATGCGTACATGAACGGAATACCGACGAGGCCAACGATCCATTTGATGACGATATCGCCTTCGATGATCGGCAGGATCGGCATGACGCCGAGGAAGGCGAGTGCGGTGAAGAGCGTGCTGTCGAGCGCCATGGACGGCATGGAGCTGAAGACGTTGCGGATCCAGAGGTAGCGACCCTTCGTACGGCGCTTGAGCGCATGGAACAGGTAGGCATCGACGTTTTCGCTGACCCAGAACGCGGCGAGACTCGCGATGATGATGCGTGCGGTATTGCCGAAGACCGCCTCAAATGCAGCCTGGTGCTCGAAGAATGGCGCGCCATTCGCGTGGAGTACTAATTGTGCGAGCGCGATGACGCCGACTTGGCAGGCGACGGCGGTCGCAATCATGCGCTGCGTCTCGCGGCGACCGAATCGTTCGTTCACGATATCGGTGACAAGGAAGGTGACCCCAAAGACAAGGACGGTCGCCGGGGCATAGAAGACGGTGAAGCCGAGGTCGAACGCGATGATCTTGTTGACCGCGAGGTTGGCAAAGGTCACGAGAATCACGTAGAGCGCGACAAGGCCGTCCGGGTGGTGGTGGGCGCGCGCGTACCAGGCGCCGAGCACGGTGAAGGCGGAAATGATGGCAATCCAGAGGAGGATGAGCGGAAGCGTCATAGCCGTTTCTCTTCAAGAATATGCGGAAGTATGGCATTCCTCGCCGCTGGTGTCGAATCCCTTGAAGGATTCCGCAGAAACGGGTACGCTGATGCCTGACCTGGAAAGACCTTGGAGAGGTCGCATAGTGGTCGAGTGCGCTCGCTTGGAAAGCGAGTATACCGCAAGGTATCGAGGGTTCGAATCCCTCCCTCTCCGCCAGCCGTTTGGAGCCCATCGTGTATGGGCGGCAGACGGCTGACTAACCTCAAACGTTCGTATGCCACATTTCATCTGCGAAGGAGGCTGTAAGGGTGTCTCGGATGTCGCTGGCACCTGCCAAGACGAGACCTGTCCGGACTACGGCAAGCCACTCGTTGACTGTGATTGCGAAGACGGCGTTCATCACAAGACGAGCGAGGATGCCGAGAGCGAAGAAGAGGCTGCTGAATAAGGCAAAAAAGGCCGAATCCATGAAGGGTTCGGCCTTTGCTTTACGCCCGTCGATACGGTAGGCTAGATACAGAATAAGCTTAAAAACATGCGTACACTCGTCACGCACAATCAGCCCCACCTCGACGACATCTGTGCCATGTGGCTTCTGGCACGGTACCTGCCGGAATATCAGGAGGCTGCGTTTCGTTTCATTCCCACGAACTTACCGAAGGAGCAGGTGCAAGACACCGACGAGGTCACGCATATCGGTGTCGGACGCGGACAGTTCGACGAGCACAAGGGTGACATGGATGATTGCGCCACGACGCTGGTGTACAAGCACGTGCTTGCAAGCGTGGAGATTCCGGAGATGGAACGTCGTGCACTCGACAAGCTTGTCGCCTGGGCGAAAGACGAAGACATGGGTCGACTCCTTGCCGAACCGCGTCGCGAGTTCAGCATCCCTGCCGTGTTGCAGATCGCGTTCTTCTCCGAAGGACGCGAGTCCGAACCGGTGCGCTCGCTCGGCTTCTCCTTGCTCGACGCGATCATGGTCGGGCTCCGTAACCACGTCATCATCGACATGGATTGGCCGGATCGTATCGAGTATCAATCGCGGTTCGGCAAGGCTATCGCCATTCGCACGGACGGGCAGGAGTTTCCGTCGTTCGCCTACGCTAAAGGGTTCGATCTCGTCGTGCTTGTTGGCAAGGACACCAAGTATGCGACCATCCGTGCTGCAGCGACCGCGGATGTGGACCTGACGCCAGTCCGCGACGCTATTGTGGCTGCGGAGGATGCGACATGGTTCTTCCACCACTCCAAGCGCATGCTCATCTGCGGAGGCCAGAAGACCGACGGCACCTGTGCGAGTACGCTCACGCTTGAACAGCTCGTCGAGATGACGAAGTGACCAACGCACCCATGGCGCACGATCCCGTCGTCGAGGAAATCAAATCCAAACTGGATATCGTCCAGGTTGTTTCGGAGTACGTCCAGCTCAAGAAGGCCGGCACACGCATGTCGGGCCTTTGCCCGTTCCATAGCGAGCGGACACCGTCATTTTCCGTCTCGCCAGACATGCAGTTCTGGTATTGTTTCGGCTGCAATGAAGGCGGGGACGCCATCAATTTCGTCATGCGCATGGAAGGGTTCGACTTTCCGGAGGCACTCAAGGTGCTCGCCAAGCGCACAGGCATCCAGCTCAAAGCCGAAGATCCGCAGAAATCCGGACGCCGCCAGCGGCTCATCGATGTCAATGCGGCGGCTGCGCGGTTCTTTCACGAGGTGCTTATGAAGCATCCCTCCGCCGAGACGGCACGGAAGTACGCTGCAGAGAAGCGCGCGCTCAAACCGGAAACCATCGAGGACCTGCTCATCGGGTATGCGCCGGATTCCTGGGATGCCACGTCCGCCGCGCTCAAGAAGAAAGGCTTCACGGAAGAGGAAATCGTTGCGGCAGGTATCGCTACAAAGCGTGACAAGGGTGGTGGTACGTTCGACCGCTTCCGTGCGCGTCTTATGTTCCCAATCCGCGACGTGCACGGCAACATCGTCGGTTTCACTGGCCGCATCCTTCCGGGTTCGCCGGATGCGGACAAGGAGGAAGCGAAGTACGTGAACACGCAGCAGACCGATGTCTACAATAAGTCCTCCGTGCTGTTCGGGCTAGATCGCGCCAAGCGCGCCATCCGTAAGGTGGAGTACGCCGTCGTGGTGGAGGGAAACATGGACGTCGTGGCATCACACCAGGCCGGTGTCACGAATGTTGTGGCGAGTTCCGGCACGGCGCTGACAGAACAACAGCTCGACTTGTTGAGTCGTTACACGGACAAGCTCGTGCTCTCCTTCGATAACGATGCTGCCGGAGAGCGCGCTGCCCGTCGCGGTATCGAGCTCGCACTGCAGAAGGGGTTCACTGTGCGCGTGCTGCGCCTGCCGCCGGAAGCGGGAAAGGATCCGGACGACGCCATCCGCAAGGACGTGAAGCTCTGGCAACAGGCTATCACGGACTCCGCACCATTCATGCAGTGGAACATCGAGCTCGTCCGTGAGCGGACGGATATGACTGATCCGGAGGCGAAGAAGGCAGCGTCGGCAGAGCTCATTGCGGAGGTCGCGAAACTTCCGTCGGCGGTGGAGCGAGCGCATTGGATCAAGGAGCTCGGCATGTTGTTCACCACGCCAGAATCCCTTTTGTTCGAAGAGGTCGAGAAAGCCCGTGGAAATGCCAAGTTCCGACCGGAGGATGCAAAGCGGAAGGTTGCTGGCATTGTCCCAGCCTCTCCTGGGGCTCGGAAGGCACCTGGACGGGCGACACTGCTCTCCGAGACCGTGGTAGGCATGCTTTTGGCCTGGCCACGGCTTACCGAGCTCTCCGCACAGATTCTGCCGGATTTAGGCATCCTGGAGGGAGGATTCGGCGAACTTTACAGGGATTTCCTGGCGTTCTATACTGATGAGCGATCCAAAGACGGGGCACCAGAGGAAGTCGCTATTCGCACGTATGTCCAGCGGCTCGATGAAAACGCCGCAACAATTGCCGCATCAGCCCGACTCCGTGCAGAGCACGAGTTCGAGAAGCTGAGCGACGACGGACGCCGCGACGCACTTACCTCGCTTATCGGAGAGCTCAAGCATCTCCACGCAAGCCGTCGTCAGCAGGAGCTCACCTATGCCATGGCCCAAGCGGAAAAGGACGGGGACATGGCCACAATCCAGCACATCCAAGAACAGTTACAAAAGCTCATGCGCGGTGACGCGTAGGAGCGCCGTTTCCGCGGCAATCGCGGGACGCTAGACATCGTTGTGCCTATGGCGAGCGCGAAGAAGACGACGAAGAAACCGGTAGCCAAGAAGGCTCCGGCGAAGAAGGTTGCTCCGAAGAAACCGGTAGCCAAGAAGGCTCCGGCGAAGAAGGTTGCTCCGAAGAAACCGGTAGCAACACAGAAGGAAGAGGTGAAGAAGTTCATCGCACCGGAGAAATCCGTGCCGCCGAACGACGAGCAGATTGCGCGGCTTCTGCAGAAAGGGCAGATGCGCGGATTCGTCACAGAGAATGAGGTGCTCTACTTGTTTTCGAACCTTGAAGAATACGTTCCGTTGCTCGAAGAGCTGCTCGACAAGGCCGAAGGCATGGGACTTCAGATTGTCGAGATGAAGGAAGGTATCCTTGGACGTTCCGGCGAACGCCAGGGACAGCTTGACGACATCCGCAAATCCAAGGAAACGAAGCGGTTTGATCTCACCGACATCTCGGCGGACTCCATCCAGATGTACTTGCGCGAAATCGGTAAGATTCCGTTGCTGACCGGTGAAGAAGAAGTCGCGCTCGCGAAGCGCAAGGAGCGCAACGACCGCGAGGCCGAACGCCGTCTTATCGAGGCGAACTTGCGTCTCGTGGTGTCTATCGCCAAGCGGTTCGTGGGCAAGTCGCTCTCGCTTCTTGATCTCATCCAGGAAGGAAACATCGGTTTGTTCCGCGCGGTGAAGAAGTTCGAGTACCGCAAGGGCTTCAAGTTCTCGACCTACGCCACGTGGTGGATCCGTCAGGCCATCACGCGCGCATTGGCCGACCAGTCCCGCACCATCCGCATCCCAGTGCACATGGTCGAGACTATTAACCGCTTCCAGCAGATCGAACGCCAGCTCATCCAGGACCTCGGTCGCGAGCCGCTGCCAGAGGAAATCGCCGCAGAAATGGACGAAGACATCGACCGCGTCCGTCACATCATGCAGATCTCGCAGGACACCGTTTCGCTCGAGACCTCTGTCGGTGAGGATGACGAAGACTCCACACTCGTGGACTTCGTGGAAGACGTGAAGAACGTTGCCCCTGATCGTTCCGCTGCGCTCCAGTTGCTCCGCGACTACGTCCGGAGCGTCATCGCAGACCTCTCTCCGCGCGAGCAGAAGATCCTCGAAATGCGTTTCGGTCTTTTGGATGGCGTGAGCCACACGCTCGAGGAAGTCGGCCAAGAGTTCGACGTCACGCGCGAGCGCATCCGCCAAATCGAGGCCAAGGCGCTCGAGAAGATCCAGTTGCACGAAGGTATCACGAAACTGCGCGACTATTAAGGCGAGATTGACCGTTCCCGAGAAAGGACGCTACGCTTCACGGTGGCGTCCTTTTTCGTTGCGCCAGGGAGGTCCGCGTGAAACCACGTAACATCGGTCTCGCGGAAGCCGTGAACAACATCTTCGCCACGTACGGCAAGAGCGTCCTCTGGGCGCTCGTGGCAGTCGGCATCATCGGTATCGTCGTCCGGTCCGGCGCGTCCGCAGAACTCTTCGGGACGCTCTCGGTAACGCCGTACTGGTTCGAGCGGGGACTCTCGCTCCTACGGGACTGGCACCCCGGCCTCTACGCGACGCTCTCCCAGAGCGCGCTCCTCATGCTCTTCATGAAGCTCATCTTCGCGCCGGTCATGGAAGAGGCGGCATTCCGCTACTTCCCGCTGACGCTCGCGAAGAACATGGAGTACGGGCAGATCCGAGCGATTATCTTCGTCGTCGGCGGTATCGTATTCGGTGTCCTGCACGGGCATGCGCTCAACATCTTCATCCAGGGCGTCGTCGGAGTCTTCCTCGGCTACCTCTACCTGAAGAATCATCGTTCGGACCTCATGTCCTACCTGTCCTGCGTGGCGGTACACATGCTCTACAACTTCACGGTCATCATGGCTCAGGTGCTATCCTGAGCCCCACCCACCCCGCCCTCGTATGAGGAGCGGGGCTTTTTTGTGCATAAGAGGGGATATTGCAAAAAAACCGCCTTGTGGTACTCTATTCAGGCTTAATGCACGTTCCGGGGTAGCTCAGTGGTAGAGCAGAGGACTGTTAATCCTTTGGTCGTGGGTTCGAATCCCACCCCCGGAGCCATGACCGGACGCGTGTGGAATACCCACGCGTCCGGTCAAAAACCCGTCCCGAAAGGGGCGGGTTTTTGATTGGAATTATGATGGCTGGTTACGATTGACGACTTTTTATGAAGGTGGTAGTATTTCGTCAGGAGGTCTTCATCGAAGCTATCAATATGTACAGTTACATCATCCTCCAGCTGCTCTCTGGCATCATCGGCGTCGTTGCGGCTGTGCTGATCCTTAAGGGCTTGTTCCTCATCAGGAAGAGGTCCGATAGGGCCGCAAGGATCACCATTGACATCGGTGTCGGAGCCTTGTCGCTCGCCGCGATGCTTTTTGTCGTCACCGGGATCCCGTACCCGCTCCATTTCGCCATGCCGCCGACGATGCAAGCGATGACGCACGATAAGAAGCCCGCGTCCCTGCCGATACTCGCGATGCTCGAGTTCCTCTCCAAGAGGGATCGGTTCGAGAAGGTCGCGGATATTGGCCGAGATCCCAATGATGTTCCACCGGCCGTGGGCGCCCGCGAACCCGGTATCGTAAAAATTTCCGTCCGGACCAAGGAAGTGATTTCCGAGGTCGCTCCGGGCGTCTTCTTCAACTATTGGACGTACGATGGCCAAGTGCCCGGACCGATGTACCGGGTGAGGGTCGGTGACACGGTGGAGCTCACCATCACGAACGACCCCACGAGCATCCATCCGCACAACATCGACCTACATGCGGTCACGGGTCCTGGCGGGGGAGCGGCGGTCACGTTGGTTCAGCCAGGTGAGACGAGGACGTTCCGGTGGCTCGCCAAGCACCCCGGGCTCTACGAGTACCATTGCGCGACCGCGAACGTCAGTACGCACAACTCGCACGGACAGTACGGCCTGATCCTGGTCGAACCCGAGGGAGGGCTGTCGGCGGTCGACAAGGAGTTCTATCTTATGCAGGGCGAGCTCTATACGCTGGGCGGCATCGGCAAGAAGGGCCTCATGGCCTTCGATACGCAGGGTCTTATCGACGGTACTCCGACGTACGTCACTTTCAACGGAAAGATCGAACAGGCGCCGCGCATGAATGCGAAGGTCGGTGACCGCATACGCATGTACGTGGGAGGTGGTGGAGTCAACCTCATTTCGTCCTTTCATGTCATCGGCGAAATATTCGATACGGTGTATCCTGAAGGCGCGATGGGTGAAGGCTCGACGGTGCTCAAGAACGTCCAGACGACGGCGGTGCTGCCCGGCGGTTCGACCATCGTCGAGTTCACTGTCGATGTCCCGGGGGAATTCCTTGTCGTCGATCACGCGCTTGCGAGGATGAACAAAGGGGCGTGGGCGGTCCTTAAAGTGACAGGCGACCCGCGCCCGGATATCTACTCGGAAATCACTCCTAAAAAACCTTGAGACCCAAGTGCGTCAGTCGTCCTGAAAACCGACCACGGAAAGCCCTCAACGGCCTCGAAGTTGGGGGTACTCTATCCAGCTGTTGAGCCATGAATACGCATGTGGGGCGACCCACGTGCGTGGTCAAAAACCAGCCATGAAAGTGGCTGGTTTTTGTGTTCGCGAGACGCAGACCAATAAGGAGTGGCTTACCCAGAGGCGTATGCCCGCAGTGTGGTACAATGTGTACGAATAATCTCAATGTGCGACAAGTGTTTGCTGCGGTAACAATATTTACCAAGTGAGCGGCCATATGCGGAAACATCATCTTCGGTACGTCCTTCTCTGCCTCGGCGTTGTCTTCGTCGCCATCATCCTCGTCGGGCAATGGCCTCGGGGAACGCCAATTGCTTCCGTATCGGATCAAGCCTTACGGCCGTCCGTTCTAGAAACGGGGATCGTCAAGGAATACGAATTGAGAGCGGAAAAGACCATGATTGAACTCCGACCCGGGTTGATGACCGAGGCTTTTGCGTATAACGCCCAAGTACCTGGCCCAGAAATCCGTCTGAAGCTCGGCGATCGCGTGAAAGTGACGCTCAAGAACAATCTGGATGAACCGACGACCATCCATTGGCACGGCATCCGCGTGCCTGCGGCGATGGACGGTGTGCCAATGGTCAGCCAGGAACCGGTGCCTCCCGGCGGAACGTTCGTATACGAATTCGTTCCACCCGATGCCGGGACGTACTTTTATCATTCGCATGTGGCTGTCGATGATCAGGTCGATCGCGGCCTCTACGGAGCGTTCATCGTCGAGCCGTCCGATGCGCTGGATATGCGGGACGGAGTCTTCGCGCTTGATGACTGGCTTCTCGATGCCAATGGTGTACGGTTACCGACCTCGGCTTCCGAACCGGAACTTGACATCGACAATTCCCTTGATGTCGTGAGCGAAGCGACGCTCGGACCGGTGGCGGCAAACGGCGGCCACATGATGATGGATGGTGGCATGATGATGGGGGATATGGGTGGCAGCGGCATGATGGACCACTCGCTACCCGATGCAATCAATGGCCGGTTCGGCAACGTGATGACTGTGAACGGCAAGGCGGGTACCGCCGTTGCGCCCATACGGGTCGCACGCGGCGAACGGTTCCTCGCGAGGTTCCTGAACGCCTCGAACGCCATGACGCACGAGCTGCGGGCATCCGACGGGCGATCACTTTCCATTGTGGCGGTCGATGGGATTCTTCTGACGCGGCCGTTCGTGACCGACCGGCTCATCTTTCCGCCAGCCAAACGATTCGATGTCGTCATCGAAGCCAAGGATGACGTCGACTGGGCGCTTGAGGGAGGCACGGGCGTTCGTGCCATTCGCATCCCGGTGGAAGTCGAAGGAGAGACGACGAAGGTCACGGCGCTTCCGACGGGTATATTGGCGACCATGCCGGATCTTGGTGCTGCCAAGCCCGACGCCACGTTTACTGTGTCGACCGACCGGATGATGAACGCGACTACCTGGCTTCTAAACGGTCGCCCCTTCGATATGGAGGGCGAGAACCCGACAGTCGCGACGTTCCCGCGAGGTAAGTGGGTGAAGTTGCGGTTCGTTAATATGAGTCCCATGGCGCATACGATGCATGTGCACGGGCACTTCATGCATGTCATCGCCAGGAATGGCCAGCGAATCACCGCCGCGACGAGCGAGGACACCGTCGTCGTCCGTGCGATGGAAACGGTCGAGGTCGTCATGCTCGCCGACAACCCCGGCGATTGGGTCGTGCATTGCCACAATCTCGAGCACGAAGAGCACGGATTGATGGCGAAGTTCAATGTCGAATAACTGATATGTCTGATCTTCTGGAGTACGTCTGTCCGATGCATCCGGAAGTACGTCGTGACGGTCCCGGACGCTGTCCGGAATGCGGCATGGCGCTTTTGCCGGAAAAGGAAGTAGTACGGGGGCACGGAATGCACGGATCGTCGCCGCAAAAAGGAAAAGAGCCGTCGTCCAGTAAGCACGAGGGTCATTCCCTCGCGATGTTCGCGCGTAAATTCTGGACTTCATTAGCGCTGACGATTCCGGTCGTCCTGATCCAATGGGAAGCAATTCCGACGTTCACGGGTTCTTCTTTAGTAGTGGCGCTCCTCGGCTCAGTGGTCTTCTTTTATGGCGGCTTAGTCTTTCTCCAGGGTGCTGTGCGGGAAGTCCGGGCGAAACTGCCGGGCATGATGACGCTCATCTCGATTGCGATCCTCACCGCGTACCTCTGGAGCGTCTGGGCGGTGTTCATCGGTGGTGAGGCGCTGTTCTGGGAACTGACCACCCTTATCACGGTCATGCTGCTCGGCCATTGGCTCGAGATGCGGGCAGTGCAAAGCACACAGGGTGCGCTCAAAGAGCTTTCCAAGCTCATGCCGGACCGCGTTGAAGTCGTCCGGAACGGTGACACGACGTTGATTCCACTTACCGAACTTAAAGAGAACGACCTTTTCATCGTGCGTCCGGGGGGCAAGATTGCCGCGGATGGCGTCGTGGACTCAGGTGAATCCGATATCGACGAGTCCTCTGTGACCGGCGAATCCCGTCCCGTCTCCAAACAGCCGGGCGCGGAAGTCGTCGCTGGCACAGTGAACGGCGACGGTGCGATTACCGTCCGTGCGACGAAGATTGGCGAGAAGACGTTTCTTGCGGGCGTCATGCGACTCGTCACTGAGGCGCAGGCGTCGAAATCGCGACTACAGATGCTTTCTGACCGCGCAGCACGGATGCTTACGGCGGCAGCAATCGGCTCCGGCGCGATCACGCTCGTCGCCTGGCTCTTTTATGCCGAACCTGCCTACGCTGTCGAACGGATGGTAGCGGTGCTGGTCATCGCCTGTCCGCATGCGCTCGGCTTGGCCGTACCGCTTGTCGCCTCCATCTCCACCATGCTCGCCGCCAGGAACGGCTTTCTGGTAAAGCAGCGTCTAGCGCTTGAAGCTGCCAAGGACATCGACGTTGTTCTCTTCGACAAGACAGGAACGCTCACAAAGGGCGCGTACGGCGTCGATCACGTATGGAACTTCGCAGGCGGAGAGACTCGTGACGTGCTGCGCCTGGCCGCCGCCGTCGATGCGCCCTCTGAGCACGTCATCGCGAAAGCGGTCATGGAGAAAGCGCGAGAGGACGGCATCGATATTCCCGCCGTTTCCGGATTTTCGCGGATTCCCGGCAAGGGCGTGAAAGGCACCCTCGGCGGAGAAGAAGTGTCCGCAGGCGGAAAATCGCTGCTCGAACACTATCAGGGCGCCATCGCGGAGCAATACGCGAAAGAGATTGATGCCGAAAATAAAAAAGGGAAGTCCATCATCTATGTGCTGAAGAGTGGCCAGCCTATCGGGGCGATTGCCCTGGCTGATATCATTCGCGAGGAATCGCGGGAAGCAATTGGGACGCTCAAGGAGATGGGACTCAAGGTCGGCATAATCACGGGCGACTCCGAGGACGTCGCTGCTTGGGTCGCAGCGGAGCTCGGCATCGATGAGGTCTTTGCCCGTGTCTTGCCGCAGGATAAGGCGGCGAAAGTGAAGCTCCTCCAGGAAAAGGGGTTGCGGACGGCAATGGTCGGCGACGGAATCAATGATGCACCAGCGCTCACACAGGCCGATCTCGGTATCGCTATCGGCGCTGGCACTAACGTGGCTATCGAATCCGCTGGCATCATCCTCGTCAGGAACGACCCTCGCGACATTCCGAAGATCATCACGCTGTCGCGCCTGACCTATGCGAAGATGATCCAGAATCTCTGGTGGGCATCGGGCTATAACATCGTCGCTCTGCCTCTCGCGGCCGGTGCCTTGGCCTTCAAGGGTATCGTCATGCAGCCTGCATGGGCGGCGGTTTTCATGTCACTTTCAACCGTCATTGTCGCTATCAATGCAATGACCTTACGAAAGGCGAAATTGGGACGGGGTTGATCGGTAGTATTTAGCGACTCTTGAGACACTTTTCGATTCGCCTATTTTCGTCCAGGGGTGTCTCATTTTGCCTGACCGGAACATTTTCTTAAAGGGAGCAGAAGGCCGCCCCATAAAGCCATCAACGGCCTCAACCGTGATCGGACTATCGAGCCTTAGGGTTTTCTGTTGCTGCTCACCTTACGGAGCCAAAACCTGCCGCGAGTGGCGAGTTTTTGCTATCATTGATGCATGATTCACTAACACTCCTGTATGTCTTACGTCGACGGTTTCGTGCTCTCCGTTCCCAAGAAGAATATCAAGGCATACCGCAAGATGGCTGCAGAGGGTGCCAAGATGTGGATGAAGGCCGGCGCGCTGCAGTATTTCGAATGCGTTGGGGATGACCTCAACATCAAGCCCATGGGCGGAATGAAGACCATGAACTTCCTCCAGATGGCAAAGGCAAAGAAAAACGAGACGGTTTTCTTTTCATTCATTATCTTCAAGTCGCGCGCCCATCGCGATGCAGTCAACAAGAAGGTGATGGCAGGAATGGAAGAGCACTACAGCAAGCACAAGGATGTTCCTGTCATGCCGTTTGATATGAAGCGGATGGCCTACGGGGGGTTCAAGGCAGTCGTCGAGGCCTGATAGGAAGAGTATCTTCATGAAACGAACATGCATTCTTCTCGCAGGCATCCTGTTTGTCGGTGTTGGCTGCGGCACATCTCCGCAAAGCACGACAGCGCCGACAGCTGTTCCGTTGAGCTATGTCGGCAATGTTATCGAGGTTACGCGCGAGAACACGAATTTTCGTGAGGTGCTGTTTACCGGACCGAAAAGCCAGCTGGTGGTGATGAGCATTCCGCCGGGGGGCGAGGTGGGGGAAGAGACGCATTACTACACGGAGCAGACCCTGTTCTTCCTTTCCGGAACCGGCGAAGCGATGCTTGATGACGAAATATTCCCAATCAGCTCAGGCGACGCCGTCGTGGTGACTGCAGGTACAAAGCATAATTTCAAGAACACGGGTACCGAAGACCTTAAGCTCTATACGGTCTACGCTCCTCCGAATCATATCGACGGTCGCGTTCACAAGACCAAGGAAGATGCCGATGCCGACGTAGCGGATGAGGCAATTGGCGCAACAGCGCCGCGATAACGTTTCCTTGCTTGCTCTAGAAAAACACCCCGCGACAGCAGGGTGTTTTTCGTACCACAGGGGTTGGGGCAGAACCGACGGTGGAGTTTTCCTTAGCGTCGCACAGCCCTCATGACCGCAATCAGCACGCACGCACCTAAAAGGGCAACGAGGAAGCTGTAGAGATCAAAACTTCCTACACCGCTCTTTCCAAAAAAACTCATGATGAGACCACCGATGACCGCACCCACCATGCCGATCACGATATCTCCCAACAGACCACCTCTGTCGGAGCCCATCAGCCATGATGCGACTCCACCGACCAGCGCGCCGAACAGTATCCAGATGAGGATGCCCATAGAGGTGGTGCAGTTATTTCTGTTCTTGCTCGTTGAGCTTCGCGGCGGCTTCCGGGGTTGAAACCGACTTTCCGATCAGCAGCAATTTAATGATTCCGACGGCAAGTGCCCAATACACGAACATTGCCAGCAGTGTCGTCCATTCAAAGATGCTGCCAGCGACCTGTGTTACGCGGAACACGCGAAGAAACGGGGCCGCGAAAATATACGTCGCACCGTAGATGAATGCCGTGAAGCCGGCTTCAGCATTCGCGCCGAGGAACTTCAAGATGAATCGGAATGCGAGGAGGGCTTCGATGACTCCGAGCAGATACCATACGACCTGTGTGCCTCTGTAGAGAGGCTTGGTGCTGGCAGCGCTAGATGAATCCATAGGTATCGTGCATTATGCGTGACATAGAATCTGACGTAAGCATACTCCGCATGTAAGGAACGCGCCATGCGGCATAACGACGCTTGCATGGTCACAGAGCGTGGCTTCCGATAGAATGAATGAGTTGCGCGCATAAAGCCTGCGCGACACGAATCCTATGCATGAACTTTCCTCATTCTTCCTCATCGTTTTCATCGGCGTCTTTTTCTCGATGGTCCGACGACGGTTGCATCTCCCGTGGGTGGTCGCTTTGATTCTTGGTGGTGTGCTTGTTGGTCCTTTCGGGTTGGGTCTGTTGGAGGTGACTCCGGTGACGAGCTTCCTTGCTGATATCGGCTTCATCTTCCTCATGTTCATGGCGGGCTTGGAGACTCACACGTCCGCCTTTGAGGGATTCAAGGGAAAGCTTTTACTCCTCTCATTCGTGAACGGCATCATCCCGTTCGTAGTGGGTGTCAGCATCGGTGTCTTCTTCGGCTACGGCTGGCTGACCTCGCTCCTCGTGGGGGTTATTTTCATCGCGTCATCAATCGCAGTCGTCATTCCATCGCTTGAGGTGCGTAATCTGCTGCACACGCGACTTGGGCAATCTGTCGTGATGACGAGTGTCATCCAAGATATCACGAGTCTCGGACTCCTGTCGGTGTTGTTGCAAAGTTATAGCCCGGTCACGTCGCTTCCGCTCGTGGTGTTTTATCCGGTCGTTATTGCGACCATTATCGGCTTCCGGTACGCGCTACCGCGGGTCATGGTGCTCATTAGCGGCATGACGAAGGATACGAGGGATGTCTTCCAGCAGGAATTCCGCTCGATGTTCCTCGTGCTGCTCGGCACGGTGGTCGTGTTCGAACTTCTCGGCCTGCACCCCATCATCGGCGGGTTCTTCGCAGGGTTCGTCCTTGCTGGCACGGTTACGGATGCGGCATTGAAGGAGAAGCTCCGCACTATCAGCTACGGCATCTTTATCCCGATGTCGTTTGTGATCGTGGGGCTGCGGACGGATTTGTCGGTATTCACGAGTGATGCGCATGGATGGCCTATCATCGTGGCAGTCATCGCGGGTTCCATGCTTTCAAAGCTCGGGAGCGGCTATCTTGGTGCGCGCATGGTCGGGTTCCCGCCAGATCAGTCTCTGCTGTTCAGCATCTCTTCGATCGCGTCGCTTTCCACGACGTTGGCGGTGACCTTTGCCGCATTCACGCTCGGCATACTCGACCAGACCCTTGTGACGGCAATGGTTACGTTGAGCGTCGTTTCCGTGCTCGTGAGCCCGACGTTGATGGATATCTTCGGCAAGCGCATCAAGAGCTCGCTCTCGCTCACTGAGCGCATTCGGGCCAGTGCAGATTTCCCACCGGTTGAATCTTTGAAAAATTGAAATGTTGCATTCTTGACGAATCGCGGTGATGGCAGTACCGTATCGTTCGGTCTTTGTCACAGAGGAGGCACCATGAGCTTTCAGCGTGTGTTTACCGAAGCAAGGTGTGATGGCGTCGTCGCGCTCATCGAGTACCTGCGTTCGCCATGCGGTGCAGACATCATCAGTCTCGGGTCGAGCACTATCGGCCTTTTGGAGCTCATCCGTTCGGTCGAGGCCGGCGGCAATGTCGACACGGCACGGCTCCGGAGTCTGCATATCGGAAGCAATGACGGGTCGGTGACTCCGCTTGCCTGGCTGGAGCAGCTCGCTGCGGAGTTTACGAATCTGCCGCCCTCTACGCAACAGGCATTCGATGCATTTTGCCGCGACCTTGTGGCAATGATGACGGCGCCGAGCGTGGAGATCGATCCTGCTACGCTGTGAGAACGTGACAGCCTTCGATGGAGCAGACGTCCTTTTGGAGTAGAGGTGAAACATGCCTACGCGACAACGGAAGAAGGGTACGACACTGACACTACTCGCGTTCTGCGAGCGATACGACATCCCCGACACGTTCAATGTGGACAGGATTCCGGTCAAGCATCCTGAGACTGGCGGAAAGATCTATCTCATCGGCGCCATGATGGCGGAGGTCTGGTACAGGAAGAAGCCTGGACAAGCGGGGAAAGAGGGTCGGATGTGGCCCCTTGCTCAAGGCCCCGGCTTCAATCCGGGAAACCTCGAAGTACATCCGGATATTCGGAAAGAGCTCGACAGCGTCGGCTCTTTCACGAAACGTTCATCTTTGCGTTCGCGGTGAGCGGACCTTGAGCCGACCTCTTTGTGGGGTCGGTTTTTTTGTAGCGCATTTCACTTTTTTCGACATGCGTTGCTCATCACGGCGGTGGTTGGTTTTTGATTGCACTGGTATCGTTCATGCATGAATGAGAAACAGACAAGGTATCTCCGATACCTTAAACACAATCCCGAACGCTACTGGTTTAAACGGAAGCTGTACGGCTGGGGATGGGTTCCGGTGACTTGGCAGGCGTGGCTGGTCGTCGCGGGGTTTGTCGCATGGATCATCTTTGTGGCATCGCGCTTCCTGGTAGAAGGTAGGGTGGTCGAGTACGCGCTTTCCTTATTTGGCGCTTCCGTCGCCACTATCGCGATAGGATATTGGAAGGGTGAGAAACCGCGATGGCAGTGGGGTCTGCCGAAAGAGGACGACGTTACGGCTTCCGAAAAACGTTCCGTGCCCGCTCGGCCAGCGAAGTGAATTGGTAGGATCCACGAGGTGTGACATGTCGCCCCGCGTGGCGCATGTAGGCTCGTGTGGCGTCCATGCCTACGAAGATGAGGAGGCCTAAGAGATAGGACCAGACGAGGATGACGAGGAAGCCTGCTACGACGCCGTAGAGCGAGATTTTTGGCACCATGCGGACATAGAGACCGAGAAGGTAGTTTCCAAGAATGAGGAGCGTCGTTGCCATAAGCGCTCCCGGAAACGCGTCCCTGGCACGGATATCGACGTCGGGAACCATGGTGTAGAGCATGAGGAACATGAGGAGCACCACGAGGAATACCGAGATGAAGTTTCCGGCGAGAAGCAGACCATGCGGAAGACCGAAGAGATCGCCGAGGAGCGGACCGAACGTGAAGA
Source organism: uncultured Gammaproteobacteria bacterium (assembly GCA_964626205.1). Classification (GTDB taxonomy): domain Bacteria; phylum Patescibacteriota; class Patescibacteriia; order SG8-24; family SG8-24; genus CAZVED01. The sequence continues at coordinate 123,595 of CAZVED010000003.1, forward strand.
GGAGTGTCGAGGCGGCGAGGAGTGCGGCGAAGAAAAACCCGACAGCAAAGGTCAGCACGAACCCCGCCGAGCGTTCACGGAGCGCTTCCCGTGCGGAAGGTGTCCCTGTATCCGTTATTCTCCACATCGCGTCGAAGGAGCGGCGCAAATGCGTGTGCATTTGTGAGCCGACGATGAGAAGGATGAGAAGCGCGGTGACAAGCGAGGTCACGGACAGGCCTGTCGAGGCGAAAGCGGTAAAATGTGGTAGGAGCGCAAGAGCGGTTTCCTCGCCGGCAACCAAGGAGAGCTGCTCAACGAAGACGTCTGGGGTCATGATGTCGCGAAGGAAGAGTCCGAGAATGGAAAGGATAAGCACGAAGAACGGCGGCATGATGAAGATCGCGTGATAGGCGAAGGTCATCGCGCGTTGGGAAATATCGTCGCGCTGCATCGCCTGGACGAACATGCGGAGGAACATCATCGGGTGCCTGTGCATAGGAGAGTCAGTGTCAGAATATGCTGGAAGTTTCCCATGCTACGGAAGGTGTGTCCATTGGGTGGTGGAGCGTGGTATGATGGATTCCATGCAGGTACGCGCTATATTCACCCATGGGGGATTTCGTACGGCAGCAGCGATGTGTATCGCGGTTGCGGTGTTTGTCGTGCCATCCATAGGCGCGGCGCAGACTATTCCGGTGAATGCCGGAGTGGAAGCCGCCGTCCGCGAGGCGTTCGCGGACGCGCCGATAATGATTGACGTCGCCCGATGTGAGTCCCGGTTTCGTCAATTCGCGGAAGACGGATCTGCATTGCGCGGCGGCTCAGGAAAGGCCTACATTGGTACGTTTCAGATTGGTGAGCGCCTTCACAAAGCTCCTGCCGCCGCGATGGGGTACGATATCGAGACGCTTGAGGGGAATATCGCCTACGCGCGATACTTGTACGGACAAAGCGGCGCGGTTCCGTGGCGCGAGTGCATCCCGGCAGGAGCCGTCACGACCGCACCTGCTGCCGCGCAGGCGTTGTCTGCGAATCTCGTTCTCGGCGCGCGTGGGGTACAGGTGCTTGCCCTGCAACGGATGCTCAATGCGCGCGGATTCGCGATCGCGGCGTCCGGCCCTGGATCACAGGGCAACGAGACGACGTTTTTCGGAGCTCTGACGCGCGAGGCGTTACGCAGGTTTCAGTGCGCAAAAGGTATCGTCTGCAACGGAGCTGAGGCAACGACGGGGTACGGACGCCTGGGGCCGCGGACCCGCGCGGCGCTCAATGCTGTCTCGGGAGCAGAGTAACGTAAGGCTTGACGGACTGTGGCCGATAGGGTGAGATGACCCGTCGGTCTTTTTATAGGAAGAGGGAGGTATCCCATGCTCGTCGGTATCCTGAAGGAGATCAAGTCCGCGGAGAACCGTGTTGCCATGACCCCTGCCGGGGTAGAGATGTTCCGGCAGCGCGGTCATACCGTGCTCGTCGAGACTGGGGCCGGGAACGGCAGCGGATTCGATGATGCCGCCTATCGTGCGGTAGGAGCGGACATTGCCGCTACGGCTGAGGAGGCCTATCGGCAGGCGGACATGGTCATGCACGTCAAAGAGCCGCAACCATCAGAGTTCGGGCTCATACGCACCGATCAGATTGTCTTCACCTACCTGCATCTTGCGGCGGACAAACGCCTCACAGAGGCGATGATCGCGAGCGGATGCGTCGGTATCGCGTACGAGACCATCCAGAAGGCAGACGGCTCGCTGCCGCTCCTGACGCCGATGAGCGAGGTCGCAGGGCGCATGGCCGTGCAGGAAGCGGCGAAGTATCTCGAGATGACCCAAGGTGGCCGCGGCATTCTGTTGGGCGGCGTACCTGGCGTGGATCCGGCGACCGTCGTCGTGCTCGGTGGCGGCGTGGTCGGTACCAATGCCGCAAAGATGGCCTGCGGGTTGGGTGCCAAGGTCGTCGTGCTCGACACGAACCTTGAACGTCTGCGGTACCTGAGCGACGTCATGCCACGCAACTGCTTCACGGTGATGAGTACTCCGGCGAATATCCGGAAGTTCATCGCGGAGGCGGATGCTGTCATTGGCGCGGTACTCGTCGCCGGAGCGAAGGCGCCACGTCTGCTCACGCGCGAAATGCTCAAGCTCATGAAGCCCGGTGCGGTCGTCGTGGACGTGGCCATCGACCAAGGTGGATGCTTCGAGACCTCTCGGGTCACGACGCACGCGGATCCGGTCTATACGGTGGACGGTATCGTCCACTACTGCGTCGGGAACATGCCCGGCGCGGTCGCGAAGACCTCCACGCTCGCCTTGACCAATGCCACGCTGCCGTATGCGCTCCGTATCGCCGACAGGGGATGGCGGAAAGCGGTCGAGGAAGATCGCGAGATCAGGCTCGGCGTGAACGTCTTGCGAGGGACCTTGGTCCACCGGAAGATTGCCGACGACCACGGTCTGCCTCACGTCGACATCGCCGCGCTCCTCGTCTGATTGACACGTGCCACGAAGCTGGACGATATCGTCCGGCTTTTCTGTTTCATGAAACAACGATTTTTGCTAAACTACGTACATGCCACGCTTCCGACCGTTCACTCCGCCGCCGCAACAACGCGCCGTCTGTCCGGTAAGCGGCAAACGGATGTTCGAGACCGAACGGGAGGCAGCGGAAGAAGCCGCTTGGATTCGCTCCAAAGAAGGCATGGAACTCGGCGTCTATCACTGCATGTCTTGCGACCGATGGCATTTCACGTCATCCCGCTAACACGACACCTCGTATGAACGTCTTCTCTTTCGCGCAGCAACGTATCGCCGTCGCCGAGCACCCGTTTTCCCGCAGGCTCTTTTCCGAAGTCGGTCCCGTGAGCGGTTTCGTTTGGACCGCCATCCGTGTCATGATCGGCTGGTCATGGTTGTCGTCAGGGTGGGGGAAGGTCACTGGCGACGGATGGGGCCCATCCGTTTTGCGTGCATATTGGGAACGTGCAGTCGCAGTTCCGGAGCAGGGGCGGCCACCTATCACGTACGGATGGTACCGTGATTTCCTTACCATGCTGCTCGATACGCAAGCGGAGTCATGGATGGCTGGCGCCATCGCGGCCGGTGAAGTTCTCGTGGGCATCGCCCTCATCCTCGGAGCGCTCGTGGGCATCGCCGCGTTCTTTGGAGCCTTTATGAACATGAATTTCATGCTCGCAGGGACGGCGTCCACCAATCCTGTGCTACTCATCGGTGCGGTCACGCTCATGCTCGCTTGGAAGACCGCCGGATGGTGGGGTTTGGACCGCTGGCTCCTGCCGTCACTCGGCACGCCATGGTCGCCAGTTTCTCTCGCAGAGCCGCTCATCGGCGCACGGAAAGGGTACGTCGGCGACATCGAGCGTCAGACGCTCGAGAATACGTTGTATCGCAAAGTGCTCTACACCGCGCAGCACAGCCAGCTTGTCCTCATGAGCATCCGACCAGGAGACGAGATCGGGGAAGAGATTCATCACCTCGATCAGTTCATTCGGTTCGAGGCAGGGTCGGCCGATGTTCTCCTCGATGGCGTCCGACACGACGTTGGTGCGGACTCCGCCGTGGTCATTCCGGCAGGCATGCGGCATAACGTCATCAACGTCGGAAAGGAGGACTTGAAACTCTACACCGTGTATTCTCCGCCCGAGCACAAAGATGGTACTGTCCATGCCACGAAAGCGGACGAAAAAGAGGAGCACTTCGACGGCATCACGACGGAATAATCATCGGAACGAAGAAGGACGCCTGCATAGGCGTCCTTCTTTTTATCCTCGCGCACTATCCAAGCAGCTCGTGAGTTCTGATGTTTCCGTCCAACCGCAGTCGCCGTCGGCCTGGCGTTCGCAAGTCGCGGTGGCATAGCAGGAGTATTCTTCACGGTACTCGCAGGTCGTCATGATGTCCTCGTCGGCGCAGACCTGTCCGCTACAGCCGGTCGGTTTGCACCCGTTGGCTGGAGGAGACTCGACGAGAGGAGGGGAGAGAGGGTCTACGGGCGACGACGGCACGGATGATGGCATGCGATTGACGCATCCGGCGCCGAGGAGCAACAGCGGAATGATAGCGAGAGCGAATGATGGTACTTTTTGCATAGTCGCGAGGTTATTTTGCGGATACCGCGGGAATGAGGATGTCCTTCAGTGCGACGGCGATTCCTATCGCGACGGCGGCAATAAGTGCGTAGCCGAACATGATCTGAGCGTAGGACCATGGGAGTCCGCGTAAGGTGCCGAGGACGATTGTTGATGACCAGGAGACCATGGAGAGGGCGCCGCTTGCGAGGAGCCATGGGCGCCGGCGCAGGAACGTGGGGGCATCGGAGAAGGGAATCCCGATATGTTGGTGGATGATGGGAAAGTGCAGGAAGTGGAACGCGAGCCCGTTCACCGCGATGATACCCACGATGGTCGCCTTCGCCAAGAATTTTGTTGATGCGAGGTACTGCGCGGGATCAGTACTCACGAGGCCGACGCCGGAGGCGACAAGAATGGCAAGGCCGCCCCAGACCATGATGCTGCCGAGGCGGAGGAAACGGACTTCCGTCGAAGAGAGGCGTCCGCCCTTAGCGCTGGTCATGAACATGGCATCGCTCATGAAGGCGCCTCCGGCGCCTATCGCGACGCCAAACAGATGGACGATGAGAAAAGAAGTTTTTGAGTCAATCCATTCCATATGCATACAGCATAGCATATGGCCGCGATAGCGCACCCCCGCCAAGTACGCTATGCTGCACGTATATGGACATCAAGGATATACGGTCACGCGTCTCGATGGGAGCCGTCCTTACGGCAATCATGCTTGCGGCAACGGGTTTCGCGGTCGTCGTTTCGCGGAACGGTGATGGCGTAGGAAGCAAGCAAGGGGACATAATAGAGACGACTCCAGCGAAACCAGAAATCGACAAGGCGGCATATGACCGCAAGCTCCTTCAGCTTGCGCATGTTGACCCAGACGCCCCTCATGTGCCGATAGAAGACGGAACGGTGCCAGAGCCGCGGTTGTGGCCCGTACAGGCGGCGTATCCAGAGGTCGGTGCCATCCTTCCCTTCAAGCGCATCCTTGCCTACTACGGAAACTTCTATTCCCGCGGCATGGGTGTACTCGGAGAATATTCGGAGGACGTCGTACTCGATATGCTGCGGAAGGAAATTGTGGCATGGGAAGCGGCGGATCAGGAGACGCCGGTCATGCCGGCCATCGACTATATCGCGGTGACTGCGCAGCTGAGTCCAGGCAAAGACGGCATGTACCGGCTTCGCATGCCGGACTCCCAGATCGACAAAGCCATCGCGCTCGCAGAAAAAATCGACGGCATCGTCATTCTCGAAGTGCAGCCAGGGCTTGCCGATCTTATGGACGAGGTCCAGGCACTCGACCATTACCTGGTGCTGCCACAAGTACACCTTGCAATCGATCCAGAGTTCTCGATGAAGACCAAGGCGCGGCCAGGAACGGTCGTCGGTACCGTTGATGCCGTAGATGTGAATGCGGTCGCAGAACACCTCGCCGCGCTCGTCCGCGAAAACGATCTCCCGCCGAAAGTGCTTGTCGTGCATCGGTATACCCGTGCCATGGTGACGAACGCTGCTGGCATCGTTCCGTTGCCGGAGGTACAAATCGTGATGGACATGGACGGATGGGGGTCGCCTGCGAGCAAGTTCGCTACCTACAACGCGTATATCGCTCCGGAGCCGGTACAGTTTACGGGGTTCAAGGTGTTCTACAAGAACGACGTGCGACATGCTGGTTCACGTCTCCTGACGCCTGCGGAAATTCTCTCGCTTACGCCGCAGCCCTCGTTCATCCAGTATCAATGAAGAAACGGCCTTGCCCATCCGGCGAGGCCGTTTTTCGTTTGTTGCGTAAAAACACAACGTATTGTGGTCATTTGGTCCTTTATCCACAATATCTAGTGGTAGAGCGCTATCGTCGCTTTCCGTTCGGTGGTAGACTTCCCGTAACGAACCACTATGTCCACACCGAGCCCCATCCTCACACCACGGAACGTCTATCGACCTTTCGAGTACCCGCACTTCTTCGAGTACTTCCGCCAGCAGAACCAAGCGCATTGGCTCCCGACCGAAGTTCCGATGGAGTCCGACATCTCCGATTACCGCTACCGCCTGTCACCGGAAGAGAAGAATCTCGTCATCCAGATCCTGCGCTTCTTCACCCAGAGCGACATCGAGGTCAACAACAACTACAACACGCGCCTCATCCCGACGTTCCCAAAGCCGGAGATCAAAATGATGCTCTCATCCTTCGCAGCGATGGAGAGCATCCACGTGTGGGCATATTCGTACCTCAACGACTCACTCGGCCTTCCGGAAGAAGAGTATTCCGCCTTCCTCGGCTACCAGGCGATGCGCGAGAAGTACGATTACTTTCAGCGATTCCCGACGGATTCCACTGAAGACCTGCTCATCAACCTCGCGGTGTTCGGCGGGTTCATCGAGGGTGTCAGCCTGTTCTCCTCGTTCGCCATCCTCATGAATTTCCCGCGTCTCGGCAAGATGAAAGGCGTCGGGCAAATCGTCACCTGGTCCATCCGCGATGAGACGCTGCACTCCACCGGTGTCTGTCGACTCTTCCGCGACCTGGTCAACGAGAACCCGCACCTTTGGACCACGTCCATGCACGAGCGCATCTACGCCGCCTGTCGCGAGATGGTCGCGCTCGAAGACGCGTTCATCGACGCGTGCTTCTCCATGGGTCCGGTGCCGGGACTCACTGCGGACGAGGTCAAGCAGTACGTACGGTTCACCGCAGACAAGAAACTCATCGACCTACGTCTCGACAAGATCTACCACGCCACCAATCCGCTCACGTGGCTCGACGTGATGGTCAACGCCAAAGAGCACACCAACTTCTTCGAGAATCGCGCGACGGAATACGCCAAGGGGGCTGTCGTCACGGACTGGGATACTATCAGCTCGAGCATCACCTAAACCAAAAGTACTTACTCCGCACGAACGCCTATGCCATCCGCAGCCCTCATCGACGCCTTGTCCAAGAACGACCTCGCTGCTGCCCGCGATATTATGCTCGGTGAGATTACCGAAGAGACGCATGGCAGAAATAGCTGGGATTCCGAGCACTATACTGCAGACCGTGCGGTACAGGAGTCGATTATCATCAATAAGGAGGCGGATAAGCGCATGACGTACTTCGGTCTGGAGAATCTCCGGGACCGGTACTTCCTGCGCAACGAGGCAGGGGACATCTGTGAGGACGTGCAGACGTTCTACGCGCGCGTGGCGACCGGCATGGCGCGTGGCGACCGTGCTTTCGCGCAACAGCTGTACGACTACATGAGCAAGGGGTGGTTCCTCCCAGCAACCCCAGTGCTCATGAACATCGGTACCAAGAAAGGCTTGTGCATCTCGTGCTTCCTCAACATGGTGCCGGACACGCTCGAAGGCATCTTCGACATCTACCGCGAGAACGCCTTCCTCGCCAAGTACGGCGGTGGCATCGGCACGGATTGGTCGGCGCTTCGTGGCGCAAACGCTCCACTCAAGTCGAGTGGCCTGCGCTCGTCCGGCGTCATTCCGTTCCTTAAGATCATGGACTCGGAGACGCTGGCCATCTCACGCAACAGCCATCGCCGCGGTGCCGCTGCCGCGTATCTTCGCATCGACCATCCGGATATCGAAGATTTTTTGGAGATTCGTAAGCCGACCGGCGGCGACCAGGACCGCAAATGCCTTAACATCAATCATGGCGTGACCGTGACGGACGCCTTCATGGAGGCAGTCGAGGCCCGCAAGCCGTACGAACTCGTCGATCCGCACTATGGCCCGACCGGGAAGACGCTCGACGCGTTCACCATCTGGCGGAAGATTCTCACCATGCGCGCAGAGACGGGTGAACCGTACGTGCTCTTCATCGACACGGTGAACAAGGCGCTTCCGGCACACCACCAGGCACTCGGTCTCAAGGTCCGGCAGAGCAATCTCTGCACGGAAATCGTCCTTCCGACCACAGAGGAGCGCACGGCCGTCTGCTGCCTGGGCAACCTCAACCTCGAGCTCTTCGATGAATGGGAGAGCGAGGCGGAGGCGCTTATCGATGCCTGTGTGAAGGCGCTCGATAACAACCTCGATACCTTCTGCGAAATGGCGGACCCGAAGGAGTATCGCAAGGCGATCAATTCCGTGAAGCACGAGCGTTCCATCGGCCTCGGCGTGATGGGCTACCACGGCTACCTCATGTCCAAGAACGTTCCGTTCGAGTCCGTCGTGGCGCGCGGTATCAACAAGAAGATCTTCACCATGTTCGGAACGCTGGCTCGTGCGGCGTCTACGAAGCTCGCTCAAGAGCGCGGTGTCCCGCTCGACGGCGGTACGCAGCGTAACAGCTACGTCACGTCCATCCAGCCGACCGCGAGCACGAGCTTCATTTGCGGCGAAGCGACGCCGTGCGTGGAACCGATTGCTGGCAATGCCTACCTCCAGAAGACGCTCTCCGGCAGCTTCCTCGTGAAGAACCGCTACCTTGAACGCGTCCTCGACGCGAAGGGGATGAATGTCCCGGAAGTCTGGAAGGAGATCGTCGCGGCAAAAGGCAGCGTCCAACACCTCTCGTTCCTTACGGACGCAGAGAAAGCAGTGTTCCGTACAGGCTACGAGATGAACATGCGGGAAATCGTCGATCAGGCCGCCGACCGTCAGCCATGGATCGATCAGGCGCAGTCCATCAACCTCTTCCACACGACACCGATCAGCGGCAAGTACCTCCACGACGTGCACATGCTCGCCTGGAAGCGCGGAATGAAGTCCCTCTACTATCTGCGCTCATCCTCGCCGATCGAGGCTGCGCGCATCGATGAGGCGTCCGCCTCCATGGTCAATGCCGATGTGAAACAGCGCGACTTCGCCAACGAGGAATGCGCCGTCTGCCAATAAGATGCCTGCCGGGCCCGCAAGGGCTCGGCTTTTCGGTACGGTGGTTTTACGGGCGAGTGGCGGGTATACTTGGGACTTGATTTGACCGCTCGTCCGACCACTGCTAGATACGCTATCTATGACTCAAGACCAGGCTTTCGCTATCCTCGCAACCGGCGTCAACGTCTTCCTTACGGGAGAGCCGGGCGCTGGTAAGACCCACACCATCAACAGGTACGTGGCCTATCTTCGCGAGCACGGCATCGAGCCTGCGCTCGTGGCGTCCACCGGCATCGCTGCGACACATATCGGCGGCATGACCGTACACTCATGGGCAGGCATCGGCATCGCGGAAATGCTGACCTCATGGGATCTGGACCGCATCGCGAGTACTGAACGCGTCGTGAAGCGCATCAGTAAGGCGAAGGTGCTCATCATCGATGAGGTATCCATGTTGGGTGCGAACGTCCTCGGTATGGTGGATGCCGTTTGTCGCGCCGTCCGACGAAACGATGCGCCCTTCGGAGGGCTTCAAACCGTGCTGGTAGGGGATTTCTTCCAGCTCCCGCCGGTCGTGAAGAACGGTGGTACCGTGCAGTACGCTTTCCGCTCCAACGCATGGATGAAGCTCGACCCCACGGTCTGCTACTTAGATGAACAGCACCGCCAAGATGACCCGTCATTCCTTTCGCTGCTTTCCGCGGTCCGTGCGGATGCTGTCGATGAGGACCATTACGAAACGCTTGTCTCCCGTATGTCCAAGTCGGACGATGCTCCGAGCGGGGCTGTGAAGCTGTTTTCGCACAATGTCGACGTGGACCGCATCAACACCGCGGAGCTTACGAAACTCCCTGGCAAGCCAAAGAGTTATGCCATGATGACGAGCGGCCCGGACCATCTTGTAGCCTCACTCGTACGCAGCTGCCTTTCTCCGGAGAAGCTCGAGCTGAAACCAGGAGCGTCCGTGATGTTCACGCGCAATAGTCCGCTCGGACGCTTTGCCAATGGCACGACCGGAACCGTCATGGGATTCGATAAAGACATGGGTCTTCCCATCGTGGAGACGCGCGAAGGTACCATGCTTACCGTGGAACCGATGGCCTGGGTCATCGAAGATCAAGGTAAGCAGCTCGCCTCGGTTTCGCAGATTCCCTTGCGCCTCGCTTGGGCGATGACCATCCACAAGTCCCAAGGCATGAGCCTCGATTGCGCGCTTATGGACCTCGGCGCCACGTTCGAGTTCGGTCAGGGTTATGTCGCGCTTTCGCGTCTCCGTCGCCTATCCGGCCTGTACTTGCTTGGATGCAATCAGAAAGCGCTTCGTGTGCATCCGGAAATCCTCGCGCAAGATAAGGATTTCCGTGATATCTCGCTGAAGGCCGAGACGGAGGTGTCGACCATGCCTGAGGAGATGTTGGCAGAGGCTCAACAACGGTTCATCACGCTGTGTGGCGGCACATTCGGGAAAAAGGAACCCGTGAAAGAAGAAAACGGTTTCGCCGCCATTCGTGAGGAGCACCCGAAGGCCTACATGAAGTGGACTGAAGAGGAGGAGATGCAGCTCATCACCGCATTCAATGCAGGCATGAAACCCAAAGCCATTGCTGAACAACTGGGACGAAAGCGGGGCGGCATCACCTCGCGGCTGAAGAAGCTCGGCCTCGTAGAATGATGGAAAGAACAAGCCCTTGACGGATTCGTAGATTCCTGCTAGATTCAGCGAAATCTATGAAAAACAATTACAAGGGCAAGAAAGCTGGTGGGCGAGGCGATTTCCATAAGGGAGGCTATAAACAGGGTGGCTTCCGTACCGGGTTCAAACCGCGCTTCGGTGGTGACCGTGAGCGTGCAGACCTGCATGATGCGACCTGCAGCAAATGCGGCGACGCGTGCCAAGTCCCGTTTAAGCCGAATGGCAGTAAGCCAATTTTCTGTAAAAAGTGCTTCAACAAAGATGGTGCCCCTGCCCCGACGAAGCGCTTCGGCGGCGACCGTGAACGTCCATCGTTCGGTACCCGCTCCGCGACCCCTGTCGCTGATACCAGCAAGCTCGAGGCGCGCCTCAAAGCCATCGAGAAAAAGCTCGACATGCTCATCGAGGCTGTCCTGGAAGATGTCGATGGCGACGAGGATGCTGATGAGGATGGCGACGAAGACGAGGGCTGAAGAACCGAAAAAACCGGGCCGACGCATGTCGGTCCGTTTTTTTAGGAAGCCATGCCTTATGGTATGCTTACAAAACGTTTTATTACCCTATCGTCCTGACTCCTTATGAAGAAAGGCGGCTTGTTCGCTCTTGCGTTCCTGGTGGTCATCCTCACGGGAGCAGGCATATGGATGACCTCTCGACCAGAACTCGACCACATCATCCCGATGTCTGCCGACGCCGAACCAAAGGAGATCGTCATCGGCTATAATGCCGCCATGTCGAATAACCCCGTCGCGAATTTCGGTATCTCCGCAATGCTGGGTACGCGACTTGCGGTCGACGATATCAATGCCGAGGGCGGCATTCTCGGGCTACCGGTCCGCCTTGTCGTGATGGACGATGAAGGGAACCCGGAGCTCTCCAAGCAGAATATGGAGCGCCTCATTTTCGAAGAGAAGGTTTCCGCAGTGATAGGTCCTGCCAATAGCGGGAACGCTCTCCATTGGCTCGATCTCCCGCAGGAGAACGAGGTCATCGTCATTTCGCCTATCGCGACAGCGACTGAGATCACGACACGGTTCCAAGACCGGCCCAGGAACTACATCTTCCGTATCTCCTCGCTCGACAAGGAGCAAGTCCGTCATATCATGGCATGGACCATGAGCACGACACCCTCCGGGAACGTGGCGTTGCTGCACGACACGACGCCGTACGGATCCCAGGGCAGGATCGATGTCGCGGACGTCCTTGGGCGATGGGGGAAGACGCCAGTGTATGTCCGTCCGGTCGAGGCCGGAGCTTCGCAGACAGAACTCGTTCGGATGCTCACGGAGGCGCAGGATGCCGGCGCCGAAGCTGTCATGATCTACTCCTTGGTCGATATCAGCTCGGCGGTCGCTCGTGCCGCTGCATCGATTAATGGCTTCCGGCCGATCTTGCTCGGCACCGCAGCGAACACCATCGATATCTGGAGTATCGTCGGAGACGCAGCGGAGAACCTCTATTGGAGCGCGGTCATCATGGATGATGGGGCTCCGGCGACCGTCGCGCTTCAGGAAAGAGTCGTCGCCTTGCACGGTGCTCCGGCAACGGCAATCACGACGACCGCGAACGCGTACGACGCGATTCTCCTGCTAAAGAATGCATTCGAAACCGCCGGAAGCACCGACCGGAAGGCTGTTCGTGATGCGCTGGAAAATACCGGAATGGTCGAGGGAATTCTCAAAGCGTATGAGCGCCCGTTCTCCAAGACCGATCATGAGGCGATGTCTGCAACGGATTACACGGTCGGTCATTGGAAGGATGGCGTCCGCGTTCTTTTCCGTGAAGAAACAGACAACCTTGAGATCCGATGAAAAATGGGCGAGGTATGAAGCGTGGGATTGCCGGATTGCGTCTTAAGACGCTGCTCTTCATCGCGTTCATCACCATCCTCCCTGTTTCCGGCATCATATGGATGCTCCTGCAATCTTTGTCGCAAGCATCCTTAACGGCCGAAAGTAGTGCATTGGAGCAGGCTGGCGTGCTTATTCGTCAAGAGTTGCAAGGGAGCGTCGGCGCGAAGGCGGAGATTTACGACCTGACGCTGAAAAAGCTGCTCATCGGCCTTGATGGCGTACGGACCAACATGAGCGCGAGCGGCGTCGGGACCGAGCGCCTGCTGGCGGATTACTTTTACGGCAACCCCATCATCAGCAGGGTGTACGTACTCGATGCCGAAGGTGTCGTTGCAGCCGTCCCTTTCATCACGGAGAATGTCGCCAGAGGCCTCGTTCGGACGGACCTTTGGAGTGTATTCGCCGATAGGACGACGTCCGTCGGACGCTGGATCGGTCCGTACACCGACCCGATGACCGGACAGGGTGTCATGACCTATGCCATGCCTATACGTGAGGGGTCCATCGTGCAGCAGGTTCTGGCATTTGACGTCACGACATTGAATCTCTTGACCCGCGTCACGGCGATTGACCCGTCCGTTTCCTCGTATACCGTCATCGTGAGGTCGGATGGCACGTTCATCAGTTCCGCGGGGGCAGTCTACGAGGATTTCGATATTGCGCCGGATGAGACGAGCCTGCTACGTTCACCGGTGGCGGATTTTACGGAAGGTAGCGAGGTGCTGTCGGCACGTGATGCACAAGCAGGCTCCTTCAACCCTTCTGCAACGAACGATACGCAAGGGAAGATCGTACTCTATGCGACCATTCCGACCTTGGAAGCGAAGATATTTCTTGTCTCGCCGCTTGACGAGCTATTAGCCGTGCAACAGGAACGCGTCGAGGTGATTCGCTCAGCGACGGATCGAGCCGCCGCCTCAGGACTCCTCTCGGCCATCCTCTTGGCGGCCCTCATTGCCATCGCTACGTTCGCATTCACTGAAAAGGTTGTTATCGATCCGCTGCAACGTCTGATGCGTGGCATCGTTGAGCTCGAACAGTCGGGAGCTACGGTCATGCGGGATGTCGCGAACTATCCCAAGGACGAAATCGGTGAGCTAGCGCGGCGATTTGACGCGATGGCGGCAAAACTCAGGGAATCGCATCAGGACCTTGAGCGCAAAATCGAGGAGCGTACGGCGGAGCTGAACCGGAATCTCGTGGAAATGGAGCGCGTCAACAAGCTCATGGTCGGCCGCGAACTTCGGATGCAGGAACTCAAGCGTGAAATCGCACGGCTTCGGGACGGAGATAGTTCCCGTGGATGAGGCGCGACTCATCTAATGGCTCCACGGTTTCCGAACACAAAACCCCAGCCACGATAGTGACTGGGGTTTTTCGTAGCAGGGGCAGCGGAAAGCCTCAAGACTCGGTCTTTTCGATGGTCATGAGCTTCTCGATGGCCCCGTGCTCGTCCTCGAGGAAGCCGATTTGGTACTGCGAGAGATCTTCGCGTTTTGCGAGAAGGCCAAGAATGAATTCCCGGTAGTCCTTAATACTCGCGAGATCCATGTCTGCCCGTCGCTCGCAATGACTCGCCGTGACGCGAACAGTGTCTCCTGCACCACCTTCGACCGCGATGAATCCACGACGGACGAGGAATTCGTCTTCATGGTCTCCGACGCGGACGCGGACTTTGGAGACCGTGACGGTTCCGAGGAGAGACACGTGCCCAGGAAAGACCTCCATCTCGCCGAGATCGGTCGAGAGATGCACCGAATCCGCCGGTCCATCGAACCAGGTCCGTGTCGGTGAGGCGATGATGAGGGAGAGCGACGACATAGGGCGCGCGTGCCTTATGCGGCGACGGTTTCTGCCGCTTCCGCCTTGCGGTGGCGCTCAACGACCTCGTCGATGGAGCCGGCCATATAGAAGTGCGTCTCGTGAACATGGTCATACGCGCCGTCGATGATGCCAGCGAAACCACGCACGGTCTCTTCGCGTGGGACGTATTGGCCTGGCGTTCCGGTGAACTGCTCCGCGACGAAGAAGTTCTGCGAGAGGTACTTCTGGACCTTGCGCGCGCGGGAGACGACCAGCTTGTCCTCCTCTGAAAGCTCGTCCATGCCGAGGATCGCGATGACGTCCTGCAACTCCTTGTACCGCTGGAGGGTCTCACGGACGGCGTTCGCCACGCGGTAATGCTCCGCTCCGACGATGGACTCCTTGAGCGCGACGGAATTGGAGTCGAGCGGGTCGACTGCCGGGTAGATGCCGATACTCGCGAGCTGGCGCGAGAGCACGATGGTGGCATCAAGGTGGGCGAACGTGGTTGCCGGAGCAGGGTCGGTCAGGTCGTCCGCCGGGACATACACGGCTTGGATGGACGTAATGGACCCTTTCTTGGTGGAGGTGATGCTCTCCTGCAGCACGCCCATTTCCTCGGCATGGTTGGCCGTGCAACCGGCCGGGTTCGCAGC
>CAZVED010000003.1:138484-141150 GCA_964626205.1 uncultured Gammaproteobacteria bacterium
AATGGACCCTTTCTTGGTGGAGGTGATGGGTTCCTGCTCGGCGGCCTTTTCGGTCGCGAGCGTCGGCTGGTTGGGGACTGCGGAAGGAAGGCGCCCGAGCAATGCCGACACCTCGGCGCCTGCCTGGGTGAAGCGGAAGATGTTATCCACGAACATGAGGATGTCCTTTCCTTGATCGCGGAACTCTTCGGCGATGGTAAGACCGGAGAGTGCCACGCGCATGCGTGCTCCTGGCGGTTCGTTCATCTGCCCGAAGACCATCGCGAGCTTGCCGAGCACGCCGGATTCCTCCATTTCGCGAATGAGGTCATTGCCCTCGCGGGTGCGCTCGCCGACGCCGGCAAAGACGGAGTAGCCGCCGTGCTTCATGGCGACGTTGTGGATCATCTCCTGCATGATGACGGTCTTGCCGACGCCGGCACCACCGAACAAAGCGATCTTTCCGCCTTTAATGAATGGCGCCAGGAGATCGACGACCTTCACGCCGGTCTCGAAGATTTCCACCGACGCGCTCTGTTCCGCGAAGGTCGGTGCCGCGCGATGAATGGGTTTGCGCGTGGTCGTTGCCGGGACGTCGGCCTTGCCGTCGATGGCTTCACCGGTCACGTTGAACACGCGGCCGAGCGTCGCGTCACCGACTGGAACGGAGATAGGAGCGCAGGTGTCCGTGACCTCCTGGCCGACCATGAGACCGTCCGTCGTGCTCATCGCGATGGCGCGAACAACACCGTCGCCCATGTGCGCCTGCGTCTCAAGGACGAGGCGCGGCTCGGTATTGGATACGATAAGCGCGGAGTATTTCTCAGGGACATGCGCATCGAAGAACACGTCGACGACGACGCCGGTAATGCGGCTGATGGAGCCCTTCGGAAGTTCAGATGTCGAATGTTTCATATGCGTCTTCGCCCGCCATGGCTTCACTGGCTGATGCCAGCTCGGCGAGCTGTTGGGTTATGGCACCTTGTCGCGCCTTGTTATACTCGATCGTCAACGTGTCGATGCGCTCATCTGCTGCCTCCGTGGCCTTTTTCATGGCGACCATGCGGCTCGAGTACTCCGTGGCCTTCAGTTCGTAGAATGCCTCGATGAAGAGGCTTTCCGCGACCGCTCGAGCGAGCTTGAGAACAACCTCTTCCGCAGTCGGTTCGAAGATGGCGGCTTCGGCCATAGGGACGGGAAGCTCCTCCGTGTGGAGATGCTCGGCGACCATTGCGGCGGAGTAGGGGAGGAACGTTTTCACTTCCGGATGGAACACGAACGGGTTCACGTACCAGGGAGAAACGACGATGATTTCGCGGGCTTCGCCGGATTCCCATAACGAGAGGAGCGGTCCAATGACCTCGAGCGCTTCGTGCGGGCGTAACCGTTCCGGAAGCCGTTCGAACGAGCGCAGCGGGACGATACCTTCCGCGCGTGCGGCATCCTTGCTCTTCCGCCCCACAGTGATGAGCGCCCGGTTCTCGGTTGGCGTCGAGCGCCACCGCTCGGATCGGAGCAGTGCCCTGACGAGCTGCGTGTTCATGGCGCCGCACAGGCCTTTGTCTGATGCGAGGAGGACGAAGACTGTCTTTCCTGCCGTACGGCGTTCCGCATAGACCGTCTCGTCCATGGACCCGTGCGCGAGCGCGAGGTTCCGGACGAGGGAGAGGGCATACCGCCGGACGTCCGTCGCGGTGCGCTGGAAGTGCTTCATCTTGCTCGCCGCGACAAGCTGCATTGCCTTGGTGATCTTCTTCGTGCTGCGCGTCGCGGCAATTCGATTTTTGACATCGATGAGGGACGGCATGCGTCAGGCGGTCAGGCCGGCGGTAATGGCGGCATCGAGCGCGGTAGCGATATCCGGCGTGAGTTCTTTCTTCTCTTCGATGTTCGCTACGAGCTCAGGCGACGAGCCCTCGATGACACGGAGCAGGCCGGCGAGGGTTTCCTGTACCTTTTCGGCAGGAATTTCGTCGAGGTGTCCGCCGGTCGCGGTGCGCAGGATGACGACCTCCTGCCAGAGACGGTACGGGGCCTGCTGACGCTGCTTCATGGCCTCCACGACGCGTTGCCCGCGAGTCAGCTGCTTCTTGGTCGTAGCGTCGAGCTCTGAGGCAAATTGGGTGAAGGCGGCGAGTTCGTAGTACTGCGCAAGGTCAAGCTTGGCTGAGCCGGCGACCTTCTTCACGATCTTGGTCTGTGCTGCACCGCCGACACGGGAGACGGAAATGCCGATGTCGATGGCCGGGCGGATACCGCTGTTGAACAGGTCGGCATCAAGGAAGATCTGGCCGTCCGTGATGGAGATGACGTTCGTCGGGATGTATGCAGACACGTCGCCAGCCTGCGTCTCGATGATCGGCAACGCGGTGAGCGAGCCGCCACCGTACTCATCGTTGAGTTTTGCTGCACGCTCGAGGAGGCGGGAGTGGAGATAAAACACATCGCCCGGATACGCCTCGCGACCTGGCGGGCGGCGGAGCAGCAAGGAAAGCTCGCGGTAGGAGACAGCGTGCTTGGAGAGATCATCGTAGACAACAAGGACGTCCTTGCCCTTGCCCATGAAATACTCGCCGACAGATGCTCCGGCGTACGGTGCGAGGAATTGCAAGACGGCAGGGGATGACGCGGCAGCGGAAACGACGACGGTGTAGTCCATTGCGCCGTGACTGCGGAGCGTTTCCACG
>CAZVED010000004.1:0-77174 GCA_964626205.1 uncultured Gammaproteobacteria bacterium
CAGACGGACAGCTCGCAGCCGTCTCTCCAGAGGCTTCGCAGATGCCGTTGCCGCAGATCCAGTTCGTACCGGAACTTGCAGCTGGTGTTGGAGACGGAGCCGGCTCAGGTGTCGGTTCTGGTACTGGGGTCGGTTCAGGTTCGGGGGTAGGTTCCGGTGTCGGCTCAGGTGTCGGGGTTGGTTCGGGTGTTGGTTCCGGAACCGGAGTCGGCTCAGGTGTTGGCGTGGGTTCCGGTGTCGGCTCAGGCGTTGGGGTTGGCTCCGGAATCGGAGTCGGTTCTGGCTCCGGCGTCGGCTCGGGAGTCGGTTCCGGCGTGGGTTCGACGAATGGTGCGGGCGCCGACGTTGCGAAGGAGTGGCCGCTGGAGCACACTGTCGTGTCACCAGAGGTAGAACATACCTGGTAATGATACGTCATCGACGATGCAAGTCCTGTGATCTCTCGCGCATGCGATGTCGTAAGCGTTGAGCTCGGCGCGGTCTGATACCCATAGCTCTCAGTAAGCCCGAAACGGACGATGCTATTGCCAGAATAGTTCGTCTCCCAAGTAATCGTAGCAGACGATTCTGTCACGGCAGCAGCAACGTTCGTCACTGTGGGGTTTGTAGGAACTGGCACGAACGGTTCCTCGGGTGCAGGTGTATCATCATCTGGTGTCGTGGGTTCGCCAGATGATCCAAGAGTCGTAAAGAACGCGTCCGTCGAGCAGCTTTGGTTGGATGCAGAATCCGTGGAACAGACACGGAAATGGTACG
Organism: uncultured Gammaproteobacteria bacterium; assembly: GCA_964626205.1. GTDB lineage: Bacteria > Patescibacteriota > Patescibacteriia > SG8-24 > SG8-24 > CAZVED01. The sequence continues at coordinate 757 of CAZVED010000004.1, forward strand.
TCGTCCCAGCGGCAAGTCCGGTCAATGTATGAGAGTGTGCTGTTACGTACGCGCCAACGTCATTATAAACCGAACCGTAGCCGGTCGTGAGACCGTATTCGATGCGGGTAGTTGAGGCTTCGTTGGTATCCCACGAAATCGCTGCACTGTTCTCCGTGATAGCGGAGACGACGACGTTCGTGATGACAGGAGGCGTCGAGTCTGCAGGCGGATTTCCGCCGCCGCCAGCAGGAGGAGGCGGCACGGGCGCATCAGGGAAGTCCCATGTCGTGATACGGTTGTTCATGAATTCTGAGACAAACAGCGTACCGCTCGAGGGGATGTAGGAGAGACCGCTTGCGGCGGAGATTCCCGACTGCGTAGTCGTTGCCGCGTTCGTCACGAAGTCAGGCTGCCCAAGAACACTATTCGCGTTCATTCCGTCTGTGATGCCGCCAGAGAGGTCATAGACGAGAACGCGATTGTTGGTCATGAATTCAGCAACGAAGAGATTCTCGTTGACGCTGTCATAATAGACACGCATCGGATCATCCATGCCGGATTGTGTCACTGCGCCTGTACTCGAGACGAAATCTGTCTGACCAAGCACATACGTCGCGTTCATGCCATCCGTGATGCCGCCAGAGATATCGAAGATAAGCACACGGTTATTACCAAAGTCGGCGACATAGAGCAAATCCGTCGCTGGAGCATAGTGCACGCCGTACGGCGATGACATTCCTCCCTGCGTGGTCGTGCCAGTGCTCGTTACGAAGTCCGCTTGGCCGAGGACGTTCACCGCAGCCTCACCATCGGTAATCGCGGCGACATCATAGATAAGAACGCGGGAGTTTACGGCTTCAGCAACGAACAAGCGTTGTCCTGCGGTATCAATCGAAATGCCAATTGGTTGATTGACCCCGTTCTGCGTGGTGGCCGCGAGACTCGAGGTGAAGTTCGCCTGGCCGAGGACATAGATTGCATTCATGCCATCAGTAATCCCGCCCGATAGGTCATAGACGAGAACACGGTTGTTTGCCACGTCGGCGACATAGAGCAGTTCCTTCGTCGAGTCATATGCCGTATCGACTGCGCCGGACATGCCACTCTGTGTGGTCGCGCCGCCACCTGAGACGAAGTCCGCCTGACCGAGCACGTTCACCGCGGCCTCACCGTCGGTAATCCCGTCGGAAACGTCATAGACAAGAACACGGTTGTTGCCATAGTCCGCAACAAAAAGGAGGTCATTGATACTGTCGTGGGCAGAACCCGCAGGCGTTTGAAGACCACTCTGTGTCGTTGTTGCACCACTGCTCGTAAAGTCTGCCTGACCGAGCACATTGTTCGCCTGCAAAGCCGGAGTGATGTCGAAATAGAGGACACGATTGTTGTTGACCTCCGCGACGTAAAGATGCTGTACGGCACCGTCGTTATGGAAGGCAACGCCAAACGGCGTATTCATTCCAGTCCTTGTTGTAGCGTTCAATGAGGACGTAAAATTCGGCTGACCATAGACGGCGGAGGCGTTCATTCCATCTGTGATACCACCAGAGATGTCGAAAACGGTAACACGGTGATTACCGAATTCCGTGACGAAATATCGTTCGTCAGTCGTGTCTACAGCGATGCCGGCAGGCGATGCCATTCCACTCTGTGTTGCCGCGCTACCATTGCTCGTAAAGTCCGCCTGGCCGAGGACGTTCACTGCGGCTTCACCGTCAGTGATTCCATCGGAGAGATCATAGATGAGGACACGGTTGTTTCCAGTGTCACCCACAAGCAGAAGCGCGTTGTTCGTATCATAGGAAATACCGTAGGCAGTAGACATCCCGCCCGCAGTCACTGCTGCGCCATTCGAGATAAAGTCCGCCTGACCGAGGACGTTCACCGCGGCTTCGCCGTCGGTAATAGACGCGACATCAAACACGAGGACGCGGTTGTTGCCGGCATCTGTGACGAACAGTCGGTCGGTTCCGGCATCGTAAGCGAGGGCAAGTGGCACTGACATTCCTGTTGCAGTGATCGCGTCACCGTTCGAGGTAAAGTCCGCCTGACCGAGCACGTTCACCGCGGCCTCACCGTCGGTAATAGACGCGACATCAAACACGAGGACGCGGTTGTTGCCAAGCTCGGCGACAAAGAGGCGCTGATTCACCGCATCATAAGCTGAGCCGATTGGCATGCTCATCCCTGTTACGGTGGTCGCAGCACCATTCGAGGTAAAGTCTGCCTGACCGAGGACGTTCACCGCGGCTTCGCCGTCAGTAACCCCGTCGGAGACGTCATACACCAGTACGCGATTATTCAGATGATCGGAGACAAACAATCGACCGCCGATTGCATCGATGGATGTACCGCCAGTGCCGCTGAGTCCTGCAGCCGTGGTCGCGGCGCCATTGCTGGTGAAGTCTGCCTGGCCGAGGACGTTGTCAGCTTCAATACCGCTTCCAGCACCGGGGCAATCCCCGATTCCTCCGCCACCCTCAAAAATCATCATGCGGTTATTCCCGCGGTCCGGCACATAGAGACGGTCATTCCCACCATCATACGCTAACCCGTCAGCGTTTGGGTTCAAGTTGAACGTACTCTGTGTCGTACCGCCCCCGGTTGCGGTGAAGTTCGCTTGGCCGAGAACATAGGCGGCACTGGCACCGTTGGTAAGGCCGCAACTCAGATTGTAGATAAGGACGCGATCGTGAGCGTTCGCATCCGCCACGAACAGCCGATTGTTCGTGGCATCATATTCGAGTCCGGCAGGCGCCCCCATTCCGCTCTGCGTTGCCGCAACGCCTGAACTCGTGAAATCTGATTGACCGAGAACGAAGCTTGCATTCATTCCGTTCGTGATACCACCAGAGATGTCGTAGACAAGCGTACGGACATTACCTCCATCAGCGACAAAGAGGCGGTCGCTCGTCGAGTCATACGTAAGCCCCACAGGACTGTTCATGCCGCTCTGGGTCGTTGCAGAAAGGCTCGAGGTGAAGTCTGCTTGGCCAAGGACGTTGGTCGCTGCGGCACCATTTGCAAGCGTGGAGACGGCATCAAACACCAAGACGCGGTTCGCGCCGCTATGAGCAGCAAAGAGGCGGTCGTTGTCCGGATCATAGGCAAGCGCAAACGCCTGGAAAAGCGTTTGTGTAGTGCCCAAGGCATTCGAAGTGAAGTCCGCTTGGCCGAGGACCTTGATTGCCGCTTCGCCATTGGTGATTGACGCGACATCGAAAGCAAGGATGCGGTTGGAGTTGCTACCACTCGTACCGTTCGCAACATAGAGGATATTGCGAACGCTGTCATATGCAAGTGCCGTCACCCACCCCATGTTCGATGCGGTAGTGGGGCTGACGCCGCTGATAGCGAAATCTGGCTTGCCCAGCACGTAGTCCGGCACTCGATCGATGAGGTTATTGCTTATATCGAGGTTGTAGACGAGGACGCGACCAGCGGCATAATTACCGTCCGCGGTGTCCGCGACGAAAAGTCGATGATTAACGGTATCGATTGCAACGTCTGCCGCGCCACGGAACGTAGCGCGTGAAAAGTTCGTAGCGCTCGGTCCGAACGATGGTGTACAGAGGCCAGTGGCAGCATCTTCACTACAAGGGCCGAGGCTATCACTTGCCATCATGCCGTTCGCAAGAAGGTGGTCCGTCACTTCGAAAACGGAAACGCGTCGATTCTCGCGTTCAGCGACATAGAGACGGCCCGTGGCGGGATCGAACGTGCTATGAAACGGGAATGCCATACCGGTCGCTGTCGTTGCGGCAGCACCCGAGGTAAAGTTCGCCTGTCCGAGTACTGCAATCGCATTCTCGCCGTTCGTGATGCTCGCAACATCAAAGACCATCACCCGATTTGAGAAAAAGTCAGCGACAAAGAGGCGGTCGGTAATCGGATCGTATCCCATACCGCTCGGACTACTGAACTTTGATTGTGTGACACCCGATGAGCTGGACGTGAAATCCGTCTGACCAAGCACGTTAATCGCCGCTTCACCATTCGTGATGGAGGCGACATCGTAGACGGTAACGCGGTTGGAATCCTGGGCGACAAAGAGGCGGTTACCCGTATTATTAACAGCAATCCCGAGGACACCAGACATCCCTGTCTGGGTCGTAGAAGATGTATTACTTATGAAATCCGGCTGGCCGAGTACATACGTTGCGTTCATGCCATCCGTAATCGCACCGGAAAGGTCAAAAACAAGGACTCGATTATTGGATACGTCTCCGACATAGAGCCTGTCGTAGACTGGGTCATAGACAATTGGGTTGTTGCCATTGAATTTGGAGGCGCTAAGCCCAGGGGTGCTGGACGTGAAATCTGCTTGGCCGAGGACGTTCACCGCAGCCTCTCCATTGGTGATAGCAGCAACATCAAAAACCGTAATACGATGGTTGCCGTACTCCGAAACGAACAGGCGTTGATTATTCGGATCGTAAGCGACATTGGCGGGATTCCTGAGGCCAGTCTGCGTCGTTGCGGCCACGCTCGAAATGAAATCTGCCTGACCGAGGACGGCAGTGGCGTTCTCACCATCGGTAACACCGTCCGAGACATTATAGACAAGGACGCGGTTATTGAAGTTGTCCGCAACGAACAGTCGATTATTAATCTGGTCGAGCGCCGAACCTTGCGGCCCCACCATGCCGCCCTGCGTCGTCGCGGAGACGCTGGAGGTGAGGTTCGCCTGGCCGAGGACGTTCGTGGCAGCCATACCGGTAGCAAGGAGGTCGTCTGTAATAACGAAGGAGACGGTGCGCTGATTACCAAAATCCGCAACATAGACAACGGAACCATCGCTGCTAACAACGACGTTGTGTGGAGCTGAAAGGCGGTCCTGTGCAGTACCAGAGGTCCCTGAGGTAAAGTTTGCCTGTCCTAGTACAGCAACGGCATTCTCGCCGTTCGTGATGGATGCAACATCGTAGACCAGAGTACGGTGATTGCTTTGATCCGTTACATACAGACGGTCATATGTCGCATCGTAAGCGACTCCATGGGGAGTATTCATCCCATTCTGCGTCGTAGCGCTTCCACTCGAGGTGAAGTCTGCTTGTCCTAGTACAGCAACGGCATTCTCACCGTTCGTGATGGAGGCGACATCGAAAACGAGAACGCGGTTGTTGTCAGAATCCGTCGCAAAGAGGTGCTGGCCGACTTCGTCGTATGCAAGCGCCTTGATGTTGCCAAAGCTCGCAGCGGTCGTACCGCCAATTCCACCAGTCACGAAATCGTTCTTGCCGAGAACAAAGCTCGCATCCATTCCATCAGTAATGCCGCCAGAGAGATCGAAAACGAGGATACGGTAGTTGTTGATGTCTGCAACGAACAACCGTTCATTGACTGAGTCGTAGGCAACGCCACTCGCATTCTGAAATCCTGACTGCGTCGTAGCGCTTCCACTCGAGGTGAAGTCTACTTGACCGAGCACGTTCACCGCAGCCTGGCCGTTCGAGAGGATTGAGGTATCGAATACGAGCACACGACTTCGTGAGGCGTCCGTTGCAAAAAGGCGATCATTGACCGGATCGTATGCCATTTGGCTGCCCGCACCACAAATATTGCTAGCTGATGCCGTGCCGCATGACGCGAAGGAGTTGAAGTCGGTCTGCCCAAGAATGAAGTCCGCAAACGCATCGATTGGTCTGTTATCTGCATCAAGGTTGTAGACAAAGATGCGCTCCGATGCGAAGTCGCTTTCTTCACCACGAACGAACAGACGATTATGGACAGAATCAAGAGTGGCTGTCCGCGGGTTGATCTTGCGATACGCAGGAGAACCGTAGATGCCATCTTTCGTGTAGAGGGGGGAAAGCGAGTCTGTGACGTTCAAATCGTACTGACCAAGCAGGTCAACGGCGTTCATTCCGTTCGTGAACTCGGCATGGGCTGGCTGAACGAAAATGACGAACAGTATGGAAACGGCGGTAAGAAGAGCGGCTAGGGCAACAAAAATACCCCTAAAAAGAGGAGTTGCCTTGGAAGGTATGCCGAAAATTATTTGAGCTTGCGCCTTGAAAAAGTGCATATTTGGCCAAATTTGAGCTTTTATTTTTGTTTCCAATGCTTTCTTTGCTTCTGTCCTCACTGAGCTTATCACAAACTAAGCTTATTTTCAAGCCCTATTGGTTTGTACAAAGCAAAAAAAACGACCCTTTTGGGTCATTTTTTGTTCAAAACTGTCTTGTGAGTAAAATGTGGATGACTGTCTTTTTAAGCTCAAAAATCTGAGCTTACCAACATCTTATCCACCAGATTCTAAAAACGTTTTTCCTTCGGTGTCCGTCCACAGAATCCGTTTCTCGATAAGCTCAGTGATCCATGCCCTATCTGTGAAGGGTCCGATGCAAGTTGCGGCGATAGCACGGCCACCTTTGATAAAGATTTGTACAATTTGTCCACAGCCATTATCGCGTACGATACGCTTATCTGGAGCGATATCTGTCGCTCCAAGGAAGGCTAGCGGGAGTCCAAAGCAAGAAATGGAATATGAGGTAACGCGTGAGAAGGGCGCCGGATTCCCAGTCATATTCTCCCCTGCTAGCTTGGCTTGGAAGAGCGCGTTCTGCCAGTTACCGACCACGTGATGCTCCCCAACGAGCGGGTCGAAAAACTCTGCCGCGTCCCCTGCCGCATATACGTCCGGAACGTTCGTCCGAAGCTCGGCATCTGTCACCACACCGCGGCGCGTCTCGATTCCGGAACCTTTCAAGAAGCTAACATTCGCGTCGATGCCGATGCCGAGTCCGACCGTTTGCGCATGGATCTCCGCGCCGTCGGACGCGCACACAACGGTCGCGTCGCCTTCGTGGCGCACGCTCACGACCTCGACATCCGTCCGCACGTCGATCCCATGTTCCCGCAGCACCCCGCTCAGCGCACGCTTGCTCGCAGCATCAAGCACGGAAGAGAAGAATCCGTCCTTGCGCAACAAGGCGACGACCTCGCACCCGCGCTGCGCATACGACATGATGAGTTCGAGCGCGATGAAGCCTCCGCCAATGACGGCAGACGTTCCTTTCGGCGCCGCGGCGACCTCGCGCGCATCTTCGATGGTCTGCAGACGTTGTACGGTAATGTTCTCCGCACCGTCGCAGGTGAGACGTTTCGGCGTACCACCAGTCGCAATGAGGAGCTTGGAATACCCGAAAACATTGGCGTCGCTCGTGGTGACCGTTTTTGTTGCCGTGTCGATATGCGTCACCGAAACACCACGTCGAACATCAATGCGTTGTTCTACGAATGCTTCGTCACGCTTGAGCCAGATCTTTTCTTCGCCAACCTTACCGCGAACGACGTGCGGCAAGAGTACGCGCGAATACGTGAGGTGCGACTCTTCGCCGATGACAAGAATCGATCCGTCAGGATCGTTCTTGCGAATCGTCTCCGCTGCGGTCGCGCCGCAGATACCGAGACCGATGATGATGTAGTCGTATCGCTGCACGATTCCTCCGGTCACTCGGTGGGGTAGATCTGGTTGCCGTCCTCGTCGTACACGAAGATGGCCTTCGTCGGACACGACTCCGCGCCCATGAGCACGGTGTCCGGGTCGTCGCCATGCGGATCGATGACGACCGCCTTGTTTTCATCGTCCATGCGGAACGTCTTCATCGCAAGCACGGCGCAGGTCGCTGCACCGATGCAAAGGTCGCGATCCACGACGACCTTGGAGATTTTGAGGGGTTTTTTGTCGGCCATAGTGCCTCAAGTGTGCGCTTCGGTGGGAGGCTCGTCAAGATTCCTTCCGTGCTATAGTATCCTCCGATACGCCTATGCGCCGAAACCGCGAATCATCCGCATTTCCCCTCTTCGTCCTCCTTATCGTCGCCGCAAGCTTCGGTGGAGCGGTTTTCAAGTACCGCGGAGACCTCCATGAAGCGTACTTCCGGTGGCAGGTCGGACCTGTTCCGGAGCCGATGAGCCGGGCGGAATTCATCGAAATTGCGCTAAAAGATGCGCTGGATGCGCTTCCGGAAGCCGAGCCTGAACAGCTTGAAACGCCGCCTATCGACGAGCCAGATGTCGAGCCCGTGGACAATGTCGAAGTTATCCCCAAAACTGTGGATAACACGACAGTCTCTGGTCAAATTCCCGCACAAATGAACCTCCGTATCCCTTTCGTAGTCCAAGCTCCGAACGGCGTTTGGGATGCCATTCATGAGGATGCTTGCGAAGAAGCCTCGCTTATCATGCTCCAGGCGTACCTGACGGATGAAGCGACCGTGACCGTTGAGGAAGCATTGGAGCGAATTCAGGCCTTGGTTGCCACCCAAATGGAGATCTTTGGCTACTTTGAGAGCACCTCCGCAGCACAGGTCGTTGAACTCATGAAGGAACACTACGACTACGATAAGCTCGTCGTAGAACCCCTCGACTCCATCGATAGCCTCAAAACAGCTGTTGCGCGCGGGTACCCGGTCATCGTCCCTGCGGATGGACGCGTACTCGACAACCCGTTCTTCTCCGGTGATGGACCTGAATACCACATGGTCGTTGTCAAAGGGTATACATCGACACACATCATCACGCACGACCCCGGCACCAAACGTGGGGCTGATTTCCTCTACACGTACGCAAATTTCCTTGATGCAGCGCACGACTGGAACGATGGTGACGTTCAAAACGGAGAAAAAGTCATGATTGTCGTCCGATAGTCGGCTCAGTGTGCTATACTGAGACCGATTATGGAGCAGAAAGGTGCCTTCTTCCTCAAGCGAAACTGGCAGGTGATCTATGCGATCCTGCTGCTCTTGCTGGTACCGACGACCATCGTCCTCAACACCTTCTTCGTCATCAGCCGTTTCCGCGCGACGGTCGACATCGAGCTGCAACGGACCGCGCTTCTCATCGGAAAGATGGTGAATGTGACGAGCGTGGATCGCTTCGGCGACCCCGCCGCATTGCAAGAACGCCTCAAGGAGGTCGCCGCAATCATTCCGGAAGTGCGGTCCATGGACGTGCTCCGCAAGGATGGTGAGGACTTCGTCGTCGTCGCGAGCGTCAACGAGAGCGCCGTCGGTCAACCGGCGCGCGGCACGCAGTACATCCTTTCCTGGTACAACGATCAGGCCATCGCCGCGCTCACCAAGTCGCCGCGCTCGGCCGGCGACGCGACGCCGCTGACTCCGGCGGAACTACGGAGCGCGGACCGGTACTGGAGCGTCGTCATGCCGCTGCACGGAACGGACGGGGTGACGAAGGAGTATCTCCTCGTCGCGAAGATCTCGCTCTCGGTCATCGACGCGCTCGTGCGCGATAACCTCTTCTGGTCGTACATCTGGCTCGCGATCACGGTCCTTGCCGTCATCCTCGTGCTGTCGTCGAACACGCGCATCTTCCAGTACGCGATCCTGTTCCGGAAGCTGCAGGAGGTCGACAAAATGAAGGATGACTTCATCTCCATGGCGTCGCATGAGCTGCGCGCGCCGATCACCGCGGTGCGCGGTTATCTTTCGCTCTTCCTCGAAGACGCATTCGGAAAGATGGAAGAAAAGCCGAAGCAGGTGCTGCAGACGACCTTCGCCATCTCCACGCACCTCGCGGGACTCGTGGAAGACCTCCTCGACGTGTCGCGCATCGAACAGGGCCGCATGCAGTTGAGCCTCGAGGACGTCGATGCCGGCGCGATCATCGAGGAGATCGTGACACAGCTCCACTTCGAGGCCGAGCGGAAAGGGCTCGCGTTCTCCTACACGAAGCCGGACGCGCCGCTTCCGAAGATCCGGGCCGATGTCGCTCGGCTGAAGCAGGTCCTCATCAACCTCTGCTCGAACGCCATCAAGTACACGCCGAAAGGTTCCGTCACCGTGACGACGGAACTCACGAACGACAAGATGCTCGACATCCGCGTCACCGATACCGGCCTCGGCATGTCGGCGGAGGCGCAAGCGAAGCTCTTCCAGAAGTTCTACCGCGTGAAGACCGACGAGACATCCGCGATTCCTGGCACCGGACTCGGCCTCTGGATTACGAAAAAGATCGTCGAGACAATGAGGGGTCGTATTACCGTGGAGTCCATCGAGAAGGTCGGTACCCAGATGAGCGTCGTGCTTCCCACCGTCTCTTCTCCCGCTACGCCTGAAAATAAGCCTGAAGTTGCATCCTAACCCCCTCCACACTAGGCTACCGCAATGATTACCCAAGCTGTCATCCTCCTTATCCTTCTCGCCTGCTCCGCCTTCTTCAGCGCCTCCGAAACGGCGCTCTTTTCCGTGAACATGCTACGCGTCCATACGCTCGCCAGACAGGGAAGCCCTACGGCAAAGCTGGTCGAAAGGCTGCGCGGTGACGCGCGCGGGCTCCTCGGCACTATCCTGCTCGGCAACAACGCGGTGAACGTCGGCGCCTCCGCGCTCGCGACCATCCTTGCCATCGAACTCTTCGGCAACGGAGCGCTCGGCATCGCAACCGGTGTGATGACGCTCCTCGTGCTCATCTTCGGCGAATTCATCCCGAAGTCCTATGCGGCACACGACGCGGAAAAGGCGGCATTCCTTTTTGCCTATCCCGTCTACGCGGTCACTGTCGTCCTCAAGCCACTCGTCTGGATGCTCGACAAGATCGTCTCGCGACTTGCCCCGCACGCCAACGCGGAAGATAAACCACGCGTCAGCGACGAGGAAATCAAGACACTCGCACGCATGGGCGTGAAAGCCGGCACCATCGAGAAAGCGGAGTCCGAGCTCATCGAGCGCGCGCTCTTGTTCAGCGATATCACTGCGGAGGACGTCATGACGCCAGCGGAGCTCATCGACTACCTCGATGGCGGCAAGACCGTTGCGGAAGTAGTGGAGTACATCGCGGAAGAAGGGTTCTCTCGCTATCCGGTCTGGGACGGCACGCAAGCGAACATCGTCGGTATCGCGCATATCCGCAGCATCTTCGAGCGCATCACCGACGACCCGACGAATGCACTCCAGTCAGTGAAAATCCGCGATGTCGCGGAACCTGCGATGTACGTCGCAGCGACGATGCGTATCGACAACCTGCTCCGCGCGTTCCAAAAGCAGCGCACGCACATGGCGCTCGTCGTGAACGAATACGGCACCGTCATCGGACTCGTCACCATCGAAGACTTGCTTGAAGAGCTCGTCGGTGAGATCGCGGACGAAACGGACGTGGAGACGCATGTCATCAAGCGCATCGACAAGAACACCGTCATCATCCACGGCGACGTGCAAGTGACCGACGTGAACCGCTTCCTCAATACGCGCATCGGCGAGCCACCGAACAAGACCATCAGCCGCATCATCCTTGAGAAGCTCGGGAGCCTGCCAGAGCAGGGTCAGACGGTGAATATCCTCGACGACCTCGTCGCAGAGGTCCTTGTCGTGAGCGGACACCACATCGAACGGATCCGTCTCACCAAAGGAACCAAAGAACTCCCGAAGGGAACGGCGAGCGTATGACGGAGCTCCGCGGAATCGCGGCATGGCTGAACTCCCCGCCGCTCTCCACAGAAGACCTTCGTGATCGCGTGATACTCATCCATTTCTGGACTTCCACCTGTCCTGAGAGTATTCAAGCGGTCCCGCACCTCCTTCGTTGGCATGAGCGATACGGCGACAACGGACTCATCGTCGTCGGCGTCCATTCACCGGAATTCCCGTTCGAACACGAGCTTGCTGCCGTAAAGAAACAGGTTGCGCGACTCGGTATCACCTACCCCGTGGCACTGGATAACGACCATGCGACATGGGACGCCTACGGTAATCAGGCATGGCCGTCATCGTATCTCATGGACACGCAAGGACGTGTCCGTCATCGCCAAACCGGCGCACGCGGCTTCGCGGAAACGGAAGCAATCATCCGCATGCTCCTGCAGGAAACCGGCGCCGCTATCGACAGCGCACCGCTGCCGAAGACGCGTGAAACGGGCGACCACGACGACGTGACGCCGTCGATGATCCTCGGATATGACCGCATGGAACGCCTCGGCTCCCCGGAAACGCTGCGCATGGACCGTGACCAGCGCTACACGGTTCCTCTGGAGCCGACACGAGGAATGTTGTATCTCGATGGCACCTGGGAAATCCGTAAGGATCGTGCGGTCCCGAAAAGCTATGGCGCGGGCATCGTCTGCCGCGTTCATGCCGCGCGCATGGGAATGGTCTTGGACGGCACCGTTGCACCATCGCGCGCGCAGATCATGGTTGATGGAAAAGACATGAAGACCGCCATCAAAGGAAGTGACGTTGGGCGGCGTGGCGAAACGGCCGTCGTACACATCGATGAAGCGAGACTCTACGACGTCATCGACGGAACGCGGGCTCGGGAGATGCTCCTCGACATCCGGTTCCTCGAACCCGGCACGGAGGTCTACGCCGTCACGTTCGGCTGAGACGGAAAAGGACGGCAATGGCCGTCCTTTTATCGTTGCGGAGCATAGAGCTCTTTGCCTGCCTCCCATAGCTCGGGGCGTCCTTGTTCTCGCATCCAGTACCACCATTCGATACCCCAGAGATACGCTTCGGAGAATCCGATGCGCCGTACGAACGAAACGTTCTCGGCGAGCTTCTCCGCGTTCATGAGCTGTGTCTGTCGGTCGAGGGAAAGCTCACGGATGGGGCCAGGAGACCATGGTTCCGCCTGCAACTCGCTCACGATGATGCGGTCAACGAGCGGAAGGATGGCTCGGGCTCGCTGCGTATAGTATTTCGGACTCACCGGCCAATAGAAGTATCCGACGTACCGCGTCCAGACTTCGCGATACGTGCTGATGCCGAGAACATCCGCGAGTCCGGCGGTCTGCAGCCACGAGGACAGCTCTCCGGACTCCGTGACCATAATCGGTCTGTCATCGACAGAACGGACGACCGCGATTTCCTGCTGAAGGAATTTCCGATCGGGCGGCGGACACTCTCCGAATTCGAACAACGGCTCGTTCTCCACCTGCCACATGACGACGGTCGGATCGTCCTTGTAGCGCATCACGACGGCACGCAGCATCTCGAGGATCTCCGAACGGACCTCCTCTTCATCGAGGCGCTTCGTCCATTCCGGCACATGACACTCCGGCCATCGCGGTACCTTGCGCCCGATTGCCAGCACTACGTCCGCATCACGTTTCGCAGCCTCCGCGACCTGCCAATCGACGACGGAGTAGTCGAACCGGTCACGGACGCGTTCGAGGTCGGTCCAGTACACCGGAATACGCAGGCGTTTCACGCCGAGCTCGTCGAGCGTCGCGATGTACGTTTCCTGCCAATCAAGACCGAGGCTTTCTGCGTACGGCTTGGAGAACGTCGCACCGAAGAGCACGTCCTGTTCGTCCAGGCCAAGATCGCGCTTGATGACGTCAACGAAAAAAAGTCCGAGGACCATTACCACGATAAGAAACCCGGAAAACCCGGCTTCCTGCCAAAACCGTGTTGAGGCGCTCTTCTGACGCTTGCTGCTCATGCTTGCAGTATACACCCGCAGAGGGGGCGTCCGGAAATTGACCGTGTCAGCATTACGATGCTATGAAACATCTGTACGTTCATTGGAAAGGAGGCCGGCATGGCCTTCGGAAAACACGCGCTCCTTCTCATCGCATCCTATCTCTTCGCGCTCACGGTCCTCTTCGGACCAGCAGTGGCGGACATTCTCGGCACAGAAGCCCGTCTCGGTGAGCTTCCGGTGAAACCGAAGCTCTCGAAGCAGGAACGTGTTGCCTACGTGCGGAGCATAATCCTAGGAACCGTCACTGTCCGCGTACATCCGTACGACGGGGTACGCGGCATGCTCCAAGGAAACGGGACCGGCGCCATCATTTCCGACGAAGGCCATATCCTCACCGCCGCGCATGTCGTGCGAGGAAGCGAGTTCGTCTACGTGACGTTCCACAGCCTCGACGGGATGGCGACCGGATTCCACGGTCTCCGTCAGGAGCCGGCCGACGTGCTTGCGGTCTCTCCCGAACGGGACATGGCCATCATCAAGCTTCGCCACCCGGCGCGAGTACGTCTCACGACGTTCGCTGTCGCGGCTGACGGGTTCCCGCCTCCGCAAGCGCGGTTCTGGTTCGTCGGAACCTCGTCTGTCGTGCAGTCAGGCGTTATCGTCGCAACGGACCAGACCGTCCCACTCGGTGACGTGAACGCTCCGAACGCTCCGCCGACCGTCGTCCGTAACGCGACCGTCGCGAGGACCACGGCGACACAAGGTGATTCCGGCGGTCCGGTATGCGATGCGAACGGTACCGTCGTTGGCATCCTCATCGGTAGCGACAATGCCGGCATCGGCGTCATCTCGCCGCTCCGATACGGATTTACCCAGCTCCTCGCGCAAGCAAAAGAAAAGGAGCGCACGCTCCCCAGATGATGACGAAACCCCGCTCTCCGACGAGAGCGGGGTCTTTTTTATGTACGGTCGTGTGGCATTACAGACGACCGACAAGCGCGGCAAGGATGGCGCCCTGCACCTCCTCAATCCCCTTTGCGCCGTCGACTTCGCGCAGCAAGCCGCGAGAACCGTACATGGCGAGCAACGGGAACGTTTCAGCATGATAGATAGCGAGGCGGCGGCGGATTGCGTCTGGAGTATCATCGGCGCGCTGCACGACCTCCGCACCGCAGGCGTCGCATGTACCATCGGTGGTCGTCGTCGGCATGGACTCCACATGGTAGATGCGCTCGCAGGCGGTGTTTGCGCAGACGCGGCGGCCGGAAATGCGCCGAACGGCGTCGTCGTCGGAAATGTTCAGGTAGACGACGTCCGTGATACCGCTCCCAAGTGAGGCCATGATGCCATCGAGCGCTTCGGCCTGTTCAGCGGTACGTGGATACCCGTCCAGAATGACGCCCTGTGCGGCGTCGGGCCGCGAGAGGCGATCTACCATAACCTGTCCCGCGACGTCACTCGGAACGATCTCCCCGCGTTCCATGTAAGCAGCCGCGCGCTTGCCGAGTTCGCTGCCGCTTGCAACCTCCGCGCGGAACATCGTCCCGAGCGAAAGGTGTGGAATGCTGAGCTTTTGCGCAAGCCGTTCGGACTGCGTTCCTTTGCCCGAACCTTGGGGACCGACCATGAGAATGACGTGCATACGGTGTGGTGAACGGGCGCGAAACCGCCCTAGACCGAGGGAGTATAGAAAAAACCCCGCTTCTTGAAAAGGGGGGTGGGGTACCGACATTATTTCTTGGTGAAAGCGGCTCGACCGAGGGCGCGACCCCACAGGAGGAACGGCAGTTGCGCGAGAAGGAACGCGAGCGCGAGTGCGTTCATGCCGGGAAACTCGTAGGTTGGGACGGTCGTATCGACGACCTCGCCAATGCCGACCAAGTCGAGGTACCCGTTCCACATGAACCAGTTACCGGACTTGTCCGGATAGAGACCGCGATGCCAGTCCAGCAGGTCGAAATACGTCAGGACCTCCATGGTCCAGAATCCTGCAACGAACAGGACGAGTAGCGCATTCAACACTTTCGTCCGCCGATGAACTGCTTCCAATGAAAGCAAATGTCCGCGACAATGTGCGAACGCGACGAGTGCGGCGATGAGCCCGACAGCGAAGAATGTCGCCGGGTCCACCACGAACGTGCAGAGCGGCAGCGTTGCTCGCGCCTCTCTCGGGAGCGCGTAGCGCGCCTGCATCAGATGCGCGACGAAAACGCAGGCGAATAGCAGGAATGCGGCGTGAAGAGCGACCATGGGCGAATCCTCCTTCCTAAAGAACGGACGCCGGAAGTTCACCACACCCGCGGAAGAGGCGCAATATCGTTCGGCCAGAACTCGGAACGATAGCATTGACGCACGAGGAAAACTGCGCTAAGAAGCACCTGCAGGTTTCCGACGAAAGAGGTGCTATGGCGAAGCTCATTGGACATATTGGCGCCCCCCATGGGCCGTACCGTTTCTCCGACGTACGTTGCGCCCGCAAAGGGTTTCTCAGCATCTTCACCTACCGCGTCAACAGCGTGTCACACCCCCTTGAAATGATGGAGCGTGGTCACGCGGTCGTCGTGCTTCCGGTGGATTTCTCAAAGGGGACGGTCATCCTCATCCGACAGCCACGTTTCAACCTCGGCTTCCTCGCATCTCTGGATGCGCGTGCCATGCAGGAACGGGCACTCGGGGTTTCGGGAGGTGTGCGCGGGGTGTTACGTCGCGCCGGTGCTTTCATCGCCGCTGCTCTCGCGCTCCACGAACGGAAACCGCGGGCGGTGCCGGTGCACGCAGACGTGCCGCCCGAAGCTGTCCTCACCTACGAGATGCCGGCCGGCGTCATCGACCCTGGCGAGACAGCGCTCAATGCCGCAATCCGTGAACTTCGTGAAGAGACCGGCATTTCTGTCGATATGAAACGCGTATCGATGGTCGCGAAGTACCATCCGTCCATCGGCGGATCGACCGAGCAGCTGACCGCGTACATCGCGGACATCAGCGGATGCATCCCCGACCTCACGAACGCCGGCGAAGGCGACGAATCGATCGATGTCATGGAATTCACCGTTCGCGAAGCGTTCGCCATGCTCGCCGGTGGCGCGCTCCGATCCGCGAGCGCGAACATCCTTCTGCGCGAGCTGCGCATCCGGATACTGGAACGCGGATTCGCTCCTTGAATCATTCTTCGTCCACCAACGCACATGCGGCCGCGGTGGACGCTTTCCTCCCGCTGCTGAGCACGTGCTCGGCGTCGGGAACGGAAGCCCCGTTCATTGCAAAGGAGTACCATCGTGCCGAAACGACCCATCGTCGCCTCGGATATCGACGGGACACTGTTCCGACGGTTGACCATCGAGCTCCTTACGAAAGGACTCATCGATGCCGGCGTCTTTCCGAAGCGGCTCCGCAAGCCGTTCATGGAGCTGAGCTACGTCCAGCGCGATCGCGAGATCGGTTATCCGGAATACAGCGCCCGTCTCCTCGAGATCTATCTCGGAGGCATCAAGGGCGCAAGCGTCCAGGACGTTGACCGTGTTGCGCGGAAGATCGCGAATGAACGCGTGCGCTACGTCTACGCGTTCACCAAGCGCTTCCTCGAAGCCCACGCCGATACGCACCAGCGTGTCGCGATTACTGGAGCGAACGACCACATCATGAAGTACTTCGCGCCCGCGTGGGAATTCGACGCCTGCTACCCAACGGTGCTCGAAGTCGTGCATGGACGGTATACCGGCCATGAGGTCTCGCTTCCCGTTGCAGACAAAGCGCGCGCGCTCCTGGACCACGTCGCGCTCGGTGGGACGACTCTCGAAGGGTCTGCCGGTATCGGCGACACTTCGTCGGACATCCCGATGCTGGAGCTCGTTACGCACCCGATCGCCTTCAACCCGGACTTCGCGCTCCTCAGCACCGCTCTTGCCAACCACTGGCTCGTCGTCCACGAAAAGAAGGACACCATCTCCGTGCGTCTCGGGCACACGGAGCATGACTTCCATCGTGGTGACGTGGATGCCGCCGTACAGCTCGCCATCAGCCTGCGTAATCGCACGCGACGCTGAAAAAAGAACAGGACCTCCCACGTGGGAGGTCCTTTTTTGTCTGCTTACTCTTCCTTGATGATACCGATCTCCTTGAGCCGCAGCGTGAGGTATTCCCCCGCGCTGCAGAGCACCTGGTTCGTCGGATGCAGCAAGCGGTGCTCCAGCCCCATCTTCTCGAGCTGCTGTTGCACCGACGGCTTGATCGACATGCTCGAACGCATGCATTCGTGGAAGGTTTCCTTGGTGACGAGCGGCACCTCCGGCCTCGGATGCCCGAAGCACGGGATGTTGATACGCTCCGAGTCCGGGTCGTCGGTGTTCACGACGCGGTGCGTCATGGACGGGAAATCGCCGAACGACGCCATCTGCTCCATGTCGCCTGTCTGCATGATGATCGCGTCCGGCGGCGCTTCGACGGCGACCCACCGCCCGTCGCGCATGAGCAGCTCGAGGCCGTCCACGGACCAGAGCATGGTCGTGAAGTTGATGTCCTCGTGCGGCGTGGCGCGCATCGCGATGTTCGCGGTACCGCGGATCTCCTCTTCTGTCGGCATGGCGTCGAGCCACCCATTCGCATGCGCGTACTCCGCGAGGCGGCACAACTGCGCGACGTTGGGGTAGTGCAGGGCGCGCAGCAGCGTGTCGCCGCCGACCATCGCCTGCTCCATGGACACCGGGAGTTTCACGCCGGAGTAGCGCGTGAACGCCGCGGCGGAGCGGTACTGGAGCACGTCCATGGCCGCAAACAGCGCGCGCATGGTCGGCTCGAACTCCGGAACCTCTGCCGGAAACGGCGTCGGGTTGCGGTGGCCGAGACGGTAGATGTGCCAGAAGTGCTTCAGGTCCCACCCGCCCTTGTGCTCCTTCGCCTTCTCTTCGCCGTAGCCGAAGTAGCCGGTGGTGAAGCGCGTATCGTCGCGCAGCGTGTGATGGTACCGATGCAGCGATTCGGGCGGCAGGTTGCCGACCTTACGCGTCGCTTCGAACGCCGCGCGCACGAGCGTCGGGTCGATGCCGTGGTTCACCGCGGCCACGAAGCCGTACTGCCGCTTCTTCTCGATGTAGTCGCGGTCCGCGTTCGGAGCCGTAAGGTCCACGATGGGAAGCGCGAGGGTGGAGCCGGTCATAAAGAACCTCCTGCGCACATGACGTACGCACCGCTACTCTAGACCATGATGCCGCCTCGTTCAAGTACTGTCCCACCATTGACAAAAGGGCAATTTTCGCTTAGCATGGCCACGTCACGTACTTGTTCCCTGACAGGAGAAGTTCCCATGTCTGTTCCATCCCACGACATCTCCGACCGCGAGCTCGCGGCGAAAATCGACCTCACGCTGCTCAAGCCAGAGGCGTCGCCGATCCAGATTGCGGAATTGTGCACCGAGGCACGGAAACGCGGCTTCGCTGCCGTCTGCGTGAACCCGGTCAACGTGGCGTTCGCCGCGCTGCTACTCAAAGACACGCCAGTGCTCCCCATCACCGTCGTCGGCTTTCCGCTCGGCACGCATCTCAAGGAGCTGAAGGCGGTCGAAGCAGGGCTGGCCATCCGCGACGGCGCGAAGGAAATCGACATGGTCGCCCGCATCGACGCGCTCAAGTGGAACGATGATGATGCCGTCCGTGCGGACATCGCCGCAGTTGCCGACATCTGCCGCCAGTTCTCCGTCCCGCTGAAGGTCATCCTCGAAACGGCCACACTCACGGAGGAGGAGATTCTCCGCGGATGCGTGCTCGCGGAGCAGGCCGGGGCGCAATTCGTGAAAACGTCCACCGGCTTCCACCCTTCCGGCGGAGCGACGATCCGTGCAGTGCAGCTCATGCACCACGCGGTCGGAGGACGCCTCGGCATCAAGGCTTCCGGCGGCATCAAAGACTGTGCCGCCGCGCTCGCCATGCTCGCTGCTGGCGCCACGCGCATCGGCGCGTCGAGCGGCGAAAGCATCATGAAGAAAGACTAGTCTCCAACGAACCCGGCGCAACGCCGGGTTTTTTCATTTCCCGTATGTGCTACGATACCGTCGATATCATTCATCGTAGCCCACCATCACATGATCGCTTCATCCAAACTTGCGACCCTCGCGCTCGCGCTCATCCTCGTCGGCGCAGGCTGTGCATCGAAACCCGCCACGCAGGATGCCCAAGAGCCGTCCGCCGCGCCGACCGAAACGTCCTCCGGCGACACGATGGATGGCGGCTCCGCGCAAGAGGCCAACGTTCGCGCCATCGACACCGCAGTCGAGACCGACGACACCTGGCGCACCTACGTGAATCAAGCGCTCGGCTTCGAGTTCATGTGGCCGACGGCAGGGCGCTATGCGCCGCTGTGGGAGGTGCAGTTCGTCACCAACGAACGGCTGGTGGATGGCTGTTTTGCAAGCGACCTCATGGAGCATCGCAAAGTCTCGGTCCGCGACGTCGTCTTCTGCCACTCAACCGACGAAGCGAGCGACGGTGTCCTGACCGACTACTACGTCACGACCATCGAAAACACCAACGCCATGATCGTATTCACGAAGAGTGCCGCTGGCATGGGTCCAGACTTCTCCCGCGAGGAGTACCGTGCACATCTCAATGAGATCGTCTCGACATTCCGCTCGACGAAGTAACGCGTCGAGAAACGGGATAAAAAACACCACCCTTTGACGGGTGGTGTTTTTGTGGGGTGGCCAGAGGGAATCGAACCCTCATCAGCAGGACCACAACCTGCTGTGCTAACCGTTGCACCATGGCCACCATGGAGTTTTGAGAAGTGGTGTCCCCGGGACGATTCGAACGTCCGACCTGCTGCTTAGAAGGCAGCTGCTCTATCCAACTGAGCTACGGGGACATGTTGTGCCTGCCGCGCTCCATCCGAGGGTCTTTTACCACGGACGGAGATTAGCATGGCTTTGGTAAGCCGTCAACCGTCAAAAGGGTCACTTCTTCTTCCCTTTCCGGTCATGAAACGACGTGAAGACTTCCTTCAACCGTTCATCCGTGATGTGCGTATAGATCTGGGTCGTCGTGATGGAGGAGTGGCCGAGCATCGTCTGCACGCTTCGGATATCTGCGCCGTTCCGCAGCAGGTCCGTCGCGAACGTGTGCCGCATCGTGTGCGGGGTAATGGCCTTCGTGATCCCCGCAACCTTCGCGCACTGTTTCACGATGCGCTGCACGCTTCTCGGCGTGAGCCCTACGGCTTCCTCGCGTCCGGACGCCGCGCGGTCGTGCCCGACGAAGAGGAACGGTTCCATGTCGCGGCGCTTGGCAAGATATTTCTCCAGCCAATACCGCGCTGAGTCCGACATGAAGACGACTCTCGGCTTGTCGCCCTTACCGCGCACGGTAAGCTCCTCGCGTTTGAGATTCACCATGTCGCGGCGCAGCGATGCGAGCTCGGAAACACGCATACCGCTCGAGAACAGCAGTTCCAGAATCGCCTTGTCGCGCAACTGCACGAGCGTCATCTCCTTCTCGCCGACCTTTCTGCCATCCTTGCGTGTCATCGGCGTTTCAAGGATGCGCTGCAGTTCATGGTCTTCCAAAAACTCCACATGGCGTTCTGGCATGCGTGCAAGCTCGATCTTCTCGGGCGCCAATGCATCGATGTCACGCTTGGAAAGGTATTTCAAAAATGACCGCAATGAGATGAGGTGATAGTTCTGCGTGTTCTTCTTCATTCCCTTGCCATTCTTGTCCTTGTATCGGTTCAGCCACACGCGGTACGCGCGCACCATATCGAGCGTCACCGCCTTCGGCTCCACACCTTCCGCCCACGTAAAAAACCGCTCTAGGTAGAACTTGTAGTTGCGTACCGTCCGCTCGGAACGGTTTCGCTCGACTTCAAGGTAGACCATGAAGTCATCGATGAGTTTCTGCGCAGCGGGATTCGCTGTTGCCATAGGTCTTCATATTATACGACACTTTTCAGTCGATGTCGACCGTCAGGGAAACCACCCTTGCCAAGTCTCTGGCCCGTTGCTACCCTACCCCAGTAAATCACTACGGCTCCCCGGCGACTTAAGCTCAATAAGGCTAGGGATACCGCTCATCGAGGCCGCTGAAAATAAGCTTGATTAGGCTCATTTCCAGCGCTCTCGCGAACTACCCATTTATGCTCGATCGAGCAGCAAAAGAGAAGATTATCGCGAAATTCAAGATGCACGATAAGGACACCGGCTCGCCGCAGGTCCAAATCGCCATCCTGACCGCAGAGATCAAGGACCTTTCGGACCACCTCCTCATGCACAAGAAGGACTTCTCCTCCCGGAAAGGTCTCCTCCGCAAGGTCTCCGAACGCCGCCGCCTCCTCAAGTATCTCGTCCGCGAGAGCAAGAAGGAGCACGACGACCTCGTCGAGAAGTTGAAGCTCAAGGTCACCAAGAAATAGGACTGAAGCGCCGGTTTTTCCGGCGCTTTTGTCACTCCCGACGAGGGAGTATACTCAAGACACTATGATCAAGCACAAGAGTCAGCGCGTCGGTGTCTTCATCGACGTGCAGAACATGTACTACTCGGCGAAGAAGCTCTATAACATGAAGGTCAATTTCGGGGAGATCCTGAAGGAGGCCGTCGCAGATCGACAGCTCATCCGCGCGATTGCCTACGTCGTGAAGGCGACAGGCGAAGAAGGCGCGTTCTTCGAAGCCCTGCACGACCGCGGTCTCGAGACGCGCGAGCGTCCGGTGCAGGTGTTCCAAGACGGCGCAAAGAAGGCCGACTGGGACGTTGGCATGACGGTCGACGCGATCCGTATCGGGGAACTCCTCGACGTAATCGTGCTCGTTTCCGGCGATGGTGACTTCGTGGAGCTGGTGGAATACCTCAAGCACCACGGACGCCAAGTCGAAGTCCTCGCCTTCCGCGAAACGTCGTCCTCGAAGCTCGTGGAGGCGGTCGATAGCTTCACCGACCTGTCCCATGACCAAGAGCGGTACCTCATCGTCGATCGTCGCGCCCCACATGGGCCGCGAAAGTCAGCAAAGAGCGGCTCCGATGACGCAGGGAAAAAAGGAACGCGCGGACGGATCATCACCTAAGCACCGACAAAAAATCTTAACCAGCCGAGCGCGCGCTGGCCTGAAGACACCGAGACCTGGAGCCTCGCGGCACCGACGGTCTTACGCCTTCAGACGAGTTCACCGCGCCGGCCACAACTACTATGGACGTGAAGTCCTTCGAAACCCAATGGGGCGGCAAGACCCTCACCGTCGAGACGGGAAAGCTTGCACTTCCCGCCGGCGGTGCCTGTACCGTCCGCTACGGCGACACCGTCGTCCTCGCGACCTGCACCAAATCCCCGAACCCTCGTGAAGGCGTCTCGTTCTTCCCGCTATCCGTCGACTACGAAGAGCGCCTCTACGCCTCCGGAAAGATCAAGGGCTCTCGTTTCATCAAGCGCGAAGGCCGCCCCGGCGACGAGGCCGTCATGACGGGCCGCATGATTGACCGCGCATTGCGACCGCTCTTCCCGGATGGCATCGTACATGAGGTACAAGTCATCGTCACCGTGCTCTCCGCGGATCTCGAAAACAATTCCGATATCGTTGGCATGGTCGCTGCGTTCATCGCGGTCTCTATCTCCGATATCCCCTGGAACGGCCCCATCGGCGGCATCCGCGTCGGTCGTGTGGATGGCGAATGGGTCATCAACCCGACGTTCGAGGCAATGAAGAAGTCCGACATGGATGTGGTCGTCGCGGGCACTCCGGACAAGGTCGTCATGCTCGAGGCAAACGGGAACGAGATTCCCGAAGACGACATGGACGCCGCCATCCAATTCGGACAGAAGCACCTCAAGGAGATCATCGATCTTGCGAACCAGGTTGTCACCACGGTCGGTAAGAAAAAGTGCAGCATCGCCGAGCTCTCCGACTCTGCAGACGACGAAGAGACGAAGAAAGAGCGGGCAGAGCTCGTTGAGAAAGCGCGTACGTTCCTCGCCGATCGCATCGAGAAGGCTTTCTTCGGCGCGCCGAAAGAGACCAAATCCGAACGACGCGATGCGAAAGCCCGCCTGAAGCACGAACTTGATGAAATGCTCAAAGAGCAGCAGGTCGGGAAGGACAAGCGCAAGATCGCGACGGACTGCGTCGAAGAGCTCGTTGAAGAAGCCGTCTCCAAGGCCATCCTCGAGCGCGGCCAACGTGTCGACGGACGCTCGCTCACGCAGATCCGCGAGCTCGGTGCCGAAGTCGGCCTGCTTCCACGCACGCACGGCTCCGGGTTCTTCCGCCGCGGTGAGACGCACGTGCTCTCCACTGTGACGCTCGGCTCCCCGAGTGCCGCACAGATCATCGATGGCATGGAAGAGGAGTACAAGAAGCGCTACATGCACCACTACTACTTCCCACACTACTCCGTGGGCGAAACAGGGCGCATGGGCGGCACCGGGCGCCGCGAGATTGGTCACGGAGGCCTCGCTGAGCGCGCGCTCATGCCGGTGCTTCCGGACAAAGAGACGTTCCCTTATACCATCCGCGTCGTCTCTGAAGTCGTCTCCTCCAACGGTTCCAGCTCCCAGGCATCCGCTTGCGGCTCTACGCTCGCGCTCATGGACGCAGGTGTCCCGCTGAAGCGCCCGGTGGCGGGTATCGCCATGGGCATCGCGACGGACGAAGCGACCGGCGCCTACAAGATCCTCACGGATCTCCAGGACCTCGAAGACGGCGAGGGGGGCATGGACTTCAAGATTGCCGGCACCGAGAAAGGCATCACGACCATTCAGCTCGACACCAAGACCAAGGGTCTCTCGCACGCCATCGTCACCGAAACGCTCGCCCAGGCACGTCCGGCACGCATGCAGGTTCTCGGCGAGATGGCCAAGGCCATCGCCGCGCCGCGTGCAGAACTTTCTCAGTACGCCCCACGCCTCGTGAGCTTCTCGATTCCGATCGACAAGATCCGTGAAGTCATCGGTCCGGGCGGCAAGGTCATCAACGAGATCATCGACGCGACCGGCGTCACGATCGACATCGAACAAGATGGCATCGTCACTGTCTGCTCCACTTCTGGCCCAGCCATGGACGAAGCGGTCACGCGCATCAAGCGCATCGTGAAGGGTGTCGAAGCCGGCGAGCTCTTCAAGGAGGCGAAGATTGTTCGCATCATGGACTTCGGCGCATTCGCCGCACTCACCGCGACGCAGGACGGTCTCATTCACATCTCCGAACTCGCGCCGTGGCGTGTCGCCCGTGTAACGGACGTCGTCAACGTCGGCGACATCGTTCCAGTGAAGGTGGTTGCCATCGACGACATGGGTCGCGTGAACCTCTCACTCAAACGCGCGAAGGAAGAGCTCGGCATTCCGCAGGAAAAACCGGAAGGCTACGACGAGAACAGCGGGGGCGATGACCGCCGAGGTCCGCCGAGCCGAGGTCCGCGCAAGTTCTAAGCAGCATCGTGTGCGGTCGGTCCGAGTCATCACGACGCATCGCACGACACAAGAGGGTGATGGACGCGCGTCGTCCGTCACCCTCTTCGTGCTAGGTATCGCCGCAATCGTCGCGGGAAGTTTCTTGTATGCCTACCGCGTCTCCCGCCCACTCGACACGATTGCCTCCTACGTTCCTGCTGAAGCCACTGCATACGTGCATTTACGTACGACGCAGCAGCATACGCTCGCGTACGGCTACACACTCTTCGACATTCCCGCAGGCCTCACACCAAACGAAGCTGCCGCATTCCTCCTCGAAGACGCTGATGGTGGTGGTCGCTGGACGACCGTTCTTGCATGGAACGACACTGCCTCCATCACTGCTGCGGAGCGCGACATCATCACAACGACCGATGTTGCATGGCTTAATGACGCGACGCTGGTTGTCCGGCACGACGATGGCAAGATGGTGTCGACGATGCTCGCCGCCAAAGCATCCGGAAACTCAATCAATGCCGGCGCTGTCGCGAACGGACTCCGACAAATGCGCTCCGTCGCACCGCTGCAGGGGTATGTTGCGGACGCGCGATTGTCAGACGACGCTACAGCTCCGACAGCGACCGTTTTCGGAACGACCTTCGATGACGACGGTGGCTCCTTGACGCTCCTCCTGCCACTCGCCACAATCCCGAACGAATTACCACTTCTTGGGTTCGGCCTCGCAACCGCCGCGCGCAGTACGACCTCCTTGTCCGCGCGAGCCGCCGTTGTTTCCGACGCATCCGTCATCCATCGCCGCCTGAGCGGTGCTGCCGCCCCACCCTTCTTCGTGAACGACGATTTCATTGCCGCCGCCCGTGACTACGGTGTGCCAGCCGACACCTCCATCGATGTCGCCTTTAGGGCACTTCTCGAGGGCCTTCACCCCCCTTTCACGTTCTCTGCCACCATAGACGGCACCGCACTGCTTCACCTGCCATCTACGGATCCCGAAGCCTTAGCGGACGACATCGACCATTTCCTCGGCGCGCTCTTCCCGGCAAAACATCCGCTCACCCTTCCGGACGGCACGACAACCAACGAGTTCCGTAGGGATACGACCCTGCCCGCGGTCATGACAGTAAACGACTCCTCCCCATGGCCGATGCGCGTTTCAGCGACTCACGTCTCTGGACTACAGCTCTTCATCTCCCCGGATGACAACCATGGCAGCCTCCTGGCAAGCTCTGTCGAGGGTCTTTCTCCATCAATGTCCCCCACCGTCACTTCGGACTTGAGCAACAGGTGTCGGCACCTTTCAAGCTTCGCCAAAGAATACCTCCTCACCGACAGCCTTCCAATACCCCTGAAAGAGGGCGGGCTGCTCTATTCCGATCCCCTGGGGCGACTTGGTTTGGGACAGGTGGTTTTGCTATATCTCGATGACGGCGTGTCCGTTGTCTGCGGATGATGTAGGTATCTTGTGGATAAATAAGCCTGCTCTGGGTAAAAATGAACAACTTCCGTGCTCAGTAAAAAAGTACGCCATCAACAGGCGTATTTTTTTGCTTCAACAAAGCGATTTTATCGCTTGAGTACGCTTATTGACCATCAGCCTTATTCGTGGTATAGTTCCTTTGTCGTTCATTACAACGCTTCGAGAAGGAGAGCTGAGCCGGACCTCTGTCAGGCCCATTTCCCCTTCTCTACTACTCCTGCACTCCTCATCGAAATCAAAAACAAAATTCGAAAAAGGTGCCGGTATCCCTCATTATAAGGCTTCGGCCTTCGAGGGTTGCTACCAGGGAATGGTAAAGAAGTATCGTTCATTTACGCTGAAGTATCCGATCGATGCGGACGTGATGCTTGTCCTCTTACGAGGCCAAACACCACGTCCGACATAGACGCATACTCTAGCGCCTTCTAAGGTGCAGGTGATGCCAATAGTCTTCTATAAGGGCGTTCCTGCACCTTTTCAATTTCCAAAAATCCGCTGCTGCCGCCGCCCACCTCATCTCTGGCAGCTTACCGAAAGACCCCAAAAGGGGTCTTTTTTAGGCCCCTGTTTGCGTTCCTTAGATGGAAACTATAGACTTCCTTTGCTGACGCTTGGTGCAGCGTAATGACCCCTATGAACAAGGCATTCATCAAGGAAATGCAGGAGACGCTGGAGGCGGAAAAGACCCGCTTAGAGGCCGAGCTCTCTGAGTTCTCGACCAAGAACCCGGCGAATTCCAGCGACTACACCGCGGACTTCCCGAACATGGGCGACAAAGAAGACGAGAACGCCGAAGAGGTCGCTACCTACAGCACGAACCTGACTCTCGAGCGCACGCTCGAAGCCTCTCTTCGCGATACGGAGAAGGCACTCAAACGTATCGCTGGGGGCACCTACGGTATCTGCAAATACTGCCAGAAAGAGATCGACGAGAAGCGCCTTCGCGCGCGGCCGTCATCCAGCTCCTGCGTCGAATGCAAGAAATCATTCACTCAAGAGATGTAGCTCGCGCGCGGTCCATCCTCTGGGCCGCGTTTGCGATTCTGGCCGCAGACCGCGTCGCTAAGATGCTGGTTGCACTCGACGTGTCCGCTCAAATCCTTCCGGGGGTCGATTTCCGCCTGTTTCGGAATGACGGTATCGCCTTCAGCATTCCCGTGCCGGATATCGTCTTCTGGCCGCTCGCCGTCGCGGCATTCCTCGCGCTCATCCGTCTCTGGAATACCTTGCGAGAGCGACAGGACGAGATCGGTTCTGCCTTCGTCACGATGATCCTGCTCGGTGCGCTCTCCAACATCGCCGACAAGCTGCTCACCGGAGCCATCACCGACTATCTCATTTTCGCCGGACGGTCGGCAGTAAACCTCGCGGACGCCATGATCATCGGCGGCGCGCTCGCGCTCCTCTTACGCAAGACATAAAAAAAGCCCGCCCTCATCCGGGCGGGTTTTGCGTTCGAGACGCATGGCTTCGTCGTCACTTCGACAGGTTCGCGATGGCACCACGAGTCGCGGCGACCTCCTTTGCAACGGAGGCGGCATCCGCTTCCAGGTCCGCCTTGAGTCGCTCGAGGAGCGGCAACAGATCCACCCTGAGCACCGTGACCTGCTTCGCGATCTTCTCCGCGACGATCGAGGCGATGCGGAGCTTTGCCGGAAGCAACGACTTCGCGGCCTCCAACGACTCCTGCACCCACTTCGATTGTTTCGGCGTGAGCGGGACCTTGGCGACAGCCGTTCCGTCTGCGAACGCCTCGATAGCGCAGGACACGACGACAAGCTTGTGGCGAATCGACGCCTGGCGCTCCTCGAGCCTGCTCGCGACCATGGTCAACTCCGCAATCTTGCGCTGCGTTTCCGTTGTGGGCATTACACCCTCCTTCTGGCCGCTAAGAAGGCCGTGTCGGTAGCTTACCTTTCTGCACAAAAAAGAAAACCCCGGTACATGATCGAGGTTTATGGCACGCCGCATTACCGCATCTCCTCACGTTCGTCGACGATCTTCGTGCGCCACGCGAACAACGCCAACGGGAGACCAAGAACAAGAAGGACTGTGAGGCCTGGCAAGCCGAGAGATGCGAAGAGCACCATCGCCGCGACGATCGCGGCGACACCCGCACCACCAACGATGCGCACGAACATGCCGAGTGCCACGTTCATCCCGATGCAGGTAAGAACGAAACCATCGTGAACTTGAAGGAAACCCGCAAGGACCACGAAAGCGACAACACCGAACCCAAGAAGAAAGAGCAGGAAGTCCTTGTAACGCAACATGACCACCTCCTTGCAGGACAGGTGAACGTAGCACAGAAACCCCGTGGCGTCAATCATTAACCAACGAAAAAACCGTACCGGCAAGGCGGTACGGTTTCCGAAAGTCATCGCGGCGGCTCTTGCGTGGCTCGACAACCCGGGCACCCGTCCTCACCGAACGGAAGGCCGTGCAGCGCGCAATGCTGCGGCCCGAGCTCTCTGCGGTTTGCCGCCATGCGCATCGAAACGAGCACGGTCAGGCTGACGAGAGCGATGAAGAGCGAGATGACAGACTCCAGCAATCGGACCTCTTCCCGTATTCCGATAAGAAGTCCTACAACGATAGCAACGGAAAGTGCGGCTTCGATGAGCGCTTGTCGCATGATGACCTCCGTGCGCTAGTGTCCCTGCAGCAAATGCTGGTACAGGTACTGCTCGTAGCCGGACCTCATGTTTCCGAGCATCATCATGCCGATGTCGTGCATGCTGGTGACGAGCAGGAACCCCACGGCACCGACCGCCAGCAGCGCTGCCGCTACCAGACAAACGGACCCGATGGCGGACAACATTTCGTTCTTCGGACGTTCGTTTTCCAAACGATCCTCCTTGGTGGTTGTCCCGCGATGTTCCGAGGGACGTTCCAGTATGCACCCTGACGCCTCGTCCGTCAATACGAAAAAACCGCACCCAGAAAAGGGTGCGGTCGACTGCTACTGCGGACGCCGAAGGCGGCGAATGGCGCTAGCGTAGATGACGAGTCCGAGAAGTCCGAGAAGGACAACTTTCTTGACGATGGCGACAGCGACGAGCGTACCGGCGACGGCAATACCGCCGAATACGAACAGCTTCATGCGCATGAGAACCTCCTTTCAACGATGTCTGGCGTGGTGCGCCGCACCACTGGTTCGTGGTGGTGCGGAATACCCGCCGTATCGACCCTGCTCCTCACCCTCGCTCCAAACCGCCGATCCGAGGACGGCGAGGCAGGTGCCGAGGACGATCACGATTCCGGAAACGACGGTGGTACCCGTGTTGTTGTACGACTGCTGAGTGACGAACCAGCAGCCAGCGACGATCAAGACGAGGCCGCCGAGGAAAAGCACCGCACCGACCAAGCAAAAGAACAGTTCAGCGATCACAACATCCTCCTTTTTTGCGCCCACTTTCAAGCAGTGCGCAGGTCGCGAACATAGCACGAAGCTACCCGAGCGTCAAGCCTACGCGACAGGCGCTTGCGCCTTCCGAGCTTCGCTGCTAGATAGGCCGCGTCACCTTTAGCCCCAACACCTCCTATGCCCGCAAAGACCTATTCCTCTGCACTTGTCGGACTCGATGCTGTACCCGTCGAGATTGAGGCCGACATTGCACCGGGACTCCCATCGTTCACTGTCGTCGGTCTTCCTGATACGACCGTGAAAGAATCCCGCGAACGCATCCGCGCCGCATTCCGAAATTGCGGCCTCCCTTTTCCGCGCACGCGTCTCACGGTAAACCTCGCGCCAGCGCACATCCGGAAGGAAGGGCCTGCCTATGACCTTCCCATCGCCGTGGCCATCCTCGCCGCACAAGACGCGCTTCCTGCGACAGCACTCACGACACCGCACGTCTTCCTCGGCGAGTTGGCTCTGAATGGCACACTCCGCCCGATTACCGGTGCGCTTCCTGCGGCATTAGGAGCGGCAGAGCACGGTATCCGTACGCTCTGTCTGCCCGCAGCAAATGCGGAAGAGGCATCGCTTGCTCCAAGCGTCGACATCATTCCCATCATCGATCTTCCCCAACTCGTTCGACATTTCCAAGGAACGGAACCTGTTCCCGTATTCGCTAGGACGACGACGTCTGTGGCAGCACCCGAAGCTGTCGCTGCTGACTTCGCGTCCGTCAAAGGGCAGTCTGCAGCGAAACGCGCGCTGGAGATCGCCGCTGCCGGTAACCACAACATCCTTCTCTCCGGACCTCCCGGTGCCGGCAAGACCATGCTCTCCCGTGCGCTCCCGGGGATCCTACCTCCCATGACGACCGAGGAAACGCTCGAAGTGACAAAGATTCATTCCGTAACCGGCCTCACCTCCGGGGGCCGCATCGTCACCACGCGACCGTTCCGAACACCGCACCACTCCGCGTCAGGAGCAGCGCTCATCGGCGGCGGGTCGTGGCCGAAGCCTGGCGAGGTGAGCCTCGCTCATCGCGGAGTGCTCTTCCTCGACGAATTTCCTGAGTTCGCCCGCACCACGCTCGAGTGCTTGCGCCAGCCGCTGGAGGACGGCATCGTTACCATCTCCCGCGCGAACGGCACGTTGCGCTTCCCGGCGGAATTCATGCTCGTTGCCGCGATGAACCCGTGTCCTTGCGGCATGTCATCGGTGGATGGCTCCTCCTGCTCCTGTACGGCAGCGCAGGTCGCGGCATACGACAAGCGCGTCTCCGGGCCACTACTCGACCGCATCGACCTGCATGTGCACGTTCCAAAAACGACGGTCGGCGATCTTTTCGATGCAACAAACGCCGAGCCCTCGTCCGCCGTACGCGCACGCGTCGAAGCATGTCGACGCGTGCAACAGAAAAGGTTCGCCGGTACGCGAATCCGTACCAATGCGGACATGGGGCATCGCGACGTGCAGAAACACTGCCGTATCGACGTCGTCTCACGAGACATGCTCCGTGCGGCAGCGGAAAAAATGGGGCTCTCGGCACGCGCCTGCACGCGTGTCCTCAAGCTAGCGCGCACCATCGCCGATCTTGCCACCGAACCAGACATCAGCGCCTCACATCTTGCGGAAGCGCTACAGTTCCGGGAACGGCGCTAAACCTGCAGGCGATCAGTCTTGACAAAACACACTTAGGCGATTAGTGTGTCCGAACCCGTTCATTTGGAGGCTACCATGCTGCACGATGCATTATCAGGACGCAACGATGAGGTACCCGAGGCGGAAAACGTCCGTGGGTGGGCGGCATTCCACGCGAGAAACGAGCTCGATGGTTCTCGCATCCTGATCCACACCTACGACCGCATCACCTCAGCGACCATTACCAAGGCGACGACGTTCCGCGATGATGGAGCGGGGGGATGCCTCCTGCAAAACGTCCGGCGCGCGACGAAGCTGAAGGGTCACGACGTTCGCAAGCCGTTCGAGAAGGCGCGCGACCAAACGTTCCGTCTCGACCCGCGCGCCTGCAAGATCGAAGAGCTCGGCGACGGCACCTACTACTTCGAGACCACGAACTCCGGCGCGGAACGCATCTACGGATTCATCTTCCCGCGCGCACGCTACCTTCTTTCCTTCCTCTTGAGGGCGCCCGTCGAGGCCTGACAAAAAAAACGAATCCCGCCCTTCGCATGGGGCGGGATTTCTTTTTCCGGCAATACCATTACCGGACGTAGCTGAATGGGTTGACGCGGTTGTAGATGCCGCCTTTCATGACCTCGAAGTGAAGGTGTGGGCCTGTCGATCGACCAGTCGACCCCATGAGAGCAATCACGTCTCCGCGAGCGACCGTGTCGCCAACGCTGACAAGGTTGCGCGTGGAGTGCGCGTAGCGCGTGTATAGGCTGTTACCGTGATCGAGAATGATCATGTTGCCGTAACCGCCGGAATTCCATCCGGAGAAGACCACTGTTCCGTCCGTCGCGGCGTAGATTGGCGTGCGCATCGGACCGGCGATGTCGACGCCGGTGTGTCGTGGACCATAGTACTGCGTGATGCGACGGACGCCAGCCGGCCACACCATCTCATTCTCACCGACCTCTTCGGTGGATGGCGGCGGAATCGGTGTAGGTGTCGCTGGGGCAGCGGGTGTGGGTGGACGCGTCGGTGTCGTAGCGACGTACCTCGGGGGCGGCGGTGCGGGCGGTTTCGCACCAGGAAGGACGAGTGTCTCCCCGATACGCAGGCCGGCGGATTCGACAATGCCGTTCGCATCCATAATCGTCGTCGCCGGAATGGCGTATGTCGAAGCGATGCGTGCGACCGTATCTCCGCTCTTCACCTTGTAGGAAACGCCGTCGTCAGGAAGGATGCGTAACGTCTGACCGGGGCGGATAACGGACCATGAGTTGAGGTTGTTCTCCCACAGGATGGTCGTCGTGTTGAGACCGAAACGTCGTGCGATCGTCCCGATGGAATCCCCCTGCTCTACCACGTACTCGACAATTTGCGTCCGTGTAGGGCCAGTGCTCGATGACGCGCCTTCGCCCGTCGGAATCGGACGTACCGCGTTCACGATATGCGACGCCGCACTGTCGTCATACATCCCGTCATCGGTGCCGAAATACCCTCCGGTTTCATCGTCTGCCGGGTAATAGTCGCGCATGCTGAGCGCGTGAGTCCCAAGATATGACACATCCCGCCGCTCGCCGGCGACCGCCTCCCATGCAGCGCCCTGAATCACGACGTCCTCTTCACCGTACAACAACGTCGTTTCGGCAAGGATGCCGCCGTCGACGGCTATCTCCGGCGTTGCAGCGAATTCGTTCGCATAGATGTTGTTGCCGCTGACCAACAGCGCGACACACAGCACCGTAACCGATGCCGCGTGTCGTCCGATAAGCACGTGACGGAACGCCCCTCGTGCCGGCTCATAAAAAGAAAGCGCCACCTTACGAACGCGCCGGTACGCCGAATACGTGACGGTCAGAAGCGGAAACACTAACGCGTGCCACACCACTTTCGCTGGAACGCTGATGACCGAAAAAACAAGAAAGGTGGCCACTTTCTTGAGTCCGACGAGCCCCTTCATGACCCACAACAACAGTCTGATGGCCCATTTTTTGACGACTTTCGGCATGGTGGTCGCGGCACTGTTAGTGCCGGATAAGAGTTCTACCGTACCACCGACCCGCGATAGCGTCAACGCCCTTTCGCTGTGTTGAGCCTAAAAAAGCATTTTTTAGCTCCTCTTGCCGCTTGCCCGCAGCGCCCGCTCGTGATAGGAAAACCCTGTCCTTGTCTGGAGGTTTCTATGCCCGAGAATCGACACTCGTTCTTTGCTCGTATCGACTTCATGTCGCCCACCGAGCTCGCGCTCATCTGCGACGCCTACGACCTCGCGAAAGCAACGCACAAGAACCAGTTCCGCAAGGAAATCGGTCCTGATGGCACTCCGAAGCGATACTTCGAACATGTCCGCGAAGCCGCCATCATTGCAATCGACGAGCTTGGCATCACGGACCCCTCCGTCATCGCGCTCATTCTGATGCACGACGTCCTCGAGGATGCCGAACCCGCAGCCGATGTAACGCCGGAAAAAATCGAACGTCGTTTCGACCCGCTCATGACGCGACGCTTGCTCCTCCTCAGCAAGAAGCGCGTTCCGAAAAACGCCCTGATGCTGGAAAAGGAGGGGTTGCGGGCAGAGTACGTGTATCGCCTGCACCATTTCGCCGACCTGACCGTCCTTTTGGCAAAAGGCCTCGACCGGCTGCACAACCTGCGCACGCTCTGCTGCAACGGAACGACGACTGACTTCATCCAGAAGCAGTGTCGCGAGACACGCTCAGACTACGTCCCGTTGTTCGCCAAAATGGAAGAGGTTGCGCGCGGAACAGTCTTCCATGCTGCAGCACTGCAACTGCGCATCCTCATCCATGAAGAGCTTGTTCGTTGCGAGATGCGGCTCGCTCGGAAAAGGCGTGGGCCCATCCTTGGCACACCGGCTCCCATCGAAGATGACAACGCCTTCAGTGGCGATCATGGTGTGGTCGTCGAAAAACCCTCCGAAGGCCCCTCCGTGTCCGACGGAGGCGCTGTCTGCGCTGATCATGCCGCTCGCCTCGACCGCGGCTGACTCGCAACCGCCCTAAAAGGGCGGTTTTCTTTTTCCTGCTTATTTTGGGGCTATTCCGTTGACATTATCCCCTTAGCTCGCCTATGATTCCTCCGTTATTCATTCATTTCGCTCCGGCCCCATTGGCCGTTGACGCTAACAAACGTTATGGAAAAAGCCTTACTTTATTCGATTTTGGCAGGCCTCCTCGCCGTCGCCTACGGCTGGGTCCTGATCCGCTGGGTGCTCGCAAAGCCTCAAGGAAACGAGACGATGGTCGGTATCGCGAAGGCGATTCAGGAAGGCGCTAACGCCTACCTTCGCCGCCAGACCAAGTCCGCGTCCGTTGTCGCGGCAGTCCTCTTTATCCTGCTCTGGCTCAGCCTCGGTGCTACCACCGCCGTCGCCTTCCTCGTCGGAGCAGTACTCTCCGGCCTCGCAGGCTTCATCGGCATGCGCGTTTCCGTGCAAGCGAACGTCCGTACGACTGAAGCCGCGAAGACCGGTCTTCGCGAAGCGTTCGATGTCGCCTTCCGTGGCGGCGCTGTCACCGGCATGCTCGTTGTCGGTCTCGGCCTTCTCGGTGTCGCCGGCTACTATGCGCTCACGCACGACGTGAACGCGCTCATCGGCCTCGGCTTCGGTGGCTCGCTTATCTCCGTTTTCGCACGTCTCGGCGGCGGCATCTACACCAAAGCAGCTGACGTCGGTGCCGACCTCGTGGGCAAAGTAGAGGCAGGCATCCCTGAAGACGACCCGCGCAACCCGGCCGTCATCGCCGACAACGTTGGTGACAACGTCGGTGACTGCGCCGGTATGGCTGCTGACCTCTTCGAGACGTACGCCGTCACCGCCATCGCGGCGATGCTGCTTGGCTCGCTCGTCTTCGGCACGGAAACCGCCATCCTGTATCCGCTCGTACTCGGCGCCATCTCCATTGTGGCATCCATCGCCGGCACGTTCGTCGTAAAGATTGGCGAAAACAAGAACATCATGGCCGCCCTGTATAAGGGCCTTGCTGGCGCATCCGTTGTCGCCGCCGCGCTCTTCTGGCCGGTCACGCAATCGATGATGGGTGAGAACGGCCTGTACTCTGCCGGTCGCATCTATCTCGCAGCTCTTGTCGGCCTTGCAGTCACAGGCCTCATCTTCGTCATCACGGAGTTCTACACTGGCACGGAATACTCCCCTGTTCGTCACATTGCCAAAGCTTCTGAATCTGGTCACGGCACCAACATCATCGCCGGCCTTGGGGTCTCGATGCGCTCGACCGCAGCACCCGTCCTCGTCATCGTCGCGGGCATCCTCTCCTCGTTCGCGCTCGCTGGCGAGTACGGTGTCGCCATCGCATCCATGGCAATGCTCTCGCTCACTGGCATCATCGTTGCGATCGACGCCTATGGCCCAATTACAGACAACGCTGGCGGCATCGCGGAGATGTCCGGCCTTCCGGAATCCGTTCGCGCTGTCACTGACCCGCTCGATGCAGTCGGTAACACCACGAAGGCCGTGACAAAGGGCTATGCTATCGGCTCTGCCGGTCTCGCCGCTGTCGTCCTCTTCTCCGCCTACACGCATGAACTCAAGAACGCGGGCCTGGATCTCGCCTTCTCACTCTCTGAACCGAAGGTGCTCGTTGGTCTCTTCCTCGGCGGCCTCATTACCTACCTCTTTGGCGCAATGGCCATGGAGGCTGTCGGTCGCACGGCCCAGCAGGTCGTGGAGGAAGTTCGCCGCCAGTTCAAGGCAATCCCTGGCATCATGGAAGGCACGGCTAAGCCGGAATACGGCCGCTGCGTCGACATCGTGACAGCAGCAGCAATCAAAGAAATGGTCGTTCCAGCCCTCCTCCCGATCGCCGCTCCGGTTATCGTCGGTGTCGTCTTCAAGGAGATGCTCGGACCCGAAGCACTCGGCGGCATGCTCGTCGGCGCCATCGTCTCCGGCATCTTCGTCGCCATCTCCATGACCACCGGTGGTGCAGCGTGGGACAACGCGAAGAAGTACATCGAGCTCGGCAACCACGGCGGCAAGGGCTCCTTCGCTCACCAAGCTGCGGTTACTGGCGACACGGTCGGTGATCCGTACAAGGACACCGCTGGTCCGGCAATCAACCCGATGATCAAGATCCTCAACATCGTCGCGCTCCTCATTGTGGGGCTGATGGTCTAAGGAACTGGAAGGCGGCTCCCTCAAGGGGGCCGTTTTTTATATTACAAAACCGCTATTCGATGCTACGGTATATATACAAAGGGGGTGCCTATGACCACCGCTCCTTCGGTCCTTGTCGGCGGACTTATCTACTACGTTCTTCACATCATGTTCGGCGTCGGATTCCTTCCCACGTTCATTGTCGGAATGCTCTTTATGGCAGCCTCCGGCTACATCGCACGACGACGCTTCGATGATTGACAAATGCGTCTTTTTATGCTATGGTAAGCAGTCAATGATGGTTCGTTTTTGCTGAAAGGAGGGCAACATGCCCAGCTTCGAACAACTCCTGATTTTCGGCGGCGGAGCCGGTTGGCTCGTGGTAATCGTCGCCGTCTGCTACGCACTCTAACACCCTCGCCTGACCGCCTCTCTTCTTAGAGGGGCGGTCTTTCATTGTTGACAACCTGTGGATTCCTGCCTATACTCTCAAGTCATACCCTTAAAACGTCCGCTTATGGAGATGAAATCGAAGCAGCTTCCCAAGAATGGGTTGGAACTGACCTTCACGCTCACATTGGAAGACATCCGCGCCGACCTCGAGCGCAGCGCAAACGAGCTCACGGAGAAGCGTCCACTGGAGGGCTACCGCCCCGGCAAGGCTCCGTACGACATCGTCAAGAACCGTTTCGGAGAAATGGCGATCTACGAGAACGCGCTTCCGACGATTATTCGTCGCACCTATGCGCGCGCCATCATCGACGGAAAGCTTCGTCCGTTTGGCGAACCGGACATCAAGGTCACCAAAATGGCTCCAGGTAACAACCTTGAGTTCACGGCGACCATTGTCCTTGTTCCGAACATCTTGAAGCTCGCCGACTACATGGCGATCAAAGTGAGGCGCAACACGGTGACAGTCGACGAGAAAGAAGTCGATAAGACCGTCAACCAGCTCGCCAAGATGCAGATTAAGGACGCCAAAGTCGAACGCGCGTTGACCGACAAGGACAAGGCTGTCGTTGATATGTTCATGAGCATCGACAACGTCCCACTCGAAGGCGGACAGGCACTGGACCACAGCGTCTACCTTAACGAGGAGTACTTCATCCCCGGCCTCAAGGAGAAGATCGTCGGTGCCAACGCCGGCGAAGAACGGGTGTTCTCACTTCCGTTCCCAAAGGATCACTTCAAGAAAGAACTTGCCGGCAAGACTGTCGACTTCAAGGTAAAGGTCAAGGAGGTCTACGAACTCATCCACCCAACGATTGACGAAACATTCGCCAAGTCGCTCGGTCAAGAATCCGTCGAAAAACTCCGCGAGCTCATCAAGCAAAACCTCACATCCGAGGCAGACGAAAAGGAAGACCAGCGCGCAGACAACGAGTTCCTCGAAAAGCTCGTTGAGAAAACAACGTTTGAGGATGTCTCCGACACCATTGTGAACCAAGAGATCGAGCGGATGATGCACGAGCTGGAACACAACGTCGAAGCCCAGGGTGGGAAGTTCGAGGACTACCTCACAAGCATCAAGAAGACCGAGGGTGACCTGAAGCTCGAGATGGTCCCACAGGCGCTGAAGCGCATCAAGATTGCGCTCATCATCCGCGATATCGGCGAGCGCGAAAAGGTCGAGGCTGAAGACGCCGAGGTGATCGCTGAGCAGACAAAGCTCCTCAACAAGTATCCGGATAACGCCGAGGCGCAGGAACAGATTCGCTCCGAAGATTACGCTGACTACCTCCGCACGACCATCAAAAACCGTAAGGTCGTGGAATTGCTCCGCAAGGTCGGTGTGGAGCGCTAAACGTAAGACTCCATGACTGAACGGCGCATTACCGTGAAAGCCCGTCCGAGGTCCCGAGAGCGCTCTATAAAGGAGCTTGGGCCGGACACGTATGAAATCCGTACCACGGAACCGCCGGATAAGGGGAAGGCGAATGAGGATATTGTGGACATCCTTGCCGAACACCTCGATGTCCCGAAATCTTCCATTGAATTGCTTCGTGGGGCGACAGCATCAATGAAAACATTCAAAATAACCGCTTAACAAAGCGGTTATTTTGTTTTTGGAACTTCGTCAATTCCTCCCTTGTTCCACGGGTTGCAGCGTACGATTCTCCACGCAGCAAGGTTCAAACCTTTAATTATCCCGAACCTATCCACAGCGATAAGCCCATACTCTGAGCATGTTGGGTGAAACTTGCAGTATCCGTACGGAAACAGTTTTTTGAGCGGCCCGTGGTCCGGCGATAGTGTCTTTTGGTACGCCCGAATCGCTGCTAAAACGGTCTTTTTTGCGGATTCAGCAATCATGTCCGTAAAAGATTCGCCTTCTTCAAAAGGTTGTCCAGGCTCTGACGAAGATCCGCGGGGGGTAGCGTCAACGTCTGTGCCTTCGTCATGATGACGATATCAAGACCGGGAGCCAGGTCCCCCACCCGTTTCCGAACCGCCTCACGAAGACGACGCTTCAGAAGATTGCGAACGACTGCTTTTTTGGAAACCTTCGTGCTCACAACGAAAGCAACCCTGCTCTCCGGGAGGTTGTTGCGGACGGCACGGACGCTTAACGCGTTGCCGTGTGTCGTCTTTCCTTTCTTGAAAATCCTTCCGAAATCGCGCTCGGAAGTGAGGCGGTTGCGTTTTTGCAACATATGGAAAGTCCGTACCCGGCTTGCGTTCCCGTGGTACGGACGTCGGATTACTTCTTGGAGCGGACCTTCGACTTGACGCTGAGCTTTTTGCGTCCTTTGGCGCGACGGCGCTGAAGGACCTGGCGACCCTTTGCCGTGCTCATGCGCTTGCGAAACCCGTGGGTCTTTGCACGCTTCTTTTTCTTCGGTTGATACGTTCGTTTTGGCATAGTCAATGATTCAGGACTCAATTAGGGCTATATTGCCACATCTTGTCGGTCTGCGCAAGCCCTAAAGCACCGCATTTTTAGCCTTATTTTACGCCATGCTGTCCTTTTTCGACCCTCTCTTGCTTGTGTATCTCTTTTTTGATAGGTCATGCAAAAATTTTTACAGGAGCTTCGATCTGTCAAAAAAATACTGTCAGCGGTGCGGTGTCGGCGTCCTTGCAAGAAATGAAAAAGATATACACAATTGGTACACACGATATCACCATATCCATCCTTTCCACAGGGGGTGGTATCACGTAGAATTCGAAAAGCTTTCACATTTCAAACCAGCAGCGACCACTATGAACACGCATGAACTTTGGCAGGCGGTACTCGGCGAATTGGAGCTTTCGTTGAGCAAGGCAAATTTCACCACCTGGTTCAAAAACACGTTCATCGCGTCAATTGAAAATGATTCTGTGGTCATTAGTGTCCCGAACACCTTCACAAAGGCCTGGCTTGAGAAAAAATATAACGCTCCCATCATCGATTCCTTGCGATCAGTAAGCAAGCTTCCGATTCGCGAGGTTGTTTACAAGGTAGAGATCCGACCTCAGGTCAAAGCAGCTCCTGGTCAGGAGTCTTTTAAGGACGTTCCTTCGTATGGGCAAATGGCCCCTGCGGCGGCTACGGCAACGGCTGTAAAAACGCTAAGTGTAGATAAAAAAGCGACCTCTGATCTTCAAATGAACGAGCGGTATTCTTTCGAAACGTTCATCGTCGGCAAAGGAAGCGAGCTCGCACATGCCGCATCTGTCGCTGTTGCGGAAAACCTTGGAACGAAATACAACCCGCTCTTCATTTACGGCGGGGTCGGTCTCGGAAAGACACATCTTTTGCAAGCAATCGGAAACGAGACGCTCCGCAGGAAGCCCTCTGCAAGGATTCGTTACGTCACCTGTGAGAAGTTCACGAACGATTTCATCAACGCCGTAAAGAGCGGTCGTGGAAAGGAGTTCAAGGACTCCTACCGCAATGTTGATCTCCTCATGATCGACGATGTGCAGTTCCTTACAGGTAAGGATGGTACGCAGGAGGAATTCTTCCATACCTTCAACGCTCTCCACGAGATGAACAAGCAGGTTGTCCTGACCTCTGATCGCCCGCCGAAACAGATTCCGGCCCTGGAGCAGCGCCTCGTTTCCCGTTTCGAGTGGGGAATGACCGCAGATGTCTCGAGCCCAGATTTTGAGACCCGCATCGCCATTCTTGAGTCCAAGTGCAAAGAGCGCTCCTACGACCTCGAGGAGTCGGTTCTTCGCTATGTTGCCACGGTCGTCCAGTCCAATGTACGTGAACTGGAAGGTGCCCTGAACAAGATCATCGCCTACCACCAGTTCAAGAACACACAGCCGACTTTGGAAGGGGTAAAACAACTTCTTTCAAGCTTTGGTCCGTCTCAGGCAAAGAAGAATATCACCGCGAAGCACCTTATTTCGACGGTTTCGCAGTATTTCGATGTCACCGAGGAAGAAATGCTCGGAAAATGCCGAGAAAAGCGCCTTGCTTTCCCTCGTCAGATCATCATGTACCTCATGCGCGAAGAAATGCGCTCTTCGTATCCGACCATCGGGCAGGAGATTGGGGGTCGCGATCACACGACGGCCATGCATGCCTACGATAAGATCTCCAAGGAGCTCGAGGTAAGTCCGAAGCTTCGTCAGGATTGTGACCTCATCAAACAACGCTTGTACAACGCCTGAGGAATACTCGTGGATAAGCAGTCGATAACAGGTCTATAAAGACCGGAAAACTTCGATACTTTCCCACAGTATCTCCACCGAAGAAATTCTCTCGTTCGGTTCCATCCCTAGGTTATCCATCCGTCCCCACACGTTCCTCACAGGTCGTCCCATCGTTTTCTCAGCGCAACGCAGGTATTTTTGACGACTTATCCCTGTTATCCCCGCTATTACTGTTATTACCAAGAAGTTTTCACTTAAAAAATCAATTCAATAACAGGACTAAGAAAATGAAATTCTCCTGCACACAAGAGAACCTCCATCAGGGACTTTCCGTCGTGAGTCATATCGCGAGCAGGAACGTAAACCTTCCGATTCTTGGAAACGTTCTCATCAAATGTGATGGTACTGTCTTGAAGCTGTTGTCCACGAATTTGGAAATCGCCATCAGCTGCACGGTTCGGGGAAAGATCGAAGAGGTTGGAGAGTTTACTGTCCCGTCGAAACTCTTCTCAGATTACGTCAGTCTGCTTTCTAAGGACCGGATCGACATAGAACAGTCCGGAAGCGTTGTGGAGGTCTCCTGCGGGTCTTACAAGACGAAATTGAACGGCGTTCATGCCAGTGAGTTCCCTCTCATCCCAGCTGTCGATAAACAACAGGAATTCATCGTTAAGGTAAGTGATCTTCGTCGCGCTATCAGTCAGGTTCTTTTTGCGGTCGCTCCGAATGAGTCCCGCCCAGAGATCAGTGGTGTCCTGTTTGCTTTTGAGCAATCAAAAAACAACCTTTCTTTGACGTTGGCGGCCACAGATAGCTACCGTCTGGCGGAAAAAACAGTTCCTGCAAAAGGGGTAATCAAGGACCAGGCGGTTTCTGTCATCGTTCCGGCACGAACTGTAGCGGAAATCATCCGCATTCTTACGGTCTTTAAGGATGATTCGGAGTCACCGGAAGACGTCAATATTTCTTTGAGTGACAACCAG
Organism: uncultured Gammaproteobacteria bacterium; assembly: GCA_964626205.1. Taxonomy (GTDB): domain Bacteria; phylum Patescibacteriota; class Patescibacteriia; order SG8-24; family SG8-24; genus CAZVED01. Next base: position 42,714 of record CAZVED010000004.1, read on the forward strand.
ATCTTGTTCTCCTATGGGTCAGTCGAGCTTATTTCAAGAACGATTGAGGGTAAGTATCCGGATTATCGACAACTTATCCCCGACACCTATCAGACAGAGGTTCGGCTTTCCAAAGACGAGCTTCAACGGGCCATTAAGGCAACAAGTCTGTTTTCCAGGACAGGGCTTAACGATATTACCGTTGCCTTCAAGCCCGATAGCGAGATCCATGTCCGGGCGACGAACTCACAAACCGGGGAACATTCGGTAGACCTAGAAGGAGCGATTATCGGTAAGGAAAACGTCATCACAGTGAACTACAAATACCTTTTGGATGGGGTCAATAATATCGATACAGATCTCGTTGCCATGAAGATGATCGATGGTATGAGTCCGTGTCTCATCCAGTCAGGGTCGGATGAGACAAAACCAGACTATCTCTACATCGTCATGCCGATTCGTCAGTAAATACAGAAACAGAAAAGAAGCCGTGACAACGGCTTCTTTTCTGTTAGCGCAGAACTTGGACCGAGATCTCCTCTTCTTTAATGTCTCCGTTTCGAAGTTCGGCACGAACGATGATAGTGTGGTTCCCGACCGTGTCCGGCAGCGTCCGCCATTCCAACGACATTCTCGGCAGACTCGGAGATTCAATCGTTCCGATAGCGTACTCTTTTTCTTGGAAACCTTCCTCGCGAGCGAATACGCGAATTCTTCGGATGCTTGCGATATCATCAATACGGAATCGGACTGTCAACGGGAATCCGGAAACATAGATAGACGAGTACGGAACAGGCGTTTCCCACTCGACACCAAGCGGACCTGCTTCGGCATTCAAGTTGATAGTGACGCTGGTTGAGGCGCGGTTTCCTACGTCGTCGAGCACGGTTGCGGTGAACGTATGGAAGCCACGAGGGAACCGGTTCGGTATCGATACAGGTGATGTGAGTGGCCACGCGCGTTCAGCAAACTGCTCACCATCCAAAGAGAAGCGTACTTTTGCGATACCGCGGCGAGCTGTCGCATTCAATTGGACCGAAAGAGCACGATCCATGATAACTTGTGCATCCCTTGGTGAAACGAATGAGATGGACGGGATATTTTCCGGAACGTGGATATCATCGTATTCAGTCGGTGGGACGTCGGTCGATATCTCCAAGCCCTGCTTGGCGACCCAGTCAGCGACAGCACGCTCCCATCGTGCGAATTGCGGATCATTTTCTGGGTGCTCTGGAACCGGTCCGCGCGGATCCGAAGGGTCGACGAAGAAGAGGATGCTGTGCGGCACTCCGAACCCGCGTTCCTCAACGTATTCCTCAGGCGTATATTCGGTCGCGAGTTTTCCGGAGACGGTATCGATACGAACCTTCATTTGAGCGTTCCTCTCACCATCCAAGATCGGTTTTCCGGTCACGACAGGAAGCGCCGAAGGGAACGTTTCCACCGGAGAACCTTCCAAGGCTTTGCGCATGAAGACGTTCCAAATAGGCGCTGCAACGATGGACCCGTCCGCACCAGCTTTCATGAACGCTCCAGACGCGTTACCCACCCAGACACCGGAGACAAGCGACGGTGTATACCCGACCGCCCACGCGTCCTTGTTGGAGTTCGTGGTACCGGTTTTTGCGCCGACAGGACGGGCTCCGAGGGTGAGATAGTTGCTTTCACCGAAGACCCATGCGCGCGCGGTGTTGTCCGTGAGGATATCGTTGATTTGTCGAGCGATTTCCTTGTCGACGGCCTGTTTTCCAGAAACCGATTTTTCGGCCTCAAACAACACTTTTCCGGAGATGTCTTCCACTTTTAGGATGGCTCGCGGATCGCGATATACCCCATCTTGTGCAAGAACACTGAACGCATTGATGTGTTCCAGTGGGACGACTTCCGCTCCGCCGAGAACGAGCGAGAGACCGAAACGTGACGTATCTGAGAGCGTGGTGTAACCAAAACGGGAAGAGAAATCCGAGAAATATTTTAACCCGGCAATGTATAAGGCTTTTACAGCCGGGATATTGAGCGACCCCGCAAGCGCCTGCCGGATGGTCACTGGACCGTTCTCGTTCAGACTGTAGTTACGTGGGCGATACGGATTCGGCCCATCACTGAAATCCGTTTCGACATCATAGAGGACGGTGTCTGGCGCGAGTCCTTTCTCGAAAGCTGCCGCATAGACGATCGGTTTGATGGAAGAGCCAGGCTGCAAGCGTCCAACCATGGCGTTGTAGTTTCCATTGATGGATTCGTCAAAATAATCGGCGGAACCGACCATTGTAAGGATGTCGCCGTTCTTTGCATCGATAGCGACGAGGCCGGCAGTATTTCCACCCCACCGTGTGATGACAGGAAGATGTTCTTTGATGGCTTCTTCTGCGATACGCTGTTTCTCGAGATCGATACTGGTGATGACCTTGAGCCCACCGCGATCAAGGACGTCTTCACCATATTCTTTAGCGAGCTGTTCGCGAACATAGAATACGAAATGCGGAGCTATGATTCTTGCTTTTTGCGGTTGGATGCGCGCGAGAAGATCGTCTTGCTTCGCCTCTTCCGCCTCCTCGGGAGAGATAGACTCGGTCGCGACCATCTGGTCGATAATCCAATGCGTCCGCTCGATGAGTTTGTCGGTGTTGTTACCGTACGGCGAATAATATGTCGTCGCGTTCGAGACGGCCGTAATCATTGCCGCTTCGGAAATAGTGAGATCTCGTGCATCTTTTCCGAAGAAGGATTCCGCAGCGGACTGAATGCCATAAATGACCGGTCCGTACGGAATCTCGTTGAGGTACATCTTGAGAATCTCCTGCTTGCTAAAACGCCGCTCGATCTCATAAGAGAAGACGAGCTCTTTCGCTTTACGTGTGTAGGTCTTTTCCGGGGTGAGAACGGCGTTCTTCACGAACTGTTGCGTGATAGTAGAACCACCTTCTGTGCGCTCGCCTGCACGGAAATTTTTATAGAACGCACGAAGGTACCCCGTGATGCTGAACCCCTTGTGCTCGTAGAAATGTTTATCTTCGGCGGAAATCGTCGCGGAGATGACGTGTGGAGAAACATCTTCAAGTTCGACAACGGTGCGTTTTTGCGCCCCATGAACCTCGTAAAGGATGGTTTCACCTGTACGATCATAGATACGAGTCGTTTGTGCGACCGAGCGGGTACCGATGGCGTCCGGGTCAGGGAGTTCGTTTGCGAGCCAAGCATACATTCCTACAGCAGAAACAGACCCAGCAAGGAGAAGGGCGATACCGGCCCAAAAAGCATAGGAAAGATACGTTTTTACTTTTTTCGGACCGCGCCCACCAAATCGTCGATTGGCGAAGAACGACGAAAAAAAGCCGGAACGACCACTTTTTCTGATGTTTTGCTGAACGACAATGCGCCGTGAAGACATGTTTTTTCGCTTAACTGAGCGGAACCGTACCGTACTCAGCAGTTTTCGTCAATCTTTTCGAGATATGGTCGTCAGAAGAGCTGCCCCAACGACATTCGCTGTATCACCAAGAACGGCCTTTTTGATGGGTGTTTTTGCAAGTTGAGGATACACGAGGTGGGAACGGACTCGTTTACTAAGACCAGACCACAACGCCTTCATACGGCTGACCCCGCCACCAATAATGACAACCTCCGGATTCAGGACATGGATAATATTAGCAATACCGACCGCCAAAGCGTTGCGCATGATTGAAATGGTCTCAATTGCCGCCTGATCGCCTTTGAGAGCCGCCCGTTCAACAGAAAGAGCATCAAGACGCACACCGGTCCTTTCGGCATACATACGGGCCATAGCGGTTCCAGAGGCAAGATCTTCGAAATCGCGCGCATTGTCACCGATGATCATGTGACCGACCTCGCCTGCAGCGTTGTTTTTTCCGCGGTAGAGCCTCCCATCTATGACGATTCCACCGCCAATTCCTGTCCCAAGCGTCAAACCAACGACCAGAGAGTGTCCTTTGCCGGCGCCGAAGCGTGATTCACCTAACGTGAAACAATGAACGTCGTTATCAACCATGACAGGAACAGAAAAACGTCGTTTAAGCTCCTTGGCGACAGAGATGTTTCGGAACGATCGAGGGAAGTTCGGCCCTTGAAGGTAGATTCCTTTTTTTGCATCGACAATACCCGCAAGGCCGACGCCTATTGCCCTAACATCGTTATGCCACACGCCGCAAATCGCAGCCTCAATGTTTTTGAGGATGACAGACCTGCCTTTAGACGCTTCGGTCGGAACCTTGAAGCGTTTAAGGACCCTTCCTTGTGGGGTGACCAATCCGGCATGGATTTTTGTTCCGCCGACATCCAACCCGACGATAAGGTATTTTGGCATAGTCTGTAAGCTTGATTTCTGCTTAAGTATAGCAAAAAGTTGGGGTGATGGATAGGGTTGCGTTTCGGTGCTCGAAATGGTAAAAAGAGACGGTATCAAGAAGCCCTGGCCCGATAGCCAAGCAGTAAGGCAGGGGTCTGCAAAACCCTTATGCGCGGGTGCAATTCCCGCTCGGGCCTCCAAAGTGCCCCGCTCATCCGGGCGGGGCATTGTGCATAGCGAATTTACCAACCTGAGCCGAACGGCGATGGCTGCATCAAAAAAAACAACCCTGCTCATCATTGACGGTCACGCGGTACTACACCGTGCGTGGCATGCGCTTCCTCCGCTTGCGACGAAGGATGGAAGGATTGTTTCCGGGGCGTACGGGTTCATCACGACACTGCTCAAGGCGATCAGGGAATTCCAGCCGACGCATGTCGCTGTGACGTTCGATGTCGATGGAGGCACATTTCGGCACGAGGAGTACAAAGAGTACAAAGGAAAGCGCCAAGAACAACCGGAGGAGCTGTATCAACAAGTTCCGGTCATCGAGGAGATTCTCGGAGTGATGCATATTCCTGTTTTTACGAAAAAAGGTTTTGAGGCGGATGATGTCATCGGCACCATTACGCGTCTTGCAAAGGAGCAGAACAAGGACGTGACGAGCATCATTGCGACTGGCGACATGGATACGTTGCAGCTCGTCGACGATCGCACGAAGGTGTTCACCATGCGCAAAGGTTTTTCGGACACAGTGGTGTACGACGAGCGTGCAGTCATGGAGCGCTTCGGTCTGCAGCCACGCCAACTCATCGAGTACAAGGCGTTGCGCGGCGATCCGTCCGATAACATCCCCGGTGTTCGCGGTGTTGGCGAAAAGACCGCGTCGCAACTCATTCGCGACTTCGGATCCGTCGCGGCGCTCTATGAAGCGATTGATAAGGGGGAAAAGAAGGCTGAAACACTGACAAAAGGCATTCTTCAGAAGCTTACAGACGACCGAAAGAATGCCGAATTGGCGCACAGGTTGGTGACTATTCATCGGGATGTCCCCATTTCGTTTTCTCTCGAACAGTGCGTGTATGAGCCAGTGGCACGCGAAGTGCTCGAACCATTGTTTACCGACCTTCAATTTACAAGGTTGCTACAGCAAATTCCGGAAAAGAAGCCGGTCACAACGACGGGTGGTGCGGCCCCGCAAGAGGCGACCGCATCGTTGTTTGGTGCGGGAGAAGCAACGACACCTGTTGTATCGCCATTGCTAACAATCGAGGATCTCGAGCGGGACTTGCGGAAAGTATTCAGTGCGAAAGAAGTCGCGTTCCGCTCATTGACGCGCCAGGATGATCCGCTTTTGCCAGACATCATCGCATTCGCGTTTTCATCTCACGAAACGACAGTTCTTCTTGATACCAATGGTCTCGAACAACTTCGCGGAATCGTCGCGGAATCGTTATCCGGACATGGTGGAACGCTTGTCGTCCATGATTTGAAGCGCGAACTCAATGTGCTGCGTTCCGCGGGTATCGTCCCAGGTGGGCATCCATTCGACCTGATGATTGCCTCATATTTGTTGCACTCCGGTGATCGTCGCTCATCGCTCGATGCCATGCTTGCGTTTCACCGCAATGTCGCGGCGCCGGGAAAGATGACGACCGACGAGGAGCGCACCGCACGTCTTCGCACGGAAGTTGGGTATTTCGTTTCGCTTGCAGCAGAGCTTGGCAAAGAGCTTGAAACGCACCGCTTGAAGGAGCTTAATGAGGAAATGGAGCTTCCGCTCGCCCCTGTATTGGCGCGTATGGAGCGCGTGGGAATCGCCATCGACCCGAAACACTTCGCAGCCCTATCGAAGAAGCTTGCCAAGCGTATCGACAGCCTAACCTCCGATATTACTGCGGCCGCAGGTACTGAGTTCAACATCAACTCACCTGCACAGCTCCGCGATGTATTGTTCAACCGCCTCAAAATCATGCCGCGGGGCCTTAAAAAGACCGAGAAGAGCGGGACGATTTCGACGGCTGCTGGAGAACTGGAAAAGCTCAAAGAAGACCACCCTATCATCCGGCTCATTCTTGAGTATCGCGAACTCGCCAAACTGCAGTCGACGTACGTCGATGCCATCCCGCCGCTAGCGCACGCTGTGACGAAGCGCATTCATGCAAGCTTCAACCAGACGGTCGCGGCGACAGGCCGGCTTTCTTCGTCTGATCCGAACATGCAAAACATTCCTTCGACGGACACCGAGCATGGTAAGCAGGTCCGCAACGGCTTTGTCGCATCAAAAGGCTACACTCTTCTTGCTGCAGACTATTCCCAAGTCGAGCTTCGCATCGCCGCACATATCGCCAAAGAAAAGAAAATGATTGATGCGTTCCGTAAAGGGGAAGACATTCATTGGCGCACTGCGGTCGAGATGTTTGGTGAAGAACAGGCAAAAGAAAAGCGTCGCATCGCGAAGGTCATCAACTTCGGGATCCTCTATGGCATGGGCGCAAGCAGCCTCGCTATTGCCGCAGATATCCCGTTCGCTGACGCGCGCGATTACATCGAGCGGTATTTTGCCAACTATCAGGGCATCGCGACCTATATGGCAGAAATGGCAGAACGTATCGCGAAGGTTGGTCATGTGGAGACGCTTTTCGGACGCAAGCGATTCTTCCCGAATTTCGATGTGATGAATCGACGCGAGCAGGCGGAGGCCGAGCGCCAGGCGATCAACATGCCCATTCAAGGAACGAACGCGGACATGATCAAGACGGCCATGATTCGCATCGACCAGCATATCACCAAGACGTATGGTGCAGGCGATGATGTACCAGTCCGCATGCTCCTTCAGGTTCACGACGAGCTCGTGTTCGAGGTGAAGCCGGAGGTCCTTGAAACGTTTGCCGACGTCCTCGTCCCGCTCATGGCAGACACCATCGACCTCTCGGTTCCCATTGTCGTGAATCTGTCGAAAGGTGCGCGTTGGGGTGAGCTCGAGAAGATTGCGTAGGTATGTACTTCCTTCTTTACGGCGAGGACACGTATCGGTCGCGCAAGACGCTTGTCCGCATGGAAGCGAAGTTCCGCGCGGACCGCGATGCGACCGGTATGAACGCCGCACGCATTGCGGCGAAAGGTACGACAGTAGACGACGTTGCTGCGGTGGTTTTTGCGACACCGTTTCTTGCGGAAAAGAAGCTTGTTGTGTTGGATGGGTTCCTGAAAGCATCGAAAGACCTCCAAGAAGCCGTTGTCGGATTCCTGGAGAGGAAGCCGGACTCCACGACGATTATCTTCTATGAGGAGGGCTCCGCCGAGGATTTCAAAAAATCCGCACTTTTCTCCGTCCTGAAGGATGTTGAGTACACCACGGAACACGCGGCCCTGTCCCCTGTCCAAGCACAAAAGCTCGTTACGGAAACCTGTCGGGAGCTGGGCCTCTCCATTTCCTCGCGGGCAGCGCAAGACTTTGTTGCGGCGGTCGGAAAACTTTCGTGGCAGCGCGAGACCGAACTAGAGAAGCTGTGCGCATATGCCGCTGCGACCGGAGCGAAGGAAATTGATGGGCAAATGATACGAGACTTGGTCCCTACGGCACAAGAAGAGGACATGTTCGCCTTTATTGACGCCTGTCTTGCGGGGAAGGCAAAAGACTCCATCGTGTTGCTTGAGGCGATGCTCGCGTCGGGAGCGTCGGAGATTCAGGTCGTGGCGATGCTGTCGAAACACTTTCGAAACCTTGTCGCCATCCGGGACTGCATGGATCGCGGCATCATGGACAAGCATCTTGTCGCCAAAGAGGTCGGTATGCACCAGTTCCCTGCAGGAAAGGCCATCCAAGCATGCCGAAGGTTCTCCTCCGAGGAGGTGCGCGCGCTCCATGCGCAGGTCCTTGATGTGGACCGCGCTCTCAAGACGACGTCTGGCAAGAGCAAGATTCTATTGGAAACCTTCGTCGTCCGACTTGCCACAACGGCCTAGGGATCTTTTTGAAGAAAAACCCCACCCTTTGCGGGGTGGGGTTTTTCGTCCGTTACTTCGCCGCGACCTTGCGGGTCGCTTTGACGAGACGGGACTTGATGCGCGCACCGGTGTTCTTCTTGACGATGCCATGCTGCATCGCCTTGTCGACCGCTTTCACGATCTGGGAGAGCAAGGCTTCCGCTTCTTTCGCGTCCTTCGCCTCCATAGCCTTGCGGCTCATGCGGCGGAGATAGGCCAAGCTTTCCTTCACCTGCCGGTTCCGTTCCGTCTTCTTGACGGTCTGCCGGAGCGCTTTCATTGCTGAACGTTTGATCGGCATAGTTCCTAGTTAATGAGGATAGGAGGATGGTAGCCTCCCCTGCCTAAAACGTCAAGCCTCACTCCAGCAGCTTCACCTGGTCGATTTTCCCAGTGAGCTTGGCGTAGCCGGATTGCGCCGTATCCATGGCACTTTTGGCGTTGGTGATGTGCCGAGAAACGACACTGAGGTTCTCATTGAACCGGACGGACTCCTGCTGCACACCCTTGAGAATGTCCCAAATTTTTTGCGCCTGCTCCTGGAGCTTGTTGCGCTCCATGCCCATCATGATGACGCGGAGGAAGTTGAAGAAGCCGTGCGGAGAAATGATGAGAACCCCCTTCGTTTTGGCGTAGTCGAGGAGGCCGGACTCATCGTCGGTAAGGATATGATAGTAGACGTTTTCGGACGGCACATACATGACACCGAAGTTCACGGTCCCCTCGTCCGGACGGAGGTACTTCTTGGCGATGTCGTCCACGTGTTTTTTGACCGCCTTCATGAACTCGCGCTGCGCGACCTTGCGGGATTCCTCCGTTTCCGCGCGGGTGAATTGTTTGAAGTTCTCGAGCGGGAACTTGGAGTCAATGGGAATGAGCCCTGACTGCGTTCGAATGACTGCATCGACGGTCTCCCCTGCCGAGAACTTATACTGCAGCTGGTAGTGCTCATCCGAGAAGACCTGCGCCAGCATATCTGCAAGAATCTGTTCACCGATGTTGCCGCGGAGCTTCGGGTGCATAAGATCGCTGAACTCCTCGAACCCCTTGAACCGCTCCTGGACCGTTCCAAGCTCTTTCTGCACCGCCATGATGACCTGGGCCGCCTTGTCGAGCCGTTGATTCATGGATTCCGTGCTTTTGTCGATGCGTTCGTTCATGCCCTGAAGGTTCTGATTCAGCATGACGAGGCCCTTGTCGTTGGAGTGCGCGTCTTTCCATTCGGAGATCTTACGGGAAACGGTAAATGCGACCGCGATAAGTGCGAGGACGGTAAGGATGAGGATGCCGAGCAACAATGTTTCGATGGTCATATGCCGGAAGTATACGCGAACGTACGTTCAGGAAAAAGGAGAAACAAAAACGCCGACCTTGCGATCGGCGACTTTGTGGTGGACCCGAAGAGACTCGAACTCTTCACCTCTGCAATGCGAATGCAGCGCTCTACCAGATGAGCTACGGGCCCACAGGCTTCCAATGACCGTCTGAGGATAGCGTGATTTTGGGAAAGTGTAAACCGTGGTGCCCCCAGAGGGACTTGAACCCCCATCTTGTCCTTAGGAGAGACCTGCTCTATCCAGTTGAGCTATAGGGGCTTACTTCCTCATCTGAGCGAGGTGGAGCATAGCACGGTATCCCCCATTTGGAAAGACGTGATAAAGGTATTTATGTGTCGTACAATTTTATATTATTTATATTGTTGTGTAGCAAATAGACTTGATACAACGTTTTAAAATTTATGCATGAAAAAATAAAGAGACGGCCAAGACGAAAAGCAATTCGGAAGCGTAGAATTTCGAGTGCCATTAAATGTTTCACATGGAACAACAGACGTAAGTTCTTTATACAAGTTTCACGTGAAACACATTTTCAATTTTTGGAAATGATCAGGCTGTTTCATGTGAAACATTTTTACAACCGACAAAGCACGGTTTCAGTGTTTCATGTGAAACACCAATACAGACTCCTGACAACGCAGATTGATCAGTGTGCGAACTGAAGAAAAACGAGAAGACCTTAGTGAAAATGCTGCCGCTACAAAGGAGCGTTGGAAAATATGTTCAGTAGGCATAACAGTCTTGTGTATTAAAGCAAAAACGAGGCAATGACCTCTGGTTTTCAAGGCAGGTATTTTTATTGCAGTGTTGAATAGTCATATGTTTGAAAAAATGACCGGATGTTTCACGTGAAACATCAAAAGATTTGCTTGGTTAGTTGGCTAGGTGACAAAAGAAACAAAGAAATAAAAATTTTACGACACAAAATGAACGTTTTTTGATGCAAAAACAGATCAGTTTGTTTGGTGTGGACAAAGATGCCAGTCCAAGCTCAAAAATAAGTCTTTCTGTGGACAGTTTAGGGGATAAGCTACCCAATTTGTGAATAGTTTTTTTGTACAACTTATGATTTGTTGAAAAAGTTCTTAACATGCCCATTTTTACTCTATATTTAGCCAAAAAACAGCACATTGGATGATTGACTTTGAGCTTATTTTCTGCTAAAATAGATATGTACTAGAGAAATTGCGGCGAAAAGCCGTGTACAAAATCTAAAAATACCAAGACAAGGTACCCATGCACCTACCGAGTCGCGGAAAACATATTGTGGCAATCATGCTGTTTTCGTTCAGCATGATTGTTGTTTTTTCCGGTGCGGTTAAGGCGGAACGGATGAGTTCCAGCAACTATGTGATTCAAGCAGATGCCATGGGAATCGCTGGTGGTTCCAGCACCTCAACGAATTACTGGGTTATAGACACCCTCGGTGAGGTGGCAACTGGGGAAAACCTCCAGAGCACGAACTACCGAGGCTGTGCAGGATTCGAGTGTTTCCAGGAAGAGCCGTACATCTCCTTCGTGGTTCGTCAGGGTACCTCCGCACCGGGGTCATCGGGGGCCGGTGTGAACCTTGGGGTGCTCTCGCCATCAACGGTCAAGACGTCGGATGGGGCAACGGTGAACTCAATTTTCCTGACAGTCGAGAGCAACGCTGCCCACGGGGTCATTGCAAGCGTTCGAAGCCAGAACGCCGGCTTGCAGCGCACCTCAAATGCTCTTGCGAACATTCCATCATCGACGGTGGCCCTTGTTCCGGGGGTCGAAGGGTACGGAGTCTGCGTTTTTTCTGCCGCAGAGGACGGCTTGAGCCCCACGGTCTTTGTGGAGAATGCCCCATATGACGGGACCTGCACCACAACGACGGGCCACGATGTTGGGATCGTTGACGAGACGCCACGAGCGATTCTTTCCTCCGCCGGGCAGCTCAAGGGAGGGGAATCGGAGATTCTCGTCAAGGCAAGCGCGGGTATTTGGACCGAGGCAGGGGACGACTATGTCGATACGCTCACATTCATTTTGTCGGCGACATACTAGCCTCCACACCCTGCTTCCGGATGTCGTCCGGGAGTGCGGTGCGGAGGGTAGCGTTAAGCCACTCACGCAAAAATGTCTATGCGTCAGCGAACAAAAACAAAACTGTTTTCGTTGCTGGTGAAGATGACAACGGTCGCGATGGTCGCAGGCATGGTCACGAGGATCATGCCGATCGGCCGCTAAACGACCGCTTCGGACAGTGTCGCGCGTTTTGCCCTCCAACGTCCGGAATTGCCGTCAAAAATCAACGGCAAAAACGGAATCCGCCCCTGGTGCAACAGGGAGGGCTGGATGAGGGCAGTACTCGCGATGGTGATCCGAAGACGTCGTTCGGTGTCGGTTCCGCATCCTGTCGTCGTGAGAACGATGACCGCAGGAATGCGGAGGTGACTCCGTGTATATCGAACAGCCCAAGGTCGACTGATGTCGCGTGTCCGGGCGACTCAGTATCACGTCAGCGTATTCTTCTGCCGCGTCTCGCCTGTCCAAAGGGCGGAAACGGCATGGCGTTGACGACGGATATTTATTCTTTACTGCTGCTTCCAAGCACGCTCGCGCATTTGCCAATAACGTCATCCTCAACTCGAGAAGGGATGACGTGACGGTGCGCAGGCCTTAGCAAGGAAGCGAGCCTACAAGTACGACAATGAAAAACAAAATATTCTCGTTCGTTGCAAAGCTGACCTCTGTGGCGATGATCCTGTCATCCCTGCTGCAGGTCGCTCCGGTCCGTGCGGCGACCGTGACCTCGCTCAGCGATGTTATGACGCGCCTCGCGGCATCCGTTGCCTCTAATCACGAAATCAAGTTCGTGATACCCGGAGGTATCGCCGCAGGAGAAACTGTTACGTTGACCTTTGGATCCGGATTCGACATCTCCTCAATCGTCGAGGACGATGTGGATTTCGCGGTCGGCAATTCTAACAATTGCTCCACCGCAACATTCACGGAAGAAGCTACTGCGGCGGTGGCTGACGCTGCCGACTGGGGTGTCGCCGTTTCCAGCCAGGTGCTGACCATCACGAGCGGTACTGACACGCTTGTCGCGGACCGTTGTGTCCGCATCCGCGTCGGAACCAATGCTGTCAGCTCCGGCACAGGCGCCAATCAGGCGGTCAACCCGACGGCTGGCGCAAACACGATTGTGGTCGGCGGCACCATGGGTGATGTCGGCACGATCGCTCTCTCCATCGTCGACTCGGATCAGGTCACGGTTACCGCGACCGTCGATCCGTCGCTGACGTTCGATCTCGACACCGCGACCTCGGATACGAACTCTGCGAGCCCGTATTCCGTGGCGCTCGGCACCCTTACGCCGGGTACACCGAAGTCGTCCGACCAGTCAGCCATCAACAGCATCTACGTCGACCTGACAACGAACGCCACCTCCGGCGCGGTTGTCACGGTCCGTAATGCCAATGGTGCAGATGGTCTCGTGAGTACATCCGTACCCACAGACACCATCGACAGTGCGGACGGTACGATGTCCAGCGCGACAGCCAACTACGGCATCTGCATTGAGTCGGTCACACAGACGGCCGGTGCGACGCTGACGGAGGTCGCCCCGTATGACGGCACCTGCGTCGCTGGTGCTACGGACAACGTCGTCGGTGGCCTGCTCGCCACCGCGACGAACATCCTGACCGCCGCGAGTCCGATTAACGTCGGTCGCGCGGAGATCCTCGTGAACGCCAACGCAACGGCGCTCACGGTGGCTCACAACGACTATACCGACACCCTGACCTTCATCGCGACGGGTACGTTCTAAGTGGTCGTTGCTTGCTTGGTCCCCCTCGACTTCGAGGGGGGTCATCCTGCGGCGATTACGGACAATCATCACTAACCTCAACTCCTATGCGAAAATCCAGACATTTGCTCGGAACGGTCACGCTCACGCTTGCGCTCGCGGCGGCACTTCTGCCGGTTTCCGCGAGCGCGCTCACCATCTCTCCGCCATCGTTCGATTACAACCTGAACCCCGGAGACACGGTCCTCGATGTCGTGAAGGTCTATAACGAGAATGAAACGACAGAGATCGTGTATCCCGTCCTCGTTGATTTCGTTGCTGACGAAGGCGAGGCTGGCGCTCCACGTTTCGTTCCTGCAGGGACCGATGCTGCGGGAGCCGGTATTTCCGACTGGATTTCCATGGACATGTCCGGGCTCGTCGTTGCTCCAGACGAGCGCATCAACTTCCCGTTTTCCATCAACGTCCCGGCAGACGCGTCGCCGGGTGGTCACTACGGCGCCATCCTGCTTTCTACGGAACCGCCATCCGATGTCCCGGGAGGCGTCGGTGTCGCGTCGCAGATCGCCGCGCTCATTCTCGTGAACGTTTCCGGAGACGTTCGAGAAGTCGGCGCTATCGCGGAATTCGGATTCGTGGATCCGCAGGTCTGGTACGACCACCTGCCTATCGACTTTTTCCTCCGTTTCGAGAACTCGGGCAACACGCACCTGCGCCCATCCGGCAACCTATTTGTCGAGGACTGGACCGGTCGCCAGGTCGCATCCATCAAAGTGAACGAAAGCTTCAACGGTGTTTTACCGATGAGCATCCGTCGATTCCAGTTCGGTTGGCAGAAGCGCGGTTTCGACACGTCAGACTCCGGGCTCGAACGCGAATGGAAGAATTTCGCGATCGGTAAACACACGGCGACCCTCGTCTTGAACTACGGCAGAGCGACCGGACAGGTCGTGAGTGAGCAGCGCGTGTTCTATGTCTGGCCGTGGAGGCTCATGATCGTGAGCGGCATCGTCCTGCTTATCCTCGCGGTGCTGTGGGTCATTCGTCGAAAGATGTTCGCGAAGGGCGTTATTGCGCGGTATGAGGAGGCCAAGCGTAAAGAAGCAGCCTTGAGGAAGGGATAGGAGGAAAAGTAGAGAGCTATTGACCCGTATATATATAGAAGCACGAAAATGAACCAGGAGACGCGACAAACGACCTTGCTGCAGCGACTGAGCCTGACTCTCGGGTTCGGGCTGCTTGTCGTTGTCGCGTCATCCACGCTCGTCTTCTTCGCTTCTGCGACCGCGGTATCCGAACGCTCGGATACGCTCTCCAACCAGACGTCGGGTCAGGCATCTTCCCACACCATCCGCTTCACGCTGTCGGGTGGCAATGCGTTTGCCGCCGCCGAACAGATCGTCGTTGATTTCGGCGAGGATGATGCCAGGTTTGCCGTGGCTGGCATGACCTTTGCCGCAGCCGACATCGAGGTTGATGACGGGACATCGCGCACAACATACTCCGTGACGAACGGTCCGGCTTCATGTGTGGGTTCTTTGGGGGCGAACGACATTGCCGTCGGCATCGACGATGCGACAGGTGTCATTACCATGGAAGCGTGCCCATCCTTCGTTGCAAGCGCGGCCGGCGCTCTTGTGACGATCCGTATCGGCGCGGTCGCTGGCGGTACGGACAGGATTACGAACCCGACCGCCGGAAGCCACCTTATCGATATCGTCGATGCGGCAGGAGACTGCCAGACCTTCGGTGACGTCTGCGCCATCGGCATCGCCATCCTTGATGCGGGGATGGTCACCATCAGCGCGGTCGTCCCTCCGGTGTGCGGCGACGGCAAGGTAGAAGGCGACGAAATGTGCGATGACGGAAACCTTGTCGGTGGCGACGGGTGTTCAAGCACGTGTCGTAATGAGAATGATGGCGGAACCTCCGTCGACATCGCGCCACCGGTTATTTCCAACGTACGCGTGGAAGATGTCACGACGACTTCGGTGACGGTCGCGTGGGATGCCAATGAACCTGCATCCGGACGTGTTGAGTACGGTGCAGATCAGACGTATGGAAGCGTCGCCGGTCAGTCGGCATTCCTGTACGCGCACACCATCGGTCTCTCCGGCCTCCAGCCGAACACGACGTATCACTTCCGTGTCTGTTCGACGGATCCGACGCAGAACGAAGCGTGCTCCGGCGACGCCACGTTCATGACCGCATCCGTGCAGGACGCGCTCCCGCCAGTCATCACGAACATCCAGGTGACGAGCGTCACCGCGACCAGCGCGACAATCGTCTGGACCACGGACGAAGCCGCGACGTCCTTCGTAGACTACGACACCGACGGCGCTCCGTATGCTTCCGTCGCGACGACCGCCGGTCTTGCGACCGCGCACTCCGTCGCGCTGTCCGGCCTCCAGCCGAACACGACGCATCACTTCCGCGTACGTTCCGGTGACGCATCTTCAAACGAGGCGTTTAGTACGGACCTTACCTTCATGACCGCATCCGTGCAGGACACGCTCCCGCCAGTCATCACGAACATCCAGGTGACGAATGTCACTGCGACCAGTGCGACGATCGTCTGGACCACGGACGAAGCCGCGACGTCCTTCGTAGACTACGATACCGACGGCGCTCCGTACGCTGCCGTCGCGCCAACGTCGGGTCTTGCGACCGCGCACTCCGTTACGCTGTCCGGCCTCCAACCGAATACGACGTACCATTTCCGCGTGCGTTCTGTGGATGCATATGGAAACGAGTCGTTCGGTACGAATATGACGCTTGCGACATGGGACGCGCTCCCGCCAGTCATCACGAACATCCAGGTGACGAGCGTCACCGCGACCAGCGCGACAATCGTCTGGACCACGGACGAAGCCGCGACGTCCTTCGTAGACTACGACACCGACGGCGCTCCGTATGCTTCCGTCGCGACGACCGCCGGTCTTGCGACCGCGCACTCCGTCGCGCTGTCCGGCCTCCAGCCGAACACGATGCATCACTTCCGCGTGCGTTCTGTAGACGGGGGTGCGAACGAGGCGGTTTCGGAGAACGCGACATTCAGGACCTTGGTACCAGCAGCACCGGTTGTGAGCGATGTTCAGGTGACGGATGTGACGGACTCATCCGCCCGCATCACGTGGGTCACGGATACGACATCGACCACTGTCGTGGAGTATGGACTTTCGACAACATATGGCGCTGTCGTCTCGAACCCGACGTTGTCCACGAACCATCTTGCGCTCATCACCGGGCTTACGAACGGCACGATGTATCACTTCCGCGTATCATCGACCGATGCCTATGACCAAACGACGATTGTCGATGGAGGGACATTCACGACCACCGCAGACGTGACCGCACCTCCGAATGTTACTGGTTTCATCGCCGAGCCAGGAGATGCTTTGGTGCTGCTTTCATGGACGAACCCGGCGGCCGCGGACTTCGCTGGCGTCCGCATCCTCCGAAAGACGACGGGATTCTCTTCCGGTCCGACGGACGGTGACATGGTGTACTCCGGCGTTGCGCAATCGTTCGCGGACATGGGTGTGTCGAACGACATCGTGTACTACTACACCATCTTCGCTTTCGACGAGGTGCCGAACTTCTCGACTGGCGCGGTCGTGTCTGCGACCCCGGTCGGACCAGAGGACATGACGCCGCCGGGACCGGTGACCGGTTTCATGGCCATCGCTGGAGACGCCAGCGTGGAACTTTCGTGGACGAACCCGATGGACGCCGATCTTCGCGGTGTTCGTATCGTCCGCAAAGAAGACGGGTGCCCTGTCGACGAGACCGACGGCACGACCGTGTACGCTGGCCTCGCGACGTCGCGCATGGACATCGGGCTCATGAACGATACGACGTATTGCTATGCGGCATACGCATACGATGCTGTTCCGAACTTCTCGTTCGGTACGACTGCGACCGCGACGCCTGTCGCAATAGAGGATGTGACGCCGCCTGGGCCGACCACTGACTTCGTCGCCACCGCCGGAGACGCCATCGTTCTCCTTACATGGACGAACCCGACGGATACGGATTGGCGAGGGACGCGCATCGTTCGCAAGGTCGGTTCCGACCCGACGTCGCCGACAGACGGCACTGTCTTGTATGAGGCTGCCGCGAGCTTCTTCTGGGATGACATCAATCTGACGAATGGCGTGACGTATCACTACGCGGCATACGCATACGACGAAGCCGGAAATTTCTCGGCAGGCGCGTTCGCCAACGCGACACCGCTTGAGGGGCTTCCACTTCCGGTTCTCGCCTGCTCCGACTCCGATGGTGGCCTCTCGTTCGAGGTCGCAGGAACGGTGACGACGCCATCCGGAGCGTTCATCGACGCATGCGTGGACGAGACGATGCTTCGCGAATACTTCTGTGCCGGAACATCCGTACAGGAACAAGCGTACGTTTGCGATGCTGGCGCACGTTGCTTGGCAGGACGCTGCGTCCCTGAGGACTACGTGCCCATGCCGGATACATGCGGTAACAGTTTCTGTGATGGTGTCGAGACGAACCTTTCATGTCCGTCGGATTGTCCGGTGGCAGCAGGTATTCCGTTGCAGCATCTTGGGGCGACAAACGTGCCTCCCGAAGAGCGTTTGCAACTGGATTTGGTGCGGTTCTATGCGACCGAACGACAGATTGAGCTCGTCTTCGACGAGAATAACCGTATCGCCATCTATCCGGCGACGACCGTCCGTGTGTATCTGCCGGACGCAGCGATCCGGAAGCCGATTCGCGAGGCATATGCGACCATCGAAAGTTCTTCGTATGCGATGCGTGAGACGCGGAGCTATGAGACGAGCATCGTCATGCCGAAGGAGACCGCAGACCACCCGCTCACGTTCAGCGTGCTGTATCAGGACGGCACACACGAGATCACGGAGTACTCGTTCGTCGTCAATCCGTTCAGCGTCATCTATGAGGTGGTCGGTGGCAAGCCGGTTCCGGTCGCGGATGCTCGTGTGGCCGTCTTCCGACAGGACGAGCGTGGCAGGTTCGGCCTGTGGGATGCCGATCGCTTCGGGCAACAGAATCCGATCGTCACGAACGTTTCCGGCTCGTACGGCTTCATTGCCGAACCCGGCACGTACCGCCTGCAGGTGGAAGCTCCCGGATTCCGTCCGTTCCAGACGCTGCCGTTCCGCGTCCGCGAGAACCTTGTCGGTCGTGATGTCGAGATGGTCCGGTTGCCACCGCCATTCATCGAGAATCCCGTGGAGAACATCGTCAACCG
The DNA here is from genome assembly GCA_964626205.1 of uncultured Gammaproteobacteria bacterium. Classification (GTDB taxonomy): domain Bacteria; phylum Patescibacteriota; class Patescibacteriia; order SG8-24; family SG8-24; genus CAZVED01. The sequence goes on from CAZVED010000004.1 coordinate 61,346, forward strand.
TGCGGCATTCTTGCTCGATGCGACACGGCAAGAAGTGATGGAGTTCATCGATAACGAGTTCGTCGAGGAGGGGACGGTAACCGTGGCACCGGTCGCCCTCGCTGTCGCCGCGACGAATGCCGCGGCCGTGGTGCCTCACCTGCCATTCCTGTACTCGCTCCTTGCGCACCCGTTCCGCATCATCGCAATGCGGCGCAGGAAGAAGTGGGGGGTCGTTTTCGACGCCATCACGCAGATGCCGGTGGACCTCGCGATTGTCCGTTTGCTGGACGCGGAGACTGGACGCATCATGCGTACCGCCGTGACGGATCAGCAAGGTCGGTACGCATTCATCGTGAAGCCAGGGTCGTATCGCTTGACGGCGACCAAAGTCGGCATGACGTTCCCATCCGTCTTCCTGAAGGAAAAGAAAGAATCTGCGCGTTTCATCGACCTGTACCACGGAGAGCCTGTGGCTGTCAGCGCGGAAGACGTCATCACTGCGAATATCCCGCTTGATCCGATTGGTAGCGCAAAGACGCCGACGCGCATCGTATGGGAGGGCGTTGGCCGGAGGTTCCAGCACGGCATCGGCATTCTCGCCATTGTCACGATGGTCGGCGTCATGGTCATCGCGCCGAGCATGTTCACGGCGGCGCTCTTGGCCGGGAATGTGATCTTCTATGCGGTCTTCCGGCGTGTCACATCGGTACGGCACCCGAAGAGCTGGGGTATCGTCTACGACGAGGAAACGGGCAAGCCCCTTACGAACGTCGTCGCCCGCGTGTTCGACACGGCATACGACAAGCTGCTGGAGACACAAGTGACAGACATCAAAGGTCGGTACGCGTTCCTTGTCGGCAATAACGTGTATTACGTGACGTTCGAGAAGCCAGGATATCGGAAACGGCAGAGTGACAAGGTTGACCTGCTCGCCGGCGACAAGGCGAAGGATCAGGTCGTCGCGGTCGATGTTACGCTCTCGCAGGCGAAGGGCGATGGCGAGACGAAAAAGCCGGAGGCTCCACCACCCCTTCTCGTGCCACCGCCTACGGCGACGCCTCCTCCGATGTCACCGCTCGCCCCGCATGCGCGGGAGATCGACGAAGAGCAGCTCGCGGAATCGGCGGTCGGGTCCGTCGCTCAGATGCTCGAGCATGAGGAGCCTGATGATGGGCAGAAAAAGGAATGGATAGAGCGACATCGACCGGAGGATGAAGAAGGTAAACAGTGACCGGCCCGGGAGCTTTCTCTGCTGAAAGCTCCCGCCCGGTCCCTGGTTACGAGGACTGCGAAACAGCAGCCGCGTACAAGGGACTGAAATACAAAATGTCAGGTTTGCAGTACAACAAGGTTCTTCCGCTTTTGCGGCGAATGTTCACGCTTGGCGTGCATGCTTTGGGCATGCTCGCTGTGCTTTTGGTGGCATCCGTCGCTTTGGCATCGGGTCCGGACCAGAACCGCATTCTCAACTACCAGATCCGCCTCACGGATGCCAATGGCATCGCGGTTCCGGACGGAACGACCGACATCAAGCTCACTTTCTACACTGCCGCATCCGGAGGGACGCAGCTCTACACGGCCTGTTCCGCCGACGGTTCACCGACCGGTACGCCGACAGCAGTCGAGGCGACGTTCACTTCAGGCGTCGCGACGGTGCTTATTGGCGATACGGGCATCACGTGCGCTTCCGGATCCGCCGTGGCGATTCCGGCGACATTGTTCACCAACACCGCGATGTATCTCGGCGTCACCGTCGAGGCGGATGCGGAAATGACCCCACGCAAGCGCATTGTCGCGGCCGGATACGCATTGAATGCCGACCGTCTCGATGACCTTGAGACATCGGCAGTCGGTGGCTCTGGTGCATTCGTGCCGATCACGGACGGCAGCGGCAACCTGACGTTGACCGAGGACCTTGCAGTGGACGGCACCACGTTCCTTGTCGACAGCGCGAACAACCGCATCGGTATCGGCACGATCACACCGGATGCCGTGCTCGATATCGAGGGTGCGGAAGACACAGAACGCATTCGCCTCACGGACGCGACGAACGTCGATTCCGTCGGCATTTATACCGGCTCCGGTACGCCGAACGGCTCGCTCACTGCGCAGGCCGGCTCCATCTTCCTCGATCAGACCGGTGGCGTGTACGTAAACACGAACGATGGTACCGCATGGTCGTTGTTGTCCGCAGGCGGCAGCATGGCTATCGGTGGCACGATTACGAGCGGCACGGTCGGCTCGCTGCTGTTCGTCGGTTCCGGTCCGTCACTCGCACAAGATAACGCGAACGTGTTCTGGGATGATGCGAGTAACCGACTCGGCATCGGCACCAACGCGCCGTTGCGTACGCTCGACGTCGCGGGCTCGCAGCGCCTCCGTGGTACTGGCAGCACAGTGCTTACCGGCACTATCGATCCCGCTGCATCCACGACAGTGACTGGCGTAGGTACTGCGTTTACCACGGAGATCGCGCTTGGCGACCGTATCGTCGTCGGTGGCGAAACTCGCACTGTGGTCGCGATCGCTTCCGACACGTCGCTCACGGTCGATCAGGCATTCTCGGACAATGCGAACGATACGTCGCCGGATGTGCTGTCCGCGATTGCGACGTTCCTGAAGAGCGACGGAACTCTGGGTCCGTCCGTGAACGACATCGGTGAACTCGTCATCGGACACCTTACCTCCGACCCGCTCGGTGGAAAGGCGCACATGTACTACAACACCACGACGAACAAGTTCCGTTGTTACGAGAACACCACGTGGAAAGACTGCGTCGTCGATACGAGTGGTGACATTACGGGTACCGGTTCCAATGGTGCGGTGACTTTCTGGAGCGGATCATTGACGCTCTCCGCAGACTCCGCAAACTTCTTCTGGGATGACACGAACAACCGACTCGGCATCGGCGACGCGACACCCGCAGCGAGCCTCACCGTCGGTTCCGGCGATTTGTTCCAGGTGGCCGGTGCTTCGGGCAACATCACGACGGCCGGTACGCTCACGGTGAACGGCACTGGCGCCTCGCTCATCGGCGGCAACCTCACGGTGAACGGTAACACCACGCTCGGTAACGCGGTGGGAGACACCGTAGCGTTCACGGGACGCCTGAACTCGCCGACGCATGGTGCCAGCAAGGGGTTGCTGCTGCCGACAAACGCTGGTGCGCCGAGTCCGGTGACCGGCACGACTGAGGGTGATATCGTGTGGGATACTACGAACGACCTTCTCTACGTGTACGACGGCTCCGCCTTCACGAGCTTCTCTGCAGGCGGTGTGAGCATTGGTGGTGATGTCTCTGGCGGTACGGTTGGCTCGGTACTCTTCGTGGGCACGAGCGGACTGCTCACGCAGGACAACGCATCGTTCTTCTGGGATGACACCAACAATCGCCTCGGCATTGGCGACGCGACGCCGGCCGCCACGCTCACTGTCGGTTCCGGCGACCTGTTCCAGGTGGCGGGGGCTTCGGGCAACATTACGACCGCCGGCACACTTACGGTGAACGGCACCGGTGCTTCGCTCATCGGCGGCAACCTCACGGTGAACGGCACGACCGCGCTCGGAAATGCCTCCGGAGACACCGTCACTGTCGCAGGCCGCTTGGTGACCTCGAACCATGCCGCAAATCAAGGCTTCAAGATTCCGACTTACGGTGCAGGGGCGCCTGGTGCCGTGACTGGCACGGTTGAAGGAGACATCGTATGGGATACGACCAACGACGTGCTCTATATTTATGACGGTGCCGATTTCACGAGCTTCTCTGCAGGCGGCGGCGTGAGCATTGGTGGCGCGGTGGCGAGCGGTACGGTCGGATCCATCCTGTTCGTCGGCGCAGGCGGCAATCTCGACCAGGACAACCCCGCATTGTACTGGGACTACACGAACGACCGCCTCGGTCTGGGTGACGCGACTCCGAGCTATACGCTTGATATTAACGGCACATTCCGCGCCACCGGCGCCGCGCTCTTCGATGGCACGGTCGCGCTCGGCAATGCGGCAGGGGACACGGTCACTGTCGCGGGCCGTCTCGACCTTGGAGCACACGCAGCGAATATCGGTTTGAACATTCCGACGAGCGCGGGCGTGCCGAGCGGCGTCACTGGAACCGCCGAGGGCGACATCGTCTGGGATGCGACGAACAACACGCTGTATCTGTATGACGGTGCATCCTTCGCGCAGATCAACGGTGCAATCGGTATTGGCAACACGGTCTCGAGCGGTACGAGCGGCTCCATTCTGTACGTGAACGGGTCCGGCCAGCTTGCGCAGGAGAATGCGAATCTGTTCTGGGACGACACCAACAACCGACTCGGCCTCAATGATACGACCCCGAGCTACACGCTCGACATCAACGGCACGTTCCGCACCACAGGCGCTGCGCTCTTCGATGGCACGGTCGCGCTCGGCAACGCGGCGGGGGACACGGTCACTGTCGCCGGCCGCCTCGATCTCGGCGTGCATGCTGCGAACATCGGTTTGAACATTCCGACGAACGCGGGCGTGCCGAGCGGCGTCACCGGAACCGCGGAAGGTGACATCGTCTGGGATTCAACCAACGACTCCTTGTACATCTACGATGGTGCGGCGTTCACGGCGTTCACTGCCGGCGGTGATATCGCCATTGGTGGCGACATCTCGGGTGGCACGGTCGGTTCCATACTCTTCGTGGACACGAGCGGAAATCTCGGTCAGGACAATGCCAGCTTCTTCTGGGACGACACCAACAACCGCCTCGGCATTCTTGACGCCACGCCGGACGCAACGCTCGATGTCGCCGGTTCCACGCACCTCGGTAGCTCTACGTCGCATCGCGTGACCATCACCGGCGAGTTGTTGCTCGGCTCGCTCGCTTCCGACCCGACTGGCGTGAACGGTCTCATGTACTACAACACGGTCAGCGACAAGTACCGTTGTTTTGAGAACTCGGTGTGGACTAACTGTGACGGCTCGAGTGGTAGCAGCCTTGCCGGTACGGGTGCGACGGGACAGGTGACGTATTGGAGCGACAGTAATACCATCACGGGTGAGAACGCATTCTTCTACGATGCCACCAACGACCGGCTCGGAATTGGCGGAGACGTGACCCCGAACGCGACGCTTTCCGTCGGCTCCACCTCGCAGTTCCAAGTCGATTCCTCGGGCGCAATCGCTGCGGCGACGGGCGTCACCTCCTCTGGAACGATCACGTTCTCTGGGCTCACGGCGTCGCGTGTCTTGTTCACCAACGGTTCTTCACAGCTCGCAACGAGTGGAGCATCCGCTGCGCTTTCTGCTGCACTGAGCGATGAAACCGGATCCGGTGTCGTCGTGTTCGGCACCAGCCCGGAGATTACCACGTCGCTCACTACCGCCTCCACCACCTTTGCGCTCCTGAACACCGCGGCCACTACGGTGAACTTTGCTGGCGCTGCAACGGCGCTCAACCTTGGTGCGTCAACGGGAACGACTACGATAGGCAATGCGCTCTCCGTGAACGGCACCGTGCTCACCTTGGATGCCGACAACGCAGGCGCAGGAGCAGACGTGCGCATTATCGCCAACCAAGGTTCCGACAACGACGGTGAAATCCGCTACAACGCCACCACGAACGAATGGGAGTTCAGCAATGACGGAGGCACGTTCAGCGCTCTTGGTAGCGGCGGTGCTGGCGCCAACACTGCACTCTCCAACCTCGCGAGCGTCGCCATTAATACCTCCCTCATTTCCGATACCGACAACACCGACGATCTCGGAAGTGACGCTATCCGTTGGCGTGATTTGTACCTCGGCTCCAACACCCTTCATATCGGTACCTCCACGACGGATGAGGGTGTCATCTCCTACAATACGACCACCAACGTATTCGATTTCGGCACCGACTCCACCACCAACGGCGATATCGCATTCTTCACGGACGATCTGTACTTGGATAAGAGTACGGGAAACGTGGGTATCGGCGATACGACCCCTGCCGCGCTTCTGACTGTCGGCAGCGGTGATCTTTTCCAGGTGGACAGCTCCGGCAACCTCTCCACCTCTGGCACCATCCAGACGGGTCGCAATGGCACTGACGGCCAATTCACTATTTACTCCGAGCAAGGTGCGACGGACTACTCTGTGGTGCTCAACCCGCACGCCACGATGACGCAGACGACCACTTATACGCTTCCTGCTAATGACGGTGATGCGAGCCAGGTGCTCACGACCGATGGCGCGGGCGCCCTCAGCTGGTCCGCCGCCGGCACCGGAACTGTCACCGGCTCCGGCACTGCAACGCGCGTAGCCTTCTGGTCCGGCTCGTCTGCATTGAGCAGCAGCGCTGGTCTCTATTGGGACAGTACCAATAGTCGGTTGGGTATCGGGCATTCTTCCCCGAGTGCGATGCTCCACATCAACAATGGTTCAGGTTATGCAGCTATTCATTTGGGCAACCAGAACAGCACGGGCTTCACCATCACGAATGAAACCGATAATTTCAATATCTGGAAGGGTACATTCGGTTCGCCGTCCGCCAGGCCGTTCCAGGTTACCAGCGCAGGAAACACGCTGCTGAACCAAAACGGCGGCAATGTAACTGTTGGAAGCACTACTGCAACCTCGCTTTTCAATGTTGGTTCGGCAGCGCAGCTTCAGGTGACATCTGCTGGCAATCTCACCACCTCCGGCACCATCACGAGCACCTACTCAACCGGCGGTAATGCACTCGTCATTGATACCACCACGCTCGTGGCAGATGCTACAAACAATCGCGTGGGTATCGGCACTGCGTCACCGGCCGTTGCGCTCCATGTGGCCGGTTCAGATGCTACCACCACCTATACATCCACCTCAGCCATCGCAACGATTCAGAACACCAGCACGACGAATAATACCGGCGTAAAACTTTCCTTTACCACCGTTGATACGGGCGCCTCAATCATAGGTGCTGCTCGCGTTGGCACACAGATTACCGACCACACCGCCGCATCCGTGGACGGCGACTTGGTGTTCGAGACGGTGTCCGCCTCTGCTATGGGTGAGCGCATGCGCATTCTTTCAACAGGAAACGTCGGCATCGGCGACACCTCGCCAGCAGGCCTCCTCACCGTCGGCTCCGGCGACGTCTTCCAGGTCGGCAGCGACGGCAACATCGACTTCATCAAGGGTGTCGACTACGAATGGCCGGCAGCTGACGCCGCTGGTGTTCTTACTTCCGACGGCTCCGGCAACTTGAGTTGGTCCGCGGCAGGCTCCGGCGACATCACCGCCGTCGGTTCCATGACGAGTGGCGCTGCCTTCGCGGACTCTACCGCCGATGATGACTGGCTCGGCCTCGGCGCCTCCGCCGGCCGCATTGAGTTTGATGATCAGACCACGGATGAGGTGAACATTTTGGGTGCGAATGTGGGTATTGGAACGAGTACGCCCGGAGCCAACCTTGTTATACATGGTGAGGCTGGCTTAAACTCCGCGCTTTGGATGTCGGATGGAGATATCGTGACGCCGAACTATACCAGCACTGGAATCCTTCCAGACCCGAGCAATACAACTACCTTCGGTGTATTGGCGAACTCCAGCGGTACCCTGGGCGGCGTAGGTCTGACGGGATTCACGGAAGCTGCGGCCAATACCACCGTGCCAGTGGCCATTCTTGGTTATCACGGTGGAACCGCGCCGACCGTGGGTGCAGTGCAGGTGTATGGTTTCAAACACGACGGTGCCACCGGTCGTACAGCACTCGGTGCCACCGAAGAAGTGTTCCAGGTATTGAACGGCACGACCGTTATCACGACGATACTTGGCAACGGCAGCATGGGTATCAACGACGAGACTCCGGATTACCTGCTCGATGTGGCGGGAACCTTTGGTGTTGATGGTAACGTCACGCTCGGTGATGCCTCTGGCGACACGGTAACCTCGAACGCCGCAGCCTGGACCTTTGCCAACGACACGACCGTCGCACTTACCGGTGGCGTCAACGGTCTTAACTTCGACAGCAACACGCTCTCCATCGATGCCACCAATAACCGCATCGGTATTTTGACCGCAGATCCGACTGCGCCGCTCGATATTTCAAGCGGACTTATCGCGCTGGTTTTGGGTGCTGACTCAAGCAACACCACCAGGACGAATGCTGCCGCCAAGGTGGCCCGGATCGCGGCGCCACATTACACCAATGCGGAAGAGCCAATGCATATTGCTCAGGCATTCTCCGATGCCACGGTAAACTCCCTTGCATTCGGAGGAGGCACGTCGTTGATGAACGCGGCAACGCACATTCGGTTCTATACGGCCGCCAACAACACCACGGTCACGGGTACTGAGCGCATGGTGATTGATACCGCTGGTTATGTCGGTATCGGTGAAACGACCCCCGCGGCGCTACTCACTGTGGGTTCCGGTGATCTTTTCCAGGTGAATACCTCCGGTAACGTCTCTACCTCTGGCACCATAACGAGCACCTACGCCACCGGCGGCAACGCGTTGGTAATCGACACGACTACGCTCGTTGTTGATGCCACCAATAATCGCGTTGGTATTGGTACTGCGTCCCCTACATACGAATTGGATGTGCAGGGGAATTCGAATTCTGCAGTACGCGCCTGGGTCCGCAATACTAATAGCGGTACCGCTGCCGCATCCCTCTTCTTTGCTTCAAATGATGCAGGTGTCGGAACCTATATTGGAACCACATCTAGCGGATACACGACATCCGGAAACCTTTCCGCAAACCTTGGTTACCTGCAGGTTGCTGCAGGTCCAATGCTCATTCGCACTGTTACATCCGGCGGTAGCATCACTCTTGCTCCGAATGATTCGGTGGCAATGACGCTCACTACGGCAGGCCTCGTTGGCATCGGTACCGCATCGCCTGCCGGCATGCTCGATGTGTCCGCCGCCCGCTCCCTCACGCCGTCCGCTGCAGGTGCATACCTCTCCATCTCCGCCTCCACCCTCACCGACTCCGGTACGGCCGTTTCCGGCACGAACGCGACCGCGGTCTTCAACAGCATTGCGGCTCCAACACTTGCCGCTACCAACGCCACTGTCACCACCACCAACGCTGCCACCTTCTATGTGGCTGGCGCTCCGGCCAACGGCACAAACATGACCATCACCAACCCTTGGTCGGTGTGGGTTGATGCAGGAAATTCACGCTTTGACGGCAGCGTGCTCGGCATCCGTGGCGTGAACTACACTTGGCCGGCAGCTGATGGGGCGGGCGTGCTTACTTCTGATGGTTCCGGCAACTTGAGCTGGTCCGCTGCTGGCTCCGGAGACATTACCGCCGTGGGTTCCATGACCTCTGGCGCTGCCTTTGCAGACTCCACCGCCGACGACGACTGGCTGGGCCTTGGTGCCTCCGCCGGCCGCATTGAGTTTGATGATCAGACCACGGATGAGGTGAACATCTTGGGGGCGAATGTCGGTATCGGCACTGCGACGCCTGGCGTGAAGCTGCATGTGCAGACCGGCGATGCAGGTGTGGAACCCACCTGGACCGCGCCAGATGTTGCGATATTTGAAAACGCTTCCGGCACCAATGCTTCAATCCAGCTGTTTACGAGCAACGCCGCAAACGGCAACATCTGTTTCTCGGATACTGATACGCGTTGCCAGGGTTATATCAGCTATGCTCACGCCACAGACTCGCTGGTATTCCAAACGGCAGCCGCAGTGCGCCTCACCATTGATTCTTCTGGCAGGGTTGGCATCGGCGCGACCACCCCTGATGCACTGCTCGATATTGAGGCCGCAGAAGACACTGAGCGTATTCGTCTGACGGATACGACCAACGCCGACTCCGTGGGAATCTACACGGGCACCGGATCTCCGAACGGCGCGCTTTCGGGCCAGGCCGGCTCCCTCTTCCTCGACCAGTCCGGAACGGTCTATGTGAACACCAACGGCACTACCGGCTGGACCAACCTGATTGCAGCTGGCTCTGGCGACATTACCGCCGTGGGCTCCATGACCAGCGGCGCTGCCTTCGCGGACGCCACCGCTGACGACGACTGGCTGGGCCTCGGCGCCTCCGCCGGCCGGATTGAGTTTGATGATCAGGCCACGGATGAGGTGAACATTCTTGGGGCAAATGTGGGTATTGGGACCAGCACACCGAGCTATGCCTTGGACATCGTGAGTTCCGTTGCAGCTGCGGGAACATCTAGTCGGCTTGCATTTACAAACACTGCATCCGACAGCGCATCGCGGCTTAGTGTCGCAAATGATACGGGATTAGTCGGCGGACTTAATACCTACGGCAGCCTCTTCGCTGTCACGGGTTTGAGGAGCAAGCTCGCTCTTTCCTCTAATTATGACCTTCTCCTCTCTGCGGACGCCACCACGGCGAATGCTGGAACTACATACGCCATCAGGCTTATTACCGGAGGATATGATCCCGATACGCAGACGAGAATGATCGTGCTCCCGAACGGCAATATCGGTATTGGCGACCTTACACCAGCCGCCCTCCTTACCGTCGGCAACGGAGATATGTTCCAGGTGGATTCTTCCGGAAATGTGAGCAATTCCGGAAATACCACATTTGGAAACAATTCCGGAGATACTGTTACCTCAAACGCAGCCACTTGGACCTTTGCAAACGATACGGCAGTAGCGCTCTCGGGTGGAGTAAACGGCATCAACTTCGATAGCAACACGCTGTCCATCGATGCCACGAACAATCGCGTGGGTATCGGCACTGCTGCGCCAGGTTCCGGTCTTCATGTGGTAGATAATGCGCTTATCGGTGCCGCAACCGCGCATGTCACCAGCGACGGTATCTTCGCAGGGATTGCGGCACTTGAGGTGAGCAGTGGCGTGGCTACATCCACCGACACTGGCTTTGCGGACCTCCGCATTACCACCAACCAGTCAGGAACGGCGAACTCCATCGGACGCGTCGTCTTCGCCAACTCCAACATCGGCGGATCGGATAAGCGTATCGCGCAGATTGGTGTAGCTACGGACGGAGCTACCAACTCCGGAACATTGAGGTTTGCGACCATGAACGCCGGTACGGTCGCCAATAGGATGGTCATCCTTGCCAGTGGCAATGTCGGTATCGGCGACACCACCCCTGCAGGTCTCCTCACCGTCGGCTCCGGCGACGTGTTCCAAGTCGGCAGCGACGGTAACATCGACTTCATCAAGGGTATCGACTATGAGTGGCCTGCGGCAGACGCGGCCGGCATCCTTACTTCCGATGGTTCCGGCAATCTTTCGTGGGGTTCGGCTAGCGGTGTCACGGCCGATTCCCTCGACTTCATCGACTTCGAGGACACACTTGACCTTGATGCAGCGCTCACCCTCAACCAGACCACCAACACCTGGACGCAGGACTTCACTGGTACGACCACGACGGGCCTTACGTACAACGCCAACTCCCTCACGACCGGCAAGGCGTTGCAGGTTAACTCCTCATCCCTCACTTCCGGAAGTCTCGTCGATATCCAGGTGTCGGGCACCGCAGCGGCCTCCAACACGCAGACCGCGCTCAATATCCTCACGGCCGGTGCCAACGCGACCTCCACGCAGACCACGTACGGCGCGCAGATCAGCAACACCCACACGGGCACGGCCAGCACGAACGTCGGCCTCATGGTGAACGCATCGGGCGGCACCAACAACTACGCGGCGATCTTCAATGGAGGAAACGTGGGTATCGGGACGAGCACACCTTTGGTGCCGCTCCATGTTGTGACAACCGGTACGGACACGGGATTCCAGGGCAACACCTTGAGCACGTTCCGCTCCCTTGCCTCTGGTCGTGCGGTCTCGCTGCAGCTGAGCAACAATGTTGATGCTGCGATGTACTTATCCTTGATTGGAGCAGGCGGTTCTTCAAGGCTCGCTATCGGCGGCTCCTCTGAGACACTGACCATCCTTGAGAGTGGCAACGTCGGCATCGGCGACACCAGCCCCGACTTCCTCCTTGATGTCGCGGGCACCTTCGGCGTCGACGGCAATATGACCATCGGTGATGCCTCTGGCGACACCGTCACATCAAACGCTGCGGCATGGACTTTTGCGAACGACACGACGGTCGCGCTTTCCGGTGGCGTGAACGGTCTCAACTTCGACAGCAATACGCTCTCGATTGACGCGACGAATAACCGCGTCGGTTTTGGAACAAGCACTCCGAATGCCAAGCTCCACGTTTCTGCTGCCGGCGATGCGGTAAGCAGCGCGCTTTCGACGTCTGATTACATCATGCTTTCCTCGCAGTCGGATGCGCCAGGCTTCTCCATGGTCGCATCAAGCGCCACCGCTGCAAACCGAGGTGTTATCAAGGGCGTGCGGTCACGCGGTACGCTCGGCTCACCCACCGTGCCGTCCAATAACGACTATGTATTTACTATTGGCGGTGCGATTTATGATGGTGCGGATACGGAATTGACAGCCGCTATCGACTTCTATGTAGACGGTACAGTTTCGAGCAACGTCGCGCCGCAACGGATCTCGTTCGTCACTGGAGCAACGAATAGTGCAAGCCGTACGGAGCGCATGGTCATCAAGAATAACGGCAATATCGGTATCGGCGTCACGGATCCGGACGTCCGGCTCGAGGTGCAGAGCAATCCGGGGGCAGCAGGCGACTTATTCGTGAAGTTTACGGACTCTACGGCAACAGCTGGCTACCTCGGATTCGGTGAGGCGACGGGCGCTGGGAGCCAGTATATGCCGCTCATTCACGGTCACGGAAGCGGTACGGGCGCCTCGCGCACCGGTATCAAATTTATCGGTGAGCCTGGCGAGGATAGCTCAGATGACATGGCATTCGTCTTCCAGGGTCGGAACACGAGTGCTGGCGCGCTTACGACCGCTGACATTTTCCAGATTCAGAACTCAGCGCAGGACGCGCTCTTCCGTGTGGGTCCGACGGGCAACCTCACGATTGCAGGTTCGACGGTCGCAATCCCGAACAACCTCAACTTTGACAGCAACACCCTCTTCATCGATGCGTCGGCGAACGAGGTCGGTATCAATACCGCAACGCCGACTGCTGCGCTCGATGTCGCGCATGGCGGCCTATCGCTCGTGCTTGGTGCCGATACGAACACCACGACACGGACAAATGCGACAGATAAGTATAGCCGTATCGCAGGAGCCCATTATACGAACGCAGAAGAGCCGTTCGGCATCCTTACGACGGAATCGACTGCCAGCACGAACCTGCTCAAGTTCGGTGGTGGTAGTGCACTCACGAACGCTGCGACCGAGATTCAGTTCTACACCGCGGCCAACAACACTACGACGATTGGTACGCAGCGCATGACGATTGACACCTCCGGCAACGTCGGTATTGGCGAGGCCTCGCCAGGCTACCCCCTCGACGTGCAGCACGATGCTGCCACCGACACCTTCGTCGCCAACTTCTTTAACGACGGCGGCGATGATGGTGATGATGGCATCATCATTCAGGCATGCGCGGACTCCAACCCAACGAGCGGATGCGAGCTTATCTCGTTCCTCGATGGCGATGGTACGGCCGTTGGCAGCGTGGCAGGCGATGGTGCAGGCGGCATCAGCTTTAATCAGACCTCCGATGCCCGGCTTAAGGAGAACATTGTCACGTATGAAGGCGCACTTGCCGCGCTCCGGCAGATTCGTGTTGCGCAGTACAACATGAAGTCCGCGCCGGGCCGCACGCAGATCGGCTTCATCGCGCAGGAGCTCCAGGAAGTCTTCCCGCAGGCGGTGTCCATCGGCGGTGACGATCCGGAAAAGCGTCCGTGGGCGGTGGACTACGGTCGCGTCACGCCGCTCCTCGTTGGTGCCGTGCAGGAACTCACCATCCGCCTCGATGAGCCATCCGTCGGCATCGCATCTTCGGACATGCTGGAGCCGGGTGAACTCGTGATGATTGATACCGCTCAGGCGAACAGCGTGAAGCGTGCACTTGGTAGCGAGGCAGGCGATATCGCCGGGCACTTGCTTGCTGGTGTTGTGGGCGCGCGTACGTTCGGAACGGTCGGAAGCTATCCGGTGGTGTACGACGGCATCGTGAAAGCGCGCGTGGTCGGAACGGTCGCAATCGGCGACCCTATCACCATGTCGCTGACGGCCGGCGTTGGCGTGGTCGCGACAGAGCCGTCGTACGTCGTCGGATACGCGATGGATACCAAGGCGGATCTCGGCCCCGGTGAGGTGCTCGTGATGGTCCGTACTGGTTGGTGGAACGGCTCGACGCAAGCCGCGCTTGCGGACGATACCGCAATCGTCTCTGACATCATGCATCTTGCCGATACTGCGCTTCTTGGTGGAACGTGGAGCATCGATGCGGATGGTCGCATGACGATGTCGGAAATTGAGGCCGAGAAGGTCACGACCAAGGAGCTTGTCGTGAAGGCAACGGACGAGACGCAGCTCATCGGCGAGGGTGTCGTCGAGCTGGGGAACTCCAAGGCATTCATCCATAACCCGTCTGTCCGCGAGAACAGCCGTATCTTCATCACGTTCTTCGGGAACGTTGAGGGGAACTGGTGGATCTCTCACCGTGCGAGCGGGGAGTTCGAGATCACGCTGTCGAAGCTCGCGCCGACCGACATTCGGTTCGAGTACTTTATCGTGAACGTCGTGGATGAGCGGACGCCGCCCGAGCCGGTCCTGGAGCCAGCAGCGGAGGAGACCAGCGAAGATCCGGTTTCCGAAGAGCTTCCTGATGAAGAACTAGTCGCAGAAGAGGGGGCTGTCACAGACGAGGAACCCGTCGTCGAAGCGCTTCTCGAAGATGGGGTTGTCACGGAAGAAGAGCCAGTTGTAATGGAGTCGGAAGGTTCTAGCCAAGAATGAGCTTCTTACATCAGCTTTGGGGATAACCAAGGGGGCCGATTTTTGCTATAGTTGAGGACGATATTCACTTAATAGAGGGAAGCGCAAGCTTTTTCTTTCCGTTATATGCACGATATGACGACCCCGCGCTCCGCCGCCGGCTCTTCCAGGGCCGCGCAGATCGCCGACGCGATCATTCGGTGGACCCTGCTCGTCCTTGCGGCGGGCATGCCGATGTTTTTCCTTCCGTGGACCTCTGAGGTCCTTGAGTCGAGCAAGCAGCACTTCTTGCTTGCAGGCGCCGCAATTGCCGGCCTTGCCTGGCTCGGCAAGATGCTCGCCGACCGCCGTTTCGAGTATCGCCGGTCGCTCGTGAACTCGTTCGTCATTCTTTATGTGGTGACCTACGGGGCAAGCGCCTGGATGTCCAAGAGCCGGTATATGAGCATTGCCGGCGACTTCGGGCAGGAAATGTCCGGCTTCTTCACGGTGCTGGCGCTGGCAATCCTGTACTTCGTCGTCGTCAACAACATTCGGACCATCGAGACGCTTCACCGACTGTTCACGGCTTTCGTGGTTGGCGGCGCGGTTACGGCACTGTATGGCCTGCTGCAGGGTCTCGGTGTCCACATCCTTCCGTTTGAATTCGCCAAGACGGCATCGTTCAACACGGTGGGTACGGTCGCGGCAATGGGCATGTTCCTCGCGTTCATCGTTTCGCTCATCGGCGGCGTATTGCTCATGGGGCACCGCCGTTCGGACTCCGACCGTAAGCGCCTGTTCGTCGTGAACGCGCTCATGATTCTCACTGCGGTGGTCGCACTGCTTCTTATCGCGGTCATCGACTTCTGGCCGATTAGCCTTGCGTTGTTGCTCGCCTCCCTCGTCCTCATCGGATTCGCGTTCGTGCACGCGCGTTCGATGCAGGGGATTAGCGGCGTCATGCTCCCGATCGCCTCGCTCATCATCTCCTTATTCCTCCTCGTCACGAACTTACCGCTGAGCTTCGGGTATCCGCCGGAAGTCATGCCATCCATGCGTGCAAGCTGGGATATCGCCATGCAGGCGCTGCAGGAGCGACCGCTGCTCGGCTCCGGTCCGGGTACGT
>CAZVED010000004.1:77274-98231 GCA_964626205.1 uncultured Gammaproteobacteria bacterium
ATCGCCATGCAGGCGCTGCAGGAGCGACCGCTGCTCGGCTCCGGTCCGGGTACGTTCGTCGTGGACTACGCTAAGTACCGTTCTGCCGACGTGAACGCGTCGCAGTTCTGGAACATCCGTTTCGACCGCGGTTCCTCGCATGTTTTGACCTCGCTCGCGTCTACGGGGTATCTCGGAACGCTGACATGGGTCATCCTTGTGCTCTATTTGCTTGTCATTTCAGTAAGGAGCCTGCTTCGTGCCGACGAAAAGACCTGGCATGTGATGGTCGGCGTTTTTGCGGCATGGTTCCTGCTCGTCATGGCGCGCGTCTTCTACAGCTCCACGATGACGCTCGAAGTCATGTTCTGGATGAGTATGGGGCTTCTCGTTATCGTGACGCATAAAGAGTGGCATTCCGTGACGTTTGAGCACTCACCCCGCGCGGCGATGGTTCTCTCCTTCCTCTTCATTCTCTCTGGCGTCATGGCACTTTCTGGATTCTTCATCCAAGGGCAGCGACACTTGTCGGAAGTTCACTATGCGCGCGCCATCGCGAATGACCGCGTCCAAGGCGATGTCGACGAAACGCTTACGAGCCTCGGTAAGGCCTCCGCGCTTAATCGCAACAACAGCGGTATCGTGCGCAATGCCGCACTGGCCATCGT
This sequence comes from uncultured Gammaproteobacteria bacterium, assembly GCA_964626205.1. Lineage (GTDB taxonomy): Bacteria > Patescibacteriota > Patescibacteriia > SG8-24 > SG8-24 > CAZVED01. The sequence goes on from CAZVED010000004.1 coordinate 77,922, forward strand.
GGCGAAGGTGAACATCATGCTCAATGAGCCGATCACTATTGAGCGGAATGATGGCGAATCCGACGCGGATTATCAGAAGCGGCAGACGGAAGCCGGTCAGGCACTCCTGCGCAAGGCGATGCTGCTTACTGCGGACGCCGTAAACACGGCGAAGCTCGCCACGGAGATTGATCCCGCGAACGTCGCCAACTGGACGACCCTTGCATCCGTCTACCAGAGCCTCATGGGCATTACGGAAGACGCCGATGTCTGGGCGGTCACCACGTACGAAAAGGCCATCACCCTCGAACCGGCGAACCCTGCGCTTCGCACCGAACTCGGCAAAGTGTACGTCTGGCAGGCTGACCGACAGGCAGGAGTCGCCGCCGCGGAAGGCGTGACTGAAGAAGCCGCAGCCGAAGCAACGGCACTCAAGGACGATCTCTTGCAGAAAGCGGTTGATGTATTCACGAAGGCGACCGACCTCAAGCGCGACTATGCTCCGGCGTACTACCACCAAGGTCTCGCGTATGAGCGGCAAGGCAAGACCGAGGAGGCCATTTCTCGCCTCGAGGCCGTCGCGACGCTCTCTCCGCAGGATGTCGGCGTCGGCTTCCAGCTCGCGCTCTTGTACTTCCAGAACGACCAGAAAGATGCGGCTATCGCACTTCTGGAGTCGGTCATCCGCCTTTCCCCGGACTACTCGAACGCGCTGTGGTACCTTGGGGCGATGTACGAAGACAAAGGGGATATCGTCAAAGCCATCGAGATGATCACCAAGGTGAAAGAGCTCAATCCGGACAACGAGCTTGTTGCGCAGAAGCTTTCTGAGCTCGCAGTGAAGGCGGTTCAGCCTGCGGCAGAAGGAGTAGACGGACTTCCTGCACCGGTTGAAGAGGTCGCTGGCGCCCAGGGCGAAGCGGTGGTGCAGCCGTAAGTACGGGCACCCTACGAAAACAGCCCCCTTTACAGGGGCTGTTTTCTTTTATACCATGACCCCTGACCAATGCGGGCCGCTAGCTCATTTGGTAGAGCGCTTCCATGGCATGGAAGAGGTGAAGGGTTCGATTCCCTTGCGGTCCACCACCCTGCGCATCTGACACCGTCGGGTTCGGAGGGTGGTTTTGCAGAAACGAAGGAAGGAGCCACGAATGGAGTTCCTTTTCACGAACGAGGTTGCCCCATCGCGCATTGACGAGGTCGTCGCGTATCTTGCGGGGCCACGGCTGTGGGTACCGCAAGTGAACTATCCGGACTACGACGCGTGGCTGCACAAGGTGCATGGTGAGCTGAAGAGCGAGCACAAGCGCGCGCTCGTCGCATTCACCGGCGGTGTCGTTTGCGGAACGGTCATCTACCAGCGGCACAAGACGCAGGGCGATGTCATCGAGGTGAAGAACATCACCGTGCGCCCGGAAGAGCAGGGGAGGCTCGTTGCGAGCTTTCTCATGCGCAACACGGAGATCGAAGGCGTGCGGGATTTCCCCGGTACGACCGCGGTCGTCTGTGACGCGAAGGCAGACAATATGCCGATGCGAGCTTTCCTTTCTCGCAACCGGTACGCGCAGGTCGGCCAAGCAGACCTCTACGGACTTGGTGCCGGAACGGACATTCTGTTCCGAAAAGAACTCATCGTCGCCCCGTGATCGGGGCATTTTCTTTCCGAAGTCCTCATCTACAACATCCTATGTCCCTCCAAGTCGGTATCGTCGGACTCCCGAACGTCGGAAAATCCACGCTCTTCAAGGCAATCACCAAGAAACAGGTGGAGTGTCAGAATTATCCGTTCTGCACAATCGAGCCGAACGTCGGTATCGTCGCGGTGCCGGACGAGCGTTTGGAACAGCTCGCTAAGGCGTCCAACACGCAGAAGATCATTCCGGCGGCAGTGGAGTTCGTCGACATCGCCGGCCTTGTCGCGGGTGCATCGAAAGGAGAAGGTCTCGGCAACAAGTTCCTTTCGCATATTCGCGAGGTGGATGCCATCATCATGGTCGTTCGCGCATTCGAGAATGGTGATGTCATCCATGTGGCGAACAAGATCGACCCGATGGCCGATATCGAGGTCATCGGTCTCGAGCTCATCTATGCAGACCTTGATACCGCAGAGAAACGTCTCGATACGCTGCAGCGCCAGATGAAGGGTGGCAAGGACCGCGACTCCGAACTCAAGCTCTCCGCGCTGGAAAAGATTCTTGCGTTGCTGCGCATCGGCAAGCCTGCACGTGAAGCGGAGCTTACCGAAGACGAGCGTCTCGCCATTCGCGACACGCAGCTCCTTACCTCGAAGCCGATTCTCTACGTCGCGAACGTGGATGAAGGCCAGCTCAAGGCCGGCTATCAGATTCCCGGCATTCCCGCAGACCGCCAAGTCGCGTTATGTGTGAAGCTCGAGGAGGACGTCGCCTCGCTTCCGCCGGAAGAGGTGAAGGAGTATCTCGATGCACTCGGTCTCAAGATGACCGGTCTCGATACGCTCATCAAGGCGAGTTACCGCCTGCTCGGTCTCCTGACATACTTCACGTCTGGCGAGAAAGAAACGCGTGCATGGACGGTCCGTGAAGGCGCCAAGGCTCCGGAAGCCGCTGGCGTCATTCACACCGACTTCGAGAAGAGCTTCATCCGCGCGGAGGTCATCGACTGGAAGGACTTCGTGGAGCTGGGTGAGGCTGGTGCGCGTGACAAGGGAAAGCTGCGCGTGGAGGGCAAGGACTACATCATGCGCGACGGTGATGTCTGCCACTTCCGGGTGGGGGCATAAAAAAGAGACGGCCATGAGCCGTCTCTTTCGTTTCAGGATACCGCGCGGAGCCGTACGATTTCGCGCCAGACGCGCTGATCGTTGCGGCCGTAAAGCAGACCTTTGTTGCGCGTTTCTTTGGTGCCCATGCGGGAGAACATCATGCTTGGCAGGAGCGACTCCGTGCGGAACCCTTCCGCCTCGAACGCCTTCGTGTCGATGCCGTGCTTTTCGAGTCCGTGGATGTAGAGCGGCATAGCCATCACGATGGGCGCGTCTTTGGCGAGGAGCGGCTTCCATGCTCGCAGGGCCGTTGCATAGAGCTTGGTGAGTTCGTCGAGTTGGCGTTGCATGGACCCGCGTGACTCCTGCCCGGTCATCGGCGGACCGAGATACGGCTCCGTGACGATGGCATCAATTTCTTCGGGCTTGAGGTGGTGCATGAGGAGTCGCGCGTCGGACGGGAAGACCTTCGCGGAAATGTTTTCTGCCGCGGCCATGCCCTGCGCGCGGACCCAGTCGAGGTTCTTCAGCGTCGAGGAAACAGCTTCCGGATTCTTGTCGCTGCCGATGACGTGGCTGAAACCGATGCGTATCGCCTCGGTAAGAATGGTTCCGGATCCGCAGAAGGGATCCAAGACAGTGATGTCCTTAACCTCCTTCGAGACATGGATGAGGTTGATCATTATGCGCGCGAGCTTCGGTGGAAGCATTCCCTGCACCGGGTCGCGTTGCGGGCGCCCGAAATCCGCGTGCGAGAAGTCTTCGAACGGCTGTACGACTGTCGTGGTGCCGACGTACATGACGTCCTCTTTGGCGAGTACGACGAATTCCGCACCATCGACGAGCATCTTGTTCTTGGCGACAGCGACGGAGGAGAGTGAGGTGCCGGTCTGCGCCTTCACCCAACGCGCGACGGTTCCTGCTCCGCGAAGGATCTTTTTCACGCTCATACCGACGTTGCGGAACTTCGTGTTGACGGTCGCGGCATGGCGCTCGGCCTGCGAAGCGGAAAGCGAGTAGACGCTGATTCCGTACGTGACGTTGCCGACGTTCGCGACGCGCTCGGACATCCCATCGAGCATGATCTTTTCGAGCGCGTTGGTGTCGAGCGGATAGTCGCCCTCCAGAAGCGTTCCGATTTTGATGGTGCCGCCCAAGCGGTTCATGAGGCCGGCAACATCAAGGGTGGCCCCGGGAGCGGCTTGGACGATGAGTGCGTGCTTGTAGAGCTCGGTGATAGTGAAATCATGCCCAGGAAGCAGGGCGATGATTTCCGCTGCAGAGAGGACCGGATTCGAGCCCAAGATGAAGAAGTAGCGCATATGGGGGGAGTATAGCAGGTAATTTCCAGCTGTCACTATTTAAGCTGGTACCCGCATCCAGCCTATTTCCTCCCGCTTATTTTTCGTTTCCGCCTTATTTTGGTACCCGTGTCCAGCTTAAATCCTCCTGACATTGGACCCTTGCAAAGGCTCGGTTCTCATGATACGGTTCTCCAGCAACGCCAATTTAAGGCGAACTAGTCCTTATTTCCACGGTCGGCACCTTCGGTGGCGGCCCGCGCGAAGAGCGTGAATAAGGTACGATATGCAGAAGTACGAACTTCTCTATATCATCCCGGCGAAATTCACCGAGGATGAGATCAAGGGAATGTCGGACAAGGTCGGCAAGATCGTCTCCGCCAACGGCGGCGAGGGTCTGCAGGCTACGGTGCTCGGACGGCGCAAGCTCGCCTATCCGATCGACCACGTCCGGAATGGCTACTACGTCATGACTGATTTCTCGGCCGAAGAGGTCGCCATCAGCAAGATCGATCAGGCGCTCCGCCTGTCGACGGACGTTCTTCGCCACCTGATCATCAAGAAGGACCCGCAGCTCACGAAGATCCCTGAGTTCGCCCCAGATGGCGACATTCTCAAGAAGGAGGGCGAGGAAGAGCGTGGTCGCGGCCCTAAGGCTGCAGCTCCGCGCGAACGTCGTCCAGCTCCGGCTCGCGAGAAGGATAAGTTGACGGCGACGCAACTCGACGAGAAGATCGACGAGATGCTCACGGAAGAGGTGCAATAAGCGGCATTTGACGGGGTTTTGCCCTTGTGGCAGATAAGCCCCGGCCCGCTAAGGCCAGTAACCAATTCATAACGACGAACCGTATGAACCTCAACCGTGCAATGATCATCGGCAACCTCACTCGCGATCCGGAAATGCGCACCACCGCCACCGGTCAGACCGTCGCCAACTTCGGTGTCGCGACCAACCACGTCTGGAAGGACCAGAGCGGCCAGAAGCAGGAGAAGGCGGAGTTCCACAACATCGTCGCCTGGGGCAAGCTCGCGGAAATCTGCGGGCAGTACCTCGGTAAGGGCCGCAAGGTCTACGTCGAAGGACGCCTTCAGACGCGCGACTGGGAAGACAAGGAGGGTGGCAAGCGCAAGACGACGGAGATCGTCGCTGAGAACATGATTATGCTCGACCGCGGAAACGGAGCAGGTGAAGGTACGGCGGCAGCGGGCGCAACGCGCCGCGCGGTCCCGGCCGAAGCCGTTCCGATGAACGCTGGCGGCAATGATGCAGAGGAAATCCGGGTCGAAGACATCCCATTCTAATATGATGAAGAAGAACCACGGTAACAAATCGAAACAGCAAGCACGCAAGGATCGGCATTGCTGGTTCTGCGTCAACGGCGTGGACGCCGTCGACTACAAGGACACCAACCGGCTCCGCCGCTACATGTCCTCGTACGGCAAGATTGTCCCGCGCCGCCGCAGCGGAGTGTGCTCCACGTCGCAGCGCATGCTCGCCACGGCGATCAAGCGCGCGCGCTTCATGGCACTGCTCCCGTACGTCGCGGAGCGGTAAACCGCCAAACGACACAAACATGCAGGGGCGCAAGCTCCTGCATGTTTCGTACCTTAACCATGTACGTGTTTCCGTACGATGGGTCGCAGCCAGACCTGCCCCGCCGACCCGGAATAATCGCTTCTCGCGATTTTCCTTTCGCTCGCCGCGAACGGCTACGCGGCCTAAAGGCCGCGGCCGCTTCGCGTCTGCGCGGGGTCGTCTGTGCAGGTCTGGCTGCGGCCCGCCGCACGGAAACGAAACTTATCGATGCCTCATATGTCCCGATGGCAGGAACTCAAGAACGACCCGAAGCTCCGTGAGCGCCTCGCGCTCCGTGGACGCGTCATCACCGCGATGCGCGGCTTCTTCGTGTCACGTGGGTTCATAGAGGTAGAGACGCCTACCGTCGTGTCATCCCCGGGCATGGAGCCGAACCTCGTGCCGTTCGAGACGCGCGTCACGACAGCCGATGGCCGTTCGTTCGATGCTGGACTCATTACGTCGCCAGAGTATTCCATGAAGCGTCTCCTTGCCGCTGGGTACGATCGCATCTTTGAGATCGCGCGCGTGTACCGAAACGTTGAACCTGTCGGAGGCCTGCACAACCCGGAGTTCACGATGATTGAGTGGTACCGCACGAACGAGGACTACACGGCCATCATGCGTGATACTGAGGAGATGGTTGCAGCAGTCGCCAAGGAGGTGCTCGGCACCACGACCGTCACGTACCGCGGAGAGACGATTGACCTCACAGCGCCGTGGGAACGACTGAGTGTCGCAGAGGCTTTCACGAAATATGCGGACATGGACCTCGCGGCCGGCATCGACGATTCAGCAGCCTTCATTGCGGAAGCTGTGCGTCGCGGGACAGTGAATGGCGACGAGACCTTTGAGGACGCGTTCTTCAAGGTGTTCCTGACGCATATCGAGCCGAAGCTTGGTCGCGGGAGGCCGACCATCTTGTATGACTACCCGCGAAGCATGGCCGCCCTCTCTAAGGTGAAGGTGGCCGATCCGCGATTCGCTGAGCGGTTCGAGGCCTATATCGCCGGCATTGAGCTGTGCAACGCTTACACCGAGCTCACGGATGCCAAGGAACAGCGTCAGAGGCTCGTGCAGGAGGCCGAAGAGCGACGCCTGTCCGGTAAAAAGGTGTTCCCCATCGACGAAGATTTCATTGCTGCGGTCGCCGCCATGCCCCCATCCGGAGGTATTGCCTTAGGCGTAGACCGTTTGGTACTGTTGCTGGCGGACGCCTCGGATCTACGGGATGTCCTTTATTTTCCAGCCACCGACCTCTTCTCACTTTAAGCAGAACATCCGAGATATTAAGGTAGACCGATATGGCAGACACAACAGTACTGAAGAAAGAAGCATTCATCCGGTTCAAGAACAATATTTACATGGTCACGGAAGCCCAACATGTGAACCCAGGGAAAGGCAGCGCCTTTACCCGTGTTCGCCTGAAGGACGTCATGACCGGCAAGACGCTCGAGAACACCTTCAAAACGAGCGAAACCGTCGATCTTGTGGAGATGGACCGTGCCACGTTGCAGTATCTCTACAAGGACGCAATGGGTTACCAGTTCATGGACCAGAAGACGTACGAGCAGGTCAGCATCGATGCTGAGCTTCTCGGTGACAAGGGTCTGTACCTCAAGGAAGGGACGGAGGTACAGGGGCTTTTCCACGATGGCCGCGCGATGTCTGTCGAGCTTCCGAAGAAACTCGCGTTCACCATCACGGAGGCAATGCCGGCAGTGAAAGGTGACACATCCTCAGGCCGCGTGCTCAAGGAGGTCACGCTGGAGACCGGACTTAAGGTTAGCGTTCCAATTTTCATCAGCCAAGGTGAGGTCATCATCGTGAATACGGAGAGCGGCGAGTACGTGGAGCGCGCAAGCAAAGAGTAAAAGAAAAAGACGGACCGCGAGGTCCGTCTTTTTTGTTGTCGTTATGCCGCGAGCTTCATCTCTTCACGCTCCTTGGCGACGACAGCTTTGCGGATTTCCTTCATGAGCTTCGGGTTCTCCTTGAGGAATGCCTTAGCCGTTTCGCGTCCGACACCGAGCTTGTGCTCGCCGTATGAGTACGAGTTGCCGCTCTTCGTGATGACGGTCTTCTCCGTTCCGAGATCCAAGAGATCGCCAGCGATGGAGATTCCTTCGTTGTACATGATGTCGAACGTGCAGGTACGGAATGGAGCCGCGACCTTGTTCTTTACGATCTTCACCTTCACCTGGTTGCCGATAATCTTCTCACCGAGCTTGATCTGCGCGGCGCGGCGCACCTCGATGCGGACGGACGAGTAGAACTTGAGCGCGTTACCGCCGGTCGTGGTCTCCGGGTTGCCGAAGACGATACCGATCTTCATGCGCGTTTGGTTGATGAAGATGACGGTGGTGTTGGTCTTGGAGACGATGCCGGTGAGCTTGCGAAGAGCCTGGCTCATGAGGCGTGCCTGGAGACCCATGTGTTGGTCGCCCATCTCGCCTTCGATTTCCGCTTTCGGAACGAGCGCTGCGACAGAGTCGACGACAACGACATCTACTGCGCCAGAGCGCACGAGCGTCTCGGTGATCTCGAGCGCTTGCTCGCCGGTGTCCGGCTGGGAGATGAGGAGCTCGTTGATGTTCACGCCGATCTTCTGCGCGTACTGCGGGTCGAGCGCGTGCTCGGCATCGACGAATGCCGCGGAGCCGCCCATCTTCTGCACTTCGGAGATGACGTGCTGCGCGAGCGTCGTTTTGCCAGATGCTTCCGGTCCGTAGATTTCGATGACGCGACCGCGGGGGACTCCGCCGATACCAAGCGCGAGGTCGAGCGAGAGGCAGCCGGTCGGGATGGAGTCCACGTCACCATGCTTCTGTTCGCCGAGCTTCATGATGCTACCTTCGCCGAAGCGTTGCTTGATCTGCTCGATTGCAGCGCCGACGGCTTGCGTGCGGTTCTCTTGTTTCTTGGTCGCCTCTTTTGTCTCTGCAGAAACCTCGGCTTCCTCAGCTTTTTCCTTCGTTTTTGTGGCCATAGTGATGTGGTTATGAGTGACGCGCCGGTAACCTAATGGTACCTCTTTAAACGCGCAAGTTCGACGTGCCGTGTGGTGGTACATGCTTCCTCCACGCGGTGACGAGAGGAGTATACCACACATGTTCGGTTTCTGTTCGGGTAGCTTGGGGATAAGTAAAAATATCGTGTTGAGTTGGTCCGTGCAGAGATCTTTGCGAGCGGAAAATTTTGAAAACGAAAAATGAGACTCGAAACTCGGTGCTTGACGTCGAAGAAAGGAAGTCATTCAAGGGCTGTGGACTTCTTATTTATTTATCCCCAGTGTTTATAACTTTTTGGGTATTTAGAAACAGTGAAATCGAAAACAAAAAATGCCATTCACCCATCTGTGCTTAATGAGATCAAATAAAGAGAGGTGGTTGTTTTTTGAATGAGCTTAAATCTTCATATATCCACAAGTTATCAACATCTTTGCTAATCACACGTTAGAGCAGGATTTTTATGAGTTAGACAGGTAGTTTTCCCATTGAAAATAAGCTTATTTTCTGCTAAAATAAGAGCAAATAAAGGAGGAAGTATTTTGTGGGGGCAGTATATGGACAACAGAGCTCAACAAAGCAGTTTTTCACCAGCAAAATGGTTTGCTGATTTTGCGCCGCGCCTTGGACGCGGTGTTTTTGTTGTCTCAGCTGTTGCCTTCGCGGTCTTTTTTGGCCTTATTTCGTCCTCTGGAACTGCCTCTGCGGCAACCACCTGTGCTACCTCTGGAACGGACGTCATTATTGCCGTCGATTGTAACTTTGATCCGGGAACCTACACGTTTGATGGGACTCTCACCATCAATGCCGGAGTCACGGTCACGGCGGGTTTGGCTGCTTCCCCGGGTCAGGTGATCTTGAACTCCGATAATTTTGACATCCAGGGCACCTTGAGCGCGAACGGTCTCGGAAATGACGTCACTATCGGTCTGGGTGCTGTTAGTTCTTGCGTTGGCCCAGGCGGCGGAGCCGGTTACGGTGGTGATGGCGGTAATGGTACGTGTAGCGCTGGCGGTGTGACCTATGGTTCGGTCACGAACCCGGTCGACGTCGGCTCTGGCGCTGGTACGTGGAACGGATTTCCTGGTGGAGTTGGTGGTGGTGCGATACGGCTCAGCGCCACAGGCACGCTTACAGTGAGTGGTACGATTTCCGCGAACGGCACGACGGCGGCAGCGGGCAATGGTCCTGGCGGTGGTTCGGGCGGCTCCATCAACCTGACGGCAGGTACTTTTGCCGGTACAGGCACCATCTCGGCGAACGGCGGCGGCGGTTCTGCTAATTATGCGGCTGGCGGCGGCGGCGGTGGACGTATCGCGATTAATTACACCGCAGATACGTCGGACATTATTTCCACTGCAGGCAAGCTTCAGGCATACGGCGGTAACCGCGGACAAGCGGCAGGCCACGCCGGAGGCGCAGGTACGATCTACGTAAAGGCTGCTGCTGCGACGAACGGTGATCTTATCGTCGACAACAACAATAACGTCGGTATCAACACGACTTCCGAGACGACGCAGCTTGCTGCGACGGCCGAGACCTACGACGATATCACTATTCGGAACGGCGCGAAGGTCGTCATTCCGAGCACGTCGACGCTTACACTGGCTTCCGGCGGCGCGTTAACTGGCGGCGGCGCGACGAGGCCATCACTTGGGATCTCGTCTGGAGGAACGTTCGTCGGTTTGTCGACGATGAGTGTCGATAGTCTCGATATCATTCACTCTGGAGCGTTCGATACCACAACGAACCTGACGCTCACGAATTCCGCATTCAGCAATGCGGGAACGTTCGGAGCATTGACTGACTTAACAATTGGCTCCGGTGCGACGTTCACGAGAAGTGGAACCGTCACGTTCGTACTTACCTCACTTACCGTGCAGTCCGGCGGTACGGTGACGCATATAGCGAATACGACGACACATGCGCACGAGCTGGATATTTCCGCCACGACCATCGATGTCCAGTCTGGTGGTACGATTAGCGCGGCGTCTCGAGGGTATTCCACAACGAATGGTTCTGGTGCTGTCGGTACGTGTTCTGGCCCAGGCGGTGGAGCCGGTTACGGTGGTGATGGCGGTAATGGTACGTGCAGTGCTGGCGGTGTGACCTATGGTTCGGTTACGAACCCAGTCGACCTCGGTTCCGGTGCCGGCATTTGGAATGCATCTCATGGTGGTGTCGGAGGCGGAGCAGTGCTTCTGAACGTGTCGGGTACGCTTACGGTGAACGGCACTATTAGTGCCGATGGTGCGACCGCGCCAGCAGGCAATGGCCCAGGCGGCGGTTCCGGCGGCTCGGTCAACCTTACGGCAGGCACTTTTGCTGGTACCGGTACGGTTTCTGCGAATGGCGGCGGCGGCGCGACAAGTTACGCTGCGGGCGGCGGCGGCGGCGGACGTATTGCGGTCAACTACACCACCGACTCATCGACCATCATCTCTACGGCAGGCAAGCTTCAGGCATACGGCGGCAATCGTGGCACGTCGACCGGTCATGCAGGCGGAGCTGGTACGATTTATGTAAAGGCTGCTGCCGCGACGAACGGTGACCTTATCGTCGACAACAACAATAACGTCGGGATCAATACGAGCTCTGAGACCACCCAGGTCGTGACCGCATCTCAGACGTACGACAATATCACCATCCGTAACGGTGCGAGGTACGTGATTCCGAATACGTTCACGCTCACCTTGGCCAGCGGCGGCACGCTCACTGGCGGCGGGTCCACGCGGCCGCATCTCGACATTCCGACAGGCGGTACGTTCGCTGGTCCGGCCACGCTCAGCATTAGTGGCGTCGACGTGACCAAGACGGGTACGTTCAGCGGCGTTTCCAATCTCACCATCGGCAGTTCCAGCACGTTCGTGCAGGTGACGGGCGATATCGGCTTGACGTCCCTTACTATCCAGTCCGGCGGTACTTTCGAACAGCGTAATACGGTTACACAGAACATCGGCACGCTTACCGTCCAGTCCGGCGGTACGGTGACGCATACGGCGAACTCCACGACCGCACTTGGCAAGCTGTATGAAGTGGATATCGCCTCCACGACGGTCGATATTCAGAGCGGTGGATCGGTACACGCTGATGGTAAGGGGTACTCTGGCGGTCAAGGTCCGGGAACCGGCACTCCTGCTGCCAATAACGTCGGCGGCGGCGCGCATGGTGGCGATGGTGGCCCTGGTGCAAGCAGCGCCGATATCGGCGGCAATGCGTATGGTTCCGTGACGCAACCGGTCGACATGGGTTCCGGTGGCGGCGATAACACGAACAATGCTCCCTTCGAGGGAAATGGCGGTGGTGTCATCAAGCTCGTGGCTTCCGGTACCATCACCGTGAACGGTACCGTGAGTTCAAACGGTCTCGGTACGTCTGGTACCGGTGACGGCGGCGGAGCCGGTGGTTCGATCTGGATTGATGCCCCGGCCGGCACGGTCACGGGAGCCGGAACCATCAGGGCGAACGGAGGAACGGAGAGTTATGCTGGTGGTGGTGGCGGCGGTCGTATCGCGGTCTATTATTCCGGCGGCTCGCCGAGCTTCACGTATCAGGCTTTCGGAGGCACTGCTGGTTCGAGCGGCACTGGCGGTGCAGGAACCGTTTACGTCAAGGCTGCATCGGCGACGAACGGCAGTCTTATCGTGAATAACAATAACGGTGCGAACATCGGCAGTTTTGCTACGACGACCCAGGTCACGACCACATCCCAGACGTATGACAGCATCACCATCAGCAACGGTGCGAAGTACGTGATCCCGAGCGGACACACGCTCACGCTTGCGAGCGGTGGTACGCTTACGGGCGGCGGGTCCACGTTGCCGGCTCTGACCATCTCCTCCGGTGGTACGTTCCATGGTACGGCGACGATGAGTCTTTCCAGCATTGGTGTGACGAACGCTGGCACGCTCGGAACCGTTTCGAACCTCACGCTCGGCGCTTCCGGCACCCTCATCCAGCAGAGTGGCGTCATCAATCTCGCGTCCCTCACTATCCAGTCCGGCGGTACGTTCGAGCAGCGTCAGGTTGGTGCCGTCACCATGGGCACCCTTACCGTCCAATCTGGCGGCACGGCGACGCACACGGCAAATTCCACCACGGCCGCCGGCAAATTATACGAGCTCAACATCTCAGCCACGACCATCGACATCCAGACGGGCGGCATCGTCACGGCGAACGCGTTGGGATATAACGGCAGCTCTTGTAACGCAGGTACGGCACAGGGTCCCGGCGGTGGTGCGACCGCACAACAAGGTGGCGGTCACGGCGGAAACGGCGGTTACGGCGGAGGCACGAGCGGTGGTGCAACATACGGTTCCACGACCGTTCCGAGTACGCTCGGTTCAGGCGGCGGCGGCCATTCCGTCTGCGGAAGCGGTACTGGCGGAAAAGGTGGCGGCGTCATCAAGCTTTCGGCGACTGGAACGGTGACCGTGAACGGAACGCTTTCAGCGAACGGTGCGAATCCGACAGGGCAGGGCGGCGGCGGTGCCGGCGGTTCCGTTTGGATTGATGCGATAGGCGGAACCGTTGCTGGCTCCGGTGCGATCACGGTGAGCGGTGGTATTGGTTCTTCTGGTCAGACAGCCGGCGGCGGTGGTGGCGGACGCATCGCCCTCTATTACGACACGCTCACGCACTCCGGCACGCGGTCAGCGTATGGTGGGGCCCGAGGAAATACCTCCAGTTTCCCCGGCGGTGCGGGAACCATCTATACGAAACAGGACGCCGCGACGAACGGCGACCTTATCGTCAATAACAACAGCATTACCGGCATTGGTGCATCCTCGACGACCACGCAGGTCACGACCGCCTCCCAGACGTACGACAACATCACCGTCTCGAACGGGGCGCGCTATGTGATTCCGAGCGGATTCACTTTGGCCCTTGTTTCCGGTGGGGCACTCACTGGCGGTGGCGCCACGCAGTCAGTCATCACTGTCGCCTCCGGCGGTACGCTGGATCTGAACAATGTGTCGCAGACCGTTTCCGGTGTCGATGTTACGAATAACGGCACGGTGAGCGATGCAACCGCGCTGACGCTCAATGACTCCACGTTCATTCATAATGGTACGTTCTCCGCGACGCTCTCTTCCGTGGTCATGGAATCTTCCGGTATTTTCGTACCGATGACGACGACTGGCCTTAGTCTGACGTCCAGCACCATCCAATCCGGTGGCATTTTCGAGCAGCGCATGGTGGGCGCGATCCCGATCACGACATTCACCGTCCAATCTGGCGGCACGGCAACGCACACGACGAACTCCACCACGGCTGCCGGTAAGCTATACGAGCTCAACATCTCAGCCACGACCATCGACATCCAGACAGGCGGTATCGTTACGGCGAACGCGCTGGGATATAACGGCAGCTCTTGTAACGCAGGTACGGCACAGGGTCCCGGCGGTGGTGCGACCGCACAACAAGGTGGCGGTCACGGCGGAAACGGCGGTTACGGCGGAGGCACGAGCGGTGGTGCAACATACGGTTCCACGACCGTTCCGAGTACGCTCGGTTCAGGCGGCGGCGGCCATTCCGTCTGCGGAAGCGGTACTGGCGGAAAAGGTGGCGGCGTCATCAAGCTTTCGGCGACTGGAACGGTGACCGTGAACGGAACGCTTTCAGCGAACGGTGCGAATCCGACAGGGCAGGGCGGCGGCGGTGCCGGCGGTTCCGTTTGGATTGATGCGATAGGCGGAACCGTTGCTGGCTCCGGTGCGATCACGGTGAGCGGTGGTATTGGTTCTTCTGGTCAGACAGCCGGCGGCGGTGGTGGCGGACGCATCGCCCTCTATTACGACACGCTCACGCACTCCGGCACGCGGTCAGCGTATGGTGGGGCCCGAGGAAATACCTCCAGTTTCCCCGGCGGTGCGGGAACCATCTATACGAAACAGGACGCCGCGACGAACGGCGACCTTATCGTCAATAACAACAGCATTACCGGCATTGGTGCATCCTCGACGACCACGCAGGTAGGGAGCATGACCGAGATCTTTGATTCCGTAACTATTCAGAATGGCGCGCGGTACGTTTCGACGACGACATCGACATTCGCTGTGGCGGGAACCCTGTCCATCGGGACGAGCGGTATCTTCACTCAGAGCGGTACGAGCACCATCTCCCTCGGGACCCTTCATGTATTGAACAGCGGCATCTATAACCATGCCGCAAATACCACGGCGCGCTTGCATGCGGTTACTATTTCCGCGACGGATATCTCTGTCGACATCGGCGGTGCCATCAGCGTGAACGGTCTCGGCTATGCCTCCTCAGAAGGGCCTGGCCAGGGCGTGGACGGTGCAGCTGCAGGCGGCGGCGCGTACGGTACGTATGGCGGCGTATCCACGACAGGCGTCCTCGGCGGTTCGGCATACGGCTCGAATACCGAGCCGACCGAGCTCGGTTCCGGCGGCGGCGACGATACCGATGTCGCCGGTCAGCAGGGTGGAGCTGGCGGCGGCGCGATTAAGATCACCTTCACGGGGACGCTCGATCTCGACGGCAACATGGTCGCGAACGGAGCGGCGGGCGTCTCTGGTCAGGCAGGCGGCGGCGCTGGCGGTAGCATTTGGCTCGACGGTGGACCGGATTCCGTTTGGACAGGCGGAGGCCTCTTCACGGTCAATGGTGGCGTCGGGGCGGGTAACGATACGACTGGCGGCGGTTGCGGTTCCGGTGGTCGTATGTATATCACGATCGGTTCGCACACCTTCGTTGGTACGACGGAGGCGCAGGGTGGTTGTGCTACGGGTCCACGAGCTTCTGGCACCACGGACATCCCGCCGGTCATCTACGACGTCACCGCGACCAGCGTCACCGCGACGAGCGCGCTCATCAACTGGTTCACGAGCATCGATGCGACGTCGGAGGTCGAGTACGGCCTCACGACGGCGTACGGCTCCTCGGTTTCCAATCCGGCGGAGGTGTTGCAGCGATCACTTTCCATCACGGGCCTTACGGAGAACACCACCTATAACTTCCGGGCGAAGTCGACGGCGAACGGGTATACGGTCGTGAGCAATAACTACACGTTCACGACCTCGGACGAAACAGGTCCGATCATCACGAACATCCAGGTTACGAACCTTGCGGGAGCCACGGCGACCATCAGCTGGACGACGAACGAAGTCTCGGACACGGTCGTGGAGTACGGACTGACGGACGCGTACGGTCTTACGAGCTCCAACGGTGCGAACGTGACGAACCACTCTCGGAACCTCGTCGGCCTCACGGACGAGACGCTCTATCATTACCGCGTCTGCTCCACGGATGTTTCGGACAACGAGACCTGTTCGGCAGATCAGACGTTCACGACCATCGACGCCACAGCGCCGTTCATCTCGAACATTCAGGTGACTTCCCTTGCGGGCACGACGGCGACCGTCACATGGACCACGAACGAACTCGCCGACTCCTTCGTTGACTACGGCACGACGATTTCCTACGGCACGACGGTATCCTTGGCGTCACTCGTGACGAGCCACTCCATCGACCTTTCCGGACTTACGGAGAATACCGTCTATCATTATCGCGTCCGCTCCACTGACGATTCCAACAACATGGCGACGTCCACGGATCGGACATTCACGACGCTTGATGAGACGGCACCTATCATCTCGAACATCCAGGTGACGCTCGGGGCGAGTGGAACGACGGCCACTATGACCTGGACCACGGATGAGCCGTCCACGACAGTGGTGGACTATGGGCTAACGGATTCCTATGGCTCGACGTCGTCGAACAGCACCCTCGTCTTGAACCATTCCCGCACCATCAGCGGCCTGACGCTCAATACCGTCTACCATTTCCGTGTCCGTTCGGCGGACATTGGTGGAAACATGGCCGAGTCCGATGACGACACGTTTGAGACCATCGACGTTATCTCACCGACGCTGTCGAACATCACGGCCTCGCAGATTACGGAGACGACAGCGAGGATTGCATGGAACACCAACGAGACTGCCGACTCGACCATCGAGTACGGCACGACGCTGGCGTACGGCTCGACCGATCATGTCTCGGCCTTCGTGACTTCGCGTGCGATCATCCTGGAGGGACTCTCTCCATCCACGCTCTACAATTACCGCGTCATCTCCACCGACCCGTCCGGGAATACGACGACCTCGACAAACCGGACGTTCACGACCGCCACGCCGGATACGACTCCGCCGGTCATCTCGAATCTTGCGGCCACGAACATTACGCATGTTTCCGCGAAGATCACGTGGAGCACGAACGAGAACTCCGATACGGTTATCGAGTACGGACTCTCTGCCGCATACGGGACATCCTCATCCAATGCGTCGATGGTCCGCTCGCATTCCCTCACGCTGTCCGGCCTCCTACCGGACACGGTCTACCATTATCGGGTCTGCTCGACGGATGTCGCTGAAAACACCGCTTGTTCGTCTGATGCAACGTTCACGTCATCAGCAATTCCGGACACCACCCCGCCAGTCATCACGAACGACGGCACGACCGGCGTTACGACGACGACAGTGACGATCGAATGGGATACCGATGAACCGGCAACGTCACGAGTGAATTATGGCGCCAGCGTTTCGTATGGCACGACCGTGACGGTGAGTGATTTCGTGACGCACCACGTGGTGACGCTTACCGACCTCGATCTCAACACCGTCTATCATTTCCGTGTGCGTTCCGCGGACCCGTCCGGAAACGAGACGGTCGCTGAAGACCATGCTGTCCAGACGCTCTCCCTTCCGGACGAAACACCGCCGAATATCGATTTCATCACCCTCACCGGCATCACGCAGACCGAGGTGACGGTGAATTGGACCACCGACGAAGCGGTGACGTCCATCCTTGAGTATGGCACCGATGAGACGTACGGCTTCGAGCTGGTGGACAACAACTATGCGACCGGCCATAGCATGACCATCACCGGCCTCGCTCCGGGGACCACCTTCCATTACCGCATCATCGCCATCGATCCGTCCAACAACATCGCATTCACACCGGATGCTACAGGGGAGACGCTTGGCGTGCCGGATGTCGATGCCCCGATCATCTCGAGCGTAGCCACGTCGGGCATCACGTACACGACAGCGACCGTTTCTTGGGACACGGATGAGTCCTCCGATTCCGTCGTGGAGTACGGCACGACGGATTCCTATGGCTCCACGGTCTCTGAGGGTGCGCAGGTTACGACCCATCTCGTAACGCTCTCCAGCCTTACGGCGGGAACGCTCTATCACTACCGCGTCTGTTCGACGGATGCGTCCATGAACACGTCATGCTCGGATGACGCGACGTTCTCGACGTCCTCCAGCCCGGATTCCACGCCGCCGATCATCACGGACGTCACGGATGCGAACCTCGCGGCGACCTCATTCTCGGTCATGTGGACGACCGATGAGCCGGCCGACTCCGTCGTGGAGTACGGTCTTACGAGCGCGTACGGCTCGACGGTTTCCTATGCCGAGCTCGTGACTGAACACGAGCTGGAGATTACCGGCCTGCTTGAGGATACGATGTACCACTTCCGCGTCCTCTCCACGGACTTCTACCTGAATACTGCCGCTTCAGGCGATTTCTCCGTGGCGACGCTCGACGTAACGAACCCGATTCTCTCGGATATCGACGTGCCAGACATCACGGGGAACGGAGCGACGGTCACTTGGACGACGAACGAGCCGGCGACCTCGGTCGTGGAGTACGGTACGACGGATTCTTACGGAGACTCCACGACATCGTTGACGCTCGTCACGAACCATTCCGTCGGCCTCTCTGGCCTTGATGACGGGGTCGAGTACCACTACCGCGTCTGCTCGACGGACGAGTCAAACAACACGGAGTGCTCGCTCGACGCGACGTTCACAACGCTCGACATCACGGCGCCGATCATCTCGAACGTCGCAGCGACCGGCATTACAGCATCCGGAGCCACGATCACATGGGAAACCAATGAGGATACCGACTCTTTCGTCGAGTACGGCCTCGACAACACGTACGGCGATACCGTCGATTCCCCGACGCTCGAGACCGCGCATTCGCTCGAGATCACCGGACTCACGGACAGTACCGTCTATCATTATCGCATTTGCTCTACGGACGCCTCATCGAACGAGTCCTGTTCGAGCGACCTCACCTTCACGACGCTCGACATCACGGCGCCGATCATCTCGGATGTCGATGTGCCGGTCATCACCGCATCTTCCGCGACCGTCACATGGACCACGAACGAGCTCGCCGACTCCCTCGTGGAGTACGGCCTGACGACGTCGTATGACACGGTCGTACCATCCGCTCCGCTCGTCACGAGCCATTCCGTCGGCCTCTCCGGCCTCGATGACAACACCACGTACCACTATCAAGTCTGCTCGACTGATGCGTCTTCGAATCAGACGTGCTCGGTCGATGCCACCTTCACGACACCGGACGCGACCGGACCGGCCATTTCCGCCGTGATGACGGTAAGTATCACTGCCAGCAGTGCCACGGTCGTCTGGGTCACGGACGAAGAGGCGGATTCCGTCGTCGAGTACGGCTTGGACAACACGTACGGAAGTACGGTCGATTCCGCCACGCTCGTGACGGATCATGGCATGGGCCTTTCCGATCTCGATGACAATACGACGTACCACTATCGTGTCTGCTCCACGGACCTCGCGGACAACGAGTCGTGTTCTGCGGACTTCACCTTCTCGACGCTCGATGCCACACCTCCGGTCATTATGAATGTTGATGCGTCGAGCATTACGGATACTGCTGCGACGATCACGTGGGAGACGGACGAGCTCGCCGACTCCCTCGTGGAGTACGGCGTAGACGATACGTACGGTCTGATGGCATCCTCTGCTACGCTCGAGCTTTCCCATTCCATTTCGCTCACTGGCCTTGATGACAATACGACGTACCACTACCGTGTCTGCTCCATGGACGCTTCCGGAAACTCCGATTGCTCCGGTGACGCCATCTTCCCGACGCTCGATGCTACCCCGCCCGTCATCTCGAACGTCGGCGCTTCTGGCATCACGAAGACATCCGCGACCGTTTCCTGGACCACGGATGAAGATGCCGACTCCTTCGTGGAGTACGGGTTGACGACGGCGTACGGCGAGACGATCGACTCCGTGACGCTCGAGACCGCACATTCCATCGGACTCGCGACACTCACGGCAGCGACGACGTACCACTACCGTGTCTGCTCCACGGACATATCCGCGAACACGGGTTGCTCGAGCGACTTCACCTTCACGACGTCGTCTTCGGGAGGGGGTGGTCCGCCGGCGGACACGACGCCGCCGGTCATTTCTGGCGTCTCGGCCGTCGATCTGACGACGACGTCGGCACGTATCATTTGGACGACGGATGAAGGGTCAACGACCACGGTTCGTTGGGGTCTGACAAGCACCTACGGATCGGCGTATGACGATATCGGTGCGTATGTTCTGAATCATTCCCGCTCTCTCTCGGGCCTCATTGCTGGAACGTCGTATCATTACCAAGTATGCTCCAGGGACACCGCATATAACCAGGGGTGTTCAACGGACCGCATCTTCACGACGATTCCGCTCGTGCTCCCGCCGGCCATCCAGACTCCGACCCCGGAACCTGCGCCAGAACCAACGCCAAGTCCTGAGCCTGAGCCGACCACTCCCGAACCGACCCCTGAACCGGTTCCTGAACCGGAGCCAACCCCTGAGCCGACTCCGACCCCGGAACCTGCGCCAGAAC
>CAZVED010000004.1:98331-101677 GCA_964626205.1 uncultured Gammaproteobacteria bacterium
CCAACGCCAAGTCCTGAGCCTGAGCCGACCACTCCCGAACCGACCCCTGAACCGGAGCCAACCCCTGAGCCGACTCCGACCCCGGAACCTGCGCCAGAACCAACGCCAAGTCCTGAGCCTGAGCCGACCACTCCCGAAGAGGCTGTGGCTGCGGAAATTGTCGCCCAGACATCTGTCACGGACCTCAATTGGATCTGCGGCAACGATATCTGCGAGGCTGCCGGAGAGACGGCCGAAAATTGTCCATTAGACTGCTCTGCTACTCGCACGTCCGAAATCATGATGTCGCCGACGGTTTCGACAGACCCGGCCGCCGGCCTCATCGGTCCGGATGGCGTGCAGTTCTTCGCTGGCAGTTCCGAAACCCGTCTTTCTTTGACGGATGGCAACGCATTGCCGGTCATCCCACAAGTTCGCGTGAAGGTGTATCTTCCGGACGTATCAATCAGGAAGCCGATTGGCGACGTCGCGCTCTCTGTCGGTGCGACGACCTATCGTCTTCTTCCGACCGGTTCCTACACCGGATACTTCGTGACCCCGTCTGATGTCGGGAACCACGGGATGGCATTGACCGTGGACTACGTCGATGGTTCGCAGGATATCGTCGAGTTCCGTCTTCAGGTCCGCCCGCCAGGCGTGATCTATGAGACAGTCGATGGTATCGTGGCGCCGATTTCCGGCGCACGCGTGACGCTCATCGCGCAGGACGGCAATGCCATCGCCTTATGGGATTCCGAGACCGGCAATCAGCGTAACCCAACGCTGGCCGGTGCTGACGGCGACTACGCGTTCCTTGTCACGTCCGGTTCCTATAAGCTGCAGGTCTCGAAGGATGGATACGCAATACGCGACACGCTGCTCTCGCCATTCGTGAACGTGGTGGATGCGCATGTGGAGATGGTCCGGCTTCCACCCCCGGTCGAGGACATCCAGGACGTTCCGGCCGCCATGGTCTTCGCGACGAAGGTCGCAATCGTGAACGCGAAGGAGTTCATCGACAATGCGTTCGTCGAAGAGGCTGCTCGTGAGGACGCTCCGGTCATTGCCGCAATCGCGGTCGCGAACACCGCCGCTGCTGGCGCTGCGGCAGCAACGGCCTTCCCGTACCTCCTTAACCTGTACTCGTTCCTCGCGCATCCGACGGCGCTCCTTGCCCGCCGCAAGCGTAAGTCGTGGGGTGTCGTCTATGATGCGCTCGCGAAGCTTCCGATCGATCTTGCCATCGTGCGTCTCATAGACGAGACCACGGGCCGTGTCATCCGCTCCGCTGTGACCGACAAGGCTGGCCGGTACTTCTTCATTGTGCCGCCTGGTACGTATCGCATGTCCGCAATCAAGGCAGGATTCACGCACCCATCCAGTCTTTTGAAGGGTGTTGTGCAGGATGGTAAGTACGTCGATCTTGCTATGGACGGCACGGTCGTCGTCGGCCCTGATGGCGTCATCGCGCGGAACATCCCGATGGATCCGACGGGTGTCGAAAAAACGCCGGCGAAAATTGTCGCGACAAACATTGGCAAACGCACGCAACGCGCAGTCGCGGTGCTTGCGATCATCGGCGCGGCCTTCCCGGTCATCATTGTCCCTTCTGCGACAGTCGTCGCCTTCCTTGTCCTCAATATCGGCTCCTACGTGCTTCTTCGACGCTTAGCGCAGTCTCGCAAGCCGAAGAATTGGGGTTCCGTGCGCGACAAGAAGACTGGTAGGCCGATTGCAAACGTCATCGCGCGTGTCTTCGACACGAAGTACAACAAGCTTTTGGAGACCCAGGTCACCGATCTCACGGGCCGGTATGCGTTCCTCGTTGGTCCGAACTCCTACAGCATCACCTTTGAGAAGGCGGGGTATGTCAGGCAGCAGAAGACTCCGATTGACCTCACGACAACAGCGCAAGAGCGCGGGGAGTTCATCGCTTTCGATATCAAGTTGGAAAAGGCCCCAGAGGATACCAAGTCCGCCAATGATGGGCAGCGGCCATCGTTGATCGTGCCGCCACCGCCGCGGCAGGACTCGGGTGCCGCAGATCTTGTTTCGAAGATCATGGTGGAGGAAGATGGAGACGAAAAGACCACCCGGTGAGGGTGGTCTTTTTTGTCAGAGCGCCTGGAATGCTCCGTCCGGCAGGACCTCGAACGCTGTCGGACGTTCTTCTGGCTGGACGATGACGCGTCGCGAGACGGTCATTTCCTTGCTGTGCTTCTTGGAGCCGGTGATGGTGATGGTATTCACTCCCTCCCGTAAGTCGAGTGAGTCACGGAAGTTCCCGTTGCTATCGATGGGGACACGCTTACCGTTGATGTCGAGGGTCACCTCCCGCTCCGTTCGTCCCTCGATGGAAAGGGAGCGTTGCGTGGTGACGTAGCCATCTGGCGGAGTAGCAAGGGTAATGGATGGCGGAGCGACGATGCGTTTGAGCGAACCGGCGAAATAGACGGCGACCGCGAGGGCTGCTCCTGCGAGCAAGGTCATGCGGATCATGCGGGGCATGTCGATGGTACTGGACGCGGGAACGGCGGTCTTCGGGTGGCGGTTGATGCGTTGCTTTTCCAGGTGTCCGCTGAACCGGCGACGTTCGTTCTGGTGCGCAGCGAACGCGCGATTGGGGTCGAGGCCGAGGTAGGTGCAGTAGGCCTTGAACCAGATGCGTCCGTAGACGTCGTCCGGGACGCGACCATGGTCGCCTTCCTCGAGCGCGGAGAGGTACCACAGCGGGATCTTCGTCTTGATTGCCGCAGACGAAAGGCTCAGCCGCCGTTCATTGCGAACGCGGGCCAACACCTCTCCGACCGTTTCCGCGGCTTCGCGTTCGGCCGTCGTTGTTCGTCGTGCGGTCTCGTTGCTCATACGGACTCGTCAGGATCGTTGAAGTGATAGCCGTCCGCATCACGCACCGCGTCGACGAGGATAGGACGAGGCTTGGCCCCGTCGCCTGGACCAATGATACCGTTTTCTTCGAGCAGGTCCAAGAGGCGAGCGGCGCGGGCGTAGCCGACCTTCAGACGGCGCTGGAGGTACGATGCCGACGCCTTGCCGGCCTGGACGACAATCTGACGGGCTTCATCGTAGAGGTCATCTTCATCGCTGCCATCGACACCATCGACGCCGCCGCGCTTGGCCTTTTCCGTGATGCCATCCTCATAGGCGACCGGTTCATCGAGCTGGGAGACGAGGAAGTCGACAATCTTGCGGATGTCGCCGTCGCTGATGTAGCAGCCTTGGATGCGCTTCGGCTTGGAAAGGTCGGAAGAGACGAAGAGGGAGTCGCCGCGTCCGACGAGGCGTTCGGCGCCCGGGGTATCGAGAATAGTGCGGGAGTCCGTGGAAGAGGCAACCGAGAACGCCACGC
>CAZVED010000005.1:0-96253 GCA_964626205.1 uncultured Gammaproteobacteria bacterium
TTGACGGTACTTCCCCTGCTGTTACCATAGCAATGCTTCGGTGCTTCTTCCTTTGAAGATGGTCTCCGCGTATGCGGGTCCCGTCTCCAGCGGATGAGCGGGGTGCTAAGCGCACCCGACCGCCGCTGAGGAAGCTCTCTCACAACAGGAGTCCGTAATGGGAAACAAGACGAAAGCCCGCAAAGGCAGTGGGAGGTTGCAGCGCGTCGCGCAGTCCATGCGCGAATTCGCCAAAGTCTACAACAACCACAAGATCTGTCCCCTGATGCACGACCTGCTGCGGGTGCTCTACCCCGGCAGCGTCATCAAGGACAAGCCTCGCGCGCTGAAGCGACAGATCGCGACGTACGCCATCTTCCGCAAGACGCACCCGGAGTTCAACCTCCCGGAGCTGATCCTGCGGAAGGGCAAGGACGGCAGCATGATCGCCGTTCCGGAAGGCGTGCTCGAACAGCTCGCCGAATTCCGGATCGACGCGAAGAAGCTCCAGAAGGCGAAGGGCGTCATCGTGACGTCCGCGCAGTTCGGTGCGACGCTGAACACGGAGGTCTTCGCATCGCTCAAGCGCTACGCCGAGTATCTCGGGTACGCGCTGGTCGTCCTTCCCATCAAGTACGGCCAGATCAAGACCGTCCACCAAAAGGCCATCGACAAGCGCGTGCTCACTTCCACGTTCGACGAGAACCTCAAGGGCTACATGCTCTTCGAGGACTTCTCCTTCGCGGAAGGGATGCTCACGCTGAACGTCATGCGCCTGCGCCCCACGCTGACTCGCTTCCTCACGGACGCGATCTGCGAACGCGGCGGGATGGCATCGCAGATCTTCGCGGCACCGAAGCTCGAACTCGAGTTCCGACCGCGGCTGCGACACGACTACCCGAAGGCGATCATGACGACGGGCGCGGTGACGCACCCAGACTACCACGTCGACAACCTCGGGCAGCAGGACCGTACGGGCGAAATCGCCCGCGCGGAACACACCTACTCGGCCATCATCGTGGAGTTCTCCAGCCGGAAGACGTTCCATTTCCGGCAGCTGCTCTCCACCACGACGGGCGAGTTCTACGACATCGACCCGGTCCACGGCGGCGCGGTCTACGTGACGCCAAAGGCGGTCGAGCTTCGCCCGGACGACGTCGTCGCTGCGGTGCTGGGTGACTGGCACACGACGAAGACGCATCCGGATGTCCGGACGATCACGTTCCAGGACATGCTGCCGACGCTCAAACCGAAGCATGTCGTGCTGCACGACCTCTTCGACGGCGACAGCATCAACCACTGGGAGGAACGTCAAGCATCGCGACGGGCCTACAAGGGCCCGATGCAGGCCGACTCGCTCGAGGTCGAGCTCAACGCGCTCATCACGGAGCTCAACTGGATGGGCTCGTGCATGCCCGGCGCGACGCTGCATATCGTGGCGAGCAATCACAACGAGTTCCTCCGACGCTACATCGAGGACCTTCGTTGGGTGAGCGACAACACGAACCTCGCCATCGGTGCGAAGCTCTTCTCGGCGCTGCAGGAAGACCTCAAACAGCGCTCCCCGGAGAAACACGAGCTCTCGCCGATGGATCCGGTCAACTGGTGGGTCAACCAGCACGCACCGTCCGTGCGTACGCACGGTCGTCGCGGCAAGCTGATTCTCCCGGACACGCCGGACAGCAAGAAGATCCTTCTCTCGTTGCACGGCGACATCGGTCCACGCGGCCAAAAGGCCGGCTCGCTCGTGGCGTTCCGCAAGTGGAACCAGTGGATCATCATCGGTCACGACCACTCGGCGGCCATCCTCGGTCCCATCTGGCGCGTCGGAACATCGACGCACCTGGTGGAGCACTACGTCAGCGGCCCTGCGACCAACTGGACGCACACGCACGCCCTCGTCTATGCCAACGGTCAGCGTCAGCTGATCAACATCATGAACGGGACGTACCACGGCCAACGCAAACAGCGCCCGAAGAGCGCCGGTCTCGGAACCGGTGCGACGCGGAAGAAAGCTTCCTCCAAGCGGAAGAAGCGCTGAACGACCTTACCCCGCATGCACTTGCATGCGGGGCTTTTTTATTCCCGGCGTTGACGCGCCGTGCGCGCCGCGCTACCCTGCCCGAACGGTCTTTCCAGGAGGAATCAGTGGATCCTACGCAGAAACTCATCGACGACGTCCTCGAGCACCATCGGCGGAATCTCGCGATTCGCCTCCGACGGATCGGTATCCGCGCACCGGCCGCCTGCGGAGGGCGCGGAGGCGAGCCGTTACTGCTCGATGCCCTGCGTGTGCACGCCAGCGGACGAACACGCTTCGCGGAATTCGAAGCGCAATTCCCAACCGCGGCAGACGAAATGCCCGGAGTGCAGATCCTCGGAGGCCTCCCGCAGCGACGTTTCGCGCTGGAGCTCGATGACACCGGCCTGCCAAAAAAAGAGCAGGAGGTCGATATCACGACCGATGATGCCGTCTTCACGGGCAAGGTCTACCACGACGATGGGCGCTGGGGTATCCGTTGGGTCGCGGATTTCGCGACAAACGGACGTTCCCCCACGCCTTCACCCGCTCCTTCCGTCGCATCGAACCACCGACCGCCCGGAAAAGGCGGCTTCGAGTTCATCTGAAGAACCGCAAACCCCGCTCATGCTTGAGCGGGGTTTTTCTTACACGTCCTTCAGGAAGCTCGTCCGCACCTTCTTCATGCGTTGCTCGATGCCATCAAGCCCCGCGTATTCCTTCTCACCATCGGCACTCACGCGGATAGCCGGTTCCTCGTAGCCATCCTCATATGTTCCGTCGCTTTCCATGTCATAGCCGCTATCGCCGAAGCCGCCGCGCATTCTCGTGGCATCCACGCAAGCACGGTCCACCTCCTGCAAGAACATCGATGGTTGTTCGGTCGCCGAAAAATCGAACGATTTCGCGACCGGGTACGACAGGCACAGGTGCTCGCGAGCTCGCGTCACCGCGACATAGAACAGCCGGCGTTCTTCCTCGATACCACCTTCTTCCATGACCGCGCGGCGATTCGGGAACGACGACTCGTTCATGTGCAAAACAAAGACCGCATCCCACTCGAGGCCTTTCGCCTGGTGGATAGTAGAGAGAACGGTCATAGAACCCGACGCGGCATTGCCGCTACGATGATTACCGCCAAGCGTGTCGTTCAGCGTCACCTCGGCGAGGAACTCGCTCAAGGAGCCGTACTGCTCCGCGAGCGCGGCGAGCTGCTCGAGGTCGTCCATGCGCTCGCCAGCGTTCTGGTATTCGTTCTCGAGATGCTCGGCATACGCTGACTGCATGACCGCACGGATGAGCATTGCGGGGCCGCCCGAGGCGGATGCCGCAAGCATGCGCTCCAACGTGTCGCGGCAGTCCGTCCACCCCTGTGCAACGCGCTTACCGACCGTCTCCGCGACCGGTGCCGTAACGGCGGCCGCGAGGCCGTCTGCCTCGCGAACCACAGCCACAACGCGCCCGGCGGAAACCTCGCCGATGCCGGTCTGGAATCCGAGCACGCGGCGCCACGCGGCTTCGTCGCGGATGTTATCCGCGAGCTTGAGGAACGAGAGCACGTCCTTCACGTGCGCGCGCTCGAAGAACTTGAGCCCTCCGCGATAGTCGTACGCGATGCCACGGCGCATGAGCTCGAACTCGAGCGACTGCGAATGATGCGTCGCACGGAACAACACGGCGATTTCCTTGCGCTGGAATCCTTCTTCATGGATAAGCCGGTCGATCTCGTCCGCGACAAACTGCGCTTCTTGGGACGCGGAAGCTGCCGTGACAATCATCGGCTTCGGACCTGGCTCCGACACGGACCTGAGCTGTTTCGGGTACTGATTGACGTTTCGGTTAATAACATCGTTCGCCAATGCCAGGACTTCCGGCGTGGAGCGGTAATTGGTCTCCAAGCGGAAAATGCGGACATTCTTATAGAACCGTTCGAAATCGAGGATATTCTTCACATCCGCGGCACGGAAGGAATAGATGCTCTGGGCATCATCGCCCACGACGAGGAGGTTCGGTTCCTTCCGTGCAATCAAGCGGATGAGTGCGGCCTGCAACGCGTTCGTGTCCTGGTACTCGTCGACAAGGATGTACTCGAACCGCTCCGACAGGCGGGCACGCAGCTCCGGATCGGCAGACAACGCCTCGTATAAGCGGATAAGCAGGTCGTCGAAGTCCATGGCGTTGGCCATCCGCTTCTTTCGGTCGTACGCTTCCGCGATGCGCGCGAACTCGTCCGCGAACCCTTCGAACTTCGGCTGCAGCTTCATGGTCGCTTGCGCGATCGGTACCATGGCGTTCCGTGCGTAGCTCACGAGACCTTTCACGATCGACGTCGATGGGAACTTCTTGTTCTTACCGTCATGTCCAAGCTCTGTCATCGCTGCTTTGAACAACGTCTTGGAATCTTCCTCGTCGAGGATGGTGAAGCGGTCGGTGAATCCGGACTGGTCAGGAAACATGCGTAGCAGGCGGTTCGCGACGGAGTGGAACGTGCCGCCCCATAAGCCGACCGCGGACGGCCCGAGACGGTCCATCATTTCCTTGGCGGCCTTGTTGGTGAACGTCAGCAAAAGGATGCGGTCCGGCGCCACGCCTTTTTCCAAAAGATACGCCACGCGATAGACGATGGTCCGTGTCTTTCCGGAGCCGGCACCGGCCAAAACGACGCAAGGGCCGTCCCCGTTCAGGACCACATCCAGCTGTTCGGCGTTCAATTCAGCCTTATAGTCGATCATATATCCCCCTACTCTACAGGAGCCCGCCCCTTGCCTCAAGGGGCCGAACCCCCTTGACAGGAAACCGTATCTGTGTCATAGTCTTCCCATCGGAACAAGCTACGTCTTTCGCCAGAACTGCATTGTCAGCTCTCGAGAACGGGGTGTAAGCCGAACCTTATTCATCGTAAGTGATACTGCAAATATGGCTAAGAAGCTTTACGTAGGAAACCTTTCCTACAGCACGAATGACGAAGGCCTCCGCGAGCACTTCTCGCAGGCTGGCGCCGTCATGTCCGCCGTGGTCATCTCCGACCGCGAGACCGGCCGCTCCAAGGGCTTCGGTTTCGTCGAGTACGAAGCTGACGCGGACGCCGACAAGGCGATCGAGATGTTTGACGGCCAGGACCTCGACGGCCGCAACCTCAAGGTCAACGAGGCCCGCCCTCGTGAGGACCGCCCGCGCTACTAATCGTAGCGAGGGAAACCTCAAACCGAAAACACCCACTGCAAGGTGGGTGTTTTCTTTATGTCATTGCGAGTGGGTCGTACCCGACCCCGAAGCAATCTCATCCGTCTCATTCTATGACGGCGCGGGTCCTGCCGCTGCGTTTCTCCACTTCACCGCGCTTCGCGCGTCTTGTGGAGGCCTCTCGCAGCGTCACCTGCGCTTTGCACGACAAGGAACCATCCTCGCTCATAATCTACCGAAAACTGAATCAGCTAGAAACGGCAGCCATACGCTCTGTCCGAGGATTGACGCACCACATCTTTTTTGCTAGGGTGTCGCTGCCCCTGCCGTGGAGGTATTACGATGAACGTTGTCAATCCCGAGCATCCAGTGAACTATCTCTTAAAGGAAACGCCGCCGAGCTATGTCTGCGGCGGCTGCGGCGCGAAGGGCTGCAAGCTCTGGCGCGACTACCAGACCTTCCTCGAGAACCAGTCGCTGCGCTGTTGCGACCGTGCGGCGAAAGAGCAGGGCAAGAACATCGCCAGCATGACCGAGGACGGCACCTACGACTCCGACCAAGATGCACCCGGCATGAAGGTCGATCAGATCGGCTGGCGCATCCCGGCGGTCCCCACCGAAGAGAACGACACGTTCTGGGGCTACTCGTCCGTTCCCCAACCAGGCGTAGAATGGTGGAAGAACCTCCCACTCCGCCAAGCAGCGTAAACCTTTCTCCTCATGCCAAAACCCCGCATTCGCGGGGTTTTCTTTTTATCGCAGTCACCGATACAACCGCCGATGCTGCCGCAACATACAGTCATCCACCACGACGACTCGGCCGGCAGCCCTCGCCTTTTCTGCAGCTTCCTCATTCCCCGCCCCATCCTGCATCCAGATGACTTTTGCGTCCGTCTTGAGGGCTTCCTCTATGACAGCCATGACGGCTTCTGGTTTGCGGAAGATCTGCACGAGTTCGAACGGTTCCGGAATGTCCGCAAGCGTGGCATACGCCTTCTCGCCGTGCACTTCCGTCTCCTGCGGATTCACCGGAATGATGCGATACCCTTGCTCTTGGAGATACTGCGTCACACCAAAGCTCGGCCGTGCAGGGTTGGATGACAAACCGACCACAGCAATGGTCTTGGTAGTTTCGAAGATGTCGCGAAGTTCCTTGTCGGTCATAGATACAATTTCTTTCTGGGTTGCCCGGTTAAACCGGGCAATGACAATTGGTTCTGCTTACTGCTCATGTTCGCTCGGATCCGGGGGCTGTGGCCAGGCTCTCTCGCTACCCGGGCCGGGCTGACGGCATTCCGGGCGGCCGAACATTCGGTCCAAATCGAATTAACGGTACTTCCACGGAGAAGGGCAGTCAAAATTGAGCGATGATGCTGACATGCGGGTTCGTGACGCCCGGCTGCCGGCAGGCCGGCTTGGGTAGCGGGAAAGGACTATCCACGGTTCACCTTTTAACAGGCCGGTCCCATCACTAGGGGTCGTAGGCATCACCACGACCCGCCTCCGCCCCCGCCGAATCCCCCGCCCGACGAACCGCCCGAGGAGAACCCGGATCCACCACTCGAACGCCAGGAACCGCTACTGCTCCTTTCGGGAGCCGGCGCGCTCTGCACAGCTACCGTCAGACCACTCGACAGTGAGGACATCGTGGTTACGAACTTCGCGACATCGAACCGTCCGGCCATGACCGACGGGCCGACATACCACCCCGAATCCGGCGGCGTGAGTCCAATGCCCGCAAACGCCTTGGTGTACTTGTCGACGACACCGAAAACCATCGCGTACGGAAGGAACGCCTCGAACATTTTCTCGTGCTCCTGCCACTGTAGGCGATATTTCTCTGCTCGCGCGAGATATTCCTTGAACCCGAGCGCGTGCTCTGTCGCAGCAACACCCGCCGCGGTCTTCCGTGCCATGAGCGGCGCGAAAGCGAAAAATGCGGCGCTCGTAAGGGCAATCGCCACGATAGACGTGAATCCGGTATCCCCGAGAAACACCGCGAAGAACATGACCGGTACCAGGACGCCGACGGAAATGATGCCGTACCGGAAATACCTCTTTCGTACGACAGCCGGCTCCTCGGGGAAATACCCCTTCCGGACAGCTTCCTCTCCGATCTTCTTCTGCAGCTTGTCGATCTCGCGATGGAACGCGTGGTTCGCCGTCAGTACGGACATTTTTACGCTCGTCCCAGCGAACCCGAAGATGACGTTGAGAATGCTCCGTTCGTACGACGTAAGCGACTGATCCTCGGACCGATTGCCACCGAGTTCCGTAAACTCGAAATCCGACCCCTTGGAGAAGATACCCTTCTTCTCGATTTCCGTGATACGGAGATACCCGCGCACTGCGAGATCCACGATGGTCGCAGTGATATCGCTGACATCAGCGCGCTCGTCCATGAGAAATCCGACGTCTGCCGGACGTGTTCCTGCAGGCGGATCGTACTGCACGACGGTCGTACCGCGACCTGCGGGATCGCGACCGTGGCGCCGCCATACTACGTAGAGCCGCGCGAAAACGGCGACAGGAATAAGGAGCGGAAGAAGTGCGAGCGCGATGGAAAAAGCTCTGCGCGACACGACGGCCTTGAGCACGGCAACGTGCCCTTTCGGCCAGCCGACAACGACCGTCAACGGTCCCTTGGCGGAGAACTCGGCGCCGTTTTCCCGCGTCGCCCTAAGACAGTCTTCCGATGTCGAACCATGCGCACCGACGAAACAGCGTGTACGGATGTCCGTCCGCACAATCCCTGATGGTAGCCGCACGCTCGCGGACGCTGCTCGCACAGGCACCTCCCATTCAGTTCCCGTGACGTTCCAGTAGAGCTCATCGTGGTCGGTAAAATACCGAACCGCACCCGTGACATCATACGTAATGACGTATACCTGTTCCCCGCTTACGAATACATTGGGGTCACCGATACGGATACTCCGTCCGCGCGAGGATGTCGTCACGGTCGCACGAAGTGGGACGCCGACCTCGTTCGTGACACTCAGCACCTTGATCGGTACAGTGGAACGCTTTCCGGATTCATCGACATACGACTCGGGAATGACGCGATAGATGCCATGACGGCTCCCCGGAAAAACGTAGGTGATGCGCTCCCGCACGATGACATGACCGTCCGAGCGGACCTCGATGACCGCGTCGAACGAACGTATCTCCTCCACCGCTGCCGCTACCGGCGACACGAAAGACAACGCCGCGATGGCGATGAGTCCGACAAGGAACGTTCGTAGGAGCGGGGTCTTCATCATAGAAATCAACGGAGAAAACGACGATTCGCCACATGTTCCTCAAGCGTGCGGCCGTAGTGCACCGTCCCGTCCGGAGAGGTCAGGAAGAATAGGTAGGGGTTCGGTGTGGGCTCGATAGCCGCGATGATCGCCTGCATGCCAGGGTTACCGATAGGGCCAGGTGGAAGGCCAGGGTACTTATACGTATTATAGCGCGAATCGATCTCGAGGTCTTCATACGTCACGGACGGAAGGTTCTTACGGGTGACGTAGTTCACCGTGGAGTCGGCCTGCAATGCCATGCCAATACGGAGCCTCCGCCAGAACAAATCAGCAACCATGCGCTGGTCGCGGTCGCCACGAACCTCGCGCTCGACGATGCTTGCCATGGTCACAATCTCGAAGACCGAACGCCCGGATGCTGTGATGGACAAACGAAGCTCCTCTGTCAGCTTCCGGTCGAAGTTCGTAAGCATGACATCGATGATGTCCGCGGCGGTCGCATCAGGGAAGACACGATAGGTGTCCGGGAACAAATATCCTTCAAGACTCGCGGACGACGGCTTGTCCGCAAGGAACGCGAATCGTGATGACAGGTCCAAAGAGCCACTGACACCAGGTACGCCCGTCACGGCAAAGAGCTCCTCGCGACCGGGAAGACCTTGTGAAGCGAGATGGTCGGCAATCTGGTAGAGGTCCCATCCTTCGAGGATACGAATAGTCACTTCCGGGGCATATGCCGCGCTCGAGGACAGCAACCGTGCGATATCCGCGTACGAACGCGCAGAGGACAGATCATACGAGCCGGGCTGGAGACGCGTTGCTACTCCCGTACGCGCGAGCGTGAGACGAAACAACGTGACGCTCCGGATGATACCGTCATCCTTCAGCCGCATGGCGACAGCGGCGGCGGAATCCCCTTGCGCTACGACGAACGAGGTGTCAGCAGAGACCGACGGGGTCGAAAACCACGCGCCGAGCCAAGCGACGGCGGCGAATGAGGCAAGCAGCGTTACGATACCAATGAGTGGTTTTGACATATCAGAGACAGTCATGATGATCACGTTCCTTGAGTTCGGCGATGATGCGTTTCACGTCGTGCGCCCGATCCTGCGGGCAGATGAGGAGCACGTCCTCCGTATCGATGATAATCATCCCTTCGAGTCCTGCGGTCGCGATAATCCGCTTCCCGCTCGCATAGATGAGATTGTCCTTGGAATCGATGCCGACGTGCGTTCCCCGCACCACGTTCTCCGTGCCGCCTTGCCGGGAAAGGATTTCCCGCACCGACTTCCAGTTCCCGACGTCGGCCCAGCCGAACTCCGCCGGCATGACGAGCAATCCTTCCGCCTTCTCGAGGATGCCATAGTCGACGCTGACCGGCTCGATGGTAGCGAAAGCGCGATCCGCAGCGTCCGTATCCCCGGCCTCGAGTGCCTCCTGCATCGTACGGAACGCGGCAGCATGACCGGGAAGATGCGCGTCATACAGCCTGAGAAAGGTCCCGACCCGCGCCGCGATGAGCGTCGGATTCCAGAGGTAGCCGCCTTCGTCGAGATACCGCTGTGCCGTCTCCGCATCCGGTTTCTCCACGAACCGATCGACATGGAAAAGATGGTCCGTGACATCATCCGTACGCTTGCGATCGAACGGATCGCCCATGCGAATGTACCCGTATCCCGTCTCCGGCGAGGTCGGACGGATGCCGACGAGCATCGTCTTGTCGGGGTACTCGGCAAGAAAACGGTCCAAGGCATGCAAAGCGCGATGGTATTCCGCGACGTTCTCCACGTACGCATCAGCGTTCACCGTCACGAAGGTCTCGTCCGGAGAGCTTCGCGCGAGACGCACGAGCGCGTACCCGATGGCTGCGGCGGTGTCCCGTCGGCACGGCTCCGCAAGGACGTTCTCTGGCGGAAGCTCCGGCAGCTGCGCCATGACGCGGTCACGATGCGCACCAGCGGTCACGACGAGGATGTCCTCCGGGGCGAACCGGTCACGTAGGCGACGGTATGTCGTCTGGAGCATGGAGTCGTTGCCGATGACGGCTTCGACCTGTTTCGGGCTGTCGGCGCGGGAAATGGGCCACAGGCGCGTACCCGATCCGCCGGCAAGGATGACGGCTTTCATAGACGGTCGCGCATCAAGGTACGAGCAACACGGAGCGAGAACGCTCCCCCACCACGAACATCCACGGCTTGTACGATCCATGCCCAGCACAAGCCGACGACAGCACCAGCGAGGACATCCGTCGGGTAGTGCACGCCCGCCATCACGCGGCCGACGGCGATGAGCGTCGCGACAAAGAAGAGCGTCCGTGCGCGATGTGGCCATGCGTACGCAAGCGTCCCTGCGACTGCGAACGCTAGCGACGCATGATCGGATGGGAACGACTTCGCCGTGAGCGGACTTCCGATGAGCGATTCGATACCGTCTGCCGTGAACGGCCGAGCGCGAAACGCAATGAGTCCGATAACGGCGTTCATGGCGAACCCCGCTCCAGCCGCCGTGATTGCGCGGAGGTACGTCGCGATAGCGGTGAGACGTTGCGCGCGATCGTTCCAAACGCGGACGAGCGCGACGATCATGGCCGCAGCGGCGACAAAGACGAGATATGTCGCAAGGAACACCGAAAGGACGCGCAACGCGGCATTCGCAGAGCCGATGCCATGAATGCTAGTGAAGAGGTTGGTGTCAAAAGCAATCATACGCGTTTGCGTGACGGGGCAGCAGTCTTATCGGGAAAAGCGCAACGCTTCGCGACCGGACATCGCCAGCATTGCGGAATGATCGGCTTGCACACGTCCCGGCCGAACGGAACCATGACGTGATTGATGTCGAGCCACAGGCGTTTCGGCAAGACCTTCCGAAGCGCACGCTCGGTCTTCCCCGGCGTCGACTCATGCACCCAGCCAAGACGGTTCACGATGCGGTGGACGTGCGTATCGACCGCTATCGCCGGGATACGGAATGCGTAGACGAGCACGCAGCTCGCGGTCTTACGGCCAACGCCGGGAAGCTCCACGAGTTCCTCCATGGTCTTTGGCACCTTTCCCGCATGTCGCTCCACGACCGCTTTGGCAAGCGCGGTGGCGTTCTTCGACTTGTTCCGAAAGAAGCCGATGGACCGAAGAATCCGCTCGACATCTTGTACCTTGGCCGCCGCAAGCTTCGCCGGCGTCGGATACCGTCGCATGAGCTCCTGAAACAGCGGCTCCACTTGTTCGTCGCGGGACCGTGCCGTGAGCGCGGTGAACAGCACTGTCTCCCATGGAGTCGGTTTATCCGAAGCTGCCGGTGCCGCATACCGTGGCTTGAGCGAAAGGATGACTGCGGAATACTTGTCAGCCATAAGGGTCATGCGCCGTTGCCGGCGAATGGACGTAACGGAAGATCGGATGCGATGACTGTCGCGCCATCGCGACCCGACAGGTCGAACTGGTCGGATTCGGTCTTCCCATAGCCATCCTTCGTCGCAGTGAGATAATAGACGCCATTGCCGACGCGGAAACTGTACCGCCCACGGTCGTCCGTCACCTGCGTCTCCAACAGCTTATGATACGTTGCGTCGAACATACGGAGCACCACTCCGCGGACAGGCTTGCGCGTGGCTTCGTCGTAGACGACTCCCCACGTTTTCGGCGCAGGAGGTACGGCAAGACGACGGAACAGAAGGTACGCGACGACCTGCGCCGCGAACAACAACACGAGCGCGATGGACGGAGAGACGAGCAATGAACCGCCACCGAACGCCGGGCCGGCGAATGCGACGGCGCGGACGTTCTTTTGTGTACGAGCGGAACGGATGAGCTCCGCGTCCGTCGGATCGACCTCTTCCGGATCGACAGGGATGTCCGGATGGACGAACGCCCCTTCCGTACCTACCTCGAACGGCACGCCGAGATACTCCTCCACGCCGTCCACTCCGCGATCTGCGGCTTTCACTATCCTGCTCGGGAAGACAATACCTTTCTTGATGACATCCAATCGATACCGACCCTGCTTCGAGACAAGAAAAGCGAACCGGCCTTGCTGGTCGGTAACCGCGCTCCGGATGATGTTCCCTGTAGCGTCGTCGATTAAACGCACGATAGCGAGATCAACCGGCAAGCGGGAAAGGCTGTTGCGGACCATCCCCCACCGCGCGCGCTTCTTGCGGGAAAGGAACTGAAATGGCTGCGTCAGTAAGGACAGGATGACCTGCAGACCCGGCGCAATAGCGTTCGCTGCCGCCCCTGCATTCACCGCGACAGCGACCGTTGCCACCGGAGCGACCGCCGTCTCAGCGACGGTCTCGACCACTGGGTTATCGATGACAGTACGCACCGAGCGTCCCGTCCTTCTGACCGCATCCTCCACGACACCCTGTGCGAATTCCAACCCGATGATAGCGCCAGTTTCCGTCGTAGCGCCGGTCAACTGGATACCGTCGCCTGCGGTACCTTCTGGCGTGATTGCATGCGGTCCAGCACCAAGACTGCCGATACTTCCTTCGGTTGTGAACAGGATGGCGTACGCCTCGCAGTCACCGACATCACAATCACGGCCATCACGCTGAATGGAACGGTACGCGTATGGCGTCCCTCCCGGTAAAGGATTCCGCGGAACGTTCAGCATGTAGATACGGCCGGACGGCTGCGTGGAGAATCCGGCATCGGACAGGGAGTACGGGAGGGAAAGATCGTCACCCGCGAGGATGATGGGGTCGATGCCGCCGCGTCCGTCGAACGGATAGTATCCGTGCGTCTCAAAAAAGATTTCGAGCGCGACCTGGATCTGCTTGGCGTCATTCGCGCGTTTCACATCACGACCCTGACGACGAACCGAGTCATATGATGCGGTTCCCGCGGCGGAAAGAAGGCCGATGACCGATACGGTCAGCATCAGCTCCACGAGCGTGAATCCGCGGGACCCGCGTTGTGGTGCCGCAGCACGCATCAGATGAGCGGACTGCCGGTCATGGCATCCGGTTGCGGGACATCGAGCACCTTGAGTACCGTCGGGGCGACATCAGCGAGCATGCCAACCGGCGGCAGTAACGAGAGGTCGCTTCCGATGACCTCGCCGGACGGCGACGCCTGGCCGCGCCACTGCTCCCCCACCACGATGAACGGCACCGGATTCGTGCTGTGCTCCTTGTCGATTTCGCCGGTCTGAAGATTGAGCACCTCCTCGCCGTTGCCGTGGTCCGCGGTGATCATGACGACACCGCCTATCGGCAGAACCGCGTTAACGATACGCCCGATGCACGTATCAATCGTTTCCATGCCCTGCTTGGTCGCCTCGTACTTTCCGGTGTGCCCCACCATGTCCGCGTTCGCAAAATTGGAGATGATAACATCGTACGTCCCAGCTTGGATTTCCTTGAGGATACGGTCAGTGATCTTGACCGTGCTCATCTCCGGCGCCTGGTCGTACGACGACACGCGCGGCGAGGGAACGATGACGCGCGTCTCGCCGGGGAATTCTTCCTCACGCATGCCGTTAAGGAAAAACGTGACGTGCGCGTACTTCTCCGTCTCGGTGATGTGCAGCTGCGTCAGCCCATGCTCGGACAAGACGCTTGCGAGGCACGTCTCGATGACATTCGGCGGATACGCGACCTTCGCCGGCGTCCCCTTCTCGTAGTCCGTCATGGTGACGAAGTAGAGATTCGGCATGGAAACGTGCTCGAACTTGCTGAAGCTCGGGATGCTGAACGCCTGCGCGATCTCACGCGCGCGATCCGGACGAAAGTTCGCGAAGACGAGCGTATCTCCATCCTTCACCGGACCGACAGGGGCTCCGCCCTTCGTAATGACGGTCGGAACGAACTCCTCATCGTAAACCTCCTTAGCGTAAGATTCCTTGATTGCGGCAAGCGGATCTTCGGACTGCTGAACTCCGGCTTTTCCGACAATGGCGTCGTATGCGGCCTGCACGCGCTCCCACTGGTTGTCGCGGTCCATGGCATAGAACCGTCCGGAAAGTGAGGCGAGTTCGCCGACACCGATCTCCTCCATCTTCCGTTGCAGCGTGGCAATGAAATCGATACCCGCGTTGAACGTGGCGTCACGACCGTCCATGAACGCGTGGACGTACACCTTGGTCAACCCCTGCTGCTTGGCGAATTCCAGAAGAGCGTGGACGTGCGCATCGGACCCATGCACGTTACCGGGGCTCACGATGCCCATGATATGGAACGCTGACCCGTTGGCACGACAATGTTCGGCAGCCTTAAGAAACTCCTCGTTACGGAAAAACGCACCGTTCTGGATCTCGAGGTTGATGCGCGGCAATGACTGATAGAAAATCGTTCCGGCACCGATGGTCAGGTGGCCGACCTCGGAATTACCCATCTCACCCCACGACAAACCGACGGCCTCGCCCGATGCGCGGACAGTGACCGTGGGAAACGTGCGGATGATCTCGTCGAGATACGGCGTCTGTGCGGCAGCGACGGGATTGCCGTCGCCGGGCGGTGCGACGCCCCAGCCGTCGAGTATGAGCAAGACGAGCGGTTTTGGTCTCTGTGCGGACATACACTAGGAACGGATAAGGGAGAAACCCGTCATCTCCTCCGGTTTCGGAACGTCCATGATTTCGAGGATCGTCGGCGCGACGTCGCCGAGCATGCCCTCGCCGATACGCAGATCCTTCAGGACGTCGCTCACGATATGGAACGGAACAGGGTTCGTACTATGCTCCGTGACAACCTCTCCGGTCTGGAGGTCGAGCATCTGCTCGGCGTTTCCATGGTCTGCGGTAACGACAAGGTGTCCACCCTTCGCAAGAACGGCATCGGCGATCTTCCCGAGTTCGCGATCGATGGCCTCCACGGCCTTCACGGTCGCGCCGATATCACCGGAATGCGCGACCATGTCCGCACCGGCGAAATTGATGCAGATGAAGTCATGTAAGTCCGTCTGAACACGGCGGCAGACCTCTTCCGCCGTGATCTGCGCGCGCATCTCCGGTAGATCCTTCGCGTGCATGACGTTCGCAGACGGAACACGCATGCGACCCTCGCCACGCAACGGGGCGGAGTATCCGCCGTTCATGAAGTACGTGACATGCGCGTACTTCTCCGACTCGGCAATATAGAACTGCCTGTGTGAAGCAAGCGTCTCAGTGAGCCCCATCTGGATGTCCTTGTTCGGGAAGGCCGTGTACATGTCTTCCAGATCAGGGCCGAAGTCCGCCATTGCCGCGAACCGCGTATTCGCCGCGATATCCCTACGCGTGAACGCGCCCTCGTTCTTGTGCTCGAAATCATGCTGAACGAAACACTTCGCGAGCTGGCGCGCACGATCGGAACGCAGGTTGAAGAAGATGAAGACATCGTCGGGACGGACGGCTCCGACCGGCTTCCCGTCACCGTCGACGATGGCGGTCGGGTTGACGAACTCATCAGACTCCCCGCGTTCATACGCGAGCTTCAGCGCGGTCGCGGCATCTGGTGCCGTGAACCCCTCGCCGAGCGTGATGCAGTGGTACGCCTTCTCCGTACGATCCCAGAACTTGTTACGATCCATAGCATAGAATCGCCCGCAAATGCTCGCGATCTTCTGCCCCGGCGTGAGCCACGACTCGACCTGTGCAAGCATGTTCGGTGCGGAGAACGGTTTGGAGTCACGGCCGTCAGTGAAGAGGTGAACGCGGACATCCGACATGTTCTGCTCAGAGAGCATCTGCAAGGTCGCGCGAAGATGTCCCGGACTCGCATGCGCGCTGTTGCCGTTCGTGAGCAACCCCATCACATGGACTGTCGTTCCATACTTGCGCGCGTGCTTAACAACCTCCTTGAACGCGGTGTTCTTGAAGAACGTGCGGTCCTTGATGGCCTCTGCAACGACAACAATATCTTGTCGTACGATGCGGCCGGCGCCGATATTGATGTGTCCAGCTTCGGAGTTTCCTTCTTGGTCCGGCAACAAGCCGACGTACCGGCCGTGCGACATGAGGTGCGTCGTCGGGTACTCCTGCGCAAACCGCGTCATGTTCGGAGTCTTTGCGAGCGAAATAGCGTTCCCCGGACCCGCTGGGGCAAGACCCCATCCGTCGAGGACAGCAAGAACGACTGGACCACTCTTTTTAGCCTTATTTTGGGCATCCATAGGTCCCCCCAGTATACCCGACAGCAGGCTTAAAATAAAGGACCGGAGTCTCTGCTCCGGCCCTTCTCGGCAAGACGGTACGCTACCGTTTTCCTGTCTCGCTTTCAATCTCCATCAGCCGATTGTACTTCTCCAGCCGTTCGCTACGAGAGAGTGACCCCGTCTTGATGAACTCGGCCTCCACCGCGACAGCGAGGTCCGCAATGAACGTATCTGCGGTCTCACCGGAACGGTGCGAGACGGCCACCTTATAGCCGTTCTTCTTAGCGAGCAGGATGGTATCCATGGTCTCGCTCAAGGAACCAATCTGGTTCACCTTGATGAGGATGGCGTTGGCGACACCGCGGTCGATTCCCTGCTGCAGGCGCTTCTTGTCCGTGACGAACAGATCATCACCGACAAGGACCATCTTCCGCTTGAAACGCTTCGTGTGCTTCTCCCAGTTTTCCCAGTCGTCTTCGCTCAAGCCGTCCTCAAGCGTCATGAACGGATACTTCTTGAACCATTCAGCATACACCGCATCGAGCTGCGCAGCCGTGAGTGACTTCTTATCTGCCTTCAAGATGTAGCGCTGTTTCTTGGCATCGTAGAACTCCGACGCCGCAGCATCCATACCGACTGCAATGTCGCGGCCCGGCTTGTACCCGGCGGCGACGATTGCCTCCATGATGCACTTGAACGCCAGCTCGTTGGAACCGAGCTTCGGCGCATAGCCGCCTTCATCGCCGACGGACGTGACGAAGCCCTTCTTCTTGAGAATCTTGGCGAGCGCATGGAACGTCTCGGAACCTGCACGGACGCGCTCGCGGAAGGTCTTCATCTTGGGGATGATGATGCACTCCTGGAAATCGATGGCGAAGTCCGCATGCGCACCGCCATTGAGCACGTTCATCATCGGGAGCGGCATCGGATGCTTCTTGGACGTGATGCGGTAGGCGCGACGGAGGTACGCATACAACGGTAGGCGCGACGAGACAGCAGCTGCGCGTGCGACGGCCAACGAGACGCCGAGGATGGCGTTCGCGCCGAGCTTCGACTTGTTCGCTGTACCGTCGAGCGCGAGCAGCATGTCGTCGATGCGTCGCTGTGCGATCGCATCCGCGCCAAGGAGCGCCTTGCGGATAGGACCGTTCACGTTACGAACGGCCTTGAGCACGCCTTTGCCTCCGTAGCGCTTCGCGTCGCCGTCGCGCAGCTCCAACGCCTCATGCGTACCCGTGCTTGCACCGGACGGCACGGAAGCATTCCCGATGCTGCCATCCTTAAGCGTCACCCGCACCGCAACCGTAGGGTTGCCGCGGGAATCGAGAATCTCTCGCGCGGAGATGTCGGTGATGGCGCGCTTATTCGAGCTCATACGTCACCGTCACGTTCGAGATGACATCCGAAGAGCCCGCCTCGATGTCGGGTGAGCCGCCGCCCATGCCCATCGCACGTTCCGCATACGCATATACCGGAACCGGGTAGCCACCGTTCGTAGACTCGCTGAAAGAAACGATACGGCGCAGCTTCACGCCAGCCGCGTCCGCGAGCATCTGTGCCTTGCGCTTGGCGTCCTCGAACGCCGCGACGCGTGCTTCGTTCTCAAGCTCCTCGCGCTCATCGATAACGAACGTGATGCCGCCGACCTGGTTGGCACCTTTCTCCCCTGCCGCCGCGATGATGTTGCCAACGCTCGCGAGATCGCGAATCTTCACCATGACGCTCTGGCTTACGACATACCCGCCGATAGAACTCCTTCCATCGACGTAATCGTACCGCGGACTGATGTCGTAGTTCGCTGTCTTGATGTCGTTGTCCTCCACGCCGAATCCCTTGATGGCCGCAATGACATCATTCATGATGCGCGTGTTCTCACGCTGCGCCTCGCCGACGGTCGGACGGTCGACCATGGTGCCGATGGTGATGCTCGCCATGTCCGGCACGGACGTGACCTCGCCAAGACCTCCTACGGTGATGAGGTTGCGTTCGTCGAGTGGGACGCCGATGTAGTCGAACGACCGCGCGGCATTACGAGCGAGCAGACCGACCCAGACGATCAGCGTGAGCATGAGGACGGATGCAAGTACCGTGACGAAACCGTGGCGTGGCAAGGAAACTGGTGTGTTCTCCATAGGTGTAAGGATAGAAGTTGGATTATCGTTTATTCTTTACGCGAGGTTTCGCTACCGCTTTCGTTTTGACCTTCGGCTTCGCGCGCTTCGGCACCACTTTCTTCGCCGCCCCAGCCTTCCTGACAGATACTTTCCGTTTTCGTACGGCCTTGGCAGCAGGACGTGGTCGCGAGTGGTCGATGAGCGGTTCGATGCCAGGCATGGGCTTGCCTCCGAGGAAGTCGAGCATCGCTCCGCCGCCAGTAGAAACATGGTCGACGAACTCGCCCATGCCGGTCTTTGCGAGCACCGGCAGCGTGTCGCCACCACCCACGACACCGAACGCCTTTCCGGAAGACCGTGCCGCGATGACGCGCGCGAGAATGAGGGAGCCGTTCGCGAAACGCGGAATCTCATGCACGCCGACCGGACCATTCCAAACGACGGTCTGCGCGGATTTAATGAGCGCCGCATAAACGCGCATCGTCCCAGGACCGATATCCACGACGCTCTCCTTCGCACGAATGCCGTCGGGCGTCGTCACGCGGATAATCGCATCAGCAGCGACCTTGTCTGCGACAAGGACGTCGTGCGGGAGCAAAATCTTCCGCTCGCGCAGCAACGCCTTTGCGAGCTTCACGTCTTTCGCGGAATGTACGGACGCGCCAATACGCAGCCCTTTCGCCTTAAAGAAGTTGTTCGCCATGCCGCCACCGATGAGCACCGCGTCAGCGAGCGGAAGCAGGCTCTTGATGACCGGCAGCTTCGTGCCGATTTTCACGCCACCGACCACGACGACGAACGGCTTCTTGGGGTGGTCAAACAGCCGCGAAAGCTGCGCAACCTCTTTCTGCAGAAGGAGTCCCGCGTAGCTCGGAAGGAGCGCGGCGACGCCGACCACGGACGCAT
This sequence comes from uncultured Gammaproteobacteria bacterium, assembly GCA_964626205.1. Lineage (GTDB taxonomy): Bacteria > Patescibacteriota > Patescibacteriia > SG8-24 > SG8-24 > CAZVED01. The sequence goes on from CAZVED010000005.1 coordinate 19,520, forward strand.
GCGCGCGATGCGTCACAGAAAACGCATCGTTCACAAACAAATCGGCGAACGAAGCGAGCCGGCGCGCGAGGAACGGACTATTTTTCTCCTCTCCTTTATAGAAGCGGATGTTCTCGAGCAGGGCGATGTCGCCATCCTGCATGGTCGCAAGGCGACGATCGACGACGTCACCGTCATCAATACTTTCCATGACGAAACGGACCGGTCGACGGAGATGTTCCTCAAGGAGACGCGCCGCAGGAAGCAACGAAAGCGCGCGCTCCTTCGCTGCAGGCCGACCAAGATGCGAGACGATGATGACGCGGGCACCCGCATCCGACAACTGGCGGATGGTCGGGATAGCGGCGCGAATACGGTCGTCGTCGTCCTTACCGATGTCTCCTCGAGCGCCGACGCGTACGTTGAAATCGACGCGGAGGAGGACGCGTTTCCCTTTGAGGGACCGTGCAGGCGGAAGCATGCGAAGTTTCATGGCATTCATGCTTTTCGGAGACAGTATAGCATATCCGCACTACCTCCTACGATAAGGACGGAAAAACGTATCGCGGACGCGCATCAGTCGTTGCGCGTATAGACGCGGATGCCGCTCCACCAGACGCGGAACGCCTGGAGCGGCGGCAAGATGCCGAGGAAATACCGGAAGTCTGCGGCGCCACGCAAGCACCAGCCAAGAACTCCGCTCCCGACAGCCTTCCCTTTCTGCACGATGGAAAACTTCGCTCCGACGGTGATGATCATGGGGTACCCCTGGAAACGATACCGCTCGTCGGAGCCGCCTTTGATGCGATTCGCAATCGTGGTTCCGACGAGACGGCCATGCACCATCGCCGTCTGCGCAAGCCACGGCACCGGAAGGTTCGTGGACGGATCCATGAGCAAGGCGGCGTCACCCACGACGAAGACGTCCTTGTGGCCATCGACCTCCAGCGACGAACCGACAGGGACGCGCTTCCCGCGCTCGTCCAACGGAAGGCCGAGCTTCTCCATGACCGGGTGCCCCTTCACGCCTCCCGTCCAGACGACAACGTCCGCATCGATGCCGATGGTATCTTTGCCACGAAAATCCGTCCGCAGCGACGCGGACGTCTCCTCCAGTCGCAACGCGCGCGGACCGATGGTGAGTCGCCCATCCCCCACCTCCTTCACGGTAGCATCGAGGTATAGCGTGACGCCCAGGTGTTGTAGGCGTTCCTCCGCGATCGCGGAAACACGCGGATGCATCATCGGTAGCACGCGATCGCGACCCTCGATGAGGCAGATGGTGAAATCCGCCGGCTGCAGATGTCCTTTCATGAGATGCCTGCGGAACAGCATCGTCGTTTCGGCGGCAAGCTCGACGCCGGCTGCACCCGCACCGCCGATGGCGATGGTAAACCGCTCGATCTTTCCCTGCTCACGCAAGTGTAACAACTCGTGGATACGGCGCCGCAACCGCTCCGCGTCCTGCACAGTCTTGAGCGGCAAAGCACGTTCCTGCATGCCGGGAATACCGAAGTAGTTGGTGTCAGAGCCGACCGCGACGACGAGTGTGTCGTATCGGAGCGAGATGCCAGTCGACAGGTGAACGTGGCGGTTCGCCAGATCACCGCCAACGACCTCAGCTTGGAGGAAATCGACACCCCATCGCGCGAGCATGGATGGAACATCCGTCGTGATACCGGAACGGATGAGCTTCGCCGTACCGATGTCCTGATGCTCGACGAAAGCCGTAGCGAGTTCGTACAGGAGCGGCGTGAAAAGATGCGACGGCTGGCGGTCGATGACCGTGATGCGAACATCCTTCCGCTTGCCGAGGCGGCGACCGAGCGTGCGGGCGGCGGCGATACCGGCGAACCCCGCGCCGAGAATGACGATGGAACGCATACTCAGAATGTTATGGTGAGTAAGGAAATCTCCGGCGGAGCGAACAGGCGCGCGCGGGTGCCGGACGTGCCAACACCAGGGGTGATGAACAATGTCGTCGGGCCGACGGAAAACAACCCCTGGTCGAACGAACGCCCTAGCGTCGTGGGCAACGGACCGACCGGACCGATGAACGGCAGCCGAATCTGGCCTCCGTGCGTATGCCCCGCGACGACGAGATCGATGTTATGCACCTCTGCGGCACGAACGAAATCCGGCTCATGCGCGAGCAGCACGGTTGCCTCCCCTTCCTTGCGCTCCGTCAGCGCAGCATCCCAATCGGGCGCACCGTACCAAAGGTCATCCAGACCGATGAGGCGGAGCGGCTCGCCATCAACCTCCAATACAATAGATTCGTTGGTAAGCACTTCCACGCCATAGCGTTCAATGGCGTGCCGGACATCCACCGCACCGACGCGATAGTCCCAGTTTCCGAGCACGGCAAATGTTCCGTACTCCGAGCGCAGATCGCGCAACGGGGCAAGCTGCTCCATACCCGCCGCATTCGAGACGAAGTCGCCTGCGAGCAGGACAAGGTCCGGCTCTACGGCGTTCGTCGCATGCACGACGCGACGCAACCATGCTTCATGATGGTGGTACCCGAGATGTGTGTCAGACACGACCGCGATGCGCAGCATGCGCGACCCATCACCAACGTGGACGGCATACTCGCGCGTCACGAGCAGGTTCGGTTCCACGAAGCTTCCGTAAAACACGACGAGCCAGCCGAACACGAGGAGCGGCGCAATGTGCGCAAGAACGCCCGTACCGCGCAGATGTTCAGGACGTGACCGGAGCCAAAACAGCAGCAACGGAACGCCGGCGAGAACCGCGGCGATCGCGAGATCGAACGTGGCGTGGTAGAGCCAAGCGGACATCCGTTCAGCGGAGCGATTTACCGACGAGCTCGGCCATCTCGCCGAGGCGGCAAGAATACCCCCACTCGTTGTCGTACCACGCGACGACCTTTACGAGATCACCGTCCACGACCTTCGTGAGTCCGAGATCCACGATTGACGAGTAAGAGTTCTTGATGAAATCCGTCGAGACAAGTTCCTCATCCGTGACAGCCATGATGCCTTTCCACCGTGCGAGCTTGGCAGCCTTGCGGAACACGGCGTTGATTTCCTCGACCGTCGTCTTCTTCTTGAGAACGAACGTGAAGTCCGCAAGCGAAACGACCGGGACCGGAACGCGCAGCGCCAAGCCGTCGAAGAGGCCCTTGAGTTCGGGAATGGCCTCTGCCACAGCGATAGCCGCGCCAGTAGAGGTCGGAATGATATTCGTGGCGGCGGCGCGGGCACGGCGGAGATCCTTATGCGGTCCGTCCTGGAGATTCTGGTCCGCGGTGTAGCCGTGCGTCGTCGTCATGAGCGCCTTCTTCACGCCGAACGTCTCGTGCATGACGGCGGCAACCGGCGCGATGCAGTTGGTGGTGCAAGAGGCGTTGTTGATGATCTTCGCCTTGCCTGCATCCTTCGGGTTCACACCGAGCACGTGCGTCGGAATCGCCCCACCCTTTGCAGGCGCCGAAAGAATGACGCGCTTGGCGCCAGCCGTGATGTGCTGACCTGCGCCCGCCTCGTCGGTGAAGCGACCCGTGCATTCGAGCACGACATCGATCTTCTCTTTTGCCCACGGCAGCTTCGTTGGATCCTTCTCCGCATAGACGCGAATCTTCTTCCCGTCGATGATGAGATGCTCTGCATCGTACGACACCTTGCGGTCATAGGCACCGTAGCTCGTGTCGTACTTCAAAAGATGCGCGAGGGTCTTGGTATCCGTAAGGTCGTTCACGGCGACGAACTCCAGACTCTTGAGGCGACCGAAAGAAGCCTTGAACGTGTTCCTTCCGATACGACCGAAACCGTTGATAGCAACGCGGGTTGGCATACGTGACGCGACGATGATGGTGGATAATTACCCTTATGATAGCACGAAAAACGAAAAACCGGCCCCGAGAGGCCGGCTTCCGTCGAGATGGCGACTTACGCCTTCTCCCCGAGCGCGTAGCGAGTGAACCGCTTCACGACGATGTTCTCGCCGATCATGCCGATCTTCGCCTTGACGATCTCCTCGATAGTGAGGTCCTCGTCCTTCACGAAGCGCTGATTCATGAGGCACATCTCCGAGAGGTACTTGTCGAGCTTACCGTCGACGATCTTGTCGACGACGTCCTGTGGCTTGCCGGAGCCTGCGAACTCCTCGGCGATCATGGAGCGTTCTTTCTCGATCATCTCTTGCGGAACATCCGCGCGGGAGACATAGAGCGGGTTCGCTGCCGCGATCTGCAGCGCGAGGTCGTGAACGAACTCTTGGAACTGCTCGTTGCGCGCGACGAAGTCCGTCTCGCAGAGCACCTCGATGAGCACACCGACCTGGCCCGCGCCGTGGATGTAGGAGTGGATGATGCCTTGCTCGGTGGAACGCTCGCCCTTCTTGTCGGCCTTCGCGATACCCTTCTTGCGAAGGAGCTCCGCCGCGGCCTCGATGTCGCCACCAGCTTCCGTGAGCGCGTTCTTGCAGTCGACCACGCCGGCGCCAGTCATGCCACGCAGCTTGGTGATGGTTGTCATGTCGATGGACATAGAACGATGGGGTTACCTGTCTCGGGACTTACTCGGCCTTTGGTGCGGCGTCGGATGGGCCGACGACCTTGCGCGCGACCGGCTTCGGCGCCGGCTTCGGTGCGGCGGCGGCCTCCTTCACGCGGACGGCCTGACCTTCCTTCACAGCCTGCGCCATGAGGCTCGTCATGAGCTCGATGCTCTTCACTGCGTCATCGTTCGCCGGAATCGGGTACGCGATATCGCCCGGATCGACGTTGGAGTCGGCCATGGCGATGACCGGAATACCCTTTGTAAGCGCTTCCTGGACTGCAGTCTTCTCCTTCTTCACGTCCACCACGAACAGCGCGTCCGGAGAACGGAGCAGGTTCTCGATGCCGCCGACGCGACCTTCGAGCTCCGCGAGCTCTTTCTCGAAACGAACGACTTCGCGCTTCTTGTACTTCTTCGCGAGCTCGCCGGACGCCTTCTTCTCCTTGAGTTCACGAAGGCGCTTCACGAGCTTGATGACCTCGCTGAAGTTGGTCAGCGTGCCGCCGAGCCAGCGACCCGTGATGTACGGCATCTCGCAAGCCTTGGCGTGGCGCTCGATGATTTCGCGCGCCTGGCGCTTGGTGCCGAGGAACAGCACATAGCCGCCGCGAGCGACGGTGTCACGCACAAACTCCATCGCCTTCTGGAGATGCGGGTTCGTCTGAGTAAGATCGATGATGTGGATACCGTTCCTTACACCGAAGAGGTAAGGAGCCATCTTCGGGTGCCACTTGGATTCCTGGTGGCCGAAATGCGCGCCGGACTTGAGGAGCTCCTCAAGTGACGGAAGTTTGGGCAATGCCATAACCTTTTTTGATTAACCGCTACGCATCCTTGCTTGCCGAGGCAAGCGCCCGTGCGGACCCCTGAAAAAGGGGCAGGTCGCCGGGATTGAGGAGCGTATGTGAGATGAATAAAAGAGAGCACGCCGTTTAAGGCGGAATCTCTTCGGGGGATACTCTATAGGATGGACGAGCTTAAGGCAAGTGGGGGGGGTGTCCACCTTGACTTCTGTACTAAGTGAATGCTATATCAACCTGGTCGAAAAGGAGGCCGTTCATGGGTTATCTGATTACTGCTTCGATCATTACAGCTCAAGCGCTTCTCGAAGGCATCTGTGTCTCGCTCCTCTGGGGATGGTTCATGGTTCCGCTGTTCGACCTGCCGAGCATCGGCGTCGCTGGCGGTATCGGCATGGCCGTGCTGGGTAGCCTGCTGAGCAACTCCGCGCCGCCAGCGAAATCCTCGGACGAGGCGCTCTACCGCACCCTTCTCTCATTCGTCAACCCCGTCCTCTTGCTCGCCATCGGCTACATCGCCCATCTCTTCATGTGAATGCAGGCGCGCTCGCGTACCGCTCCGAAAGGGGCGGTTTTTAATACGTGGGGATACGGCAAAGAACGGCCTCCTCGACCCCCTTGCCAACTTTCCGGCCTTATGTTAACCTCCTCCCATTGAATGAACCCCTCATATGAAGGCAGAAATCCACCCAACCTATTTCACGGACGCCAAGCTCGCCTGCGTCTGCGGCAATACGCTCGTCATCGGCTCGACTGCAGAGCAGGTCGACGTCGAATTGTGCGCTGCCTGCCACCCGTTCTACACGGGCAAGCAGAAGATCGTCGACACGGCCCGCCGCGTGGAGAAGTTCCAGGAGCGTGCCGGTCGCAAGGACGACACCAAGGTCGTTGCCAAGAAGGCCAAGGTCGCTGCTCGCACCGCCGCGAAGAAGGACAAGAAGTAGCTCCGTTACGGTACACTGACAGCAGGTATCCCCTGCTGTTTTTGTAAGGTTCGACCCCCGTTAGACTGGCGTGTCCATGACGGTACGGGTCCATGCGGCGGATGGCGGGCATCTCCCATTGTGTCATTGCGAGCGGGGCTGTACCCAGCCCCCGAAGCAATCCCGAACATAACGGGATTGCCACGGGCCGGCGAGTACGCCGACCCTCGCAATGACACAGTAGACAAGGCTCGCACTGACCCACCCTCCTCCCCCGCTTTATCCCTCCAATCATATGAACCGCGATAAGAAAGTAGCCGCGCTGCGTGCTCGGACATCGGAACTCGAGACCCTCCTCTCCAGCCAAGAGGTGCTTTCGGATTCCTCAAAGCTCAAGACGCTGAACCGCGAATACAGCGCCGCGCGCTACGCCGTCGAGATCGCGGAAAAGCTCGACGCCGTCCGTTCCGCAAAGGCCGAAGCGGAGAAGACCGCCGAAGAGGACGACGAAGAGATGCGCGCTTTTGCCACCGAGGAACTCTCACGACTGACTCCGGAAGAAGAACGCCTCACGAAGCTCCTCGATGCCGAACTTGCCCCGCCAGACCCGAAGGACCACAAGAACGTCTATATGGAAATCCGCGCCGGAACGGGCGGAGACGAAGCCGCGCTCTTTGCCGCGGACCTTTGGCGCATGTACTCGCGCCACGCCGAACGCAAGGGCTGGAAAACCCAGCTTTCTTCCACGTCCGTCACCGAAAGCGGCGGCTACAAGGAGGTCGTCTTTACCATCGAGGGGGAGAACGTCTATCGCGATCTCAAGTACGAATCCGGCGTCCATCGCGTGCAGCGCGTCCCTGAAACGGAAAAAGCTGGACGCATCCATACGTCCACCGCGACAGTCGCCGTGATGCCCGAGGCCGAAGAGATCGACATCAAGATCGCGCCTAACGACATCCGTGTCGATACGTTCCTCGCTGGCGGTAACGGCGGACAGAGCGTGCAGACCACGTACTCCGCTGTCCGTATCACCCACATCCCCACTGGAACCGTCGTGCAATGCCAGGACGAGCGGTCCCAGGCACAGAACAAGGAACGAGCCATGGGTATCCTGCGCGCGCGCCTCTATGCCGCAGAAGAAGAGAAGCGCGTTGCCGAGGAAGTCTCGCTCCGTCGTGATCAGATTGGCGGTGGTGACCGTTCGGAGAAGATCCGTACCTACAATTATCCGCAGGATCGCATCACCGATCACCGCATCAAGGAGTCCTGGCACAACATCCCCGGCATCATGGATGGCGATTTGGAATCCGTCATCATCGTCTTCCGTTCCGCTATCGCCGCTCAATAAGACGATGCGTGATACACTGAGTGAATTAACATCGTCCAAAGCATCACGAGCGCGCGCGCCAGCCTCGCCGGTCATACCTGTCCCAACACCGACGCGCAACGTGAAGCAGAAGCGCTCGTCTGTCGCGTCCTCAACATCACCCGCGAGGAAGCATTGATGCACCCTGAGCGCGAACTCGACATAGCGGATACGGAACAACTCGAGAGTCTTATCGCACATCGTCTCGCCCATGAACCGCTGGCTTACCTCTTGGGCGACGCACCCTTTCTTGGTCGCGACTTCGAAGTGACACCGGCGACCCTCATCCCCCGCCCAGCGACCGAAGTGCTCGTCCGCGATGCCATCGACGAAGCCCGTATGCGCTACGCCGGGACAATCTGCGTGGACGTCGGCACAGGCTCCGGCTGCATCGCAGTGACGCTTGCCGCAGAGCTGTCGTGCGCCGTCGTCGCAACCGACATTTCCCCGAATGCGCTTGCTGTCGCACAACGCAACGCCGCGCGCCACAGCGTTGCCGAGCGCATCACCTTCCTCCAAGACGACGGCATCCTTGCCGCATCGGAACGCCTGCGCGGCCATGACCTCGTCATCGTCGGCAACCTTCCCTACGTCCCGACATCGATGCTCCCGACGCTCACCAAAGAAGTGCGCTGCGAACCGATGCTCGCACTCGACGGCGGTGCGGACGGCCTCGATGCGTATCGCACGCTTTTCGCGCAGATCGACGACCTCGGTAAGACGCCGGTCATCCTTTTCGCTGAGATGCTCCCCGAGCAGACCCTCGCCTTCGCCGACCTCGCGGTGGAACACGGTTTCACGGACATTTCCGACATACAAAACGACGCCGATGTTTCCGTCGGCGTCCGCTGCGTGCGTGCGGCATGACCGCGCGTCGTTTTACTCCTCGTTGCCGAACGTGACCTCGTAGCCATCAGGAACCACTTGGATCCAGGTCGTTCCTGTGAGGAAGACGACCTCGTCCCCGTCCGGACCGAGGAAGCGCGTCCTGCCATCGACTGTTTCCCACATTCCCTCGATGAACTGTCCGTCCGTCGCAATGATGGCTTTTCCGGTTCCCGTCGTCCGCACGCTGCGCCGCCCGACCTCGTCCAAGACGCGGACTGTCGTGAACTGCACCGCGACATTCTTCGCGCGGAGCTGCACGCCTCCGTCCTTCTGTAGCTTCCCGCCCTGCTCGCGGACGTACTCGTTCGTTGCCGGGTCATGGATCCATCGAACGTCGTATCCCGTAGCGTTGTAGCCCACGCTCAACACCGCGCGACCGGTCTCAACCGCATCATCCACGACTTCCGCCGAGCTCGCAGCGGTATCATCCCTGAACAACCACGGAGCTGCGGTACGGATCTCATGTCCGGCATACCGACGCTCAGCGGATGCACGCATGCGTTCCGTCGACGTGTACGTGTTATGTGGCGCGTACCGGTTCTGGTCCCGCCAGAACGACGCGCCGTTGGAAAATTCATTGAGGTCGCGAAGTGTCCCGCTTTTGAGCAGGTCGAGCGCGGCAGGGCTTCCGCCGACATGCACGATCATCGCGTCCGATTCCGCGGCCCAGTCGAGATAGTACGGACGCACGGACCGCACCGGACCGATACGCTCTACTTCGTCGGAAAGATCGAAGAACGCGAGCAATCGCGTGATGGCGCTTTCGACCGGCGCCTCGATAACGAGCACGGCCGCGGAAAGTCCGCTCGACGGACGTGCCGGTGTCATGTTATCGATGATGACCGCAGCGTAGTTTCCGGCATGTTCCGCATCCAGCGGTTTTCCATCGAGCGCGCGACGGAAGGCCGGCTCATCGATTGTCAGCGCCGGCTCTACCTCGGAAACCAACCTGTCGCGCGCCGCTTCCCGCGATTGGAACACCGCGATCGGCGAAACGAACTCTCCGCCTGTCCACGCAGTCCAAACGATTGCCGCGACACCGACCGCGAACACGAACAGGATCGCGCTGCCCTGCGCCGCCTCGCGCCATACCTTCGCCTTGGATACCAAAACCGCCCACCCCTTCTCTGAAGGGTCGTTGTGGGCGGTCGTCGGCTTGTCAGAATTGTCAGGCATCGGTCGTTGCATCAAGGATGATGACAGACCGACGCGTACCGAGAGTCCTTACTCCTTGGCTGCTCCTTCGGCTGCAGCAGCCGCATCAGCGGCGGCCTTCTTCTCGTCAGCCGCAGTCTTCACAGCGGAGACGTCGACAGTGACAGCCTCATCGAGCTTGGCGAGATCCTCTTCGGAGATCGGCTCGTTGACGACGACGATCACTTCTTCCGGACCGTTCTCGAATTCGACGCCCTCCAATGCCGGAAGGTCCTTGACGCGGATGGCATCACCGAATTCCTTGAGGACGGAAATATCGACCGTGATGGAAGAGACGAGGTTGCCAGGGAGACAGTACACCGTGACGGTGTCGAGGACTTGCTGGAGCACACCGCCCTGTCCCTTGACCGCAGGCGATTCGCCGGTAAGCGTCAGTTCGACTTCCGCTTCGAGCTTCTTCTTCATGTCGACTTCGCGGAAGTCCACATGGGTAACCCTACCGTAAAGCGGGTCGTATTGCACGTCGTGCACGAGGACCTTCATGGGGGCACCGCCCTCGACAGCAAGGTCGACGAGGCTGGAGTCGCCGGCGTCACGGTACATCTTATCGAACGGACCGGCTTCCAAAGAAAGATTCATGTGCTTGGAGTCGCCGCCGTACACGCATGCCGGAACAAGCCCCTTTGCACGGAGCTGGCTGACCTTCTTTCCGGTCACCTCGCGCTTTGTTGCTGCTAAAGTAAATGCATCCATAAGGAATGTAGTTGCTGATAACGACCTAGAGGCTACCATGGGCTGAAAAAAATGGCAAGAGCGGGGGTTGGGACCTCTCCCAGCGTCACCCGCGCTTTGCCAAGACATCGACCTATCACAAGGTAAGGCGCGCCAAAATGAAAAGCCGGCCAAAGGGCCGGCTTTGTTGTCAGGTGTCTTGGCGCGCTTCGGCCACGTAGCCGCGGATTTCTTCTTCCAGATCCGGCTCGTCAGTCGTGACGTAGAGCAAGTGATTATGCACGGTCTCAGGTCCGAACTGCCGCGCGAGCCCTCCGAAGACCTCTTCGAGGAAGCTGGCAGCGTACCCGTACACGCCATCGAGATCCACCGTCAGCATCGTGTCTGCCTCCACTGCGCGACGGAACGCCGGGGCAAGCACCTCTTCGCGGAACTCCTCGCCGGAATGCGGGCCGACGGTCCGTTCCCGCGCGCCGGGAGTCTCGCTCCATTCTGCCACTCGCACGACATGCTCCTGTGTCATCGGTTCCTCCATGAACAAAAGACGTGGACACCCTACGACAGCGACCAATCTTCGTCAACGGAAAATAAAAAATCGGACATGCATGTCCGATCTCATGGAAGAACGCCTCGTTCCGTCACTCAGGACGAAGGGTCCCGAGGTACCGTCTGGTGAACAGCAGACCTCCGATGAAGGCCACGGGGGTGCCGATGGGTGCCACAGGACTGAGAAGCAACGTGCGCACCCCATCGATCTCGTAAGGACCGACCGAGAGGATGAACAGTGCCGGAAAGGACAACACGAGAAGCACGGCGCCGAGCACTCGCGAGCGCATCAGCTCCAGGAGCGCAGCGATTCCGGCCCCGAGTGGAAAGATGAAGTAGACGGCGGCCGGGTAAGGAAGCAGGAGACGGATGCCGATACCGATGACGGCCAGCAAGATACCCACCTGACGAACGACGTTTCTCTTGTCCATGGAAGTACCTCCTAAAGAACGTGACCCCGAAACATAACAGGAGAGAGCGACCTCGTCAACCTCCCCACCTCTGTCCGGCCAGAGCACGAGCGAGGATTTTTGCGTCCCGCCTAGGCGGAGCGGCGAAATGGGTGCAGGGCACCCATGAGACGCGACAACGAAGGCCGGGCGCAAAAAGCCCGCTCCCACCACAGCAAGGAGGAAACCTCCCTAAAAACAAAACAGCCCCCGATGGGGCTGCCGTGTATCCTCAGCTCTTACGCCGCCATGAGGCTGGCGAAGAGGTGCTCCTCGTTCTGCAGGAGGTGATGCGTCTCGATGACGTCGTCCGTGCTGACCGGCTCCATCGACGTGAAGCGGTTGACCTCGTTGAAGCCGAGATCGGTCACGAGTCCGACGGAACTGATACCTGCCGTGGAGATGAGCACGAGCGCGATGATTGCGTTCGAGCACTGTCCGCAGCTGATGTGCAGCAGGTGGCTGTCATCCTTCTCGCCGAGCACTTGCGCCGACGATGGGTTGTAGCTGGACTCGCACAATGGGCAGTACGAGATGAGCTTGATCCCTTCGTCGAAGAACGGCGAAGACGCGGGTTGTTGTGAGGGTACCGGCATACGCTTTTCTTTTTGTTTTTTGCCGTCCGAGGAAAGCTTTTTGCTTCCTCATTACCTCTTCACTGTACCATTTTTTGGGCTCCGGGTCAATCGTACTTATGCACATTCCTCTTCCCTCAACGTCGCACCGCCACTGATTGCAGCAAACCGATCATCACGAACTTCGTGAGCAGCGACGAACCTCCGTAACTCACGAACGGCAGCGTGACGCCGGTGACCGGCAACATGCGGAGGTTGCCGCCGAGGTTCGTGAACATCTCGACGGCAATGGCGATGGCGATGCCTATCGCGAAGAACAGCGTGAAGTCGTCATGTGCGCGCTTCGCCAAGAGATAACATCGATGGAAAAGCGTCCCGAACAACACCATGAGCATGACGACGCCAAAGAAGCCGAGCTCCTCCGCGATGACCGCGAAGATGAAGTCCGTCTGACGCTCCGGAAGGAAGCGCAGCTGGCTCTGTGAACCGAAGCCGAGGCCCCGCCCGATGACCTGCCCGGACCCGATGGCGATGACGGATTGCGTGACGTTATATCCTCTGCCGAGCGGGTCGGAGTCAGGATCCATGAAGACGGTGATGCGGTCCTTCTGGTACGGCTTCAGCACGAAGATCCACGCCACCGCAATCGCGACAACGGCAGCGGCGACCATGATGAGGAGGTACGACCGCTTCACGCCAGCGAGCAACACCATGCCTCCCCACACGGACATGAGCAGGAGCGCGGAACCGAGATCCGGCTGAAGCATGACGAGCCCGACCACTACAGCCAACGCAAGACCGGAGCCGACCACATGCTTGAGACCACCCGGATGCCGCGCGTAGTCGCTGAAGAAGCGCGCGAAGTAGACAATCATGAACAGCTTCACGAGCTCCACCGGCTGGATACCGAGCCCCGCGATGACGAACCAGCTACGCGAACCGCGCACGGTCGCACCAAAAAGCAGGACGGCGAGAAGGAGCACGATGGAGACGACGAGAAGCGGACGCGCCAGACCAGAGAGCTGACGATAATTGAACATCGGCAAGGCAAGCGCGATGGCCGTACCGAACGCGGCAAAGAGAATCTGCTTCCGGAAGTTCCCGAAGTCCCCTGTCACACCTTCCGCACCAGGCATACCGAGCGATGTGCTGTAGAGCGCTGCGAGCCCGAAAGCGACGAGCAACAAGCTCGTTCCCAAAAGCACCCAATCGTACCGACGGAGATATCCGATATTCAACGACATGCCGTCATGCTACGGCATGGAACGATGTGGGACAAGATGCGAAAACGCGATGTATCAAAAAAGTATTCATATGAAAAAACGATACCTTCTCTCCTGTCATTGCGAGGGTCGACGTACTCGTCGGTCCGCGGCAATGACAAAATGGGTATCGTTTATCGTCCGGGAGCGATGTACACCGACAGGTCGAGGATGTTGATATCCGGCATGACTTCGATGCGCGTCACGGTCGGCAGCGGCGTGAACCAAGACGCCTCCACGGCACGACGTTCTCCTGCCATGAGACGGCTGATGGTGACATACTGCACGCCAACGGCCTGCTGACCGGCGTAGGCGGTGACAAAAAACCCGGCGGAGTAGTAGCTGAAGGCCGTACGATTCACGACCGTGAACGACGCGCGCCCGACCGACGACGCCGCGTCCACTGCTGGCGGAACAAAGACCGCGCCTTCGATGCCGATGTCGAGGCGGCGTGCGGCCCAGTCGCGGTATCCCGGAAAGACGAGATGCGGATCGACACGTTCCCACCGCAGATTGCTGATGACGGTCCGCGCAGATGACGGACGCGCCTCCGCACGGACGCCGAGCGCATGGATGCGCTTGGTCTCTCCCGGAAGGAGGAAGCCGCGCTTCGCCGGAACGGTCATGCCGGGAGCGTCGAAGTGGTAGTCGAATGTCGCCATCCAGTTCTCGTTCGGATTCGTCGCGCGTGCGAAGAGATCGTAGCGCCCATCACCGGACGGCAGGATTGTCGCGTCCTCGAACAGGAGAGCCGTCTTGGCGCCGTACTGACGGAACGTCTCGACCGGCACGCCGATGTGGCGGATGGTCGCGGCATCACGACGCTCCTGCACGCCGGAGACGAAGAACCAGTCGATGAACCCCCACGACGCGTACGCGAAGAGCGAGCCCGCGACGATACCGAGCAGGACGGTACCGACCTTCCTGACCAGCACCTGATGGGTCACCCACCAGTACCCCAATGACAGCTGTCCTTCATCAAGCTTTTCTCCTGTCGGATCGAATGCCATATAAAGGAAGTGTAGCATTTTTTAAGGTCGTCGGCAACGCGCATCTTCCGACATTGTGAGCATTGACGAGTCGCTTCCTTCGTGCTAGGTTCGCCTCACGAAAGGAGTTGTTCCTATGACGACCACTCCGACCGTTCCTTCCGAAACCGCGACACAGCTCTCCTTCGGCAAGTACGTCCTGCACGCATTGCTCCCACTCCTCTTCACGTTGGGTGGAGCATGGGTCCTGAGCTTCTGCATCACGTACGTCACCGATGCGCCCCTGCAGCAGATCGACCGCATCCAGGTCCTCGCGTTGACTGCGCTCCTCCTGTTCACGCAGGTGCTCATGAACGCGCATATCTATCGCGGTGTGCCGGCGGAGCAGGATGTCGCGATGTATGGCAGCCTCATCGCCCTCATAGGGGCGCTCGCGCTGTTCATCATCCTTGCCGGCGAGACAATTTTGCTGCTCTTCGCGCTCATCATCACGTACGGCATACTAACCTTCGTGTCCGCGAGTCGCCCAAGAGTCTCTGTGAGGTATCTCCTCCTGCAGGGCGGCGCCGTGATGCTCCCAATCCTGCTTCTCCTCCCCCGCATCCTCGGCCTCTGAGCCGCAGACCGCCCTCCTCTGGGGGCGGTTTTCTTTTTAAGGACCCCATGCTACGGTCGAACCGTCACCGAAAAGGAGGCGCCATGGACCATGACGGACCGTTTGCGCGCGCAATTCGCCGTTCGTTCATCCTGTACTCGTTCGTCTTGCCCGTCGCGCTCGGCCTCGTCGGTGCACTCTCTCCGAATGGACGAACGCTCATCATGAGCGGTGCGGACCTGCTCATCGGCATCCTCATCATCATCCTGCCGATGCTCCAGCGGAGCCGGTGCCCAGAGTGCTTCTCGGCGCTGTTCCATGTCGGCAACATGGGCTACGTGGCATTGCTCTTCTCGCGTTCACTCATTCTGGACCAGCCGAGAGCCTTCCTCCTCGCCTTCCTCTGGTCTGTCGTGACCATCGTCATCTCCCTGCGGAACGGCTTGGACCGCTACGTCCATCTCTACGCCCTGATCGGACAGATGATCGCCTTCGTCGCGACGGTCCACCTGATCCTTCTCTGGATCCATGGCTGACTCCTGCCCTCCGGCTTTTCGGAGGGCGTTTTCTTTCCCGCGCTGTCCATCTCCCGCTCCCCTGCTTTTTCCGTTGCTCATAGCCCGACCGCATGCTACGATTTCCGCGTTATTACCATCCTTCATCTATGGCAGACAAAGAGAAGAAACAGGGTTCCGATTACGGAGCAAAACAGATCCAGGTCCTCGAAGGCCTCGCGGCCGTCCGCAAGCGCCCTGGCATGTATATCGGTTCGACCGGCGCGCGCGGTCTGCACCACATGATCTGGGAAGTCGTCGACAACGCGTTCGACGAAGCCATGGCCGGCCACTGCGACCGCATCATCATCACGATGAACGCAGATGGCAGCATCAGCGTTGAAGACAACGGTCGCGGTATTCCGGTGGAAATGCACAAACAGTACAAGAAATCCGCGCTCGAGCTCGTCATGACGAAGCTCCATGCTGGCGGCAAATTCGGCGACGGTGGCTATAAGGTTTCCGGCGGTCTCCACGGCGTCGGCGTTTCGGTCGTGAACGCGCTCTCCACGAAGCTCCGCGCCGAGGTGAAGCGCGACGGCGAACTCTGGATGCAGGAATACAAGATCGGCGAGCCGCAAGCCAAAGTGAAGGCCATCGGCAAGGCGAAGGGTACGGGAACAAAGGTCACGTTCTGGCCGGATGCGAGCATCTTCGAAACGGTGGACTTCTCCCGCGACACCATCATCGACCACCTCCGCCAGCAGGCCTACCTCACAAAAGGTATCCGCTTGGACATCAACGACGAACGCGAGAAGGACAAGCTCGAGACCTACGGCTTCTACTTCGAGGGCGGCGTGAAGTCGTACGTCCGCTACCTCAACCACGGAAAAGAGGTGAAGCACCCGTCCGTCTTCTATATGAACAAGGAGATGGAGGGCGTCGCGGTGGAAATCTCCTTCCAGTACGTCGACGACTTCAAGGAAAATGTCTACGCGTTCGCCAACAACATCTTCAACCCGGATGGCGGCATGCACGTGCAAGGCTTCCGCTCCGCGCTCACTCGCGTCCTCAACACCTACGCGCGCAAGCAGAACATCCTCAAGGAGAAGGACGACAACATCACCGGCGACGACTCCCGCGAGGGCCTCACGGCAGTCATCTCCGTGAAGCTCGGTGAGCCGCAGTTCGAAGGCCAGACCAAGACGAAGCTCGGCAATCCCGAGGCGCGCACCGCGGTCGAAGCCGCGTTCGGCGAGGCGTTCGAGATCTTCCTCGAAGAACACCCGCGCGACGCACAAGGTATCATCGAGAAGTGCATCCTCGCCGCCCGTGCCCGTGCCGCAGCCCGTGCTGCGCGCGACACCGTGCTGCGCAAGGGCGTGCTCGACGGCCTCACGCTTCCGGGCAAGCTCGCGGACTGCTCCACCAAGGACGCGTCCCGCTCCGAGCTCTTCATCGTCGAGGGTGACTCCGCAGGCGGCTCCGCCAAGCAAGGCCGCGACCGCGATACGCAGGCCATCCTCCCCTTGCGCGGAAAGATTCTCAACGTGGAACGCGCGCGCCTCGACAAGATCCTCGTCAACGAGCAGATCAAGAACCTCATCATCGCGCTCGGCACGAACATCGGCGAGCAGATGGATCTCTCGAAGCTGAGGTATCACCGCATCGTCATCATGACCGATGCCGATGTCGACGGTGCACACATCCGCACGCTGCTCCTCACGCTCTTCTACCGCTACTTCCCGCAGCTCATCGCCGAGAAGCATCTCTTCATCGCCATGCCTCCGCTCTACCGCGTCGGCCGCGGCAAGGAGTTCCGCTACGCCTTCGATGACGCGGAAAAGGAACGCTACATCGAGGAACTCCGCCCGAAGGAGAAGGACGGGGGCGCGAAAATCGCCAAAGGAAAGGCCGTGAAGGCGACGGACGAATCTCCTGATGCCGAGGCTGACGAGGAAGGCGAGGTTGTGAACGTCTCCGGCGTCACCATCCAGCGCTACAAAGGTCTCGGTGAGATGAACCCGGAACAGCTCTGGGAGACGACCATGGACCCGGCCACCCGCAGGATGAAGATCGTGAACGTCGAGGATGCCGCAAAGGCCGATAGCATCTTCGACATCCTCATGGGCTCTAACGTCGAACCGCGCAAGCGCTTCATCCAGACGCATGCGAAGAACGTGAAGAACCTCGACATCTAGCAAAAGAAAAAACGCCACCTCAACCGAGGTGGCGTTTCGTTCGTGGCGTTCACCAGCGGACCGGCGAAGCCTTGAAGCAGCGTTCGATGAACAATTCCGTGACGCGATACTTGCCGTCGTCGCCACGACGAACGAGCAAGCCTTCTTCGGGGCTCAGCCAGTAGAACCGGAACGTGTCGGGAGCGGTCACCGACCACGTCGGCGCTTCACGATCCGACATGAACAGCCCATAGGCATCGATCGTCTTTGTTCCGACGCGTCCACCCGGACCAACAGGGCCGAGAAGATCCCATGCCTGGTACGGAAATGTCCGTCCGGCGGCGCGTGCCGCACGGAAATGTCCCGTCAATTCAGCCTCGGTGAACGTTGCCCACTCGCCCTTGTCCTGACAGAACAGGACGAGACCGAGCGCGACCTGCTCCACTTCCGCCTGTCCGAATGCGGAGAGGAACTTCTTCGTCGCATCGATGTCCGACGGCATGATGCGGTACGACCCAACGACCGTCGGCGTTTCCAAAGAGCTCATGGGAACCTCCTGTTGCTCCCCCACCCTACTATGCCTAGACAGCTCTTTCAACCGGAATAAAAATGGGGGTCGGCAAGCTGCCGACCCCGCTACTCGTTTTCTCGTCATGCGCTCGGCAACTCCGCAGGAAGCCCACCGAACGCACCAAGGTGTTCGCATGCCTGCCCTGCAAGCTCTGGCACCCGCGCCACAATAAGTCCAAGCTCGTCATCCTTGGGAGCGTCCGCGAGAAGCCGCGTCGCGGCCTCATGCGCGTGCCCGTTCGAATACGTGATGATCTTCACGAGAGCCTTGCGTGACGGCGGGTCCTTTCGTACCAGAATCTGCCGCGCGGCTTCATCCGCATGCTCAGGCACGAATGCGAGGATGCACCGAAGCGTCGTCTCGCTCAGGTACGCCCTCGGATCCGTGAGCAAGCGCTCCGCGGCGATGCGCGCATGCGCGTCGGACGCGTAGATGATGACCATGCAGAGATCGTCCTCCGACGCATCTTCAGCGAACAAACGTCCGAGCAGTGCGTCGCAGAGCTTGATGGCGACCGGAAGCGCCTCACGGACGTGGTCGTTCGAGAACTCGCCATTTTCGACCGCATCGAGAAAGAACTGCAATCGTGCGTGCATGACGTCCTCCGAAGTACTCCGTCACCGGAATGTGACACTTCAGCCTTACCGCATCCGAAGCCGTTTGTCAACGGTCGCGACATGAAAAAAACAGGGCCATCAAAGGCCCTGGTACGGAACTACGCCTTGTCGCCTTCGACGGCGCCAGTCGCGCGAGCGCGGTACATGCTATGAATGAGATCGACCGCCTTGTGGCAGGTCATCGCGAGCGAGTCACAGAACTCCGGCGGCGCGGCACCGATGGCGCGCGCCTCTTCCGTCATGTCGTGCTTGAGGTAGCGCTGGCCCGAGAACGCAGTGTCGAATCCCGCGACCATCCTCCCGCCGAGCAACACGAACCGCATGGCCTGCTTGCCGAGCTCGTAGCGAGTGGTCTGCGCGAACGGTCGTCCGCAGTGGTGCGTTTCCTCGTTCGCGCACCAGAACAGCGTGACGCCGTACTTCGCGGCGTAGGCGAGATACCGACGCTCCCAGTCGTATTGCACGACGCGCTCCTCGTCCGTCAGGTCGACGAACCCACCAAGTCGGCGCGGTGACGCGATGTGGATGTCGCCATCGATGGCACGGATGAGGTCGCGAGCTTCCGCCTGCCAATCCGGCGCGCCTTGGATGGGGCCGGCCAGGAAGATGAGCGGATCGTTCGGCCATGTCGGGCCACCGATGTTCAAGCGTGTCGGAGGGGTGAAAAACGTACCTGGGAACATGCTGCCTCCTCGAAAAGAGCGTTGTCGGGTCGCGCCGAGCTTGTCACGGAAAAAGCTCCGTGTCAAGGCGCGTATTGACAACGGCGAGACAGTGCTGTACAGTCATCTCAGTCAGTTCCCCCGCCTCCGGGCGGTTTTTTGAAACCATTAAAACTCGGCCCCACTATGGCCAACTTCTCTCTCTCGGACAACGCACTCGTCAACTATATCCGCGCCTCGCGCGAGGAACTCGGCAAGGTCGTCTGGCCGCCGCGCGCCAAGGTCGTGAAGCATACCGCGATCGTCGTCGCGCTCTCGCTCCTCGTCGGTGCGTTCTTCGGCGCGTTGGACTTCGGCTTCAGCACCGGCCTGCAGCGTGTCATCGAACTCGCGCAGTAACCTTCGGAACTATGGCCAAACAGACAGCCCAACTCGGCCGCCGTTGGTACGCCATCCATACGTACTCCGGCTACGAGGAGAACGTGAAGTACAACCTCGAGCAGCGTATCGAGTCGCTCGACATGAAAGAAAAGATCTTCGCCGTCCTCGTCCCGAAGGAGAAGAAGATCAAGATCAAGAACGGCAAGCGCAAGGTCGTCGAAGAGAAGATCTTCCCCGGCTACGTGCTCGTGGAGATGGTCGTGGATGACGCGTCCTGGTACGTCGTGCGCAACACGCCGAACGTCACCGGATTCATCGGCACAGGGACCATCCCGACACCGGTCTCCGACACGGAAATCAAGTCGCTCCAGAAGCGCATGGGTGTGGACGAGCCGGAATACAAGATCGACGTGGAGGTCAACTCCGCGGTCACCATCAGCGACGGTCCGTTCAAGAACTTCGAAGGCAAGGTCGCCGAGATCGACGAGGCTCGCGGAAAGATCAAGGTCCTCGTCAACATGTTCGGTCGCGAAACGCCGGTGGAGCTGGACTTCTTGCAGGTCAAGAAAGTCTAAATGACGGAATAGCGGCCATCTCGGGGTACAACTTTTTGTCGAGCCATAGTCTCGCCAAAAAGTGTACCCGTCGTGCCCGCCCCTATCCGTCACACTTCTACCTCAACGTCACCTGAGCACGTCGAACCGAAAGCGACCGATATCGAAAAGCGCATCCATGCGGGTGCGCTTTTCGCATTGACGGAAAACGCTTCTCATGCCCAAGATACGCACGCACCGCAAGGAGGTCTTTCCATGACACATGTCCAGCAGGTCCGTTCCCCTATCGACGGGGAAGTCTGTTTCGAGCAGCAAAAGACGTACACCGCGACAGCCACCGGCATGGGCACCCTCGCCGAGCGTACGTTCCGCGACTGGCGGCTCGTTCCCGCGCCTGTGCGCGGCGAGCTCGTCCGTCGCTTCGGTGAAAAGCTGCGCGCGCACGAAGACGTGCTCGCGGCGGTCATCACCCGCGAGTCCGGCAAGCTCCTTTCGGAGGCGCACATCGAAGTCCGTAAGATGGCCGACATGTGTGACTTCGCAGCCGGACTCTCGCGACAGCTCCACGGCATCACCATGCCGTCGGAACGCGCACGTCACCGGCTCATGGAGCAGTGGCATCCGTTGGGGCCCGTACTCGTCATCACGTCATTCAACTTCCCGGCAGCGGTCTTCGTCTGGAACGCCGCGCTCGCACTCGTCTGCGGCAACCCGGTCATCTGGAAGCCGTCGGAGAAATGCCTCGGTACTGCCGACCTCTGCACGCGCCTCTTCCGCGAGGCCGCGACGGAAGTCCCCGGCTGCATTGGGCACCGTCTCCTGCAAGTCGCCGTCGGCGGCGCGGACGTCGCGAAAGCGCTCGTCGCGCTCCCGTATGTCCGGCTCGTCTCCGCCACGGGCAGCTGCGCCATGGGTCGCGATATCGCGGCACGGTGCGCACCGGACCTCGGCAAGCGCATGCTCCTCGAACTCGGCGGCAACAACGCAAGCATCGTGACACCGTCCGCCGACCTCGCCTCAGCGGTTCCGGCGATCGTCGCTGCCGCGACCGGCATGGCCGGGCAACGCTGTACGTCGCTGCGACGCCTCATCGTGCATGAGTCCGTCCGTGACGCGCTCGTCGAGCGCCTCGAAGCCGCGTACGCCGCACTCGTCGTCGGCGACCCGCGCATCGCGGGAACGCACGTCGGCCCGATGATCGACGCCGCAGCATCGCTCCGTATGACGATCGCGCTCCAGCGCGCCGCCAAGGAAGACGGCACGGTCGTCTATGGCGGCAAACGCGTGGCCGTGCCTGGATGCGACGGCGGCTACTACCGCCACCCCGCGCTCATTACGATGCCGAGCCAGACGGAGATCGTCCGCGAAGAAACGTTCGCACCGATTCTTTACGTCATGACGTATCGGTACTTCGACGACGCCATCGCGATGCAGAACGGCGTCGCGCAAGGGCTTGCTTCCTCCATCTTCACGAACGACGTGCGCGAGGCGGAAGCGTTCCTCTCGGCGGCTGGCTCCGACTGCGGCGTCGCTGCAGTGAACACCGGCCCCGCGCTCGGCGACATCGGTGGCGCGTTCGGCGGTGAAAAGGACACGGGCGGCGGCCGCGAGTGCGGCTCCGATGCCTGGCGGCAGTACATGCGACGGTCCACACAGGTCGTGAACTTCGGTTAGGCTCTCTGACGACCCTCTCTTCTGGGGGTCATTTTTTGTATGAAAAAACCGACAGCAGATGCCGTCGGCTTCACGTAGGAAAGAAGAGAATCGTCATCCCGAACACTGCACGTGACGCACGGAGGAACTGCCCCCATGAACGGACCTGTACCTCGCTCTGTGCCGGATCGAGATACCACACCCTACGATGCGATGCCGCCACAAGAACGACGTAATGTGGCTCTGGTGACGACTCCTCGTTACCATGCAGGACGTTCACGTCGACGCTGGCAATAACCGGTCTGCGCGCGGAAAGCTCTCGCATGACCATCGGACGCGTGAGCGTTCCGGATACGACCGTGCCGCCGACATCGACGTACGCGGACGAAAGCGCTTTAACGATGCTATATGCATCCTTCGACGCCTGCAGACGCACCTCGGTCTTCACGCCACAGCTCGCAAGCCACGCGGCGATGTCGAACGGAGAGCACCCCTGCCAACCGGTCGACGTCGTGTTCCAAGAGAACTCCTTCGCGATATCCGCAAGCGGAACCTCCGCTCCGGTCAGGTAAGCATTCACCATGCCTGCGCACGCAGGCCCACACCACCGCGAGCTTTCTGGCTGCATGAGCAAAGGGATAGAAAGGAACGTCGGCATTCACCACCTCCTTCAAGGGTCGAGTGAAATGACTGCCTTTTTTATCATGAAAGGAGCTTATCGTCAAGCTCAAGACCACCTCTTTACAACCTCCAACCCATACGGTAAGGTGTCGCGGTAACGGTGGACCCCATTTAAGCCGGGGCGCTTCTCTCCGTTGCCTAACGACGGTTCTATGGCAAAGGCTATCAAGGCCCTTATCAAACTCCAGATCCCGGCAGGCAAGGCGAATCCTGCGCCGCCAGTGGGTCCCGCGCTCGGCCAACACGGCCTCAACATCGCGGAATTCTGTCAGAAGTTCAACGCCGCGACGCAACAGCTCGGCGGCGACATCACCCCGGTGGTGATCACGGTGTACGATGATCGCACCTACGACTTCATCCTCAAGACCCCTCCGGCCTCCGTCCTCATCAAGAAGGTCGCAGGCATCGAGAGCGGCGCGAAGAATCAACTCACGGACACGGCTGGCAGCCTCACGAAGGCGCAGGTCCGCGAGATCGCCGAGAAGAAGCTCCCGGATCTCAACACCACGAACATCGAGTCCGCCATGCGCATCATCGAAGGCACGGCTCGGCAAATGGGCGTGAAGATCAAACCGTAAGGATTACGAAACTATTCATGTGGGAGGTCCGCACGCGGACCGCAAACACCACGTAAACCGAATACTATGGCACACGGAAAGCGCTACAACGAACTCGCGAAACTTGTCGACCGGACCAAGACCTACTCCGTCGAAGAGGCGGTCGCTCTCGTGAAGAAGACCTCCACCACCAAGTTTGATGGCTCCGTCGAAGTCCACGTCCGTCTCGGTATCGACCCGAAGAAGTCCGACCAGCAGGTCCGCTCCACAGTGAGCCTTCCGCACGGTACGGGTAAGACGAAGAAGATTGCCGTCTTCACGGGCGGTGACAAGGAAAAGGAAGCGACGGATGCGGGTGCGGACATTGTCGGCGGCGAAGAACTTATCGGCGAAATCGCCAAGTCCGGCAAGATCGACTTCGATGTCGCAATCGCAACGCCGGACATGATGCCGAAGCTCGCAAAGGTCGCAAAAATCCTCGGTCCGCGCGGCCTCATGCCGTCCCCGAAGAACGACACGGTCACCACGAACCTGACGAAGACCATCGAAGAGCTCAAGAAGGGTAAGGTCGCTTTCAAGACCGATGACACCGCCAACGTCCACCAGATCGTCGGCAAGGCATCGTTCTCGGAGGCCCAGCTCATCGAGAACCTCACCGCGTTCATGGACGCGCTGAAGCGCAACAAGCCGTCGTCCTCCAAGGGCGTCTTCATCAAGAGCGTCACCCTGACCTCCACGATGGGCCCTGGTATCAAGGTCGCAGCATAAGCGAACAGACCCGGAAAGACCGCCCTGCAACGGGCGGTCTTTCGTTCCTTGAAACGGCTTCCCTTTTCCGCTACGCTTCCGCCATATGATTCTCTCCGACAAGGACATCAAGCAAGCGCTCGCCGATGGACGGATTTCCATTGATCCGTACGACCCGTCATACGTGCAGCCGGCCTCCGTGGACCTCCGCCTGGACCGGACGTTCCTTATCTTCGACACGGTGAATCACTACGTCATCGACGTCCGCAAACCGGCGGACGACCTTATGCGCAAAGTAGTCATCAAAGATGATGAGCCGTTCATCCTCCATCCGGGCGAGTTCGCGCTCGGCGCCACCTTCGAAGAGGTCGGTGTGGGCAACGACATGGTCGGCCGCTTGGAGGGAAAAAGTTCGCTCGGCCGGCTCGGCATCATCATCCACGCCACCGCCGGCTACCTCGACCCAGGCAACAAACTCAAGATGACGCTCGAACTCTCCAACATCGGCTCGCTTCCGGTGAAGCTCTATTACAAGATGCCGATCGCGCAGATGTCCTACTCCCCGCTTTCGAGCGTCTGTGAAAATCCGTACGGCAGCGGAAAACTGCACTCCAAGTACTACGGCGCCCAGGAACCGCAAGCATCGCAGATGTGGAAAAATTTTGAAAAAAAGGATACTGAATGATCCGTATGGTGCTCCGCTCCCGCAACTCCATGGCCGCAACCGTCGCAGCAATCGCTGTCGGCGTGTTCGGCGCGCTACCAACGTTCGCGCAAACAACGATGGATTACGGCATGGACTACGCTGAGGGTATCGGCCTCCCATCCGCACCGTTGCAGACCATCATCACCGGCTTTCTCCGCGCAACCCTCGGCTTCGTCGGCTTCGCCATGGTGCTCCAGATCATGTACGCCGGCTACCTCATGATGACCCACGGCGACAAGGAAGAAGCGCGCGAGAAGGCCGTCGCCGCGCTTACGCAGAGCGTCGTCGGCTTTCTCATCATCGCCACCGCCACCTCTACCGCGAAGTTCGTCGTGAATGCGGTGGTGAACGCGCAGAACGGCGGCTTCTACTCCTAGCACCATGAACCTCCGCATCACCCGCATCGACAAGGGGCTCCCGCTGCCGAAATACGAAACGTCCGGCGCCTGCGCGTTCGATGTCTTCGCGCGTGAAGAGGTGGTCGTGGCGCCAAAGTCCCTCGGCATGATTCCGACCGGCCTCGTGGTCTGCGTACCTAGCGGCCACACACTTCTCCTCGCCTCGCGCTCCTCCACCCCAAAAAAGAAAGGCTTGCTCATCCCCCACGGCATCGGCATCGTGGATCAAGACTACTGCGGCCCGGAGGACGAGATGAAAGTGCAAGTCTGGAACTTCACCGATGAGCCAGTTACCGTCACACGTGGCGAACGCATCGCTCAAGCCATGCTCGTCCCCATCGTCCGTGCAGAGCTCGTCGAGACAGAGGCTGGCACACTGCAAGAAAAAAGTCGTGGCGGATTCGGAAGTACAGGATGAAAAAATGACCCTCTGCTGAGAGGGTCATTTGCGTTGGAGAAGCTACTCCTTATCTGCAACCGGCGGAATGTCGTCACGTCGCTCCACGATGGCAAGCAGTTCCTCGACCGTTGCCTTGAGCATTCCGTCGCGGTTCGTAATGACGCTGCCGAACTCGTGTGCCGCGGCGACCTCCTCACGTGCGCGCTGCATGCGCCACTCGACGTCCTCCTTGGACCGCTGACGCGCTTCATGCCGCTTGCGAAGCTGCTCCAGCGACTCCGGCCGGATGAAGATGGACCGTGATTCAGGGAACGCAGCAAGAGCCTTGCGTGCGCCATTCACGTCGATGACCGCGAAAACGACATCGTAGTCGTGCAGCATCTGTTCGATGACGACACGGGAAGAACCGTACAGGTTCCCGTCGAACTCGTTGTACTCAAGGAACTCTCCGCGCTCGATCCTGCGCTCGAACTCCTCACGATCAATGAAGTGATAGTCTTCTCCATCGACCTCTCGGTCCCCTTTCGGACGCGTCGTCGTCGTGACCAGGCGCGCAGCAGAAGGCAGGCGCGCGATCGCCTCTTCGACAATGGTCGTCTTTCCGCCCGCGGACGGACCGATGACGACGACCAATTCACCGTGCTTGCCATGCTCCATAGGATCTCCATTGGATGGAAGCTCCATGGTAGCAACCATCCCCGTGGCGGGCAAGTACGAAAAGCCGGCCCGAAACATCGGGCCGGTACGGGAATCAGACCTTGCGGTATGCGGGAACGTACGACGGAATGCCGTTGATGTCCTGGATGTCGTACCCTTGGAAGAAGTTCGGGTACCGTTCTGAGACCGTCGCAGCGACCTCCGCGAAGACGAGACGGATCTCCTCCTCTGCACCCTCGGACGTGCGCATCTCGATCACGTGCCGCAGCGCGCGGGCGTTGGCAGACCAGCCAATGGTCGTCGCGAGCCCTTCGGGCGCGAGACGGCGCATCGCCGACGTGACCTCCTTCTTCTTGGCGAACGGCAGCGCGCCCTCGTCGAGCTTGAAGTGCGCGGCCAGCGTGCGCTGCATGTCCTCCAAGATCTCGACGGTCGAAGTGACGAGCTCGCAGACGACCTCATCTTCCGCGAAGCAGACCGGGAGCCAGAAGCCGATGTCCGTGAGACGCACGTACCGGAGGCTCTCCTGGGAGATGGCCGTGCCGGCACGGTGCCGGACGAGCTCGTGCGTGAACACGCGCGAGACGTCCGCGAAGACGAAGTTGAACTGGGGATGCTCGAGCACGGAGCCGTGCGCCGACTTCAGGATGTTCTCGAGGTACAGCGCATTGCCCTCGCGGATCTTCGTCACGTTCGGATTCAATCCGACTTCGAAGCTCCGGTAACACAGGCGACCGTAGAACTCAGCGAGCTTCTCGGCGTCAGAGCCTGCATCCGTCGACCAGTGCGGGATGCCGAGATGCTTAAGATACGCCTGCAGGCCGTCGGGGACGATTCGTGTCTCCCCGATAAGGAAAACACGTGGAGTGACTGAACGCATCGGATACCTCCTTGCTTGAACGCTGCTGCAGTATACACGTAGGCCAACTCCGGTCAACCGCACCGTCCACCTGGCCCGCTTGCGATGAGATTCTCGGCATGGCAAGCTCCTTGCGGGAGGATCTTATGACCCACGGCAAACTCATCGTCATCGAAGGTTCCGACGGATCCGGCAAGGCCACGCAGACGAAGCTGCTTGCCGAACGAATCGGCCAAGACGTCGCGACCTTCGCCTTCCCCCGCTACGGCATGCCCGCAGCACACCTGCTGCAGCGCTACCTCGGACGGAACATGGACCGCTACGCGCGGACCCTCACGCCGTACCAGGCCTCGTTCACCTACGCCGCAGACCGGCTCGACTGGGCTGTCACGGAAGGTTACGCGCTGCTGGAAAGCGGTGCGAACGTTCTCCTGGACCGGTACGTCCTGTCAAACCTGGCGCACCAAGGCGCCCGCATCCCGAACTTCGAGATGCGACGCCTGTTCTACGACTGGTGCCTCGGGTTCGAATTCATGGACCTTCAGCTCCCTCGCCCGGACCTCACCGTCCTGCTCCACGTCGCATCGGAAGTGAGCATCGCGCTCATCGAGAAACGCGGCGCAACGACGGACGCGCATGAGGCCGACCATAGCCACCTGCGCGCAGCGGAAGCCGCCTACCTCGAGCTCGCAGACCTCCTCCCCGGCCTCGGCCACAAAGTGCGCGTCGTGGAATGCATGCGCAATCCCGACATGTCCCCCGAGGACATCCGCACAGCACTCGCGGATGGCGGCATCGGAGCCGTCCTCCTCACGGAAGCGGAAATCCACGAGTGCGTCTGGGAGGCTGTCCAGCCGACCATCCTCGCCTCATGAACCGCACGCCCCGCATCATCACGATGCGGGGTTTTTCTTGTCCATAGACTTGACCGTACCGGCAAGCCATGCTACCCTCATCGGTCCGCCTCACTGCCAAACCGAGAGCGGAAGAGGGGTACGTCATGAAGGACATGTACCAACAACCGGAATTCGAAGAACGGAAGTACGGATGGAACAGCGCCCTGCAACTCGGCTATCGGAAGACCGCGGCACTCATCGCGGACCGGAGTCATTGCTACACGGAGATCATGAACGCGCTTGCCGAAGAGGCAGGCATCGAGACCGCATTGGCGCACCTTGAGACGATTGGCTATGCCCGATGGGCCTACCGTTTCGCGCGCCACGTCGCAGGACTCACCCCAGCGCAGCACAACCGCCTCATCGCCATCGTCACGGCCTCTGGCAGCATCGAGTACGCAACCTGGTACTTCGAAGATGTCGCTGACCTCACAGAAGATCATCTGTCACAGCTCCGTGCCGCCGCGTTACGGAAAGCCGCCTGAATCGACCCCGGCACGACGTGTGCCGGGGTTTTTCTTTAAACATCAGCCAGCAAAACAAGTTCGGGAGTTCTCGTAGAATATGGCACGCGCGTCCGATATGAGGAGGTGAGCACGACGGGTACACTTTTTGGCGAGACTATGGCTCGACAAAAAGTCGTACCCCGAGATGCTCACCATTCCTCCCCAAAAGACACTCGTGCTATACTATTTCCATATGCGTGAACTCATGAGCGCCACGGACCTCATCGTCGGGTCGTGGGAAAACCTCAAAAAGCACCTTTCTTCTTACCTCGGTTACGTGGTCTGGTTCATGGCGCTCGCGTTGGTGCAGTGGATCCTGCTCATCGTGACGCGCAACCTCATCGACGACGCCATCGTACGGACCATGGTCCACGCCCTGATAACGCTCCCCGTCACGCTGATGGCCGCCGTCGTGAGCGTCGGCGTGACCCATATGACCGCCGAAACGCTTCAAGGCCGTCGTCCGGATCCTCGCGCGTCGTTCACGGTCGGCATCCACAAGCTCGTCTCCTTCATCTGGGTCTCGTTCCTCGTTGGCCTCATCCTCTTCTTTGGCGCGATTCTCCTCGTCGTTCCGTTCATCCATTTCTTCGTCGCCTTGAATTTCGCAACGCTCTACCTCATCGTCGATGACGTCCGTGGAACTGCCGCACTCCGCGCGAGCCGCGACCTCGTCGCCGGACGCTGGTGGCCGGCCATGTGGCGCATCGCGATTCCGCTCCTCTTCTTCAACGTCGCCGCCGCGCTCGCTATTTCGTTGCTCTACCTCGTCATCGGCGCCTTCTTCGGCGATCCCCGCATCTTCTTCCAGGATGTCACCAGCGTCTACGACATCTCCAACGCGCAACTCCTCGTGACCACCGTCCTTCCCCAGGTCATCGCCGGCTTCATGCTTCCGCTCTACGCTGCCGCGGAGCTACTGCTCTGGTTCGACATGAAACGGGGGTAACCGTGCCTTGAACGGAACCCTCCCGTATGGGAGACTACAGGGGTCATCAACCCCTTTTTATGCGCCTCGAACCCGTCATCGGGCTGGAGATCCACGTCCAGCTCAAGACCAAGTCCAAAATGTTCTGCTCCTGTTCCAACAGGGGCGAATTCGAGTCGCCCAACGTCACGGTCTGCGAGATCTGCCTCGGCCACCCCGGCACCCTCCCGGTCGTGAACGCTCAGGCAGTCCGGTTCGGCGTGCTTGCCGGCCTCGCCTTTGGCGGCACCATCGCCGGACACTCCAAGTTCGACCGCAAGAACTACTTCTACCCAGACCTCCCGAAGGGGTACCAAATCTCCCAGTTCGACCTGCCCATCGTCTCCGGTGGCGTCTTGCAGTTCACCGTGAAAGACGAGAATGGGAACGAGATCGTCCGCGAATGTCGCATCACCCGCCTGCACCTCGAAGAGGACGCGGCGAAGCTCTCCCATTCCCCGGACGGCGGCTCTTCCTTGGTGGATTACAATCGCGCCGGCACCCCGCTCGCGGAGATCGTCACGGAGCCCGACCTACGCTCTCCTGCCGAAGCCAAAGCGTTTCTGCAGGAGCTCCGTCTCCTCATGCGCTACGTCGGCGTTTCGGATGCAGACATGGAAAAAGGCCACCTCCGTTGCGACGCCAACGTCTCCTTGCGCGAGGCGGGCAGCGACCGCCTGTACCCCAAGACTGAGGTAAAGAACATCAACTCGTTCCGCTCAGTGGAGCGCGCCTTGGATTATGAGATCAAGCGCCAAACCAAGCTCTGGCTCGACGACAAGCCGCCGATGGACCTCACGACACGCGGCTGGGACGACACCAAGGGCATCACGGTCGAGCAGCGCACCAAGGAGGGCGCGAGCGACTACCGCTACTTCCCGGAGCCCGACCTCCCTCCCCTGCACCTCACCGAGCTCGGCGAAGAGCTCCGCGCAAAGGTTCCTGAGCTTCCCACAGCACGGCGGGCGCGTTTCATGGACGAATACGGCTTCTCCAAGGACGATGCCGCGACCATCTGTGACGACCTCGCCCTTGCCGCCTATGCCGAGAAGGTCTTCAGCGAGCTCCAGGAGTGGGCCTCGACGCAAGCAAAGGCTGACGGCAAGGCGTTCGATTGGGATACTGAGCGTCCCGCATACAGTCGCCTCGTTGCTGGCTGGCTCCTCACCAAGCTCCGCGGCGTCATGGCCGAGCACAAAATCGACATCCGTACGCTGAAAATCCTCCCTGAGAACTTTGCTGAGCTCATCGTCATGATCGCGCAAAAGAAGGTCACGGGTGCAAACGGCCTCGTCATCCTCACTGAGATGGCCATGTCCGGTGCAGATCCGTCCATTATCATGGAAGAAAAGAACCTCGGCGCCATCGAGGACTCCGGCGAATTGGAGCTAGCCGTGAAGAACGCCATCGTCGCTAACGAGAAGTCCGTCGCGGACTACAAGGCTGGCAAAGAAGCCGCCATCATGTTCTTGGTCGGCCAAGTCATGCGCCTTACCAAGGGCAAGGCGGATCCGGAGACCGCGAAGGAACTGCTCAAAAAAGAGCTCGCAGGGTAACGAAAAATCCCGCCGAACGGCGGGATTTTTCTTAGACCTTTTACGGTCTTATGCCTTCTTGCTCGGCAGGATCTTGAACATGCCCGTTCCGCAGACAGAGCAGACGCCTTTCATGGCCGGGCGCGTTCCGCCGCCCTTGGCCGGCATCGCAACTTCGGCAGCGTCCTTCATGGCACGCTTGTCCTTGCACTTTACGCAATAGCCGATGACCTCTTCCATAGTAGGATGAAGCTTAAGAGTTCTGCATACAGTTTAGCATAAATAAGGCTGGCTGGCTAGGACGTGCACCCTTATTGTGAAGCATAAATGGCTTATTTTGGCTCAATAGAGCAAAAATAAGGTTATGCAAAAGAGCGTAAAAAATGAGCCTATTTCAAGCAAGGAACCTTTGTACGTCTCGCGTCGCTTGCCCGACCGTCCGCACCCACACGATGCGCTTATCGCGCCGAAACCAAGTCATTTGCCGCTTCGCATACCTCCGCGTTTCGCGCTTGATGCGCTCGACCGCTTCCTCAAACGATACTTCTCCGCGCAAAAACTGCCCCAACTGCCGATGACCGAGCGAGGAAAGCACCGGATGCTCCCATCCGTACCGCTTACCGAGCCGCTCCGACTCCTTAAGGAGACCGGCGCGCAGCATAAGGTCGACCCGTCGGTCGATTCGCCGGACAAGCTCGCTGCGTTCACGCGTGACACCAAGCTTCAAGGCGTCATATCGTGGCGTTCCTCGGCGCTGCAGTTCGGAAAACGGCTTCCCTGTCGCATGAATGACCTCCAACGCCCGCGTGATGAACCGCCGGTTCTGCGGAGTGATACGCGCGGCATACACCGGGTCCAACCGGACAAGCTCTGCGAACAAGTCATACGTTTCACGACGCTCTAATCCCTTTCGCACAGCCGGATTCGCCACAACCTTGGGAATGGAGAAGTTCTCCACGACCGCATCGACATATAAGCCTGTTCCGCCGACAAGGATCGGTACATGCCCGCGTTTCACGATTTCCCGCACCTTGCGAGTGACCATGCGCTGAAACTGCGCGGCTGTCACCTGCGCAGACGGCGCACGGAACGCCATTAGATGATGCGCGATGCCGTCGACCCAATAGGCGCGGACACCGCGCTTCGTCGCCCATTCCCCCTCCGGTACTGCCGCCCCGATGCTCATACCGCGATAGAACTGCCGCGAGTCCGCAGAAATGACCTCGCCCTTAAACCGCTTCGCCAACGCCAAAGAAAGATCCGTCTTTCCGGACGCTGTAGGACCGACAATGACGATAAGTTTAGGCAGCTTCTGCATATACGACGCACGATAGCATCATGCTTTCACGTTGACAATTTGGCTTATTTTGGCTATGGTTCATCCATACCTTACGCATATGGCACTCGGAGAAATGAACCCATCCAACGAGCAATGGACTGAACGCGCTCAACGAGAAACCGTCGCTGCGCGCGAAGTACGTCGTCAGGAATCCCCCGAGCGCGCGGCAGCCGCCAATGCTCCAGAGCAAACAGAGGATGAAAGGCTCGAGGAATTCGTCGCGACACTCACGCCGGAACGTCTGCGCGCGGAAGAAGCTCGGCTCGAAGACTTCATCAAGGCATTCCAAAAGGATCTTGGCGACCTCATGGATCTTGCTCCGGAATCTACCGCGCTCGCGCAAGAGCTTGTCGCCGGAGACATGAAAATGCTCCAGGCCATCCAGCTGCAGCGTGGGCGCCTTGGCGACGGCCGCATGGAGATTCCGCGTGCACCGAAGGTTGCTGCGGAATACGCACAAACCATGCGCCCGGAAGAATTCACGGAAGCGCAAAAAGGCTCATCCGCGACCGTTCCACCTCCGGCGCGACGGAAACGGCCAGCGCAGGACATCAGCAACGCCCCGACGGAATTCCCCAAATCCGACCTTCCAAACTGACTATTCGACAACAACGACCGGCTGCCACCGGTCGTTTTGCATTCCCTGCCATACGACGCGGCCCCATTGACAAACCGCCGGAAATCCCCTATAGTCACGTGTTCGTCAAAAGACGAAAGATGCCTTGGTTTTTCCACGGCATCTCAAACACAAGGAGCTTGCCGTGGGAAACCACAACGTTATCGATCTTTTCGCAGGAAAGCGCGCACAGCAGCGCCTTCGTCATCTGTTCGGAAGCTTCGTGGGGACCTACGACAACCCGGCGATTCGTGGAGGAAGGCTCGCCTTCGTGCTCTACGCGCCCGGCAGCGCCGCCGACCCGTCCTTGCTCCGTTCCCTCATCGCCAA
The DNA here is from genome assembly GCA_964626205.1 of uncultured Gammaproteobacteria bacterium. Taxonomy (GTDB): domain Bacteria; phylum Patescibacteriota; class Patescibacteriia; order SG8-24; family SG8-24; genus CAZVED01. The sequence goes on from CAZVED010000005.1 coordinate 52,608, forward strand.
AGTCACGCTGCCCGGCAGCGACATGGTGCACGAAGCGCGCATCACGGAGGTCGAGCACGACCCCGAGCGCGGCCTCTACTGGCTCTACACCGCACCTGGCTCCCTGCCCGTTCCGGATACCACCGGAGCGATGCAGCTGGCGCTCCGAAGTTCGTGCGGCAAGCACTGTTTCGAAGGCGTCCCAACGATTCCATCGAAGCGAGCCACCGAAAAATCCTGACTCCAGCTCCTGTCATACGGGAGCTTTTTTTATCCATCCAAGTGTCCATTGCGATTGACAAAACCGCTCATTTCTGCTATATTTCTTGGTAGCAACCTAACCATGAACAGTATGGGGAAACCCGAAATGCTGTGGGGAAACGCGCCGGACGCACCCGAGCTCCACGACGACGAGTCGCCGGAAGCCAAGCTGCAGCGCGAAGAAAATGAGCGCGCCAAGGACCGCCTGAACGCGGCGTCGTTCACGGAAGAGCTCGAGAAGACACCAAGCGAGCGCATGCACGAAAAGCTCGACGCAGAATCCTTCACTCAGGCATTGGAGATCGCACAAGCCGCAACACTCAACGACATCGACCCGCTCATCCGCGAACTCAACAAGAAAGCCAGCGATCTCGACACCTACCGTAAAGGTATGGATGACGACTCGGAGCTCGCAAGCGAACTCGACAAGGATCTCGCGCGCCTCACCTCCTTGCTCGAGGCCGCAACAAACCGACGCCGGGATCTCCTCAAGACTATGCCGGTCAGCGACGACGAAATCGAGTCCATCTAACCTCACGCCACGCATATGCCACGACACGAAACACTCAGGCCATCCGGAATGGAACATCCTGAGGACTCGCACTCCGGTGCCCCGGAACTCGGTGCAGGAGACGCCCCTGCAAAAAAGATCGACTCCAAGGAAACACGCGATTCCGGTATTTGGAAGAAAGGCGAGGACTCTGACGAACTCATCTCCCCTGAGGAAGAGGCGCGCTTGGAAATGAAGCGCGCGGAAACGAAGCAGGCCGTGCAGGACGAAGCTGCCATTGCGCAGGCCCGCATGGAGGCCAAAATGGCCGATCGCGGCCCAGGCAGCCTTGAGACGTCCGCGGCGATGCATGAAGCCGTCGGCGCTTCTGCGGAAGCCTTGCAGCGCAAAGAGAGCGAGGCGGTTGCCAAGGGAGTCGAATACCGCAGCACGCTTCTCCCCGAGAACGCCGGTAGCTTCGAGGGTGAAGAAGAGATCGAGGTAACAGACGACATGCTCACGGAGATTCAGACCGGAGCGCATGTCGACGCGGAAGCAGCAAAGACCCGCCTCGTCGCGGCCGAAGCCCGTCTTGCAGAGCTGAACGGCGCCGGTGGCGTTGATGCGCTCGAGAAGTCCCTCAAGGACAAGTACGGCTACGATGTCACGAACGTCGTCGGACGCTCCGGCATCATGGGCAAAATGAAGATGGGCTTCAAATCCCTGCTCAGCCCTGGTTTCAGTGCCATGAAGAAGACCTACGAGATGCGCCTCACCGAAAAGAACGCGCTCCAGGAGCAAGTCGCCATGGACAAGGCCATCGTCGCGGATCCGGAAGGGTTCGCCGCGCGCTCCAAGGCGAAGGCATCCGAACGCCGCATGAGCCGCCCGACAAAGGGCTCCTCTGGCAGCATGGGTATCGGCCGCAAGGGTCCGCAGTAACCCGCCAGCAATACGAAAACCGCCCCTTACGGGGCGGTTTTCTGTTTTCAGAACACGTGTCTACAGTTCCATCTTGCGCTCCCGAATACCGGTCGCGACGTGGACAATGAAGTCTTCAAGCTTCATAGGGACCTCTTCCTCCTTGCCACGGATGCGAATCATCATGTCGTCGAGCGCAGCTTCCTTTTCGCCGACCACGATCATGTACGGCACCTTGAGCTTCGCGGCGTTGCGAATCTTCTTACCGACCGTGTCGTCGGAGGCGTCCACGGCGGAACGGATACCTGCGGCAAGAAGCTTCGCATGAAGCCGTTCAGCAATCTCCACATGGTCGCGACCGACCGGCACTACTTGCACCTGCGTCGGTGCGAGCCAGACCGGGAACGCGCCAGCAAAGTGCTCGATGAGGATGGAGAGGAAACGCTCCACGGAGCCGAGGATGGCGCGGTGAATCATGACTGGGCGGTGCTTCACGCCGTCGTCGCCCATATAGGAAAGATTAAAGCGCTCCGGAAGGTTGAAGTCGAGCTGGATGGTGGCAAGCTGCCATTCACGGCCGATGGCATCCGTCGCGATGAAGTCGATCTTCGGGCCGTAGAACGCGGCTTCCCCAACGCCCTCGACATACTGCTTCTCCCGCTTCTCGAGCAGCGCCGCGAGTGCGGATTCGGCTTTCTCCCACACCTCGTCGGAACCGAGGTAGGCACCGGGGTTCTTCGGGTCGCGAACAGAAAGACGAATGCGGAGTGGCATACCGAAACCAGCATAGAACTTCTCGATGACGTCCAAGACGCCGTTGGCTTCGTGCTCGATCTGGTCCGGTCGGCAGAAGACATGCGCGTCATCTTGCGTAATGGCACGGACGCGAGAGAGGCCTTGCAACTGCCCGGTGTTCTCGTCGCGGTAGACGGACGTGACTTCCGAGAAGCGCAGTGGAAGGTCGCGGTAGCTACGCGGCTGGGAGTCGTAAATCTGCGTGTGGTGCGGGCAGTTCATCGGCTTCATCACGAAACGCTCGTCCGTCTTCTTGCTGGAGACGTAGAACAGGTCGTCCTCGAACTTCTCCAAGTGGCCGGAGGTGGCGTAGAGGTCGGTCTTGGTGATGTGCGGAATCCACACCGGCGTGTAGCCGAGCGGAACCTGCAACGCCTGCACGAACGCTTCGAGCTCGCGGCGGAGTAACGTGCCGCGCGGGGTAAACATCGGGAGCCCCGGACCGACGAGATTGGAGAACGTGAAGAGGTCGAGCTCTTGGCCCAGCTTGCGATGATCGCGCTTCTCGGCTTCCTCCAACATCTTGAGGTGCGCTTCGAGTTCGTCCTTGGTAGGGAAAGCGAAGCCGTACACGCGCTGCAGCTGCGCGTTCTCCTGGTTGCCGCGCCAATACGCACCAGCGACGGACTTGAGCTTCACCGCGCCGATGAGCTTGGACGACTCCACGTGCGGGCCACGACAGAGGTCCACAAACTCGCCGGTGCGGTAGATGCTCGCGATGTCCGGCTTGGCAGTATCGAACTCCCCTTCCTCTTCCTCGCTCACGACCGCGGTCGTACCGCGCGTCTTCAAGTCGGTAAGGAGCTCCACCTTGAAGTCCTGTCCCTTCTCCTTGAAGAACGCGATGGCATCATCGATCGGCATCTCTTCGCGGACGAACGGAAGGTCACGCTGCATGATCTTCTCCATGCGCTTCTCGATCTTGGCGAGGTCGAGCGGCGTGAGCTTGTGCTCCATCGCGATGTCGTAAAAGAAGCCGTGCTCGATGACCGGGCCGACGCCGAGCTTTGCATCCGGCCACAACTCCAAGACCGCGGCTGCCATCACGTGGGCTGCGGAGTGGCGCATGCTGTCGGTTTGGGTGAAATCTTGGGGCTTGATTGCTGCCATATGCTGCTGACTACAGGCTTAAAACCGCTTTCCATGGTACGCCGTCTACCATTGGACGGCAAGGGCCGAAAGAGTGCCAGTGACCACTTGACCGAAACGGGTATATACGGTAAGAAGCGCTGGCAACGTCCCTTCACAACCCACATCGGATCACCATGAAAGGGGGCGAACAATGCCCATCCTAGAGTACCTGCTCGCCTTCGAGAACTTCCCTTTCCTCTTTGCCTTGCTGATGGGCATCATCTTCACCGTCGGCTCGGCCATCGGCATCGGACATACGGACGTCGACGTGGATGCGGACGCACACGCCGACATCGACACCGACCACTCCGTCGCGCATACCCACGAGATCCCGGGGCATGACCAACACGGCGGGAACCCGCTCGACACGCAACCGGACCAGCACCTTCGCTCGCGAACGATGCGGGTGCTGTCCTTCTTCGGCATCGGGAAGGTCCCCTTCTCCGTCATCCTGACCACCGCGTGCTTCCTCTTCGGCATCACCGGCATGGTCGCAAACCAGTTCTTGGCGCCCGTCTTCAAGATCGGCGCCATCTACGGATGGATGTCGCTGGGCGCCGCGCTGTTCGTCACGATCGCGCTCACTGGCCGCTTCGCGCGGCTCGTAAACCGCATCATGCCGAGCACCGAAACGTACCCCACGCACGAAACCGACCTCGTCGGCTGCGTGGGTACCACCGAACTAACGACGACCGAGACGTTCGGCCGCGCGAACGTGCGGAGCCCCAACGGGGACCTCCACACGATCGCCTGCCGTACGGAAAGCGGTTCGATCCCTTCGGGGGCCGAAGTGTATGTCGCCGGCTACGACGCGGCGACGCGGACCTACCTCGTCTCGACGGAAAACGCAACCCTTCGCTTGCTTGCAGACTGAACCATCACACGGAACGAAAGGTACAGGTACGAAACAATGGCCATCATTCTCGGATTACTCCTCTTCGGCATCGCGATGATCGTCGCGGGTGTCGGCATGAACGCCGCCGGCATGGAGATCGGGGCACTCGCCACGAGCTTCCTGCTCGGCGGCGGAGGCCTCTTCGCCATCGGCAGCTCGACGCTGCTCATCTTCCAGAAGCTGTACGTGAAAACGACCGCCAACATGGCCTTCGTGCGTACTGGCACAGGCGGCTTCAAGGTCGTCATGGACGGCGGTGCGATTGTCATCCCCTTCCTGCACGAAATCATCTTCATCTCGCTCAGCACGCACAAGATCGAGGTCAGGCGCGAAGGAAAGGACGCATTCCTCACGAAGGATTTCCTTCGCGCAGACGTTCGTGCCGAATTCTACGTAAAGGTACCCGCAACGAGCGAGACCATTCGAGATGCAGCACGTTCGTTCACGGGCGGCATGCGGACCAGCGCTGACCTGCAAGTCCTCGTCGAGGAAAAGGTCGGATCCGCACTGCGTACGGTGGCAAACGGCCTCACGCTCAACGAGCTGAACTCGAATCGCGAGCAGTTTAGGAAGACGGTGATGGAAGAGCTCACGGAGACCCTAACGAAGAACGGCCTCACTCTCGAAGACACGACCATCTCCAAGCTCGACCAGACCTCGCCGGAATTCCTGAGCATGGACAACATCTTCGATGCTCAAGGTCGTCGCGCCATCACGGTGCTCACCGAAGCGGAGATGACGAAGACGAACGAGGCTCAAAGGAACGGCGAGCTTGCACGCAAGCAGCGCGACGTCGAGACCAGGAAGCTCCTGCTCGCGCAGGAGCAGGACCAGCAGATCGCCGAAGCCGAGCAGTCAGCGGCAATCACGCGCGCGAAGGCTGAACGCGAAGCCGAGGTGAAGAAGTCCGCAGCTGAACAGGAGCGCATCGCACGCGAGAAGCAGATCGAGACGCAGCGTCTCGTCCAACTTGCGGACGTGAAACGGCAGCAGGAGATCGAAGTCGCGGAACAGACGCGCCAGCAAGCCGTCGCCGTCGCGGCAGAGGCCCAGAAACAAGCCGTCGTCGCGGCGCAACAGCAGGTGGAAGTCGCCGAGCGCGCCAAGGAGCAGGCCATCGCGGTAGCTGAGACCCAGCGTACCCAGGCGGAGACCGAGCGCGCGGAGGCGGAAGCCAAGCGTGAAGAGGCCCGCCAGGCCATCACCACCGTCGAACAGGTCGCAGCAGCGGAGCGCGAGAAGAAGCGCGCCGTCATCGCAGCAGAAGGCGAGGCGGAGAAGCGCTACATCGAACAGAAGCGTACCGCGGACGCCAACGCCTACGCCAAGACGGCCGAAGCCGACGCCGACAAGGCGGCGGCACAAGCCAGCGCGGCAGCGACCGTCGCCAAGGCGAACGCCGACCGTGACGCGCAGATCGCGCGCGCGGAAGGTCTCAAGGCCGAGGCCATGGTCCCCGTCGAGGTCAAGCGCAGCGAGGTCGAAGTCGACCGCGACCGCGTCGAGACCGTGCTCAAGCCCGAGCTCGCCGCGCGCGAGCAATCCGGCAAAATCGCCCAGGAGTTCGAGCTGGAGAAGCTGCGCATCGCCGCGATGCAGGTGGTCAAGACCGCCGTCGCCGAGCACTCCAGCAAGATCTTCCACGGCATGAACGCCAAGCTCTTCGGCACCCCCGACGACGTGGCGCGCGCCTACAAGAGCTTCCAGGACGGCAATGCCGGCATGGAAGTCCTGAACGGCGTCATGGCCGCGCTGCCTCCGGCGGCGCAGGCGCAGGTCCAAGCGACGATCGCCGCCCTCGCGAAGAAGATCGGTGTCGAGCTGCCCGAGGCGACGCAAGCGCCCACCAAGGACGCCAGCGAAGACGCGGGAACCACCGAGAACGCCTCCTGATCCGAGTGCGGAAGTAACTGACGTACCGCTCCCCGAGCTTTCGGGGGGCGGTTTTTTCATGCTCAACAAAAAAAGACCGCCCTAGAAGGGCGGCCGCAACTCATTCGTCATCCGACAGGACGGCATGCAGTCGCTTGAGGCGTTCCTCGCCGCCGAAGAACATGGCGGTGACCTCGTCGGTCGTGGCGAGCGCGGCATACTCCTTGAGACGCGGCTCGAACTCCTTGTCCGTACCGCTGCGGCGATACGCGACTTCGTGGACCATACGGCGCACGATGCGTGTGCCGTCGCTCGGCATCACCGCGTTGGTGCCCGAGTGGTCGGCATCGTATGCGGTACGGCCGCAGACCACGCACCCGGCCTTGCCAGGGTAGCCTTCGTCGTCCGGACTGTTCCGTCCGTCGTAGCCGTCGGTGCGAAGCACGAACGGGTGCGGACACTCGCCCTGGAACTTCTCCCGCTCCGTCGCAAGACGTTTCCGCAACGCTTCGGCCTTGGCGACGGTGATGTTCCGCTTCGCAGCATCGCGTTCTAGGCGCTGCACGGCGGCGCGCGCCTTGCGCAAAGGCGCGTCGATTGCGGATCGGATGAACGCTGCTTCGTTCAGAACCTTGGCATAGCGCTCGAGCTCCCTCGCTTCTTCCTGCAGCTCGTTGATGCGCGTCTGACGTGGTCGCACGAAATCATCGATCTCTGTCTGCAGCAACGCTGCTTCGTCCTTGCAGCGGGAAACTTCTTGGTCACGCGTCATGCACGCGTCGATAAGCTGCTTTGCCGTGAAATCCAGGAACCGCATACGCCCTCCTCTGCCGGTACGAAAAAGACCAGGCTGCGGACAGCCTAGCAGAAACGGCCTTCCTCGGCAACCCTCCCCTCTTCTACCGGACTCAGCGTACCTCCACCGTAATATGATCCGCCACGGTCGGCATGCGATTGGACCAGAACGGCGAGGTGGAAACGGACGACGACGAGACGCCGTCGATGCTCTCCAAATAGGTCTCCGCGGCGGAGACCGAAATGCCGACGAGCTTCTGCGGGGAAAGCGCCGGGGCTTCCGCCGACAGGATGGCGACGCCGCGGACCTCCACGCGCATGTTCGCTCGACCGACGGAAACGTCACGCTTCTCAATGACACGCGCTTCTGGGTCTTCCGTCACGGACACGAGCGCCTGATCGAATCCGATGAGGTCCTTCAGCCGCGCAGCGACACGAGCGCTGAACTGTGTCTCGTCGAAATACGTGCCAGTCGCACGGACCGTCACTGTCATGTCGAATTCCGCGATCTCGGTACCGACCTTCGCAGACGACGTCTGCGAAGTCACATCGATTGTCACCGCACGTGCAACGCTTTCGGGATCAAGACCGCGTTCACGGACCTTTGCATCGAGCGCGACTTCCAGCTTGGGAGCGAGCTCCTTCCGCACCTCAGCGACCGCACCATCGACGTCTTCCTGCGTGACCGCCTGTACCATGCGCTCGCCGCCAGTGAACGGTGCGACCGTCGTGACCGTGAAGAACGGCTGCGATGACGGATTGAGTCCGGGGATGATGAACGTTGCGTCGGCGGTCTCCCCTACCGCACCGAGCACATCGGCATAGGCCTCGACCTCCACCGACCCGTTAGCAGGGACGGTCACCGATTCGCTGATGCGGTACAGCGCTCCGTCCGACGTCTGCAGGCGCGTCGTGGCGACGAGCGGTTGTGCACGGGACAGCGTGCTCGTGATGCGTACCGTACCGGTCGCGCGCGCCTCCACGGTCGCCGACGAGGTCGCGGGGAACGACCGCGTCACGGTCTCCGACACCTCCGCGACATCGCCGCGAATCTCGCCCGGACCTGGATCGCGAGCGATATCAACGAGGAAATCCGACCGGACATCCTCCTGGTGCGAGAGCACGACGACCTTCGCGCGAGCGAAGACGATGTATGCCACAAGGACGGCGACGACCGCCGTGAGCACCAAGAACACCACCGCGATACGGCGATACACGGAAAGCGAGTGCTGAACGGCCTGTTGATCCTGAGGGAGTGCCATAGTGTGGTCAGTATACCACAGCCTTCAGCGAGCCTCTGTTACGCCAACACCGCGCCCTTTCCCACCACCTTCTCGATGGCCGCGATGGTGTCACCGTCGCAGGAAACGGAGAATTTCGTGGAAATGCGCTTACCGGAACCATCGTTCACGACGAGGAAAACGCGGCGCGTGCCCGGATTCTCGCTGAAGACGCGCTGGAGTTCCGTGACGAAAGACTTCGGTAGGACAGGCGGGACGCTCACGCAGAGAATCTCGTCATTCAGGGAAACGGCACGTGCCACGCTGGCAGCCGGACGGTTCGCACCAGAACCGCCGCCAGCATACGCGAGCATGCTCCGTAGCTGCTCGATGTTCTCCGCCGTGATCTCCTGCCCCTTTTCGCACAGCACGTTTAATTCACCTTCACGCTCCTGGAGCTTTCCTTCGATCATGACGAGGCGGTCCTTGGTCCAAAGGTCCGGCGACTGCTCATAGACAGACGGAAACACCACGACCTCGATGCCGCCAGAGACGTCCTCTACCTTGGCGAACGCCATGGGCTGCCCTTTCTTGGTGATGATCTTCCGCAGATCCATGATGACACCGCCCATGCGCACGAGGCCGGAGTGCCCACGCTTCGTCGGCAAGGAGGCGACGTCCGTCAGTGCGCCGTCAAAATACTCCGCGAACTCCTTGTAGGGATGCTCGGAGACGTAGAGGCCGAGGAGCTCTCGCTCCCATGCGAGCTTCTCGCGCTTCGTTGCTGGCGGAACTTCCCGCAATACGATCTCTGAGGTCTTCGTGGCCAACCCCTTGCCGAGCACCGGAATCGCCGCGAAGAGCGAGTCCTGGCCCATGGAACGGTCCTTGGACGCCTTCTTGTGATGCGCGAGGATGGCATCGAGGTTGCCGAGCAGCTGATTGCGCTCGCCGAGCGAATCCATCGCTCCGGACTTCACAAGCGCTTCCAGCGACTTCTTGTTGAAGTTCTTGGAATCGATACGGTCGGCGAGGTCCGTTACGGAGACGTACGGACCGTTCTTCTCACGCTCCTCGATGAGCGCGGTGATGATGTCCGCGCCGAGGTTCTTGATGGCGAGCAAGCCGAAACGGATCGTCTTGTCGTCGATGTACGTAAAATTGAGCCGCGACTCATTAATATCCGGCGGAAGCACTTCGATACCGAGGTGCGCACACTCCCCGACCGCGACCGCGATACGGTCCGCGTCACCCGCATCCGCCGTGAGGACGGCCGTCATGAACTCGCAGAGATAGTTCGCCTTGAGATAGGCCGTCTGGTACGCGACCATGCCGTAGCTCGCCGCGTGCGCCTTGTTGAAGCCGTATGCCGCGAACGGCTCGATAAGCGCCCAGAGCTGGTTCACCACCGCCGGTTTCATTCCGCCCTTGATGCAGCCGCTGATGAACTTATCCTTCTGCTTTGCCATCTCCTCCGGAATCTTCTTGCCCATCGCCTTACGGAACTTGTCGGCTTCCTCCCAGTTGTAGCCCGCCAGGTCGATGGCGGCGAGCATGATGTCATCCTGGTACGTCAAAATGCCGTACGACTCCGAAAGGATGCTCTTGAGTCGCGGGTCGAGGTACGTCACGAGCGACGGGTCGTGCTTGCGCCGAATGAACTCAGGAATGGATTCCATCGGCCCCGGACGATACAGCGCCACCATGGCCATGATGTCCGTGATCTTGGACGGCTTCAGTTCCTTGAGATAACGCGTCATGCCGTCGCCGGACAGCTGGAAGACACCCGTCGTATCGCCTTCGCCGAGCATCTTGTACGTCTTGGCGTCATCGAGCGGGATGTCGTAGACATCGATGTCCACGCCTTTGGTGAGCTTGATGGTCTCGATAGCGCGACCGAGAATGGAAAGGTTCTTGAGGCCCAAGAAGTCCATCTTCAAGATACCAGCGTTCTCGATGGCCTTCATTTCGTACTGCGTGATGAGCTTGCCGCCGCCAGCTTCGGGCTGCAGCGCGGTGTACTCCACGAGTGGCCGCGGCGCGATGACGACGCCGGCCGCATGCACGGAGACGTGGCGCGCGGAGCCTTCCACCTTGCGGGAGAGGTCCAGGAGGCGCTTCACCTTTGGATCCTCGTCAGCGAGCTTCTTGAGCTCTGGAGTCTCGTTGACCGCACGTTCGATGGTCATCGGGAAACCTTGAGCACCCATGGGGATGAGCTTCGCCACACGGTCACAAAAGGCATATGGATAATCGAGCACGCGCCCGACGTCACGGACAGCGCCGCGCGCCTGCAGGGTGCCGAACGTACCAATCTGGGCCACCTTGTCCTTACCGTATTTCTCCGTCACGTAGGCAATAACCTCGTCGCGACGGGAATCTTCGATGTCCGCGTCGACGTCGGGAGGGCTCGGACGAAACGGGTTCAGGAAGCGCTCGAACGGTAGCTTGTACGTGAGCGGGTTCACCGGAACGATGCCGATGGAATACGAAACGAGCGAGCCGGCTGCGGAGCCTCGCGTCGTGGTGACGATTTTCTGCCTTCGACACCAACGAAGATAGTCCGCGACGACCAAGAAGTACGGCGCATAGCCCTTCGCGTTGATGACACTGAGCTCGTACTCGATGCGCTCGCGCATTTCGTCGGTCACCTCCTTTTCGCGCTTCGCGATGCCGGTGTACACCTCATCACGCAACTCAGTTTCGTAGGTCTTCCCTTCCGGAATCTTGTAGTCCGCGAAATACCATTTACCGAGCTCGATACCCGCATCGCACCGCGCGGCGATCTTGGCGGTGTTCTCGATAGCTTCCGGACAATCTGCGAATGCCTTCTCCATGTGCTCGCCAGAGACGAACGAATAATCCGCATCCGTCATGCGAAGACGGTTCTCCTGGTGCACGACCTTGCCTTCACCGATACACAGCAGGATATCGTGAGCTTCGGCGTCTTCGGAGTTGAGATAATGGATATCCTTCGTTGCCACGAGCGGAATACCCGTCTCCTTGGACAGTTTTTTTAAGTCTGCGTTGCGTGCCTTCCACTCGTCGAGTTCCGGATGGTCCTGCATCTCGAGGAAGAAATTCCCCTCGCCGAAGATATCGCGATATTCCAACGCGAGCTCCTTTGCCTTGGCGTAGTCGTCCATGGTGAGCGCACGACAAATGTCACCACGCAAACCGCCAGAGAGGCCAATGAGCCCTTTCGCGTGTATACGCAACACCTCCTTGTCCATGCGCGGCTTGTAGTAGAAACCCTCGCAATGCGCGACGGTCGTGAGCTGTAGGAGATTCTTGTAGCCTTCATTCGTCTCCGCGAGTAGGACGAGCTGGTTCTGTCGGTTGTCGATGCGAGCGCGCTTGTCCGTCAGCTTGTCGACGGCCATGTACGCACACTGCCCGATGATAGGGCGGACGCCTTCCTTGAGACACGCTTCGGTGAATTCCACGGCACCATACATGGCACCGTAGTCCGTCAGTGCCAACGACGTCATGCCGAGCGACTTCGCGCGCTTCACCAGCTGCTTAACCTGAGGCAACCCCCCGAGCAGGGAGTAATGGCTGTGCGTATGGAGGTGGACGAAGTTGGATGGCATGGGCTCTTTTTCTCCCCAAAGTGTACCTCGGCGCACCCCCTCGGAAAAGGCCGTTTTTCCTTGATTTTCCTGTCTCCGCCGACCCCCTTGTACCCATGGCCTGTGTCGTGAGCATCTCAGTGGATACCGTCAACACCGGCATGAAAAAACCGCCCTCCGAGGGAGGGCGGCGTACGTACGGTCACCGGGAACGTCGGCGATGGACAGGAACCTTGCGGCGTGCCTTGTGAGAGACCGACTGTTTCGTCGTCTGCCGCTTGGCCGCCTTCTTTGCCGGCGGATCCTTCAGCGATTCCGAGTCCCCCATCAGCAGGTACGGGCCCTGCACGGAGGAAGAGAACGTCGCCGCAGCCTCGAGCGCGATGAGCGCCCTTTTCGGGGCAGGGACCTGGTCGTCGATGCCCGCGAGCTCGAGCGCGGCGAGCGCGCCGTACGCGAACATCTGTCCGGAACCGATGGCGATGTAGTTTCGCGCCACCTCGACGACCGCGCCATCGAAGCTGACGACGAAGATCTTGCCACGATACGCGACGATGAGCGTCATGTTCGGATCGTCATCGCGGTCATGATCGTGATGATCGTGCACGTCGCAGTTGCGGTGACGCTTGCGCTTTCCGCCACGGGAACGCTCCCCGCGTGACGGTCCGTTGAAGAACCTCGAGAGCGCGGGAACCATCTCCTGGACCATGAAGACGTAGGCGTCCTTCTGTGCCGGCTTCTGCCTTGGCGGCCGAAAGCCCGTCAAGATTCGCTGAATAGGCAGGAGCTCACCGGCACCGCCGATGAGCATCTCACCGACCTGTACGATTTTCGGGACCGCGAGCTGCTGAACCATGTCGCCAGCGGAGACGGCGCTATCCGCGCCCATCACCACGCCGCCGTGACCGTCCTTGATGGCTACGATGCAGGTCATAAAGAACCTCCTATCCACTGGACCGTAGCATGGATGAACATCCTGTCAAGGTATCGAGGCAACGAAAAACGCCACCGGGTTCCGATGGCGTTCCGACCTACTTCTTCTTGCTTTTGGAGGCCGCCGGCTTCTTCCCTGCCCGCTCCTTGATGCCCCAGACCACGAGCTCCTTCACCGCCTGCGCGATGAGGGTGAACGACGCGGCCGAGCGTTCCATCTTCTCGTGCGCGGCGTTGGCCAGCTCGTCAATCTTCATCACTGCATTCTTGATCTGGCGGATGAGCATTTCCGTGTCGCGGACGATGGCGATGAGATAGTACAACAGCCACGACAGAAAAATCGTGAGCCACAGCACACTGAAGGCCAATACCACGAACAGGACGTCTTTGCTGGTCTCGAAGAAAGGCATGGCAATGATGGCTTCGCGCAAGGATAGCTCTGTGCCCCTCGCACCTTGATTACGCCCCCAGTATAGCACGGGGGTGACAGGGGTGCCTAGGGTGCCGCCTCAACCGCGCACTGTCGCGCCGACAACAGCAGCGAGTTCGGCGGTGACCTTGGTCATTTCGACATCCACGTCTTCGGAACGCAGCGTCCGGTCCGAAGCGCTGAATGCAAGATGGACAGCGACGGACTTCTTCCCTTCCGGGAGTCCCGTGCCGTGATAGACATCGAACAATGTAACATCAGTCAACAACGGCGATGCGGAACGGGCCGCTTCTTCGATGCGCCCGTATTCCGTGCCCATGTCCACCACGACGGCAAGGTCGCGGAAGATGGACGGGAATTGCGGCACCGGCGCATACACATGGCTGCGGCGACCAGCTGCGAGCACGTTCGCAAGAAGAAGCTGGCAGACCACCACACGACTACGGATACCGAACGCCGAGACGATATCTGGGTGTACCTCGCCGAGCTTGCCGAGCACCGTGCCACCGAACGAAACCTCCACCGTGCGTCCTGGGTGCCACTTCGCGTCATCCGTGACGCGACGGTATACCAACCCATGCATACCCTCCCCTGCGGCGTACGTCTCCAACACGCCTTTCAGTTTGCGGAAATACCGATCTCCGTCCTCTGGTCCGTAAGCCACGGCAATCATGCGCGGCTGTTCTTCCGGAAGGCCGTCCGTTCGTTTCTTGTATGCGTTCCCGATCTCGAAACATTCCCCCTCCGGGAACAAGCCCTCGTTCTCCGCAACGGCCGTAAGAACGCCCGGAACGAGACAGTTGCGCATCACTTCGAAATCCTTGGAAAGCGGGTTCGCGACGGCGAGCACCTCATCACCCATGCGAAGCGACTTCTCGAGCGTCTCACGTGCGACGAACGCGTACGTCATAAGCTCGGTGAAACCGGCGCCTTTGAGCATGGAGCGAACGCGGCCTTCGGCCTCGAAAAGCGGGTCCGGCGCGACCGCAGGAAGCGTGCCGGTCGGCAAAACGGCTGGAAGGTTGTGGTAGCCGTAAATACGCGCGATTTCTTCCGCGAAGTCGCGTTCATCTTCGATATCGTTCGCGCGCCAGAACGGCACGGTCACCTCGTAGGCACCCTTCTTCCCTTCGAGCGTGAAGCCGAGCGCTTCCAAAATTGCGACCATGCGCTTCTCCGGGATGGTGACGCCGATGATTTCCTCGGCCTTTGCCGTACGGAACGGGAAACGGAGCGGCGCGCGCCCTGTCGCATGGTCGTCGATACCCTCGCTCACGACTTCGGCGCCGCAGATTTCCTGAGCAAGTTCGACAGCACGAGCGAGCGCGAAAGCCGTCTGCTCTTCAGGAAGCCCTTTCTCGAAGCGAAGGGAGGAATCGCTGTGGAGATTCAAAGCGCGGCCTGTGCGGCGCACGGAAACCGCATCGAACGTGGCGGACTCGAAGACGACGGTCGTCGTCGATGCCGTCACACCGGTCTCCTCGCCGCCCATGATGCCAGCAACGGCAATCGGGCGTTCCGCGTCGGCGATGATGAGCTGACCGGAAGAGAGCTCGTACTCCTTGCCATCCAAAGCGAGGAGCTTCTCGCCGTCAGCAGCCATGCGGATGACGATGCCGTTGCCGCGAAGCTTGTCGTAGTCGAAGGCGTGCATCGGCTGGCCGAGTTCGAGCATGACATAGTTCGTGATGTCGACGAGCGCGTTGATGGGGCGGATACCGGCCATGCGTAAACGGTTCTTGATGTGCCACGGCGACTCCCCGACCGGATGCGAAAGCGACATAACGACGGCCTGATATCGGGTACACAGTTCCGGAGAGCGGTTGTCGAAGGACACGTCCTTGCGATCGCCTTTCGGCTTACCTGGCTCCTTGGACGGCTTCCAGATGAACTTGGCGTCCAGAATGGCGGCTGCTTCGCGTGCGAGACCGACCATGGAGAACGCATCTGGGCGGTTCGTCGTCACCTCGATGTCGATGACCGTATCCTCCAGCTGCAACGCCTCTGCGATGCTCGTGCCTGGTTTCGCCTTAGTCCACGAAAGGTCGAGGATCTCTTTCTCCGCGTGCGGAAAGACCTCGCCAAGACCGATCTCGTTGGCGCCGCAGACCATACCCGCGGACTTCACGCCCTGAATCTCTGCCTCCGCGAGTTCAATAAGGTCGCCCTCACCATGCCAGCGCACCTTGGAACCCACGAGCGCAACGGCAACGAGCATTTCCGGCTCGAGGTTGGAACCGCCGCAGACAAGCTCAAGACTCCCCTGCGCGCCAAGGTCCAGCGCCACGATGCGGAGCTTCGTAACCTTCGGATTCGGATGCGCCTTCACCTCGACGATACGGCCGACGACCATCTTGTCGAACAGCGGCGCCTGCGGATACAGACGTTCGGCACCCGGGCCGCACAACGCGATGCGCTTCGCGAACTCACGAGCATCGAGGTCCGTGGCGACGAATTCCTTGATCCAGTTGTAAGAGGCTTGGATGTTCATAGGGGTGTCATTGCGAGGGCCTTTAGGCCCGAAGGCCGGGCCACTATCTTTTTTCTAACGTAGCCCGGCACCCCGCCCTTAGGCGGGTCAATCCCGTTGGTATCAGAATTGTTTCAAAAACCGGAAGTCGTTCTTATAGAGGTCGCGGATGTCGTCGATCTTGAGACCGGACTTCATCATCATCGTGCGCTCCACACCCCAACCGAACGCGAACCCGCCCCACTCCTCCGGATCGATGCCGCCGGCCTTGAGGACGTTCGGGTGCACCATGCCGGCGCCACCAAGCTCCAACCAACCGTCCTTGCAGAGGCGGCACGCACCGGAGTCGGTCGCACCCGTGCCATTACACACACCGCAGGAAATATCGACCTCGAAACTCGGTTCCGTGAACCGGAAGTGGTACGGCCGCAGGCGCGTCACGCGTCCTTTGCCGAAGAACGATTCCGCGAAATAGTCGAGCACGCCCTTGAGGTGCGTGACGGAGACGCCCTTATCGATGAGCAGCCCTTCGAACTGGTGGAACATCGGCACGTGCGAAACGTCGATCTGGCGGCGGTAGCACTTGGAAACGTTCACCATGCGGATGGGAAGTTTCCCCTTCTCCATTTCGCGCACCTGACCGGAACTCGTGTGCGGGGTCAGTACCATGCGGCCGTACTTCTCGGACGCCGGAGCATCCATGAAGAACGTCTCCCATTCGTCACGAGCCGGATGATCTGATGGCATGTTGAGCCCCTCGAACGCATACCATTCCCACTCGACCTCCGGATGCCGCACGCGGTTGAATCCGATACGCGAAAGGATGCCGACGATTTCCTCGACAGCCTGATTGACGAGATGAACGCTCCCTTCCGGCGGACGCGCACCCGGAAGCGTGACGTCAATCCACTCGGTCTCCGCAAGCGCACCACGCGCGGCACTCTTAAGCGCGCGGGTCTTTTCCGCGACCGCAGCGTCGAGCTCTTCCTTGATGGCATTGGCATGCGCACCGGCCTCTTTGCGCTCCTCCGGCGCCAAAGCTCCGAGGCCCTTGAGCGCGACGTTGAGCTCGCTCTTGCGGCTCAGGTGCTCCAAAGAGAACGCGTCGAGCGCATCCAAAGAATCCACGCCGGCAAGCGCGTCGAGAATCTGCTGTTTGATGGCATCAAGTCGGTCTTTCATAGGTATCAGGCGCCGATAGCGGTCATCATGGCGTTCCAGATGGCATCGCCGTAGCGGACGAAGTCCCTATAGGTAATCACGACGATGAGCAAAAGCAAGAGGCTGAACCCGATGTTGTGGGCGGCAATCTCGACCTTGCGGTTCACCTTGCCGCGACGGACCCACTCCATGAGGAGGAACGCGAATCGTCCGCCGTCGAGCGCGGGAATGGGCAGGATGTTGATGACCGCGAGATTGATGGACAGAAGCGCCGTGAACTGGAGAAGGTGGCGGAACCCCTGCGCTGCGACCTCGCCGGTGATGACCGCGATGCCGAGCGGTCCGGAGAATTCCACGCCGACCGGACGCGCGGAGAACAGGTTCACGATGATACCGGCGAACGCGGAAAGAATCTGCGTGGTGAGTCCGTAAACGGCATAGGCTCCTTGGATGGGTGCATACCAGATCGGGTACGACACCATGCCCGTCTGAACGAGCGCGATACCGATACCCGGCTGCGACAATCCTTCGAGCGATGCAGGGACGACATCGAACGACTGCCGCTCCCCCGCGCGATCCAACGTGACGTTGATAGGGACGTCGAGGTTCGCGGCCGTGTGCTCGCGGAACGCGTCCACTGACGCGATAGGAGCACCGTCGACCTCAAGAACCGTATCGCCCGCTTGGAACCCTGCTTCCGCGGCAGGAGACTCCGGCAGCACTTGCATCACCTGCAGACGCGCATCGCGCACGCGCGCGACACCAGGCAAGTCTTCCGCTACCTGAGGAAGGCCGATGACGTACCCGAACGACAGGAGCATCCATGCGAACACGATGTTCATGACGACGCCCGCCGTGAGCACGATCGCGCGCACGCCGACACCTTTCGCCGCAAAGCTATCCTTGTCTTCCGCGTCGTTCCCCGACTCCCCCTTGATACGCACGAAGCCTCCGAGCGGAATCCAGTTGATGGAATACAGCGTGTCGCCACGCTTCACGCCGAACAGGCGCGGCGGAAAACCGAACCCGAACTCGTCGACGCGAATGCCGTGCCGCTTCGCCGCGAAGAAATGCCCGAACTCATGCACGAAGATGAGTAGGCCGATGACAATGATGAACGTGAGTGCTGTAGTGATCATTCGAGCCGTGTTTCGATGAGCGTTATGTCGTCGGAAAGCCAGCGCGCGGCGATGTCGGCGAAGGGGCCGCTGGCGTCGCTCACGACGTACCGTCGGGAACCATCGCCGCGGAGCCCGGCCTCTGCTTCAGGATGCGCGAGAATCCATTGTCGGAACTCCGCGACCGTCTCCCGAGCCGGGTCGACGATAGTCACATCGGGCCCGACAATCTCGCGCAACAGGGGCTCTAGGAACGCATAGTGCGTGCAGCCCAAGATGAGCGTATCGATGTCCCGTAAGAGTAGCGGTTTAAGGTAGGTCGTGGCAATGGAGCGGGCTTCGGCGGAGTCGTGCCACCCCTCCTCCACGAGCGGGACGAACAGTGGGCATGCCTGCGCATGCACGGCAACTCCAGGGGCTTCCCGTTCCATAAGGCGGGCGTAGACACCGCTCCCCACAGTGCCGCGCGTTCCAATGATGCCGACAGAACCACGCGTGACCTCAGCAGCCTTTCGTACTGCTGGAGCGATGACGTCGAACACCGGCACTGATGACGTCGCAGCGAGGTCCTCCCCCGCGAATGCCGAAGCGGTGTTACAGGCAACAACGACCGCCTGCGCACCTTGTTCGACGAGGAACTGCGTATTTTGCCGCGCAAACCGTTTTACCGTCTCTGCGCCCTTGGGACCATACGGTGTACGCGCGGTATCGCCGAAATACGTAAAACCGTAGCCCGGCATCTGCGCTAAGACTTCACGCACGACGGTGAGGCCACCGAGGCCAGAGTCAAAAATGCCAATCATACCTTCGCACGGATGATCGCGAGCAGTTCCTCGCGCTTCTCCTCCATGAGCGCCAAGTCGCGCGCCTCGAGGCACAAGCGCAGCAACGGTTCGGTGTTGGACGCGCGCACACTGAACCACCACAGGAAGGATCCGTCGGCGTCGGGGATGTCCACGCGCACGCCATCGATGTCGGAAACGGTCGCGCCAGGAAGCGCGCCATACGTTTCCCGCAGCGTCGCCATGACACCATCCTTATCCTCCACTTCGGAATTAATTTCTCCGGAGTGATGGTATCGGCGCAACGGCGCGACGAGCTCGGAGAGCGGTTTACCTGTCACGGACAACATTTCGAAAACGAGCAGGAGCACGAGGTCCGTGGAGTCCGCATTGAAGACGTCACGGAAGTAGTAGTGCATGGAAAGCTCGCCACCGAGCACTGCGCCGTGCTTGCGCATGAACGGCTTAATGAGCCCGTGCCCTACCTTATACATGAGCGGCTTACCACCGGCCTCCTCGATTGCCTCGGGCACCGCGTGCGAGCAGCGGACATCATACACTACTGCCGCGCCTGGAGCATCGCGGAGCAGTCGCGGCGCGAGCAGGGCAAGCAGGAGGTCGCCTGGAATCGGCTCACCCTTCTCATCGACGAAACCGACACGGTCGCCGTCGCCATCATAGGCAACTCCCACATCCGCACCGATCTCGCGCACCTTGGCGCATAACGTATCCAACGTCTCAACCTTAAGCGGGTTCGCTTCGTGATTCGGAAACCTGCCGTCCAGCTCCTTGAACAACGTCGTGAGTCGCATCATCGGCATGCGCGCAAAGATATCGTCCACGAGCGCACCCTCCATGCCGTTCGCCGTATCCACCGCGACAGTGAGACCACGAAACGTCGACGTGTCAACGAGCGAGAATACCTTATCGAGATACGCGGTTTTGATGTTCAACTCACTCGCTCCCCCGCGTGCTTCTGCATCTGGCAGCCGCCCTGCGAGCACGATATCGCGAATCTCCTTCATGCCGGTCTCCGCGCCAATGGGCGACGCGTCGCCGTAGCAGAGCTTCATACCATTGTACTGCGACGGATTGTGCGATGCCGTCACCATGATACCGGCCTCGTGTTCCGAATACGCTCCGGTCGCGAAGTAGATCATCGGCGTCGTGAGCAGTCCGCCAACGAACACGGCGTCCGCGCCCTGCGAGCGCACGCCGTCCATCACTGCTTTCGCGAGCTCAGGCGACGTTTCACGCATGTCATGACCAACGGCGACGGTCTTCGCCTTGGTGAGTCGCACCATTGCCTGCCCGACACGGAACGCCACCTCCTCGGTAACCTCCTGTGGCGCCAATCCGCGGATGTCATATGCCTTGAAGATGCCTGGAGAAATAGTCATGATTTTCGCTTTAATTGAGTACTTACCCCCCTTTATCATTCCTCGAAAATCGGCTATACTTCAGTATAGACGAAAATCGCCTCCACTAACTATCATCACTTCTCTTTTTATGGAAGTCACCATGTTCCTCTGGGTCCTGCTCGGCGCCGTCATCGTTGCCGTGCTCTGGGTCGTCGCCCTCTATAACGGTCTCATCACGCTCCGAAACCGCGTGGACGAAGCCTGGTCTGACATCGACGTACAGCTCAAACGTCGCTACGACCTCATTCCGAACCTCGTCGAAACGGTCAAAGGCTACGCCACGCACGAATCAGCGACGATGGAGAAAGTCATTCAGGCGCGCGCTGCAGCCATGGGTGCCGGCAACGCGCACGACAAGGCTGCCGCGGAGAACATGCTCACCGGCGCGCTGAAGTCCCTCTTCGCCATCTCCGAAGCATACCCGGACCTCAAGGCATCGCAGAACTTCATGCAGATGCAGGACGACCTCAAGGACGCGGAAGACAAGATCCAGGCCGCCCGCCGCTTCTACAACGCCAACGTCCGCGACTTCAACACGAAGATCCAGGTCTTCCCGAACAACGTCATCGCCGGCAACCTGAAGTTCTCCAAATACGAGTTCTTCGAGGCTGAGGAGGGCGAGCGCGCAAACGTGGCGGTGAAGTTCTAAGCCGGTTGGGCACCTATGCCCACAAACGACATTGCACCAGATACCGCAAGCGCGGCGCCATCGTTCCAGAAGCGTCGTAGTTGGGGCGCATACCGCAACATCATCATCTGGGAGGCGCTCTTCATCGGCCCAATGCTCTACATCGGATTCCTCAGCGCAAGAATATCTTTTCTCTGGATCCAAGCGGATTCACCCGCAGGCGCTCCCATGCTGTATGATTTGCTCTTGAACTTCGCCATCCTTCCAATCGTCTGTGCCTTTGGAATCGCACGTCTATTCCCAGACGCGCTCCAAGAGGCGCTGGTACGCATGCCCGGCGCTGAACATGCGACGACACGCGCCAAGATCTTTAGCGGATTGGCGATTCTTGGGGCGAGCGTAGGTGTCGCAGCACTGATTGCATGCATTCCTACGAAACCACGGTCATACAGACCCTATTAGGTAACGTATACAGACCATGACTACCTACGACTTCGTTGCTGCCAACAAACGGAAGAGCGCGATGCTCATCGCGTTCTTTGTCGTATTCGTCGTCGGTCTTGGCTGGCTCATCGACGAAGCCTACGGCGCAGGCGGCAGCATCCTCACGATTGCCGTCATCTACTCCCTCGTGACCGCGCTCGTGAGCTACTACTCCGGCGACAAGGTCGCGCTCGCCTCCACTGGCGCGCGTCCGGCAACCGCAGAGGCAGACAAGTACGTCGTCCGCATGGTGGAAAACCTCTGCATCACGACCGGCACGCCGATGCCGAAGGTGTACATCATTGAGGACGACGCCATCAACGCCTTTGCCACGGGCCGTGACCCGGAGCACGCAAGCATCGCGGTCACGACCGGCGCTATCCGCAAGCTGGAGAACGAGGAGCTGGAGGGCGTCCTCGCCCATGAGCTCTCGCACGTGCGCAACTACGACATCCGCGTCATGACCATCGTCATCGTGCTCGTCGGCATCGTCGCCATCTTGGGCGATCTCGTCTTCCGCATGTCCTTCCACAGCCGCCGTGGGAACAGCGACAACAAGGGCCATGGCGCCATCATGATTGTCGGACTCGTGCTCCTCATCCTCGCACCCGTCGTCGCACAGCTCATCAAGCTCGCGGTCTCCCGCAAGCGCGAGTTCCTCGCGGACGCGTCGGGGGCGCTCATCACCCGCTACCCGGAAGGGCTCGCTCGCGCGCTCGAGAAGATCGCCGCGGATGCTCGTCCGATGACTCGCGCATCGGCAGCAACATCACACCTCTTCATCGCGAATCCATTCTCCGGCAAGGCGCTCGCTAGTATGTTCTCTACGCACCCGCCGGTCGAAGCACGCGTCGCCGCGCTCCGAAAGATGGGTGGCCTCGCACAGGAACAGGCCTGAGCTTATCCGCACCAAAGAAGGCGCCCAGAAAGGGCGCTTTTATGGTAGTCTTAAGCGAGAAGTTATCCCCCATTCACCTCGAAAAGCATGTCCGCTGATATCCTCGACAAATTCACCTCGCATCTCAAGCAAGTCCTCGCCAAATCCTACTCCCTCGCCGCGGAGACGGATTCCGCCACCATCGAACCGGAGCACTTGCTTCTGGCATTGCTACTGCAAAAAGGCAGCATTGGCGGCGAAATCTTGAGGAAGGCGAACATGAGTCACGAGGAAGTCCGCCGTACGCTCCGCATGACTGGCACCGGAACGACGATACCAAAGAAGAAAAGCGTCGGCTCGGCAGCAAAACTCTCCACGGACTCGAAGCGCGTCATCGAAAAGGCCGTCCTCACCGCAAACACCAACCGGCACAAGTACGTCGGCACCGAGCACCTGCTCTCCGGCCTGCTAAAGATCGACTCCCCTGTGATCTCCGCGCTCATGACGGAACAGCTCATGGATGTCGCGGACCTCAAGGTGCAGGTCGAGACCATCCTCAAGAGCACGTCGAAGTTCCCGGAAATTACCGAGACCTTTGAGGTCGGCAAAGTACCGAAAGGCGGCGTCACCGAAGAAGACGCCGCGGAAGTTGACCTCATGGCAGAAAAGAAGCCAGAGCGTGCACAGAGCAAAAACCCAAAGTCCCCTGCCCTCGACTTCTTCTCCGTCGACCTCACGGACCCGGAGGTACAGAAGAACATCGACCCGGTCATCGGTCGCGACAAGGAGGTGGAGCGCATGATCCAGATCCTCTCCCGCCGCCAAAAGAACAACCCGGTGCTCTTGGGCGAGCCGGGCGTAGGAAAGACTGCCATCGTGGAAGGTCTCGCCAAGCGCATCGTGCAGGGCGACGTGCCGGAAGTGCTCAAAAAGAAGCGTATCGTTTCGCTCGACCTCGGACTCATGCTTGCAGGCACTATCTACCGCGGTGAATTCGAAGGTCGCATCAAACAGGTCGTCGACGAGGTGAAGAACGACCCTGACCTCATCCTCTTCATCGACGAGCTCCACAACATCATGGGTGCAGGCTCCACGTCGGGCTCGCTCGACGCCGCGAACCTCCTCAAGCCGGCGCTCGCGCGTGGCGACATGCGCTGCATCGGCGCAACGACGCTCGCGGAGTACAAGAAGGACATCGAAGGCGATGGCGCGCTCGAGCGCCGCTTCCAGCCGATTGCGGTGAATCCGCCGACCGCCGAGGTGGCGAAAATTATCCTTCGTGGCCTCCGCAAGAACTATGAGCAGTACCATGGCGTGGAAATCACCGACGAGGCGATCGATGCCGCGGTCACCATGTCCGAGCGCTATATCACCGACCGCTTCCTTCCGGACAAGGCTATCGACCTTATCGACGAAGCCGCAGCATGTCTGAAGGTCGCCACGACGACTGACGACGGTTCCCGCCGCCGCGCGGAAGCGGGCGCGGAACTCGCGGAGCTCCGCACGGAAAAAGAGAAGGCTGTCACCTCCGAGAACTTCATCCACGCACTGGAACTCAAGACCCGTGAACGCCATCTCGAGGAAGAACTCGTGCGTCTGGACATCTCCGCTGGCGACGAAGAAAAGAAGGTTCTCGGCCGCATCGACAAGACCGACATCGCGAAGGTCGTCGCGCGTGCGACCGGCATTCCGGCGCTCGATCTCCTCGCCAAGGAAAAAACGCGCCTCCTTAAGCTCGAGAACGTGCTCAAGGAGCATGTCATCGGCCAAGGTGATGTCGTTGCGTCCGTGTCAGAAATCGTCCGGCGCGCGAAGTCGGGCATCTCGAACCCGAACCGTCCGCTCGCCTCCATGCTCTTCTTGGGTCCGTCCGGCGTCGGCAAGACCGAGCTCGCCAAGAAGCTTGCCGAGATTGTCTTCCAGGATCCTGACGCCTTGGTCCGCATCGACATGTCCGAGTTCTCCGAAGGCTTCTCCATGACCAAGCTCGTGGGTGCACCCGCCGGCTACGTTGGCTACAAGGAATCCACCAAGCTCACCGACGTCGTGAAGCGCAAGCCACACTGCCTCGTACTCTTTGACGAAATCGAGAAAGCGCACGGCGATGTGCACAATCTTCTCCTCCAAGTCCTCGACGATGGCCACATTACGGACGCCACGGGCCGCAAGATCGACTTCAAGAACACCATCATCATCATGACGTCGAATGTCGGCGGAGCGCACCTGTCTGCAGGCAAGGGTGGCGGCATCGGCTTCTCGACCTCCGAAGGCGGCGACCTCACCGAGGAAGAACTCGCGGACCAGCGCGCGGCCATCATGCAGGACGTCGAGCAGTCGTTCCGTCCGGAGTTCATCAACCGCATCGACAAGATCTCGGTCTTCCGCCCGCTCGCCAAGGCAGACCTCGCGTCCATCGCGGAGCTCCAGGTCGCCGAGCTCTCCAAGCGTACGGAAGCCGATTTCGGCGTGACGCTCGGCATCAACCAGAAGGCCGCGGAACTCATCGCGGAAAAGAGCTACGACCCGCGCTACGGTGCGCGTGGCGTGCGGCGGCAGATCCAGGAACTCATCGAGACCCCGCTCGCCAAGGAGCTGCTGGAGGACCGCTTCGCTCCAGGTGAAACGGTAATGGTCGGCGTCATGGACGACTCCATCGCGTTCGCTAAACGCAGGACGAATGCCCGCACAAAGCACAAGCAGCAAGCCTAGTGGCGGAAACAACGAGGCGGCATGGTCGCGCCAGCTTCAGCGTGACCGGAAGCAAGCAAAGCCGTCGGTAAACGCGACGGCCTTCCAAGGAGCACCGTTGCCCGCGATGTCGAGCATGCCGTCATCGACAGAAGACCAAGATGGTCAGCAAGACGCCGGTGGTGCGAAACGACGCTCTAGCGGACCCGTCACTGGCGCGCAGGTAAAGGCTGCTGCGGCAGCCTCCGGCGGAACTGCAAAACTAGCGACCAAAGCCATCGGCGAAGAACGCGTTGCCGCGGTTGCGAATGCCACCATCGGCGAGCTCACCGACCCCATCGGTCGTCAGATCTACTGGCTGCCGATGGCATGGATGTGGGGCACGCTCTTCCTCGGCGGTTTCGTCGTCATTCCGCTGCATTGGATCTATATGATCCTCGGCCTCATCGGCGTCCCCCGTTTCAACGCATCGATGGTCAAATGGTTCATGTTCATCGTGAACAACTGCATCTTCTTCAGTTTGCTTACCATCGCCTACATCATGATCATGGGGCTCCTCGAAATCACCCGTTGCGCATCCGACTTCTTCTGCGTCGTCGGCCTCATTCGCGAAGCGATCTGACGGCGTTCCGGATACGTCCGGCATAGGCTATACTTCCTCATATGGACTTCAAGCGTATCCTCCTCTTTATCGGCTTCACCCTTGCCGTCGGCGGCATGGGTTTTGCGCTCTATTTCTTCTTCTTCCGGACCGCTCCGACCGAGACCGTTCCGACCCCTCCAGGACAAGAACTCCCTGGCGGCGGAGATGGTCTGCCGAGTGCTGGCGAAGGTCCCGGCACCGGCGTCACACCGACTCCGACACAGCCCCCGGTCATCGAGCAACCAGGCGGCGCTGCCCAGTTCGCGGACGGCGGCCTGACCCAGGTCCGTACCGTCGCGACATCGTCCACGACTGGTGCCAGCGTCGGAACGGACGGCAGCTTGAGCTTCTACAACCGTGGCGACGGTCGCTTCTACCGTATGAGTCCGGACGGCTCCATGATGCAGCTCTCTCCCCAGCAGTTCACGAACGTTTCGGACGCCACGTTCTCTCCGCTCGGTACAGACGCCATCCTGGAATACCCCGACGGATCGAATATCTACTACGACTTCCGAACCAACCGACAAGTCACGCTACCGAAACACTGGGAGGATTTCGCGTTCAGCGCGGATGGCGACAAGATCGCCGCGAAGAGCATCGGCCTCGACGAGACGAACCGCTTCCTCGTCGTCTCCGCTCCGGACGGTTCCGGTGCCCGTGCGGTACAGGAACTCGGTAACAACGCGGACAAGGTCACTGTCGCCTACTCTCCCACCGGACAATCCATCGCCATCTCCGAGACCGGGCGTGCACTCGGCCCGACGTCGCGCGAGGTCTTCTTCATCGGCCAGAACTCGGAAAACCTCCGCTCGATGACCATCGAAGGCGTGGACTTCCGCCCGTCGTGGTCGCCGGACGGCAGGCAGCTCATGTACAGCACCGCCAGCGCGAACAACGAGTACAAGCCGACACTCTGGATCGTCGATGCCTACGGCGACGATATCGGCAGGAACCGCAAAACGCTGAACGTTTCGACATGGGCGGATAAATGCACGTTCGCTGACGCGGCGACGCTCTACTGCGGCGTTCCACGCTCGCTCCCGCGAGCTGCCGGTCTGCAACCGTCCTTGTTCGAAGACATTCCGGATGACATCTTCCGTATCGACCTCGCTACAGGGCTCCAGACCCGCGTCGCGGTTCCGGAAGGGTCCCGTACCGTCGGCAGCATCATGGTCACACCGGACCAAAGCAGCCTCTACTTCACGGACAAAACGACCGGCATCCTGAACGAGATCCAGCTCCGCTAACCCTGAACCGTCATGCGGCAATCCTGGCTCGCTCTCGCTTTCCTCATCCTCATCAGCGCGCTCGTGCTGGCGGCATTCGCCATCCGCACGCTCCCCGCTCCGCAGCGCGATACCGCGGAAGACGCCTCCGACCTTCCTGCCATCGACGTGCCGAGCGTCGATTTCGCAAACCCGTCCAAAGGCGCGCTCGATGCCGTTGTGCGCATCGTCCAGTACGGCGACTTCCTCTGCGCCTCCTGCGCACAGCTTGCACCAGACCTCGACCGACTCCTCGAAGACTACGCCGGCTCCGTCCGCGTCGTCTGGAAGGACTTCCCCAACACCTCCGCACACCCGGGTACGGATACGGCTTCCATCGCCGCACGGTGCGCACAACGCCAAGGCGCGTTCTGGGAGTATCATGACCTGCTCCTCATCGACCGCATCGCGGTAACGGAAGCATCTCTTGTTTCCGCAGCAGAAGCGCTCGGCTTGGACGCGGAGAGCTTCCGTACCTGCCTCATCACGAAAGAAACCGTCCCCATGATCGACCGCGACTTCGTGGAGGGGCAGATTCTCCGCGTGGACGGTACGCCGTATCTCTTCGTGAACGACCGCCGTGTGTCCGGCTCCATCTCCTACGACCAGCTTGCCCAGATCGTGGAGGCGCTTGGTGCGGTTCCTGTCACTCCATCCAACTGATGCCCGTATGCCGCTCTTCCGCCGCGCTATCGCGACCCTTGCCCTCGCTGTCGTCCTCATGACGGCAGCGTTCGGCGTGCTCGTGCCCACCACACTCGCGCAGGTGCAGGTCATCGAGCCGACACTCAGCATTCCGATACCAAATCTGAAATTCAGCGACGCCGAGGTCATCGACGCAGCATCCGGAAACGCCGAAGGTCTCGGCATCTCATGGATTGCAGACTACGTCCAAGCTGTCTACGACTACGCCATCGCCATCGCGGGCGTGCTCGCTGCCACCATGATGATGATTGGCGGGTTCCAGTATCTCACCGCCGGCGGCGACGGCGGAAAGGTTAGCGGTGCCAAGAAGCGCATCGGTGACGCACTCGTCGGTCTCATCCTCGCGCTCGGAACGTATGTCATTCTCACGACGGTCAGCGACCGGCTCGTAGCACTCCAGCGCATCGACGTCGAGATGGTTGAGCGGCAAATGTTCGCCGTCACGGACCTGCACGATGCGGGAGCGATTGCGCCCGATACGGGTGGCGGGGCTGCAGCGAAAGGCAGTCCGGTGTGTACCAACACGGAAACCTGTACCCCGATCTGCAACTTGCCGCGAAGTCAATGGCCAAAGACGGGAGGGAACGTCTTGCCCGTGGAGCAGACCGTCATCATCGGTCGCTTGCCAGGCATCAGCTCCGGGCATTCCTTGCGTGTCGCGCCAGAAATGCAGACCGCACTCGAACGCGCTGGAAGAATCGCTCAGCAGCGGGGGTATACGATCAATATCGGATCTGCATACCGCCCGCTGGAAAACCAGATAGCAGCGGCGTGCGAAAAGATCAAGCAGGGCTTGGGGGATCAAATCGGTAGCATCGTCGCCCGCCCAGGAACGTCCAATCACGGACATGGTAAGGCGGTCGATGTCGTGCTCATGCGGGATGGAAAAAAGGTGACGACATCTGCATCCAGCCAGCAATACGACGAGGTCTGGCGTGACCATGCGATGGTTCTCGCGGAGATCATGGCCGAAGCCGGACTTGTCCGATATAGCCGAGAAATCTGGCATTTCGAGATCCCGACCGGTGAAGCGTGCCGCTGCAAAGGAGCCGCTTGCGCATTCCCTCCTCCCAAAGCCCCTAGTTGTTGACGCGCTCTGGATCATTCCAAAAGTTCCTGCTAGCTTTGCGCCATGAAAAACTCCCACCTCTTCGTCTGTTCCAACTGCGATGCTCAGTCCCCCAAATGGACCGGGCAGTGTCTTGAGTGCGGCAAATGGGGCACCGTGACGGATGCCATGGAAAGCGGCGCGGCGGCGGCTCCCAAGGCCCATGCCATCGCGGCGGCAACCACGCGCCCGGCGGCCCTGGAGACGCTCAAAGGAAAGACGGCTGGCAACGCTCCCCGCGTCGCCACCGGCATCGGCGAGCTTGACCGCGTCTTCGGGGGCGGTGTCATCGCAGGCTCCGTCACGCTCTTGGGTGGCGAGCCGGGCATCGGCAAATCCACTATCTCGCTCTCTCTCGCCTCACGCTTCGGTGCGCAAGGTAAGGACGTCGTTTACGTCTCCGGCGAAGAGTCCGCCGCGCAGATTGGAATGCGTGCGGACCGTCTTAAGCTCCCCACGGACCGTGTCTCGTTTCTTTCCCATACCGACACCGACACCGTCATCGCAACGCTCGCCAAGCACAAGCCCGCGCTCGCCATCATCGACTCCATCCAGACCATGACGGACTCCTCCGTCCCTTCGGCTGGCGGGTCCACTGCGCAGATCCGTACCGTCACCGCCAAGCTCGTCGGTTTCGCCAAGGAAACCGGTACCGCACTCATGATCATCGGCCACGTCACCAAGGACGGAACGGTCGCCGGGCCAAAGACCTTGGAGCACCTCGTAGACACAGTCTTCTCTTTCGAAGGCGAGCGCACGCACGGCCTCCGCGTGCTCCGCGTGCTCAAGAATCGCTTCGGTGCCACAGACGAAGCCGGCATGTTCGAAATGACGGAGGAAGGTCTACGTGAGGTGAAGAACCCTTCCGCCTACCTCCTGGACGAACGCCAAGGAACAGTCCCCGGCTCCGTCATCACGGCGGTATTGGAAGGTAGCCGTCCGGTACTCGTAGAGGTGCAGGCATTGGTGCAGAAAACCGGCTTCGGCTTCCCCACACGCCGCGCCAACGGTATCGAGCAGGCGCGCCTCGAGATGCTCCTCGCGGTCTTGAGCCGTCGTGGCGGCGTCGACCTCTCGCAGTATGATGTCTTCGTGAACGTCGTCGGCGGCATCCGCATCAAGGAGCCTGCGGCGGATCTCGCGGTCGCGGCAGCACTCGTCTCCGCCTATGCCAACGTCCCCATTCCTGCAGACTCCGCGGCATGGGGTGAAATCGGCCTCGGCGGCGAAGTGCGCGCCGCAGTGGGAGCGGACCGGCGTCTCGCGGAAGCCGGCAACCTCGGCATGAAGGACGTCCTCACCTCCCTCCCCCGCAAGGTTCAGCCGAGGCTTCCGAAAGGCATTGGCATCACGGACATTCGCTCCGTCGCCGACCTCGCACAGCACATCACCGCAACAACGAAAGCATCCATGGAAAAAAAGAAAGCCGCTGCATGATGCAGCGGCTTTTGCGTATCAGATGAGCGCGTCGATCAGTCGACCGCTTCGAGCGTGACCTCCGTGAGGCCTGCCTTCTTCGCAAGGCGCCCGATGACGAACTTGTCGGCTCGCAGCGGAATTGTCGCGAGGAAGAACTCACCGATGGACGCACGGAACATCGCACGCTTCTTCGCGCCACGAGAACCGTCGTCCGCGAGCACGTCGGCGATGACCTGTACGAGGTCGCGATGACTGGAATGGACCGTGGTGGCGAGACGCGAGAACCGCTTCGCCGCGATGGCATTCCCGGACGCATCGAGGAACGCCTGCACCCGTGCAATGACCTCCTTCTTACGGGTCTTCATCATGCACGTCATGTGCCCCACCGTTCCGTCCGGCGATGAGCACCGGTCCGGCGCCTCGCCGGCAACCGTACGGAAACACCCTGGGCAATACCCTTTCGTGACCATGTAAGCCTCCTTCAAGCCGACCACCCTGATCGGCCACGCTCCGCACATAGCGGAAGCGCCTCCACCGTAGCGGATAGGGCGAAAAAGGTCAATGGTGGCGCTGGGGTGCCTTACGCGCTTTTTACCGTCGGAAGCACCACGTGGAAGGTCGTCCCCTTTCCCTCCTCGGAATCAAACCATACGCGACCATCATGCTTCTCCACGATGGATTTCACGATATACAGACCAAGGCCGGTCCCTTCGACCCCTTCCGCGGCGTTCGATGCACGGAAGAACTTACTGAACATCTTCGGCTGCTCGTCCTTAGGAATCCCCATTCCAGCGTCCTTCACGAAGAGCTGCAGCACTCCATCGACCGTCTCCAATCCGACCTCCACCTTGCCGCCGTCCCGCGAGTATTTCACCGCATTGCCAATCAGGTTCGAGAACACCTCCCTGAACTTGTCGGTATCCACATCGAGCATGAGCGAGGCAGGAAGCGTCGGCGATGCCAGCACGACCTTCTTTTGTGTCGCTGCGGGCACGAAGTCCGTGAGGATCGACGCGAGCACCGGAACGACATCGGTAGGCTTGCGGACCAAGTTGAACTTCTTGCCAGTCTCGATACGCGACACGCTCAGCAAGTCGCCCACCAAGCGCAATAGCCGATCCGCGATGGATTCGACCTGCGACACGGGCTGATGCTGCTCTGCCGAAATCTTGCCGAAATCGCCGCCAAGGAGCGCTTCTACCGTCCACTTGATGCTGGTGAGCGGAGTCTTGAGCTGATGACTGGCGAGCGAGACAAATTCCGTCTTCATCTGGTCGATCTCGTGCTCTTTCGTCATATCCTCATATACGGAAACCGCACCGTTCACGCTGCCATCCGCGCCTCGCACCGGCGCCGCAACAACACGGAGAACGATACGTCCGCCATCAGGACGATTCACAAAGATATCGGACTTGGTGACCGTCTCCCCCGACTTGAGTGCCATCGATGTCGGAAGCTCTTCCGGCGGATAGGGTGATCCGTTCTCTTTGCTGACATGAAATCGAGCCGTATACTTGGCAATGTTCAGCATGGACTCCGGTTCACGGCCAGCGATACGTATCGCGGCGCCGTTCACCGCAAGTGTCTCACCTTGCGCATTGACCATGATCGCGCCGACCGGAAGGTTCTCAAGCAATACACGCAAACGCTCACGCTGCTCGACGACGACACGCCGCGCCTTGTCCCAACCGCTTTCTGCGACGTACCCAAGCAAGTTCAACAGGAGCAGCGACGACCATACTTGCCTCAATTGATCGTATTCGTAATAGGACGCCACGGCACCCTGTCGCACAGCAAGCGCATAGGCAACGTGCGAGACGAAAAATGCGGCATTGTACCAGTTACCGAGCCTCACCCCTTGGAACAGGTACGTCGTGCTCGGGAATACGAGTGACCAATAGATGCCTGTGCCATTAATGCCACCGCTCTCGAGAATGACGAGCAAAAGCACACCCGAACAAATAGTGATTGCTGGTTTGGCGAGCGCAATCCGCTTGTGCCACTTATACAGGAACCAGTTCACGACTTCGATGACACCGAGCCCGATTTCCAGAAGCCCGAGGCCGATGTCACCCTGACTCAACCGGTACGCGCCATACGCAAGCAAGTAGGGCGCCAGTAGCCACGTAAAAAGGTTCAGCATCCGTTGCTGACGCCTCTCTTCTGCGGCCTCGGCGGTCGTTTGCTCGAAAAACAAGCTCGTATTCACAGCATTTTTTTGGTCCATATCCTCATATTTTAGCAAAAAAATGACCCGCTGTATAGCGAGTCATTACTCCACATGCGCCGACTCCACGGCGACACGAACCTGCTCGGCAAGGAGCGGGTACCCGGCGAGCGTGGGGTCTTCCGCAAGGATGCGCTGAGCGGCTTCTTTGGCAGTGCGGACGAGGCTCATGTCCGCAATACTCGCGAATCGGAGCTCCGGGAACCCGGACTGAGCGTCACCCAGCAGGTCGCCGGGACCGCGCAGCTCTAGGTCTTTTTCCGCGAGCGTGAACCCGTCCTTGTGCTGCACTACCGCCTTGAGCCGCGCCTTTTCGCCGTCCGTATCCTTCGTGGGGAACAGGAAGCAATACGACGCATGCGCTCCCCTACCGATACGCCCACGGAACTGATGGAGCTGCGCGAGACCGAACCGCTCCGCACCCTCGATGCACATCACGCTGGCATTCGGCACGTCCACGCCGACTTCCACGACAGAGGTCGCCACAAGCACCTGCGTCTCGCCCGCAACGAACCGTCGCATGACCTCTTCTTTCTCCGCAGAGGAGAGCTTCCCGTGAAGCATGCCGACCGTATACCCCTTCAACTCCCCCTTAGCGAGTTTCTCAAAAAGTTCGGTCACGGATGCTGCCTCCACCATGTCGGAACGGTCGATGAGCGGACAGACTACGAACGCCTGCCGTCCTTGGTCGAGCTGACCGCGCACGAACGCGAATGCCCTCTTGCGGCCGACCGGCATGACCAGTTTCGTTTCGATATCCTTGCGCGCTGCCGGTTTCTCCTTGAGGAGCGAGAGGTCGAGGTCGCCGTATGCCGTGAGCGCCAACGAGCGCGGAATCGGCGTTGCAGTCATAGAGAGCAAGTGCGGCTCCGTCCCAACATCACCGCTCTTGGCACGGAGGAGCTTGCGCGTCCGTACGCCGAACCGATGCTGTTCGTCCACCACGGCGAAAGCAAGGTCGTGGAAACTGAGCGCGTCATAGACGAGCGCATGCGTGCCGATGATGATATCCACGCGTCCTTTGGCGATTTCCTCGCCGAGCGCAGCAACCTCCTTTTTCCCTTTCGCTTCGATCTCTTTGCCACCCCGCACCGAACGACGATGCGCATTGGTCCAGAGCACGATGGTCACATTCTTCTCGCTGGCGAACGTGCGTGCGAACGTGCCGAAGTGCTGCTGCGCGAGAATCTCCGTCGGTGCCATGACCGCAACCTGACGACCTGCCGCAACGACGTTCCGTGCGGCAATCATCGCGACCGCGGTCTTGCCAGTACCTACGTCCCCGTCCAAAAGCCGCGCCATGGGAATATTCCTGCCCATGTCCTGCATCGCCTCCCACGCTGCGACACGCTGATCCTTGGTGAGGGGGAACGGCAACGACGCCACGAACGCTTTCACGATGTCCTCGGCAAACGGCACTGGCGCCGCAGTCGCCTTCTCGCGATATGCGCGCATCCTACCGACGGCGATTTGCAGCCGCAGAAGCTCGTCAAACGCCAGGCGGTGACGAGCGCGGTCCGCACTGCCCTCAGCTGTCGGAAAATGCGCCTCGCGGAGAGCGGCGGCGAGAGGAAGGAGCCCATACTCCGTGAGTAGCGGCTCCGGGAGCGGGTCCGGTAAAAGGTCGATGACCGACGCGCACTTTGCCACCGATACCCGCACCGCGCGCTGCGTCAGCCCGATGGTGAGCGGATACACTGGCATGACCTCGCGTACGGAGGTGTCGTTTGCCGCGCTCGCAGCAGGCGTCACGACATCCAGAGAACCGACGCGTTCGAACTGCGGATTGATGAGCTTCTTCCCGAACTTGGACAGCTTCACCTTTCCCGCGAACCGATATGCATTTCCCACGACGAGCGTCTTCACGAGGTATGGTTGGTTGAACCAGATCGCGCCAATCTCGTCCGTGCCATCGGAGAGTACAGCCTCGGTCATGGTCATGCGCTTGCGGAAGCTGCGCTTGTTCTGGAGCGCTGTCACCTGCAACGTGAGTGCGACGTTCGTTTCTGGTATCGCCTCCACCAACCCGCCGCTACCGTACGTTTCGTAGCGAAACGGAAGGTGCAGAAGCAAGTCCCGCACGGTCACAAGGCCGATACCCGAAAAAACCGGGCATAGCCGTTTGACGATGCCAGGAACATCTTCGAGCCGCGTATCCGGCGTGATCTGCCGTTTCATTCGATAAGGATAGCAAAAATCCCCGCTTTGGGCGGGGATCTCTGATGGTGCACCCGGCAGGAGTCGAACCTGCGACCTTCAGCTCCGCAAGCTGACGCTCTATCCAGCTGAGCTACGAGTGCGTATGCGGTTTACAGTTTGAGGACGCGACCAATGGCGTCGAGCAGGGGCTCTTCGTCTTTGGTGAGATCTTCGACGACGAACGCGGCCAAGACTTCGCGGACTTCGTTGGGGTTTTGATCGCCCAAGCCGATGATGACACGCGGCTTCCACGGCTCCTTGAAGTCGAGGTACAGCTGCTTCACGACCGGTGGTTCGTAGACGAACCAGAAGTGGCTGATTTCCTGGTAGCCGTAGAACGCACCTCCGACCTGGATGCCCCGGTCATCGATGGTTACGACGGATTCCGTGACAGCCTGGATCGACGAGAGGTAGATCACGAGGCCGAACATGATGATAATCAGCGCAAAGAGGAAGTTACCAGAAGCCAGCGCATAAAGCAAGAGTCCAAGGCCCACGGCCCCCATGGCGAAATACCACCGCCCGCCCCGGTCATACCGGTCGGCCTCGGAGTACTCCCAGCTCACAATCATGTCGCGTTCGTCTTCCATAGGTGATTCCTCCCCGCTACTATAGCGCATTTAAGGCCAGGGGGCCAATAGGGGTATTCACAAACCCGGGGGTTTCCTATACTGTAACGGGGTTCGGAAATGAACCGACCGGATGGCCATAGGGAGCCGTCGGAGTATGAGAAGGCCTTTCAGACGGGATGCGATTCGGGATGCTGGCGTGGACCGCAGCCGTGAGGCCTACTCCCTGTAGGCCGGAACGGGGCGGGCCGCGTCAGTGCCCGAAGCGCGCCCGGCTGTAAGGCCGAACCGTAAGGAGGGCTGCGCCGAATGGTAAGGCACCAGTTTGCTAAACTGTGACGCCGCAAGGTGTCTTCTGGGTTCGATCCCCAGGCCCTCCGCCATGAATCGCTCACCCCGCAAGGGGTGGGCGCTTTCATATGAGGTCATGGCCCGAAGGGGTCGGGAATGGTATTTTAATGGACATGGAGGGGTGGCCGAGCGGTTGAAGGCACCGGTCTTGAAAACCGGCAGGGCGCAAGTCCTCGTGAGTTCGAATCTCACCCCCTCCGCCACGACAATTTCTTATCGGATGAGACTCACGAACCTCAAATAGTAGGTGCTTGTCGCAACAACAAAACGCCCCGGAAGGGGCGTTTTGTTGTAAGATTAAAGCACTATTCTGAAGCAAGTCATCTATGAGAAAAATGATTGTGTGGAATGTAATTACACTCGACGGTCGTTTTGAGGGCGAGAAACCATGGGACCTATCCTTCCATAATCTCGTCTGGGGGCCAGAACTACAGTCGCTAAGCCTCAATCAGTTACAGGAAGCGGACATGCTCGTTTTTGGAGAAAATACCTACAAGGGCATGGCAGACTATTGGCCGAACGCAAAAGAGCAAGAAGCTGCTCTCATGAACGGTATCGCGAAGGTGGTATGTTCCTCCTCACGTAAAAATGCGGAATGGAATAACACAACCATTGTCCGCGACGCAGTACCTGCTCTGACGCAGCTTAAAGAACAAGGAGATAGACCGATGTATATCTTTGGGAGCGGAAACCTCATCCAATCTCTCATGAATGCCGGAATGATCGATGAGATCCGCTTGTGCGTTGCGCCAATTATCTTAGGGAAAGGTCGTCGATTGTTCACCGAAGAACATTCGACGCGCAACCTCAAGTTGCTGGAATCTCGGTCGCTTCAAAGCGGTGGCGTCATTCTTCGATATGAAGTAAATAACGCGCTATAAGGGTCACCACGATGACATCCGTCGTCCTCTAGTACGACTAAGAGGCACCTCTCGACATCTGAAGAGAGCATTTGACATAATGAAGGCACTAATCACCTTTCCTCACCTATGGAGCTCAATTACGTCACTATTCTTCTCGCCGCAATAGCCCAGTTCATCGTCGGAGCCATCTGGTACACCCCAGTTTTCGGTCCGCTCTGGGGCAAGATTCACGGGTTCGACATGGTCGCCCCGGAACGGCAGAAGGAGATGATGAAAGAGATGATGCCGATGCTGGGCATCCAGTTCCTACTCGGCCTCCTTACGGCCGGTGTGCTCGGCATGTTCGTCGCTACGATGCCAGAGGGCTGGCACGCGTTCGGCATCGCTGGCTGGATGTGGCTCGGTTTCATGCTGCCGACCAACGTGAGCGCTGTTATCTTCGGTGGTACCAAGCCGGAATGGGTGAAGGCGAAGATTCTCGTCTCCGCTGGCGGCTCGCTCGCCTGCATGATGGCTGCGGCAGCGGTGTTCTTCTTCATGGGGTGAATCCATGCCTCAGCAGCCCCTCTTCAGCCAGCGCGTCGTGAAGCTCGCGCTCTCCATCCCACCCGGTAAGGTGACGACGTATGGCCGCCTCGCGCGCGCCGCAGGCGGCGGCGCCATGGCCTCGCAAAGCATCACCGCAATTCTCTGGAAAGCGGAGCAGCGCGGCGTCACCGGCATCCCCTACCACCGCATCGTCTACGCCGACGGCAGGGTCTGGATCGACGCCACGCATCGCAAACAACGCCTCGCGCTCTACAAAAAGGAAGGAATCGCCTTGGACAAGGACGACTACGTCATCGATTTCAAAAAGAAGTTGGTGGGGTAACCTCCGGCTAGACCATACTCTCACCCGATGGTATGGTTTTTTCGTCATCCTTGCAGAAAAGGAGGAGACGATGTCCTTCAAGAGTTGGTACTACACGCATCTTTCCTGGCGGATCTGGCGACTGCGCTACCGCGTCCGTGGCGTCCGCGACAAGCTCGACCTCGCCCGACGCATGGGTCTGCGAAGTGCTCTCCGGGGATGGCGGGCGCACCGAGCTGCCTACACCCATGCTCGCGCGCAGTACGGCGACCGCGCAAAACGCGGCAGGCTCGAAGCCTTCGCGGAGACCGGAACCGAAGGGTTCTGCTGGATGGTCCTCGAGGACGGCAAGACCGGCTACGAAAGCCTCATCGACCTCGCGAACGGCGACCATCTCATCATCTTCTTCCATGACGGTACCGTCGCCTTCGATGGTATCATCGACCACGACCGCGAAGCCGGCTACCAGTCCTATCCCCTGAACCCTGCATACGGTCAACCCTGCGCGTTCGGCTGTTGGATCCACTGGACCCAACGCGGCTGGACCCCAGAGGACTGGGCCGCGTTCTTCTTCCACAGTATCTTCACCCGACGCAAAGACAAACCTCCCATCCACCCGCTCCTCGACTGGGGTACTGATCGCGTCCCCTATCGCGCGGTCGTCGTGAAATCCGACCGCCCCGAGACGGATGAGGACGACTAACAACGTAAAAACCGGCATCTGCCGGTCTTTTTTCATCCCCGCAACACCGTCACGGCCGTCACACGAAGCGCTCCGGCATCCCGGAGCGCTTTTGCGCATGCCGCGAGCGTCGACCCTGTCGTCATCACATCGTCCACGATGACGCACGACTCCGGCGCCGCGCGCAGGGACGTGACCGCGCCACGGACGTTCTCCGACCGCAACACGCTCTCCCCCATCTCTACCTGCGTCTTGCTCGAGTACGCACGCCGGAGCAATGTGCGGTCCACAGCATGGCCGGTCGCGGCAGCAAGCGTCTCCGCGAACACGTCCGCCTGATTGAACCCACGCATCCGAAGCCTCAATGGATGCAACGGTGACGGCACAATGACCGCCTCTGTGTCTCCCAACGTGCGAAGCTCCTCACCACGCCCGGCAAGGAACGCGGCGAACAGGTCCGCAAGCGCCGTCCCAGCCTCCTCGATGCCCTCATACTTGTAGGCCTGTAGCAGTTCGCGTAGCAGCGGGTCGTTGTAAGGAGCCATGCAAAGGACACCATCTAGGCCTTCCACGTGAACAAGAAATGGTGTCGCGTTGCGTTCCAGGCCAGGCCCCTCCGGGGAGGCTAAAGTCGGAGCCGCCTCCCCGGAGGGGCCTGGCCTGGGGCGTAAGGCACCGTCAAGAGATAACGAAAAGCCTCCGATGGTGGAGGCTTTTTTTATCTCGAGACACGCAGCGCAGAGCAGAGATCCTTCCATGCGGCACCCCAGGCAAAAATGCGGAAATAGCACCGGACCGGCGGATGCAACCGCCGTCCGTACGATCCTTATTGCCGTGGTTGCCACTCCGCGGAATCCGCCATCCATTCGCCGTTCGTCTTGATGAGTTCGAGGATGATGTCCTGATAATACACCTCGGCGGCCGTGGTGCCGGACGCATCCTGGCGGCGCTGGGTGCTGACGCGCACCGTAGCAGTCCCCGCATCTTCGTCAAATGTCACGATGGTCGGAGCAAGCGCGCGGGTCGTGACACCGTAATGGACTGTAGTGTCGCCGGAGGCGGCCCGTGCGTCCGCCACATACTGGTCGGCCCACGCCTGCATGGACGGGGTCATGACCGTCCGTAAATCCGTGATGTTCACGAAGTCCGTCTGGTTGGAGAAGCTGCCGAACCGTTCGGTGAATGCCGCCGCGAAACGCAGGATGGCTGATGTGTCGTCCGGCGGCGCCGTCGGCGCCGTTTCGGTCGGGGCTGGCTGCACCGGAGCCGGAGTCGCTCCGCGATTAGGATCGTTGGCTTCCGGAAGCCCTGTCGTCGACTGCCCGTTCCCCTGCGCCGTGACATCCACGACCGGAACCGTCGGAGCAGGACGCTGCATCAGGAAGAACAGGGCGATAGCCAACAAGAGGAGGATGAGCGCGATGGCGATACCAAGAAGGACTTTCTGTCGTCGTGTCATAGGCGTCGGTTATGCGGTAGGTGGTGTTCCGGCTGGGGCAGCTCCTTTAGCAGCGGCGTTCGCAGCATCCTGCCGTGCGATCTCGGCTTCGTACTCCTTCTTTGCCTCCGCGATCTCGATGAGCTGTTGCGGGTTCGTGGTGACGATCTGGTCTTCGGTGTAGCTCGCCACGACCTTGATGGCCGCGTGCTTATTGCCAGCGAAGAAGATACCTTCGCCGACACCACCCTCGAGGAGAAGGAACTTCTCGCCCTCCGTGAGAAGGAACGTCTTGGCGACGTTGTCGATGGCCGCCGGCGACTGCTTGAGCAGCATCTGCATGGCGGAGTTCGTCACGATGGCCTGGCCGTAGGGCGAACGCAGGAAGTCGTTCACGTCCTGGGTGATCGTCGTGACACCGAGGAAGTACTTACGGCAGCGCTTCACGAGCGCGAAGATGAACTTCGCCGAGTCCTCGTGCTGCATGAGCCACCATGCCTCGTCGATGACGAGAATGCGCTTCTTCTTCTCCGAACGGACGACGTTCCAGATGTAGTTGACGACCGCGTAGATGGCGAGTGGGCGAAGTTCGTCTTCCAAGTCACGGACGCAGAACGTGACGAGCAGGTTATTCATCTGCACGGTCGTCGGCGAGTTGAAGAGACCGGCGAACGTACCTTCCGTGAACTTCTTCAGCTTGATGACGATGTCCTTGGTGCCTTCCATGCCATCGAGCACTTCCACGAAGTCCTGCATGACCGGCGCTTCGACCTGCGAAAGATCGGCATCGGCAGTGATGTCCTTCTTGGCGTAGGTTTCAAGCAGCGCACGGTCGAGGACGGAGTCTTCCTGCGGCGTGACGGTGCCGAGCATGATGCGGAGCAAACCCTTGGTCGTGATGACCGCCGAGCGGATGATGTCTTCGGTGGATACCTCCTCGCCCACCGCGCGCGGCAGGTCGAACGGGTTGATCTTAGCGTCCGACGCGAGCGAGAGGTTCACGTACGTGCCGCCGACGGCATCCGAGAGGTGCTTGTATTCCTGTTCCGGGTCGATGACGATAACGTCGGTCCCCAGCATGAGCGACCGCAAAATCTCGAGCTTCACAGTGTACGACTTACCCGCACCGGAGGTCGCGAACACGATGTAGTTCGCGTTCTGCATGGAGAAGCGGTCGAAGAGGATGAGGCTGTTGTTGTGGCGGTTGATGCCGAACAAGATGCCGTTCTCGGACGTAAGGTCCGCGGAGATGAACGGGAACGACGACGCAATCGGGCTCGAGTTCATGTTGAACGTCGTCATGAGCTCGTCGTTACCGATCGGTAGCGTGGAATTGAAGCCCTGCTCCGCCTGATAGAATACGCGCTTCGTGTAGATGAGCTTTGACCCGAAGACGGACTCCACTTCCTCGCTGAACTTATCGAGGTCTTCCTTGGTCTTTGCGTACATCGTGACGTACAACGCAAACTGGAAAAAGTGCTCCGTCCCCTGGGAGAGCGTGTCACGCAGCCATTCGATGTCCTGGAGCGCCTGTTCACGGATGGGGTCGCGTGGCTTTCCGGACTCCGAATCCGAAACGATCTGCGCTTCGAGCGTACCGACCTTCTTCTGCAACTGCTTCAGGATGACATTAGCCTTGACCGGGTAGAAGAACATCGCCACGTCGATGGTCTTGTTCATGTTGATGACCGGCGTGAACCAGCCGAGCGACAGGTGGCGCGGATAGGACACGACGAACACCGTCCGAACGAAGCTCTCACCGAGCTGCAAGAACGTCGGCTGGATCTGCATCCCTGCGGGCGAGATGAGATCCTTGATGGAGACGACGCCTTTGCGATAGATGCGCTCCTCTTCGAGCAACGTCTTCTGTTCCGCGAGCTTTGTCTGCTCTTCTGCCTGCTTCTTCCCCTTCCCCGAAAGGTCCTTCGGGTCTTTGGGGACGCTGACCTGTGTGCCGAGTTGTTGCGGTGTGAACGCCATACTAGATGCTGTTCTGGTTATCCGACACGCGCAAGTCGCCGACGTCGCGCATCTTCTGCGAGTCGAGGAGTTCCGGGTTGTACGCGCGATAGTAGAGCTCGATGAGGCTCTGCGTGTCGAGCATGACAGACTTGAGTCCCATGGACTGAAGATTGCCAGCAATGCCGTTCACACGCGACAGCAGCTGTTCCTTGCGGTCACGGAAACGCTTCTCCGCGAGCTTCACGATAGCGGCCGGCTGGAACGCCTCGCTCAGACGCGCCCAGAAACCCTTGGACTTGTCCGACAGCGGATTATACGGCACGACGACGAAGAACTGCTTCTGCATGATCTGTCCGATATCAACGAGTTCCGAGACGAACCCACGATAATCCGCGATCTGCAGCTTGAGCAGTTCGTTCTTCTGGTTCTTCTGCGCC
This sequence comes from uncultured Gammaproteobacteria bacterium, assembly GCA_964626205.1. Classification (GTDB taxonomy): domain Bacteria; phylum Patescibacteriota; class Patescibacteriia; order SG8-24; family SG8-24; genus CAZVED01. The sequence goes on from CAZVED010000005.1 coordinate 94,248, forward strand.
TCAGCAAGCCGCTCCATATACGCCTCGATGTTGAGACGGCGTGACTGAATGACGATCTGCAACGGGAACTCGAGCGAGTTCATGAAGCTGATGTACTGCTGGATAATGGCATTCTGCTCGTCTTCGGACTTGAGCGCAAAATTGATGGATGCCACGAGCAAAACCGCGCGAAGCGTGCCGTCTTTCATGACGACGACGTCTTCGCGGACTTCCGCGATGTCGAGATACCGTTGTGTCGCAGGTCCCGGTTTCGGTCCCGCAAGTTTCTTCGACTGCATGGCTATGCTTCAGGGTTATAGACGCCGCCCGTGTTGACGATCATCGTCAGCTCGGAGAGCTTGGAGGCTTCCACGCGCGCCTTGAGCTTTCGCGTGGGTGGGGGCGGAGGCGGGGGCTCATTGAGAATCGCCTTGAGCTCCGCGTCGGTAAGGTCCTTGTCCCAAACGCGGCGTGGCGGCTTCCTCCATGTCTGGATGAGGTTCAGCAGGAAAAAATGGAACGGCTGACCGTTGATCTTCGTGAACGCGAGAATACCGCCGAGCGCGAGCTCGATGACGCCGACCGTGATAAACAGCGCGAAATCGAAAAGCTGAAACGCGATAAACATGAACATCGCCGTGACGAGCAGAATGACGAACTGCCGCGTCGTGATAGGACCGATGATCTTATCTTCGACGTCGATGAATTGCGGAACAACGTATTTCTGCGCCATACATCAGTGTTTCCAGTATAGCACAGAAATAAGCTCAGCATGCTGAGCTTATTGCCGTTCAAATCCACCCATCCCAGAAAGGCGGAAAATCTTATCCACAACCGTCCAGGAAACCACGGAGCGAGCTGTTTTTTGCGAGGCCTTTAGGCCGAAGCAATCCCGTGCGATTTCAAGACGGGATTGCTTCGGGGGTCGAGTACGACCCCACTCGCAATGACAAAGTCAGAACAGTCGCGCCTACCCTCCCCACGATGACACGATAGTGCAATTACCCGAAACGCAAGTCCCTATTCAGTTCCATAATCGCGTCGAACTCTTCCTTGGTCAGCACAGGCTGATTGGCATTCTGTAACTTCGCGATGACCTGCGGAAGCGGTTCGCCTTCGAGACTCGTGCGAAGCATGGAAAGATACGTCCTGTTGGCTTCCGATGCCTGCCATGCCTTGATGCCTTCGGTCTTTCGTTCGAACGATTCCTCGGCAAGAAGATCGATCTTGTCCTTGATCTTCAGCGTCGCTTCCTTTGGTGTCTTGGAAAGGCGGCGGAAATCGACGATGGACATGGACCGCAATGCATCTGTTGGACCGGTGAGTTTCGGTGCAGTGGTGACATCAGAGACTACCGGCTTCACCGGAGCTGGTGGCGTCATGACTGGCGCAATCGGCTTCGGCGGCACGGGCGGCGGGGCTGCTGCCGGTTTCGGCGGCGCCGGAGGCGGAACAACCGCGGCAGGCTTCGGTGCTGGTGGAGGCATGATAGGCGGAGGCGTCACGGATAGCGGCACGACAGGAGGAGCGATGACCGGCGGTTGCGGAATAGCTGGCGCCGGAGACGTCGGAATCGCACCCTGCTTCTCTTTTCCGCCAATAATAATCTCGTCGCCGACTTCATGCACGGCCAAAGATGACTCGTCGTCATCGTCTTCGAGGACAGGTAAGTCGATGGGTGGCGGCACGGCACGCTTTTGCGGCTCGACTGGTGGTGCCTGTGGCGGAAGCGGTGGGGCTACAGCGGCAAGCGCAGGCGGGGCTGGCGGTGCAGGCGGAGGCACGACGGCAGCTGGCGCTGATGTAACAGGTTCAGCGACAACGTGCGAGCCAACCTCATGAATGACCGGTACTTCGAGCTTGCTCAAGTCCGGCACCTGTGGCTCATCTTTGCCGACAACGGGAATGACGCGCGTCACCTTTGGCGGTACAGGAACGCGCTCACCCAGCGCGGCAACGCCACGCTCTGCCGCAACGGCATGCGGGCTCTTTCCGGTCAGGTCCTGGTAGAGCGCGTCGCGGTCGGA